>NZ_JBHVYA010000022.1:0-86636 GCF_042881255.1 Streptomyces sp. NPDC058279 | reverse complement strand
CGCTTCCTTCGTACTCACCCTCGCGGGTTTTCCTCCGGGCGCTTCCTTTGTTCTTCGTTTTGTTCTTGCGTTTCCGACTCTATCAGACTCTTTCGCGTCCGATTCCCGGTCGAAGCGGGGTTCGCTTTCCAGTTCTTCGCTTTCGCGCTTTCCCTTTCCGGCGGGTCCGACTCTATCAGATCCTTTCGGGCCTGACTCCCGGTCAGCGGGATGTGCCGGTCGGGCTGTTGGGCCCTTGCGGCGAGTGAGACAGTAGCGGATTCCCTGCCCCCGAAGCCAATCGGCGGCTGCGTACTCGTACGCGGATTCCTCATTCGCAAATACGCATGAAAACAAGACGACACAGTGCGTCGTTCGTTCGAATGTGTAGTGCGGAATGGCTGTCCGGGGACCGACCGGGGTCGGCGCTCACTTCGGACAACTCGAAGAACCTTACGGACCTGCCACAGGTGTGTCAACCCTGGCGGGCGGTGGGCGCGCACCGCTAGCCTCTGTCCATGACTACGCACGCGCTCACGCTCGACCTTCGTTGGTGGGCCGCCTGACGGCGGCCGATCTGCACCCGAGCACGCATGCGCTCACGGCCGCCGCTTCGGCGGCCGTTTCTGTTTCTCCCCCCGGGAGTGGCTCGGTCGCCCCACGCGGCGCCGTCGACCGGCCGGCCGCACGGCCGACCGGACACTCACACGAGGAGACAGGACATGACGAGGATCTTCAGCGGGATCAAGCCGAGCGGGCACCTGACCCTGGGGAACCACCTGGGCGCCCTGCGGCAGTGGGTCGCGGTCGAAGGCGAGCCGGACGACGCGCTGTTCTGCGTGGTGGACCTGCACGCGCTGACCGTCGACCACGATCCCGCGCGGGTGCGGCGGCTCACCAGGCAGGCGGCCACCCTGTTCCTCGCCGCCGGGTTGGACGAGCGCAGGTGCACGCTGTTCGTGCAGAGCCACGTGGACGAGCACACCCGGCTCGCGTACCTGCTGGAGTGCACCGCCACCGACGGTGAGCTGCGGCGGATGATCCAGTACAAGGAGAAGACGGCCAGGGCGCGGGCGGCCGGAGACGGGGTGCGGCTGTCGTTGCTGACGTACCCGGTGCTGATGGCCGCCGACATCCTGGCGTACGAGACGGCCGAGGTGCCGGTCGGTGAGGACCAGCGGCAGCACGTGGAGCTGGCGCGCGATCTGGCGGTCCGGTTCAACCAGCGGTACGGGCACACCTTCACCGTGCCTCGGGTGGTGCTGCCCACCGTGGCCGCGCGGGTCATGGACCTCCAGGACCCGACGTCCAAGATGGGGAAGTCGCACGAGAACGCGGCCGGGATCGTCTATCTGCTCGACGAGCCGGCGGTGATCACCAAGAAGGTGATGCGGGCCGTCACGGACAGCGGGGAGGGCGGGGTCGTCTACGACCGGGCCACCCGCCCGGGGGTGGCGAACCTGCTCGACATCCTCGCCGCTTGTACGGGCGGCGAGCCGGGCGCGCTGGCCGCCGGGTACACCGGCTACGGGGCGCTCAAACGGGACGTCGCCGAGGCGGTGGTGGAGTTGCTGCGCCCGGTGCGGGAGCGGCACGCGGAGCTGGCGGCCGATCCCGGCGGTGTGGAGCGGGTGTTGCGGGCCGGGGCGGAGCGGGCCCGGGGGTTGGCGCGGCCGGTGGTGGACCGGGCGTACCGGGCCATCGGGTTGCTGGAGCCCTGAAGCGGAAGCGGCCGGCGTACGGTCCCGCCCCGCGGGACCGTACCGCTGTCAGCTGTTGCCGGAGGCGAGTTCGCGGCTGCGGTCCCGGGCGGCTTCCAGGGCGGCGATCAGGGCCGCGCGGACGCCGTGCTTCTCCAGCTCGACGATGGCGTTGATGGTGGTGCCGGCCGGGGAGGTGACGGCCTCACGGAGTTTGACCGGGTGCTCGCCGCTGTCGCGGAGCATCACGGCGGCGCCGATGGCGGCCTGGACGATCAGGTCGTGGGCCTGGGCGCGGGGCAGGCCGAGCAGGATGCCGGCGTCCGTCATGGCTTCGACCAGGAAGTAGAAGTAGGCGGGACCGGAGCCGGAGAGGGCGGTCGCGGCGTCCTGCTGGGACTCGGGGACGCGCAGGGTCTTGCCGACGCCGCCGAAGATCTCCTCGGTGTGGGCGAGGTGTGCGGCGGTGGCGTGGCTGCCGGCGGAGATGACGGACATGGCCTCGTCGACGAGGGCGGGGGTGTTCGTCATGACGCGGACGACGGGGGTGCCCGGGGCGAGTCGTTCCTCGAAGAAGGAGGTGGGGACTCCGGCGGCGCCGCTGATGACCAGCCGGTCGGCGGGGACGTGCGGGGCGAGCTCGTCGAGGAGCTTGCCCATGTCCTGCGGTTTGACGGTGAGGATGAGGGTGTCCGCGCGCCTTGCGGCCTCGGCGTTGCTGACGGCCTCGACGCCGTAGCGGTCGTGGAGTTCCGCGGCCCGTTCGGCACGGCGGGCGGTGACGAGGAGCTTGCCGGCCGGCCAACCGCCGCGGATCATCCCGCTGAGCAGGGCCTCGCCGATCTTTCCGGTGCCGAGGACGGCGACTGTCTGGGTCATGTCCTCATCCTTGCATCCGGGTGGGACGCCGGGCCCTGGTGTCCGCAGTGCGGTCAGGGTGGGCCTAGGGGGTGCGGCGGCGGAGGGTGGCCGCGCCGAGGGCGAGGACCAGCAGGGCGCAGGCGGCGACGATGACGGCGTCGCGGACGAAGTCGGCGGTCATGTCGGTGTGGGTGAGGACCTGGGTCATGCCGTCGACGGCGTAGGACATGGGCAGCACGTCGGAGATGCCTTCGAGGACCGGGTGCATGGTGTCGCGTGCCGCGAAGAGGCCGCAGAGCAGCAGCTGCGGGAAGATCACCGCCGGCATGAACTGGACGGCCTGGAACTCGGAGGCGGCGAAGGCGGAGACGAACAGGCCGAGGGCGGTGCCGAGGAGCGCGTCGAGGAGGGCGACGAGCAGGAGCAGCCAGGGGGAGCCGACGATGTCGAGGCCGAGGAACCACAGGGCCAGTCCGGTGGCGAGGAGCGACTGGACGACGGCGACGAGGCCGAACGCGAGGGCGTAGCCGGCGATGAGGTCGCCCTTGCCGAGGGGCATGGCCAGGAGGCGTTCGAGGGTGCCGGAGGTGCGCTCGCGGAGGGTGGCGATCGAGGTCACCAGGAACATGGTGATGAGCGGGAAGATCCCGAGGAGTGACGCTCCGATGGTGTCGAAGGTGCGGTCGTTCGCGTCGAAGACGAAGCGGAGCAGCGTCAGCATCAGTACGGGGACCAGCAGCATCAGGGCGACGGAGCGCGGGTCGTGGCGGAGCTGGCGCAGGACGCGGCCGGCGGTGGCGGTGGTGCGGGATGCGTTCATCGGGTCTGCTCCCGGGCTCGGGTGTCGGCCTCGTCGACGAGGCGCAGGAAGCCCTCTTCGACGGTGCCGGAGTGGGTGCGGGTGCGCAGGTCGTCGGGGGTGTCCTGGGCGAGGATGCGGCCCTCGCGCATCAGGAGCAGGTCGTGGCAGCGCTCGGCCTCGTCCATGACGTGCGAGGAGACGAGGATCGTGGTGCCGCGGCCGGTGGTGAGGTCGTGGAAGAGGTTCCACAGGTCGCGGCGCAGGACGGGGTCGAGGCCGACGGTGGGTTCGTCGAGGACCAGCAGTTCGGGGGCGCCGAGGAGGGCGACGGCGAGGGAGACGCGGCTGCGCTGGCCGCCGGAGAGGTTGCCGGCGAGGGCGGTGGCGTGGCTGGTGAGGTCGACGTCGGCGATGGCGCGGGTGACGGCGGCGCGGCGGCGTTCGGCGGCGGTTCGGCCGGGGTCGAGGACGGCGGCGAAGTAGTCGAGGTTCTGTCGGACGGTGAGGTCGTCGTAGACGGAGGGCGCCTGGGTGACGTAGCCGATCCGGGAGCGGAGGTCGGGGTGGCCGGCGGGGCGGCCGAGGACGTCGAGGGTGCCGGTGACGTGGGCCTGGGTGCCGACGACGGCCCGCATGAGGGTGGATTTGCCGCAGCCGGAGGGGCCGAGGAGGCCGGTGATGCGACCGCGCGGGACGGCGAAGGCGAGGTCGTCGAGGACGGTGCGGGGGCGGCGGCCGGTGCCGCGGCGCACGGTGAGGGCGTGGGCGTGGACGGCGGGGCCGGCTCCGTCGGGCGGTTTATTCATCATGTGATGAATAATGCTCCCGCCGATGCCGGGGCGTCAACCGGTCGGGCGGGGGGCCGGTGGCGGACCGTGCGGGTGCGGGGCGGGCGTTACTTCTTGCGCTTGGGCCGGCGGGCGGCCGGGTTGCCCGTACGGGTGCTGCGGCGGCGCGCGAATTCGGCGCGGGCCTGCTCGTACTCGGCGCGGGCGAGCTTCTCGCCCGGGGCCTCGGTCAGGCTGCGCAGGAAGTACGCGATGAGGGAGCCGATGAAACCGATGGCCTTGAGCCCCTTGAGGGCGGCCTCGTCGGAGGACGGCCGGGGGCGGCGGCTGAACGACTCCCAGGTCTTGACGAACGCGATGGCACTGGCGATCGCGAAGAGGACCACGACGGAGATGCTCAGGAACGGGCCGACGTCGCCGATCTCCAGCCCCTCGTAGGCGAAGCGCAGCAGGTACGCGGCGGCGAAGGCGGAGACCAGGGACCCGACGGCCACCCCGGCGCGGCGCAGGGCGTAGCCGCCGTCGTGGTCGACCCAGGTGGTGCCGAAGAACCGGAGGCGCTCGGGGCGCGGTCCGGCGGCGGCCGGGGCCGGCTCGGCGGGGGTCGGCCCGGCAGGGGTCTGGTCTCGCTGGTCGTCGCTCACGCCGCCGATTATTCCAGCCGGAGACGCACCCGACGGGTGCGTCTCACCTGGCAGACCGGCGGTACCGCGGCAGCGGTCCGAGGCGGCGGGTCAGCCGCAGCGGGTGGCGACGTACCCGTCGCTGCCCGTCTTCACGTACGCGTCCGACACGAACTCGCCGTTGCCGACGCAGTCCCAGATGTCCGTGGTGCCGTACGGGCCCGAGACCGTGGTGCCGTCGCACTGGCAGTGGATGGAGACGGACGCGCCGAGCGGCAGGACGCGGGAGATCGAGTAGCCGGTACCCGGGCCGGTGCGGACGTTGACCTGGTAACCCGGAGCGACCGGGAACGTCGGGAAACCGGAGCCGGACAGGCTCTGGATCTGGCTCGAATCGTTCTCGACGGACATGCGAAAACTCCCCCCGTGGGCGTTGTCCCGCGCAACTCGCGCGGGGCGGCAAGCCCTTGGATGGTCGCACGGGCCATCGACTAGGCTCCGGCGGGGGTGGTGAGTGGTGCATGCGCGGCGCGCGGACTACGCGGGCTTTCCCGAGTACGCCGGGCATTACCGGCTCGAATCCGTGCTCGGCTCCGGCGGCATGGGCGTCGTCCACCTGGCGACCTCCAGCTCGGGGCTGAAACTCGCCGTCAAGGTGGTGCACGCCCAGCACGCGGTGGACCCGGAGTTCCGGGCGCGTTTCCGGCAGGAGGTCGCGGCCGCGCGGCGGGTGAGCGGCGCGTTCACGGCGCCGGTGGTGGACGCGGACCCGGATGCCGAACGGCCGTGGATGGCCACCTCGTTCATCGACGCGCCGACGCTGTCGGAGCGGGTACGGGAACGCGTGCTGGACCCCGCCGAGCTGACGCGGCTCGCCGCCGGGCTGGCGGAGGCGCTGCGGGACATCCACCGGGCGGGCGTGGTGCACCGGGACCTCAAGCCCAGCAACGTGCTGATGGCCCCCGACGGGGTGCGGGTCATCGACTTCGGCATCTCGCGGCCCGCCGACAGCGACCTGCGGACCGAGACGGGCAAGCTGATCGGGACGCCGCCGTTCATGGCGCCGGAGCAGTTCCAGCGACCGCGCGAGGTCGGCACGGCCGCCGACGTGTTCGCGCTGGGCGCGGTCCTGGTGCACGCGGCGACCGGGCGCGGCCCGTTCGACTCCGACAGCCACTACCTGGTCGCGTACCAGGTGGTGCACGGCGAGCCGGATCTGACGGGGTTGCCGGGGCCGCTCGTCCCGCTGGTCGCCCGCTGCCTGGCGAAGGACCCGGCCGAGCGGCCGACCGCCGACGCGCTGATCGCGCGGATGCGGGAGCTGGCCTACCCCACCGGCGAGGACACCCAGGTGTTCACCCCGCGGCCGCGCCGGGCCGCCGGGGCGGCGGGCGCGAAGCTCTCGGAGGTCGCCGAGGCCGCCGACGTCGACACGCATCGGCGGGAGGCCGCTCCGGTCGGGGGGCACCCGGGCGGGGCGAAGGGCGGGCGGCCGGCGCGCCGGCGGGTCCGTACGGCGTGGGCGGCGGGGGTGGTGGTGCTGCTCGCGGGCGGCGCGGTCGGCGGCTACCTCGGCTCCGCGACGGGCGAGGAGTCCCCGGGGGCGCCGACGCCGAAGCGGGCGCAGGCCGGGCCGGCGAAGGGCTTCGCGCCCTGGTCGGTGCCGCTGGGCGGCTCCGGCCCCGGAAAGCGGCTCGGGGCCTGCTCCTGGGGGGCCGCCGCGCTGTTCTGCGCGGGGCAGGGGCTGACGGCGGCCCGGCTGGACCCCGCGAACGGCTCGCTCGGCTGGACGGTGCCGGCGCAGGCCCCGCCCGGGCCGGCCGCCGCCCGGGCGCCCCTGTACGCGGGTGGCCTCGTCATCGCGGGCGGGGCGGGCGGTGACGTACTCCAGGCCCTGGACCCGGCGACCGGCGCGCGGCGCTGGCAGCGGGAGCTGCCCGGCGGATCCCAGGTGGTCGCAGAGGGAGGGTACGTCCTGACGGCGGGACCGGACGGGAACGTGACCCTGCTGGACGCGGCGACCGGCACGCGGAAGTGGGACCGGCGGATCGGCGGGACGGGCTCGGTGTGGTGGTCCGGCCCGGACGCCTCGGGGCGGCCCGCGCTGTACGTGGCGACGCGCGAACCCGACGGCTCCAAGACGCAGGTGGCGGCGGTCGATCCGGGTGACGGTGCGGTGCGCTGGCAGCTCCGCACGGCCGGGCTCCTCCAGCCGGTCGCCACCGTGCAGGGCGGCGCGTACCTGTTGGCGAACGACGCGCAGGGCAAGACGGACGCCGTGGTCCGCGTGGACCTGGCGACGCGTGCGGTGCGGCGGGTCAGTCTGGCGGTCCCGCTGTACGAGGTGCAGGCGACGGCGGGCCCCGACGGCGTCGTGTACCTCATGGGCTCGGCGGGCGGGCTGGCCGCGGTGGGGCCGGAACGGGAGCGGTGGCGGTCGGAGACTGGCCTGGCGGTCGCCTCCCGGCCGGCGGTCGCCGACGGGCGGGTCTACCTGACGGCGCCCGACGGGCGGCTGCTCGCGGTCGCGGCCTCGGACGGGCGGATGGTGGGACAGACCAGGCCGCGGCTGGGCGGCGGCCAGGGCACGTTCACCGCGTCCCTGCCCGCGCCCGTCGTCGCGGACGGCGCGGTGTACGCGTCCGCGCCCGACGGGTCGGTGTTCGCCGTGGACGCGGCGAACCCCGCCGGGTGGTGACGACGCCGGCGGGGTTCGGGAGCGGTCGGGGGGCTCAGCCCAGGCGGGACACGTCGCGGACCGCGCCCTTGTCGGCGCTGGTGGCCATCGCGGCGTAGGCGCGCAGCGCGGCGGAGACCTTGCGCTCGCGGTTCTTGGGGGCGTAGACGCCGCCGAGGGCCTCGCGGCGGGCCTCCAGTTCCTCGTCGGAGACCAGCAGTTCGATCGAGCGGTTCGGGATGTCGATGCGGATCCGGTCACCGTCCTCGACCAGGGCGATGGTGCCGCCCGAGGCCGCCTCCGGGGAGGCGTGGCCGATGGACAGGCCCGAAGTGCCGCCCGAGAAGCGGCCGTCCGTGACCAGGGCGCAGACCTTGCCGAGGCCGCGGCCCTTGAGGAAGGAGGTCGGGTAGAGCATCTCCTGCATGCCGGGACCGCCGCGCGGGCCCTCGTAGCGGATGACGACGACGTCGCCCGCCTTGATCTCCTTGCGCAGGATCTTGTCCACGGCCTCGTCCTGCGATTCGCAGACCACGGCCGGGCCCTCGAAGGTCCAGATCGACTCGTCGACACCGGCCGTCTTGACGACGCAGCCGTCGGTGGCGATGTTGCCGCGCAGGACGGCCAGTCCGCCGTCCTTGGAGTAGGCGTGCTGGACGGAGCGGATGCAGCCGCCCGCGGCGTCCAGGTCGAGGGTCTCCCACCGCTCGGACTGGGAGAAGGCGGTCGCGGAGCGCTTGCAGCCGGGGGCCGCGTGCCACAGCTCCATGGCCTCCTCGGACGCCGTGCCGGACCGGGCGTCCCAGGTGGCCAGCCAGTCTTCGAGGTTCTCGGAGTGGACGCTGGTGACGTCCTTGTTGAGGAGGCCGCCGCGGTGCAGCTCGCCGAGGATGGCGGGGATGCCGCCGGCGCGGTGGATGTCCTCCATGTAGTACGTGCCGCCGGGCGCCACGTTCGGCGCGACCTTGGCGAGGCACGGGACGCGGCGCGAGACCTCGTCGATGTCGGTGAGGTCGTAGTCCAGGCCGGCCTCCTGGGCGGCGGCGAGGAGGTGCAGGATCGTGTTCGTGGAGCCGCCCATGGCGATGTCGAGGGCCATGGCGTTCTCGAACGCCTGGCGGCTCGCGATCGCGCGGGGCAGGACCGACGCGTCGTCCTGCTCGTAGTAGCGCTTGGTGATCTCCACGATCGTCCGGCCAGCGTTCTCGTACAGGGCGCGGCGGGCGGTGTGCGTGGCGAGGACGGAGCCGTTGCCGGGGAGGGCCAGACCGATGGCCTCCGCGAGGCAGTTCATCGAGTTGGCGGTGAACATGCCCGAACAGGAACCGCAGGTCGGGCAGGCGTTCTCCTCGATGCGCAGGACGTCCTCGTCCGAGACGTTCTCGTTGGAGGCGTCGACCATGGCGTCGATCAGGTCGAGCTTGCGGACGGTGCCGTCGACGAGCGTGGCCTGGCCGGCCTCCATCGGGCCGCCGGAGACGAACACGACCGGGATGTTGAGGCGCATGGCGGCCATCAGCATGCCGGGGGTGATCTTGTCGCAGTTGGAGATGCAGATCAGCGCGTCGGCGCAGTGCGCCTCGACCATGTACTCGACGCTGTCCGCGATGAGGTCGCGGGAGGGCAGGGAGTACAGCATCCCGGCGTGACCCATGGCGATGCCGTCGTCGACCGCGATCGTGTTGAACTCGCGCGGGATCGCGCCGGCGGCCAGGATGGCGTCGGAGACGATCCGGCCGACCGGGGCCAGGTGGGTGTGGCCGGGGACGAACTCGGTGAAGGAGTTGGCGACCGCGATGATCGGCTTCCCGATGTCCGCGCTCGCTACGCCCGAAGCGCGCATCAGCGCACGTGCGCCTGCCATGTTGCGGCCGTGGGTGACGGTGCGGGACCTCAGCTCGGGCATCGGGTTCACTCCCCATGAGTACGGTGGCGTTCGCACGCCGCCGCGACTGTGGATAAGGCTCGGTTACGAGGCTACGCTCCTCGCCCGGGATGCGGACAGGGTGTCCGGATGCCGGGACGGGCGGCTCAGTCCTCGGTCAGGTAGCGCTGCAGCGTAGGTGCCACGAGGGCGACGATGGACTCCGGATCGGCCGAAGCGAGGGGCTCGACCTGGACCACGTAGCGCAGCACCGCGATGCCGATCATGTGGGAGGCGGCGAGCTCCGCGCGGAAGGTGGGGTCGGGCACGTCGAGGTCGGCGGCGATCCGCTCCAGGACCCGGCGCAGGATCAGCCCGCGCAGTACCTTCGCCGCCGCCTCGTGGGTGAGCGCCGACCGCACGACGGCGACCAACGGCACCCGGGTGACGGGGTTCTCCCACACGCCGAGGAAGTAGCGGGCGAGCCGTTCGCCGATGCCCTCGGGGCCGCCGCCGAGGATCTGCGGGACGACGAGGGCGGGCTCCAGGCTCAACTCGATCGCGGCGGCGAAGAGGTCGTCCTTGCTGCCGAAGTAGTGGTGGACCAGCGCCGGATCCACGCCGGCGGCCTTCGCGATCCCGCGCACGGACGTCTTGTCGTAGCCGCGCGCCGCGAACTCGGCGCGGGCGGCGACGCGGATGCGCTCCTGGGTGCCGGGGCCCTCGTCGGCCTCGTCCTGGCGGGGGCGGCCGGGGCCGCGGCGGGGGCGGGGTGCGGGTTCGGTCATGGGCGGCGGGCCGGGTTGGGCGCGGGGGCCGGGACGGCGGCGAGGTGGGCGCGGGTGAAGGCGAGTGCCTCGGCGAGGTCCGCCTCGCGTTCGGCGGAGGACATCGCGCGGCGGGTGTTGACCTCGATCACCACGTGCCCGTCGAAGGAGGTGCGGGCGAGGCCGGCGAGCAACTCGGCGCAGGGCTGGGTGCCGCGGCCGGGGACGAGGTGCTCGTCCTTGGCGGAGCCGTTGCCGTCGGCGAGGTGGATGTGGGCGAGGCGGTCGCCCATCCGGTCGACCATGGCGGCGGCGTCGGTGCGGGCGGTCGCGGTGTGCGAGAGGTCTACGGTGAAGTGGCGGTAGTCGTCCTTGGTCACGTCCCACTCGGGCGCGTACGCGAGCATCTCGCGGTCGCGGTAGCGCCAGGGGTACATGTTCTCGACGGCGAACCGGACGTCGGTCTCGTCGGCCATGCGCCAGATGCCGGTGACGAAGTCGCGGGCGTACTGGCGCTGCCAGCGGAACGGGGGGTGCACGACGACGGTGCTCGCGCCGAGCCGTTCGGCGGCGGCCCGGGCGCGGCGGAGCTTGGTCCAGGGGTCGGTGGACCACACGCGCTGCGTGATGAGGAGGCAGGGGGCGTGTATGGCGAGCACCGGGACGCCGTGCCGGTCGGAGAGGCGGCGCAGCGCGTCGATGTCCTGGCTGACCGGGTCCGTCCAGACCATCACCTCGACGCCGTCGTAGCCGAGGCGCGCGGCGATCTCGAAGGCGGTCGCCGTGGACTCCGGGTATACGGAGGCGGTGGAGAGGGCGACCTTGGGAGTCGGGGTCCGGGGTGGTTTTGCCACGGGGACAGGTTACCGATGCCGCTGCCCCGGCCGGGCGGGGGCGGGGGTACGGGCCGCGCCCATGCCCCGACGGGGCGGCCCTGGCCCCTGGCCGGGCGGGGTGGGGACGGACGGCTGCCCCGGCGGGGCGGGGCGGGGGTACGGGCCGCTGCCCCGGCGGGGCGGCGGGTCGCGAGCGGCGGCCCCCGGGGCCGGGCTCGGGGACGCGTCCCGGCCGCGCCCCTGTCCGGGAGCACCTCGCCCCGGCGGCCGGTACCGGGCCGGGCCTGAGGTGGGCGGCGGTCCGCACCCGTGCCCGGGGCGGGGTACGGCCAACCCGGCTCCGCCGGGCACCGGGCTCCGCCCGGACCCTCCCCCAGACTCCGTCCGGGGGGACCCCCACTCAAACGCCGGCGGGGCTGAAGTGGCCCGGTGCGGGCAGGGCCGAATCCACGGAACGCCACGCCGCAGGCGCAGGTCCGTGCCCGGCGAAGCCGGGAACAGGCGCCGCAGGGGCGGGTCGGGGCTGGGGTGGTCGCCGGGGGGCACGGGCGGGGGCCCGGACGGGCGGGTCGGGCCTGCCACCGGCGGCCACGGCTGCGGGCGCACGACCGCCGGAGGCTCAGGTCGGGAGGTGGTCCAGGCGGCGGAGGATGACGCCCTCGCGGAGGGCCCAGGGGCAGATTTCGAGTTCGTCCACGCCGAAGAGGTCCATCGCGCCCTCCGCCACCAGCGCCCCCGCCAACAGCTGGTGCGCCCGGCCCTCCGAGACGCCCGGGAGGGCGGCCCGCTCGGCGGTGGTCATCGTCGCCAGGCGCGGGACCCACTCCTCCAGCGCCTTGCGCGTCAGGTCCCGCTGGACGTACAGGCCCTCCGCCGAGCGGGCCGCGCCCGCGATCCGGGCCAGTTGCTTGAAGGTCTTCGACGTCGCCACCACATGGTCCGGCGTCCCGAAGCGGCTGAACTCCCCGACCGTACGGGCGATCCGCGCCCGCGCGTGGCGGCGCAGCGCCTTCACGTCGGCCGGCGCCGGCGGGTCGCCCGGGAGCCACGCCGAGGTGAGGCGGCCCGCGCCCAGCGGGAGGGACACCGCCGCGTCGGGTTCCTCGTCGATGCCGTACGCGATCTCCAGCGAGCCGCCGCCGATGTCCAGGACCAGCAGCTTGCCCGCCGACCAGCCGAACCAGCGCCGCGCGGCGAGGAACGTGAGCCGGGCCTCGTCGTCGCCGCTGAGGATCGGCAGGTCGATGCCGGTCTCGGCCTTGACCCGGGCCAGTACCTCGTCCGCGTTCGTCGCCTCCCGCACCGCGCTCGTCGCGAACGGCAGCAGGTCCTCGCAGCCCTTGTCCTCGGCGGCCTGGACGGCGTCGCCGATCACCGAGACCAGCTGCTCTATGCCCTCCGGGGTGACCGAGCCGCGCTCGTCCAACAGCTCCGCGAGCCGCAGCTCCACCTTGTGGGAGTGCGCCGACAGCGGGCGCGCGCCGGGATGCGCGTCCACCACCAGCAGATGAACCGTGTTCGAACCCACGTCAAGGACACCGAGTCTCATAACCGGAAACGCTACTGGGCTCGTCGCGTAGGGGTGAGGTAAGGGGCGCTTAGGCTTGGGTTTGTGCCGAATACGAAGAAGGCCAACATGTCCAAGACCCCCAAGAAGAAGCCGAAGGTCGTGGCCGACGAGAAGGGGATCGACTTCCCCCGGGCCTGGGTGGAGTTCCCCGACCCCGCCGACGACGAACAGGTCTTCCGCTGCGACCTGACCTGGCTGACCTCCCGCTGGACGTGCATCTTCGGCAGCGGCTGCCAGGGCATCCAGGCCGGTCGGGCGGCGGACGGCTGCTGCACGCTCGGCGCGCACTTCTCCGACGAGGACGACGAGAAGCGCGTGGCCGGGCACGTGGCACGCCTGACGCCGGAGCTGTGGCAGTTCCACGACGTCGGCAGCGAGTCGGGGTGGACGCAGCTGGACGACGACGGGGAGAGGCAGACGCGCCGCTGGGACGGCGCCTGCATCTTCCTGAACCGGCCCGGCTTCCCGGCCGGCGCGGGCTGCTCGCTGCACATCCTGGCGTTGAACAGCGGCCAGGAGCCGCTGGAGACGAAGCCCGACGTGTGCTGGCAGTTGCCGATCCGGCGTACGTACGACTGGATCGACCGGCCCGACGACACCCGGGTGCTCCAGGTGTCGATCGGCGAGTACGACCGGCGCGGCTGGGGCCCGGGCGGCCACGACCTGCACTGGTGGTGCACCTCGGCCAGCTCCGCACACGGCGCCGGGCAGCCGGTGTACGTGTCCTACCGGCCCGAGCTGACGGAGCTGATGGGCGAGGCGGCGTACGCGGAGCTGGTGAAGCTGTGCGAGGCGCGGCTGGCGTCACTGCTGCCGATGGCCCCGCACCCGGCGGACCCGCCCGCCGCCGGCTAGTGCTGTGACCGCGGTCCGGACGGCCGCCCGGGTGGCCGTCCGGGCGGCCGTTACGCCGGCGAGCCCGAGGCGTCGGGGCCCGGGTCCGGGGAAACCGTTCCTTCGGGTGCCGTGGGCGTGGGCGTGGGACTCGGCGGCGTCGGGGTCGGCGTCGGATCCGGGGTGGGGCTCGGTGGTGTCGGCGTGGGCGTGGGACTCGGCGGCCTCGGGGTCGGCGTGGGGTCCGGCGTCGCCGGCGGCGTGGGCGTCGGCGCCGGGCGACCGCGGCCCCGGATGGAGACCACCGCGCCGTCGGGGTCGATACCGACCCGGGCCGTCCAGGCGCCCACCGGCTGGGCGTCGCTGTCCACGGTGATCCACAGGGTGACCGATTCTCCAGGCGCCAAGGTGCCCGCGCTCCGGCTCGCCCGGAGCCACGGCGCGTCCGACCACAGCCGCCAGGCCACCGGGGCGCCGCCGGAGGCGGTGAGGGTGAGCAGCGTGGCGCCGCCGCGGGTCTCGGCGGTGACGCCGATGTGGCTCCGGGCGCCCGGACCACCGGGTTGCGGGGTGCCGGACACGCCGGGGCTGATCACCTCCACGGAGACGTCCGGTACGTCCGCGCCCGGCGCGAAACCGGGCTCGCCGGTGGTGTGCGCGGTGTTGCCGGCGTTCTCGTAGGCGGCGAGGGGGTGCCCGTCGATGTGCGCGGGCGCCGGCTCCGATTCGCCGGCCGAGATCCGGGCACCGCCCCCGACGGGTTCGCCGATGCTGGGGGCGCCCCGGTAGGCGGCCCACAGCGCGAGGACGGGCGCCGCGACCACGGTGGCGACCACGGTGGTGGTGACCGCCCGGGCCCGCAGCCGCTCGCGACGGGCCGCGCGGTCCTTGGGGTCCATCGGGAAGCCGGCGCGGTCGAAGCGCGGGCCGGTTGCGCCCCGGCGGCGCCGGCCGGAGCGCAGCATCGCGGCGTGTACGGCGGTGCGGGGGGCAGGGACCAGGGGGAGGCCCGGGGTGTGGACACCGCCGGAGCCGGGCCAGGGGGCCGCGGCGCCCACCCGCTCGGCGACCCGGCGGCAGCGCGGACAGTCGTCGACGTGGCGGACGAGTTCGGCGCGCAGGGTGGTGGACAGCAGCACCTGGCCGTCGCCGGTGAGCCGGGAGACGGCCGGACAGTTGCCGGTCTCGACGACGGCGAGGGCGGCGCGGGTGCGCTCCACCTCGCAGGCGGCGCCGGTCAGCAGTTCCCGGGCGGTGGCGGCCTGGGTGCCGAGGACGGCGGCCAGTTCGGACACGGCGAGGCGGTGTCGGACGGCGAGTTCGAGGGCTTCGCGCTGCTCGGGGGTGGTTCCGGCGGCTTCTGGCCACGCGAGGCGGGCCAGTTCGGTACGGCGGTAGGCGCTGACGTCAAGCGCCTCCGGCGCACGCTCTTCCCCGGTGTGCTCCGGCGTGCGCCGGGCGGAATGCGCCCCCTGCCGGGTACGCCGTTCTTCGCCCAGCCGGGTGAGACAGCCCCAGCGGGCCAGGGCGTAGAGCCAGGCCCGCCGGGCCCCTTCGTCGGGGCACCGGCCGGGATACCGTTCGGCGACGGCGAGGACATCACCGAGCACGTCGGTGGCGGTGTCGTGGTCGCACAGCACCGACAGGCAGTAGGTGAACAGTCCGTCGAGGTAGGGCTCGTGCCGGAAGGGGGGCGGCTGCTCGCCCGCGGGGGCCGGTTCCGGTCCCCGGGAGGGCGTGCGCCCGTGCGCCCGGTGTGCGCCGGTGCGCGCCGGGGGGTGTGGTTGGCTGCTGCTGTTCACTCGGCGACCGTAGGCGGCGGGCCGGTGACGGTCCGGAAGCCTTCAGCGGTTTTAGCCCTTACGGGTGAACAGATCGGGCTCGTGCTGACAGCTCCCCTGACGCGGCGGCCGACCGCCGGCCCGAGGCGGTGCCGGCGTCACGGCCGGCGGCACTGCCGGCAGCACGGCCGGCGGCGGTGTCGGTGGCGGCGGCTACGGTGTGCGCATGGCTGCCCGTACATCTCGTTCATCCGCCAAGGACCGGCCGTCCTACCGCTGCTCCGAGTGCGGCTGGACGACCGCGAAATGGCTCGGCCGGTGCCCCGAGTGCCAGGCGTGGGGGACCATCGAGGAGATGGGCGCGCCCGCGGTGCGGACCACCGCGGCCGGTCGGGTCTCGGCCCCCGCCGTCCCCATCGCGCAGGTCGACGGCCGTACGGCGACCGCCCGCAGCACCGGCGTGGACGAGCTGGACCGGGTGCTGGGCGGCGGGCTCGTGCCGGGGGCCGTCGTACTGCTGGCCGGCGAGCCGGGCGTCGGCAAGTCCACGCTGCTGCTGGACGTCGCGGCGAAGGCGGCCAGTGACGAGCACCGCACCCTGTACGTGACGGGCGAGGAGTCCGCGAGCCAGGTGCGGCTGCGGGCCGACCGGATCAACGCGCTCAACGACCACCTGTACCTCGCCGCCGAGACCGACCTGTCGGCCGTCCTCGGACACCTGGACGCCGTCAAGCCCTCGCTGCTGATCCTGGACTCCGTACAGACCGTCGCCTCCCCCGAGATCGACGGCGCGCCCGGTGGCATGGCGCAGGTCCGCGAGGTGGCCGGGGCGCTGATCCGGGCCTCCAAGGAACGCGGCATGTCGACCCTGCTCGTCGGCCACGTCACGAAGGACGGCGCGATCGCCGGCCCCCGGCTGCTGGAGCACCTGGTGGACGTGGTGCTGAGCTTCGAGGGCGACCGGCACGCGCGGCTGCGCCTGGTGCGCGGTGTGAAGAACCGGTACGGGGCCACCGACGAGGTCGGCTGCTTCGAGCTGCACGACGAGGGCATCACGGGGCTCGCCGATCCGAGCGGGCTGTTCCTGACCCGCCGTGCGGAGGCGGTGCCGGGTACCTGTCTGACGGTGACGCTGGAGGGCAAGCGGCCGCTGGTCGCCGAGGTGCAGGCGCTGACGGTGGACTCGCAGATCCCGTCGCCGCGCCGGACCACCTCGGGCCTGGAGACCTCGCGCGTCTCGATGATGCTGGCGGTGTTGGAGCAGCGCGGCCGGATCACGGCGCTGGGCAAGCGGGACATCTACAGCGCGACGGTCGGCGGGGTGAAGCTCACCGAGCCGGCCGCGGACCTGGCGATCGCGCTGGCGCTGGCCTCGGCGGCGAGTGACGTCCCGCTGCCGAAGAACCTCGTCGCGATCGGCGAGGTCGGCCTCGCGGGCGAGGTGCGGCGGGTGACCGGCGTCCAGCGGCGGCTCGCCGAGGCGCACCGGCTCGGGTTCACGCACGCGCTGGTGCCGGGCGATCCGGGGAAGGTGCCGGCGGGCATGAAAGTGATCGAGGTCGCGGACATGGGCGACGCGCTACGGGTCCTGCCGCGCGGGCGCTCCCGTACGCCGGCCCGGGAGCGGGCGGCGGAGTAGCCCGGCCGTCGGGCCGGCTCCGGCCGCTGTCCCGGGACCGCCCCGCGACCGCCCCCGGGGCCCCGCCCGCACGCCCCTCCGCAAGCCCGCGGCGGCGATACGGAACAAGGCACGGCGGACGCACAGACCGCGCCGGTAGACTTTGTGCTGGTCCGCCCGGCCGTACGCAGGCGGCGCAACCCGCGACCGGAGGAGTGCAGTGGCAGCCAAGGACGGTGCAGCAGCATCCGGTAAGTCGGGCGCGAGCTCCAGGCAGGAAGCCATGATGCGTGCCTCGCTGAGCGCGGTCGCACCTGGTCAGCCCCTGCGTGACGGTCTCGAACGGATCGTCCGCGGCAACACCGGCGGCCTCATCGTCCTCGGGATGGACAAGTCCGTCGAGGCGATGTGTACCGGCGGCTTCGTGCTGGACGTGGAGTTCACCGCGACCCGGCTGCGCGAGCTGTGCAAGCTCGACGGCGCCCTCATCCTCGACAAGGACCTCACCAAGATCCTGCGGGCGGGCGTCCAACTGGTCCCCGACGCGTCGATCCCGACGGAGGAGACCGGCACCCGGCACCGCACGGCGGACCGGGTCTCGAAGCAGTGCGGTTTCCCCGTCGTGTCCGTGTCCCAGTCGATGCGGCTGATCGCGCTCTACGTCGACGGCGAGCGCCGGGTCCTGGAGGAGTCAGGGGCGATCCTGTCGCGGGCGAACCAGGCGCTGGCCACGCTGGAGCGATACAAGCTGCGGCTGGACGAGGTCGCGGGCACGCTGTCGGCGCTGGAGATCGAGGACCTGGTCACGGTGCGCGACGTGACGGCGGTCGCGCAGCGGCTGGAAATGGTTCGCCGTATTGCCACGGAAATCGCCGAATACGTGGTGGAACTCGGCACCGACGGGCGCCTGCTGTCGCTCCAGTTGGACGAGCTGACGGTCGGCATCGAGCAGGAACGGGAGCTGGTGATCCGGGACTACGTCCCGGAACCGACGGCGAAGCGTTCCCGCACGGTGGAGGAGGCGCTGCCGGCGCTGGACGCGCTGACGCATCCGGAGCTGCTGGAGCTGGGGATCGTCGCGCGGGCCCTCGGGTACACGGGCTCGCCGGAGACCCTGGACTCGGCCGTGTCGCCGCGCGGCTACCGGCTGCTGGCGAAGGTGCCGCGGCTGCCCGGGGCCATCATCGAGCGGCTGGTCGAGCACTTCGGGGGCCTGCAGAAGCTGCTGGCCGCGAGCGTGGACGACCTCCAGACCGTGGACGGCGTGGGCGAGGCCCGCGCGCGCAGCGTCCGCGAGGGCCTGTCCCGCCTGGCGGAGTCCTCGATCCTCGAACGCTACGTGTAACCGTCCGGGGGGCCGGCGGACCGGCCCGACCCGGCCCGGCCCGATCCGGCCCCGTTCGGGACTCAGTCCTGCTTGAGGACGAACGAGGTGCGGGCGACCGGCATGCCGGGCGCCTTGACCTCGACGACGTACGTGTCCGGGGCGGCCGAGCCCGCCGGGGGCGTCTGGCACTGGTCGGGCGCGCTCGGCTTGCGGTCCCACTCCAGCGACTGCTTCGCCTCGCCCTGCGCCGGCAGCCGGTAGAAGACGTTGCCCGCGCCCGCCGGGCAGTCCGCGCCCGACCAGACCGGCTTGTTGCCGCTCGCCTGAGTGATCGTCATGACGGCCTGCTTCGGGCCGAGTCCGACCTTGCAGGTGGTGCCCGACACGTTGCGGACGACCAGTTCGAGCCGGGGCTTCTCGTTCGCCTCGTACTCGTTCTTCACGCTCTTGACCTCCCACTGCATCACGCCCGGCGCGCAGGCGGGCAGTGCGGCGTCCGCGGGGACCTGGGCCGCGGCGCCGGAACCGCCGGAGCCGGAGCCGTCGCCCGAACCCCCGCCGCCCGTCTCGCCGTTCTTGCCCGCGCCGGCGCCCGTACCCGCACCGGCCGCCGTCCCGGCGCCGCCACCGGAACCGGAACCGGAACCGGAGTCCCGGCCGCCGGGCGCCTGACTGATCGCCGGGCCGGAGCCCGAGGGGCCGGGGGTGATCGTGGCGGCCGGACGCGGCCCGCCCTTGCCCTCGCCGTTCGTACTCGACTTCCCCCCGCCGGAACTGACGGTCCATACGGCGAGGAGCGCGAGGAGCGCGGCGACGGACGCCAGCACAGCCCTCCGTCGCCAGTAGATGGAGGAGGGGAGCGGCCCGACCGGATTGCGCAGTGATCCCACGAACGGAACTTTACGAGAACCGGGAGCGCGATCAGCGCCCCACATGCCGCGCAACCGGCTTGTTTTGCCGATGATCATCCTGCCGGCCCCATCCGGCCGTAAGGATCCGGCCATACGAGGAGCCGGACCGGGTACCGGTGACGTCTACGGTCGGTGAGCGGGGGCGGCCCGCCACGCCCGGCCGGGTACGGCCTTCGGCTCCGGGAAGACGTGCTCCGGCGTCGGGGACCGGCGCGAAGGGGGCGAAACGTGCCAGGATGCGTGTGCCATGACTGCATCCACCTTCCCCTCCTCCGACGTCTCCCACGCGCTGCACTCCCCCGTCATCGCGTGGTTCGACGAGCACGCCCGCGACCTGCCCTGGCGCCGCCCCGAGGCCGGCCCCTGGGGGGTCATGGTCAGCGAGTTCATGCTCCAGCAGACCCCGGTCAGCCGGGTCCTGCCGGTGTACGAGCAGTGGCTCGCCCGATGGCCCCGCCCCGCCGACCTCGCCGCCGAGGCCCCCGGCGAGGCCGTCCGGGCCTGGGGCCGGCTCGGCTACCCGCG
The DNA here is from genome assembly GCF_042881255.1 of Streptomyces sp. NPDC058279. Lineage (NCBI taxonomy): Bacteria > Bacillati > Actinomycetota > Actinomycetes > Kitasatosporales > Streptomycetaceae > Streptomyces > Streptomyces sp. NPDC058279. The sequence continues at coordinate 67,173 of NZ_JBHVYA010000022.1, read as the reverse complement.
CCGGGCCCTGCGCCTGCACGGCGCGGCCGTCGCGATAACGGAACGGCACGGGGGCGACGTACCGCGCGAGCACGCCCAGTTGCTCGCGCTGCCCGGGATCGGCGAGTACACGGCGGCGGCGGTGGCCTCCTTCGCGTACGGGCAGCGGCACGCGGTGCTGGATACCAACGTCCGCCGCGTCTTCGCCCGCACCGCGACCGGCGTCGAGTACCCGCCGAACGCCACCACGGCCGCCGAACGGCGCCTGGCCCGGGCCCTGCTGCCCGACGACGAGGCGACCGCGGCACGTTGGGCGGCGGCCTCGATGGAGCTGGGCGCGCTGGTGTGCACGGCCAAGTCCCCGGACTGCGACCGCTGTCCGGTGGCCGGGCAGTGCGCGTGGCGGCTCGCCGGGAAGCCGCCGCACGACGGGCCGCCGCGGCGGGGCCAGACGTACGCCGGAACGGACCGGCAGGTGCGCGGCCGGCTCCTCGCGGTGCTCCGGGAGGCGGTGGGACCGGTTCCGCAGTCGGTGCTCGACACCGTGTGGGACGAGCCGGTGCAGCGGGCGAGGGCGCTGGACGGGTTGGTCTCCGACGGACTGGTGGAGCCGCTCGCGCAGGGCATGTACCGGCTGCCGCGCGGCTGACGCCCGACCGGGTACTCGGAGCCGCACGAAGTTGACTCTGCGGCTCCGCTTCGGCCCGGGAAACCGCAGCTCAGCGGCGTTGTTACACAATCTACGGGTGTCCGTGCGCCCACCGAAGGCTGACCCGCACAGTGCCGTGACAACGCCTCCGTACCTTCGGAACCACAAGCGGCGGATGCACGGTGGGACGGAACGGAGGCGGTCTGAGATGGCGCACGGCGAGGTACTCGAATTCGAGGAGTACGTACGCACCCGGCAGGACGCGCTGCTGCGCAGCGCCCGGCGCCTCGTAGCGGACCCCACCGACGCCCAGGACCTCCTCCAGACCGCGCTGGTGCGCACCTACGGCCGCTGGGACGGCATCGCCGACAAGGCGCTGGCCGACGCCTACCTGCGCCGCGTCATGATCAACACGCGGACCGAGTGGTGGCGCGCCCGCAAGCTGGACGAGGTCCCCACCGAGCAGCTCCCGGACGCCTCCGTCGAGGACGGCTCCGACCAGCGCGCCGACCGCGCCCTGCTGATGGACATCCTGAAGGTCCTGGCACCCAAGCAGCGCAGCGTCGTGGTGCTGCGACACTGGGAGCAGATGAGCACCGAGGAGACGGCAGCGGCGCTCGGGATGTCGACGGGAACCGTGAAGAGCACCCTGCACCGCGCACTGGCCCGCCTCCGGCAGGAGCTGGAGAGCCGGGACCTCGACATGCGCGCGCTGGAGCGCGGCGACCACACGGCGCGGTACGAGGGGCGGGAGCGGTGCGCGGCCTGAACGGCCAGGGCAAGGACGCCGGCGGCCGCAGGCCGCTGGCGCTGATGTCGGCGGGGACGGTCGTCCTCGTCGGCACCGGGCTGCTCGCCGCCGGTTGCGCGACCGGCGGCACGGGACTGCGCGACGGCGGCCCGGCCCGCACCGAGACCGTGGCCCGCACCGGCGGGCCGATCGGCTCGGCCGCGTCCCCGCACGCCGAGACGTCCGCGTCGGCCTCGGGCCGGCCGGCCGTGAAGGTCGACCCGGTCGCGCTGCTGAAGGCGGACCCCAAGGTGAGCGCCGAGGTCAAGCGGGACCTCAAGCCCTGCACGGGCAAGGAGTACCCCGTAGACGTCAGCTACGGGAAGGTCACCGGCAGCACGGTCGTCGACATCGTGGTCAACGTGCTGTCGTGCGCCGACGCGCTGGGGCGCGGCTCGTACGTGTACCGCGCCGAGGGGACGACGTACGAGAACGTGTTCGCGGACGAGCAGCCCCCGGTCTACGCGGAGATCGACCGGGGTGACCTCGTGGTCACCAAGCCGGTGTACGGCAAGAGCGACGCGCTGTCCTACCCGTCCGGCGAGGACGTGATCACCTACCGGTGGACCGGGGACAAGTTCTCCGAGCAGGACCGGGTCCACACGGACTACAGCAACGTGGACAGCGGCGGCCAGCCCGCCCCCGCCACGTCGCCCAAGAACTGAAGCGAGGCTCCGCATGGCCGAGACCCATGTGCTGTTCGTGGAGGACGACGACGTCATCCGCGAGGCCACGACGCTGGCGCTGGAACGCGACGGCTTCGTGGTCACCGCCATGCCCGACGGCCTCGCCGGCCTGGAGTCCTTCCGGGCGGACCGCCCCGACATCGCGCTCCTCGACGTGATGGTGCCCGGCATGGACGGGGTGAGCCTGTGCCGCCGCATCCGCGACGAGTCCACCGTCCCGGTGATCATGCTGTCCGCGCGGGCCGACTCCATTGACGTCGTCCTCGGTCTGGAGGCGGGGGCCGACGACTACGTCACCAAGCCGTTCGACGGCTCCGTCCTGGTCGCCCGCATCCGTGCCGTGCTGCGCCGCTTCGGGCACGCCAACGGGGTGCACGGCGGCGGGCCGGGGAGCGAGGGGGCGGACGCCGGGGAGCGCGGGGTGCTGACCTTCGGCGACCTGGAGGTCGACACCGAGGGCATGGAGGTGCGCAAGGCGGGCGCCCCCGTGGCACTGACCCCGACCGAGATGCGGCTGCTGCTGGAGTTCTCCTCCGCGCCCGGCACCGTACTCTCGCGCGACCGGCTGCTGGAGCGGGTCTGGGACTACGACTGGGGCGGCGACACGCGTGTCGTGGACGTCCACGTCCAACGGCTGCGCACCAAGATCGGGCAGGACCGGATCGAGACGGTCCGCGGCTTCGGATACAAGCTCAAGGCATGAGACGGTCGAAGCAGTGAAGCAGTTCACCCTGCGCACCGGGATCCGCTGGAAGATCGCGTTCGCCGTCGCGGCGGTCGGCGCGCTGATCGCCGTCGCGCTGAGCCTCGTGGTGCACAGCGCCGCCCGCGTGTCGATGCTGGAGAGCGCCCGCGAGGTCCAGTTGGACCGGGTGCAGTTCATCTCCCGCAACGCCGAGGCCGGGCGCAAGCCCCCCATGGGCGCCAAGCTCAACGACCCCGACCTGCCGGCCGAGCTGCGCGAGAAGGCGCGCAGCGGGCGGCGCGGGACGTACGTGCAAGAGAACCCGAGGGGACTCCCGGAGGTGTGGGCGGCCGTACCGCTCGGCAACGGGCAGGTGGTGTCGCTGCACACCCAGTTCCGCGAGAGCGCCAACATGGTGCGCGACCTGGACCGGGCGCTGGTCGTCGGCTCGCTGTCCGTGGTGCTCGCCGGCTCGGCGCTCGGCGTGCTCATCGGCGGGCAGATCTCGCGCCGGCTGCGCAAGGCCGCGGCCGCCGCGCAGCGGGTGGCGCACGGCGATCCCGACGTACGGGTACGGGACGCGGTGGGCGGCGTCGTACGGGACGAGACGGACGACCTCGCGCGGGCGGTGGACGCCATGGCGGACACCCTCCAGCAGCGGGTGGAGGCCGAGCGGCGGGTGACCGCCGACATCGCGCACGAGCTGCGGACCCCGGTGACGGGGCTGCTGACGGCGGCGGAGCTGTTGCCTCCGGGCCGGCCGACCGAGCTCGTACGGGACCGGGCGCAGGCGATGCGCGCGCTGGTCGAGGACGTGTTGGAGGTGGCCCGGCTGGACAGTGCCTCGGAGCGGGCCGAGCTGCAGGACGTGGCGCTGGGCGAGTTCGTGACCCGGCGGGTGAAGGCGCTGATGCCGGAGGCGTCCGTACGGGTCGTCGCGGACGAGATCGTCAGCACCGATCCGCGCCGCCTGGAGCGCATCCTGGGCAACCTGCTGGCCAACGCCGGCCGGTACGGGCAGCCGCCGGTGCAGGTCGACATCGAGGGCCGGGTCGTCCGGGTACGGGACCACGGGCCGGGCTTCCCGGAGGCGCTGCTGCGCGAGGGGCCGAGCCGGTTCCGTACGGGGTCCACGGACCGGGCCGGGGTCGGGCACGGGCTGGGCCTGACCATCGCGGAGGGCCAGGCGCGGGTCCTCGGCGCCCGGTTGACGTTCCGCAACGTGGCGGCGGCGCGGGGCACGGCGGCGGACGAGGGCGCGGCGGCCGGGGCGGTGGCGGTGCTGTGGCTGCCGGAGCACGCGCCGACGGCGACGGGCAGTTTCCCGATCCTCCAACCGCCGCCCGGGTAACCCCGCCGGCGGCTCCTGATCGGGATCGGTTCCCGATCGGAACACGGGGGCGTTCGCTCCGCCGGGCTGATGTCTTAGCATCCGTGGAATGACCGACGGTACGAATGCCCCCAGCAGCCCGCAGCCCGAGCAGCCCGCCCCGGGGAGCGGCGGCTACGGGTTCCCGCCGGGCACTCCCGCCTCCGGCGGCTACGGCTTCCCGCCCGGCGCTCCCGGCGCTCCCGGCGGGCACCAGGCGGCGGGCGGCTTCGGTCCGCCGCCGCAGGAGGGCGGGTACGGCTACCCGCAGCAGCCCCAGCCCGGCCCCTACCCGCAGGGCCCCTACCCGCAGGCGCAGTCCCCGCAGCAGATCCCCCCGCAGCAGCCGCTGCCGATCCCGGCGCAGCCCTCGCAGCCCGACTGGGACGCGCTCGCGGACCGTTCGGCGGCGGCGCGCCGCAAAAAGCGGCTCTGGCTGATCGTCGGCGGGGTGACCGTGGTGGCGCTGCTCGGCGCCGGAGGAACGTTCCTGCTGCTGGGCGACGGCGACGGACCGAAGAAGGGCCCCGACACGCCCCCGGCGTCCGCCTCCGCCGCGCAGAACCAGGCGCCCACCGACCTCACGCCGACCGTGCCGGGCGACCAGACGACCATCCGGGACCAGATCGGCAAGTCCAACCTCAAGATGGGGCCCGACGCCGCGATCTTCCCCATGGACAAGCGCTACGAGGTCCGCTTCAAGGGCACCCCCAACTCGTTCGCCGAGTCCCAGCAGCGCGTCGTCGACACCACCAAGAGTTTCACCGTCTCGACCCGCGTCTGGAACCGGACCGCCACGGGGCGCCAGATCGCCATCAGCCAGGGCAACGAGAAGTCGTTCTCCTTCGAGCTGGGCCTGGACCAGGTGAACGGCAAGCCGGCCTGGGTCTTCCGGGTGCAGACCGGCGAGCAGGGCGCCGAGAACACCACCACGGCCGTCACCGGCGTGAGCGCGAAGATGGACAACACCTGGTCGGAGCTGACGGCGACCTACGACGCCCCAGCCAAGAAGATCACCCTGTACCTGAACGGCAAGAAGGCGGACGAGGCATCGGTGCCCTCCGGCATCTTCCCGGCCCCCGGCCCGCTCCAGCTCGGCCGCTCCCGCCACCAGGACAACTGGACGGGCCCCTTGGGCGGCGCCCTGGACAGCCTGCGGGTCTACGCCGATGCCCTGCCGCAGGACCGCATCGACGCCCTCAAGGCGGGCAAGCTGGACCCGATGGCCCGCCGGACCTCTGCCTGGCTGCTGTACTGAGCTCCCGGACCGGGGTGGGATCCGCGGCTGCTGCCGCCGCCCCACCCCGGGCGGGACGGGACTCAGACGATGATGCCGACCTTGCGCAGGAAGGCGACCGGGTTGACGGCCGAGCCGTAGTTCGGGGTCGTGCGGATCTCGAAGTGCAGGTGCGGGCCCGTGGAGTTCCCGGTGTTGCCCGAGAGGCCGATCTGCGTGCCCATGGCCACCTTCTGGCCGATCCGGACCTGGATCCGCGAGAGGTGGGCGTACTGGGAGTACGTGTTGTTCGCGTGCCGGATCACGATGGCGTTGCCGTACGCCGGGCCGTCGCCGCCGCCGTTCGGGCCGGCCTTGACGACGACGCCCGCGCTCGCCGCGTGCACCGGGGTGCCGATCGGGCAGGCGAAGTCCTGGCCGGAGTGCTTGTGCGCCCACAGACCGCCGGCCTGGGCGAAGGTCGCGGAGAGCGTGTAGTGGGCGACCGGCTTGCTCCAGGCGAGCGCCGGCTTCGCGGCGGTCACGGCCGCCTGGGCCTGGGCCTGCGCCTGGGCGGCCACGAGCCCGGCGGTACCGGTGAGGGCGCTCTGCGCCTCGTCGGCGAAGGCGGCGGTCGTCCCGGCCCCGAGAGCCAGTGCCGCACCGAGACCGGCGGCGACGAGGGCGAGACGGGTACGACGGGTGCTGACGCGCTTCGCGGACATGTGGGGACCTCCGGGGCCGGGTACGGGGCAACGAGCGGCCCGGCGCGCTCGGCGATTGCCGAGGGGGCCGGGCGGGACTCGCACACTTTGGTAACCCGACGCCCCGGTCTCCCCCAAACCGCCCTTTTACTACCGAAGGCCGTAGATGCCCGGCAGGGCCCCGCGCCTGTTGACGGCCCCCTACCAGGGGGAAGCGGTGGGCAAAACGGACACTCGATCTACGAAAGGTCATAGGAGGTCCGATTTGCCCTGTGCGGCTTGTCACCGCTTCCACGACGTGTACGACCGGCGTCCCGGGGCAGTGCGACAGGCCCCCGCGCACGCGAAAGGGCGGCCCCGGGACCTTTCGGTCCCGGGGCCGCCCTTCGTACCGCTAGCTGCGGGTCCTGCTCACGCGCCCTTGGAGAGGTCCGGGCCGGAGCCCGTCGCCTCGATCGGAGGCATGTCCGGCAGAGCCGTCTTCTCCTCGCCGCGGAAGGTGAACTTGGCCTCTTCGCCCTCACCCTCCACACCGACGACCACGATGTGACCGGGGCGCAGCTCGCCGAAGAGGATCTTCTCCGACAGCAAGTCCTCGATCTCGCGCTGGATGGTCCGGCGCAGCGGGCGCGCACCCATGATCGGGTCGTAACCGCGCTTCGCCAGGAGCTGCTTCGCCTCGCCGCTGAGCTCGATGCCCATGTCGCGGTCCTTGAGGCGCTCGTCCACCTTGGCGATCATCAGGTCGACGATCTGGATGATGTCTTCCTGCGTCAGCTGGTGGAAGACGACCGTGTCGTCGACACGGTTGAGGAACTCGGGCCGGAAGTGCTGCTTGAGCTCTTCGTTGACCTTCGCCTTCATCCGGTCGTAACCGCTCTTGGTGTCGCCCTGGGCCGCGAAGCCCAGGTTGAAGCCCTTCGAGATGTCCCGCGTACCCAGGTTGGTCGTCATGATGATGACCGTGTTCTTGAAGTCCACGACCCGGCCCTGGGAGTCGGTCAGACGACCGTCCTCCAGGATCTGGAGAAGGGAATTGAAGATATCCGGGTGCGCCTTCTCGACCTCGTCGAAGAGGACGACGGAGAACGGCTTCCGGCGGACCTTCTCGGTCAGCTGGCCGCCCTCTTCGTAGCCCACGTAGCCGGGGGGCGAACCGAAGAGACGGGAAACCGTGTGCTTCTCGCTGAACTCCGACATGTCGAGGGAGATCAGCGCGTCCTCGTCGCCGAAGAGGAATTCGGCGAGCGTCTTGGAGAGCTCGGTCTTACCGACACCCGAGGGGCCGGCGAAGATGAACGAGCCACCGGGACGCTTCGGGTCCTTGAGACCCGCACGGGTACGGCGGATCGCCTGCGAGAGGGCCTTGATGGCGTCCTTCTGGCCGATGACGCGACGGTGGAGCTCGTCCTCCATGCGCAGGAGTCGCGAGGACTCCTCCTCGGTCAGCTTGAAGACGGGAATGCCGGTCGCGGTCGCGAGGACTTCGGCGATGAGCTCACCGTCGACCTCGGCGACGACGTCCATGTCGCCGGCCTTCCATTCCTTCTCGCGCTTGGCCTTCGCCGCCAGCAGCTGCTTCTCCGAATCACGGAGGGAGGCCGCCTTCTCGAAGTCCTGGGAGTCGATGGCCGACTCCTTGTCGCGACGGACGTTCGCGATCTTCTCGTCGAATTCGCGGAGGTCCGGCGGCGCGGTCATCCGGCGGATGCGCATCCGGGAGCCGGCCTCGTCGATCAGGTCGATCGCCTTGTCCGGCAGGAAGCGGTCCGAGATGTAGCGGTCCGCGAGGGTGGCCGCCTGCACGAGGGCCTCGTCCGTGATGGAGACGCGGTGGTGGGCCTCGTAGCGGTCGCGCAGGCCCTTGAGGATCTCGATCGTGTGGGGGAGGGAAGGCTCCGCCACCTGGATCGGCTGGAAACGGCGCTCCAGCGCCGCGTCCTTCTCGAGGTGCTTGCGGTACTCGTCCAGAGTCGTGGCACCGATGGTCTGGAGCTCACCACGGGCCAGCATGGGCTTGAGGATGCTGGCGGCATCGATCGCGCCCTCGGCGGCGCCCGCACCCACGAGGGTGTGGAGCTCGTCGATGAACAGGATGATGTCGCCGCGGGTGCGGATCTCCTTCAGCACCTTCTTGAGGCGCTCCTCGAAGTCACCGCGGTAACGGGAACCGGCGACCAGGGCGCCCAGGTCGAGGGTGTAGAGGTGCTTGTCCTTGAGGGTCTCGGGCACCTCGCCCTTGACGATGGCCTGGGCCAGGCCCTCGACGACGGCGGTCTTGCCGACGCCGGGCTCGCCGATGAGTACCGGGTTGTTCTTGGTCCGGCGGGACAGCACCTGCATGACCCGCTCGATCTCCTTCTCGCGCCCGATGACCGGGTCGAGCTTGGATTCGCGGGCAGCCTGGGTGAGGTTGCGGCCGAACTGGTCGAGGACGAGCGAGGTCGAGGGGGTCCCCTCGGCCGGGCCGCCTGCCGTGGCCGACTCCTTGCCGCCTCCGGAGTACCCGGAGAGCAACTGGATGACCTGCTGCCGGACCCTGTTCAGATCGGCGCCCAGCTTCACGAGGACCTGGGCGGCGACGCCCTCGCCCTCGCGGATCAGGCCGAGCAGGATGTGCTCGGTGCCGATGTAGTTGTGGCCGAGCTGGAGGGCCTCTCGGAGCGAGAGCTCCAGGACCTTCTTCGCCCGCGGGGTGAAGGGGATGTGGCCGGACGGGGCCTGCTGCCCCTGACCGATGATCTCCTCAACCTGCTGGCGAACAGCCTCGAGCGAAATCCCGAGGCTCTCCAGGGCCTTAGCGGCGACACCCTCACCCTCGTGGATCAAGCCCAGGAGGATGTGCTCGGTGCCGATGTAGTTGTGGTTGAGCATCCGGGCTTCTTCCTGAGCCAGGACGACAACCCGCCGCGCGCGGTCGGTGAACCTCTCGAACATCGTTTATCGCTCCTCAGAGCGGTCGGGCAGTTCGGGGTCGGTCCCCGCCCTGTCCTTCCGCATGCTAGTCCCGCGGGGCGGGACAGCTCATTCCAACTGCCGACATCCGTCCGCGGCTCACCCCCACGTTCCGTGGGAAAAACCGGCCGTAAGAGCCGACACCTGCTCCAACCCGATGGTGCGAGACGATGTTCCCGCAGGCCAGGCAGATACCCGTCACACGTGTACGCCGATGGCGAACGTAAGGCCCTCGAAGGCCGCTCACCTCAGCGTGTCGCCCCTATCCACTAGGAATGTCTTACCCCCGAGGACGCGCGGTCCATGCCGATGGGCACAGTCCCCTCCGCTACGGGCGAACAGGCTTCCGTCTTCGAATGTGGGGCAGAGCCCGCCGGACGTTTACGTTCCGCATTCTTCCGTACGCGGCGCGTAACCCCGGAACGAATCCGGAGTTGCTCGGGGCATGGCACTCATCGCCGCACGGAACGCCCCCGGTCTCGCCGTAGTCCCGCCGCCCCGGCTCGCGCCCGAGGCCGATTCGCCCGCCGCCTGGTACGCCCGTGTGCCGGGCTGGGGCGTCGTGGGCACGGCGCCCGCGCGGCTCGCCACCGGGACCGCCTTCGACGTACTGGAGCTGCCCGCCGACGCGGGGACGCGGGTGCTGCGCCGCCGGATCGCCACCGGGCCGGTGGCCGTCGAGGGCCGCCGGATGCGGTTCCTGGTGGCGCCGGGAAGCGCGGAGGAGCTGGACGGGCTCCTCGACTGGCTGGAATGGGGCGGCGTGGAGCTGGACCTCACCGCGCTCGGCGCGGGGGGGCTGATCACCGCCCCGGCGCCCCCCGGGCAGCCCGCGGCGCACGACCCTCGGGGGGCCGCGGTGTGGCTGCGGCCCCCCGAGCAGGGGTGCGAGGCGGCACTGCCCGCCCTGCCCGGTCCGGGGCGGGACGCCGGGCCGGACCTCGTACGCCTGGTCGCCGCGGCGGCCACGGAGTGCCACAGGGCGCGCCTGTGGCGGCGTACGGCCCCGACGGGGCGACCCCGTGCCGTGGGTCAGGCCCGGTTCTCGTAGGCCTCGCGGATTTCGGCGGGGACGCGACCGCGGTCGTTGACCGTGAGGCCCTTGGCCTTGGCCCACGCGCGGATCTCGGCGGTGTCCGGGTTGCCGGACGTCGTCGCGGTGCGGCCCTTGGCGCGACCCGCGGCGGCACGGCCACCGGTGCGGCGGCCGCTCTTGGTGTAGGGCTCGAGCAGGCCGCGGAGCTTTTCAGCGTTGGCGGCGGTGAGGTCGATCTCGTAGGTCTTGCCGTCCAGAGCGAACGTCACGGTCTCGTCCGCCTCGCCACCGTCGAGGTCGTCGACAAGAAGGACCTGAACCTTCTGTGCCACCGGATTTCCTTTCATCGAAAATGCAGTACGCGGAAAGGAAACCGCTTTTGCCGGGAAAACACAAACCCCCCGGGTGAGGTTCAGGACCGCCACGGAGCGGGAAACGTGCGCGATTCGGACATAGGCCACGGGCGGGCGGGCCCGTAAAAGCGGCCGAGGTCGAGCACCCGCCGATCACCCGCCGATCGCCGCCCGATCAGAGGTGCAGAAGCATCCGACTGTTGCCCAAGGTGTTCGGCTTCACTCGTTCGAGACCGAGGAACTCGGCGACGCCCTCGTCATAGGAACGCAGGAGCTCCATGTAGACATCGGTCTCGACCGGAGTCTCCCCGATCTCGACGAAGCCGTGCTTCGCGAAGAAGTCCACTTCGAAGGTGAGGCAGAAAACCCGGCTCACACCGAGTCGGCGCGCGGTCTCCAACAACTTGGCCAGCACCCGATGTCCGACACCGGCCCCCTTCAAACTGCGGTCGACCGCGAGAGTGCGTACCTCCGCGAGGTCTTCCCACATGACGTGGAGAGCACCGCAGCCGACGACCTGGCCGTCGGAGTCGCGTTCCGCGACCCAGAACTCCTGGATGTCCTCGTAAAGGACCACGGGGGCTTTGTCGAGCAGGATCCGCTGCTGCACGTACTGGTCGAGCAGGCGACGCAGCGCGGGAACGTCGCCGGTGCGCGCGCGGCGGATGGTCACTGTTTTGGCGTCTTCGGCGGAAAACTCTCCCATGCGGCGACGTTATCGCCCCGGCGCGGGCGGTCGCTCCCCGGTGTCCCCTTCGGCTTCCGGGACTTCCGCGGGTGCCTCGTCGTCGTGACTGACGATCCGTACGGCGTCCCGGAGGGCTTCGCGCTGTTCCTGGGACATCATGCCGAAGAAGGCCACGAGGGCGGCCGCCGGGTTGTCACTGGTCGACCACGCCTCGTTCATCAGTGCGGCCGAGTAGGCGGCGCGGGTGGAGACCGCCGTATAGCGATAGGCGCGGCCTTCGGCTTCCCGGCGGACCCAGCCCTTCTGATGGAGATTGTCCATAACGGTCATGACCGTGGTGTACGCGATGGACCGTTCCTGCTGAAGGTCTTCCAGGACTTCACGAACGGTGACCGGGCGGTTCCACTGCCACACCCGTGTCATCACGGCGTCTTCGAGTTCTCCCAGGGGGCGAGGCACAACAGCACGATAGTGCGGCTTGTGGGGAATTGCCCGACTATTCGGACGACAACGCGCGACAAATGTGGGGACCCCGACGAAGTCGGGGCCCCCAAGGGGTTCTCCGGGTCAGTTGCCGGTCTGTCGGGCCGCCTCGGCGCGGGCGAGAACGGCGTCGACCGCCGCGTCTTCCTTTGCCTTGTTGGCGCCGCCCTGGCTCTTCACGATCGTCTTGACGAGGAAGATGAAGAACACGGCCATCACGAGGGGGGGCACGATCGCGGAAACGTAGTCCATGCCCACCAGCGTAGCCAGTGCCGCGGCCGGGACGGTGTGCCGGGTCGCGGGCCGCGGCCGCGGCTGCGGCTGCGGCCTAGCCGACGGCGCGGCCGTCGGCGGGGGGCGGGGCGGGCTTGCGGCGGGGTGGGAAGACCTCGCCCGGGGTGGGGATGGGCCGCTCCGGGTGCGGGGCCGGCTTCCCGCCCGGCTCGGCGGGCTTCGGGGCGGGTTTCTCCGCGGGCCGCTCGGCGGGCTTCGGGGCGGGCCGCGGGTCGGGGCGCCGGTCGGGGCGCCGTTCCTCCTCGCGACCGCCCGCCAGGGCCAGCAGGCGGGTCCGGGGCGCGGGCGTGGTGGAGAGCCGGCGGCGTACGGAGCGCTCCGCGACGGTCTGGGCCCGCTCCAGCACCGCGGCGGCGACCGGGTTGGCGCGCAGCGCCCGGAGCGCCGCGAGGTCGTCGGGGACGGGCTCGTAGCCGGCGGCCAGGGCGTCCTGGAGCAGTTCCAGGTAGCCGGGCAGGCTTCCCGGCAGGGCGGCTCTGTAGCGGGCCAGGTCGGCGAGGAGGAACGCTCTGAGCCGCCCCGCCTCCTGCACCGCGTCGTCCACCGACGCGGCGAGGCGCAGGCAGTCCTGGACCTCGCCGGCCGTCAGGGGGGCCGTGGAGGACGGGAGGGCGTGGGCGAGCGAACGCCTGAGCAGGTGCAGCTCAGCAGCGCTGAACGCCATGCCGCCGCGGGAACCGTAGGGCGTGGGCATGGGGCGAAGATACGCGCTAATCGGACAAAATCCCCCGATGTCGCCTCTTCCCGGCGCGCCGGGCCGCCCCGCTCAGGGTTGCGCTTTGACCGCTTCCAGGAAAGCGGCCCAGGCGGCGTGGGTGGTGGCCATCACCAGGTGGGCGGGGTCGGCGCGGTCCGCGACGCGGACCAGGACGCCGGGGGCGGAGGCGACGTAGACACAGGTGTCGCCGTCGCCGCAGTAGGACGACTTCTGCCAGGTGAGCCGAGCGGTCGCGGTCATGGTGGTCTCCTCCGCCGGGGAAGGGTTCGGGTGTTTCCCGGTGGGACCGTATCCCCGCCGGCCGGCCTTTCCGGCCATTTTCGGGAAAACTCCTCGCACGACGACGCGGGGCCGGCCCCGGGGGGCGGGGCCGGACACCGGCGTCGAGGGGGTCAGTCGAAGTTCGGCGCGTTGCGCTCGTAGACCAGCCGCAGGCCGATCAGCGTCAGCCACGGCTCGTGCTCGTCGATCGCCGAGGACTCGCCGAGGACCATCGGGGCCAGGCCGCCCGTCGCGATGACGCGCACGTCGTCCGGGTCGCCGTGCGGGCCGGCCAGTTCCTTGGCCATGCGCGCGACGACGCCGTCCACCTGCCCGGCGAACCCGTAGACCACGCCCGACTGCATCGCCTCGACCGTGGACTTGCCGATCACGTTGCGCGGGCGGGCCAGCTCGATCTTGCGCAGTTGGGCGCCCCGGACGCCCAACGCCTCCATCGAGATCTCGATGCCCGGGGAGATGACCCCGCCCACGTACTCGCCCTTCGTCGACACCGCGTCGAAGGTGGTCGCCGTACCGAAGTCGACCACGATGGCCGGCCCGCCGTAGAGCTCGACGGCCGCGACCGCGTTGATGATGCGGTCCGCCCCGACCTCCTTGGGGTTGTCCATCAGGATCGGCACGCCGGTCTTGATGCCGGGCTCCACCAGCACCGCCGGGACGTCCCCGTAGTAGCGGCGGGTGACCTCGCGGAGCTCGTGCAGCACCGAGGGCACCGTCGAGCAGATGGCGATGCCGTGGATGCCGTCGCCCAGTTCGGTGCCGAGCATCGGGTGCGTACCCATCAGGCCCTGCATCAGGACGGCCATCTCGTCGGCCGTCCGGCGCGGGTCGGTCGAGATCCGCCAGTGCTCGACGATCTCGTCACCGTCGAACAGGCCCAGGACCGTATGGGTGTTGCCCACGTCGATGGTGAGGAGCACCGGTTACACCGCCTCGCGCAGATCGAGGCCGATGTCGAGGATCGGCGCGGAGTGCGTGAGCGCGCCCACCGCCAGGTAGTCCACGCCGGTCAGGGCGTAGTCGCGGGCGGTGTCCAGGGTGAGCCGGCCCGAGGACTCCAGGGTGGCGCGGCCCGCGACGAGAGCGACGGCCTCGGCCGTCTGGGCCACCGTGAAGTTGTCCAGCAGGATCAGGTCGGCGCCCGCCTGCAGGACCTCGCCGATCTGCTCCAGGGTGTCCACCTCGACCTCGATCGGGACCTCCGGGAAGGCCTCGCGGACGGCGGTGAACGCCTGCGCGACGCCGCCCGCCGCGACCACGTGGTTGTCCTTGACCAGGGCCGCGTCCGAGAGGGACATGCGGTGGTTGACGCCGCCGCCGCAGCGCACCGCGTACTTCTCCAGCGCGCGCAGCCCGGGCGTGGTCTTGCGGGTGTCGCGGACCTTGGCCGTCGTGCCCTCCAGGACGTCGGCCCAGCGGCGGGTGGCGGTCGCGATGCCGGACATCCGGCACAGGATGTTCAGGGCGCTGCGCTCGGCGGTCAGCAGGTCGCGGGTGCGGGAGCGGACGGAGAGCAGCACCTGGCCGGCCTTGACGGTGTCGCCGTCCTCCGCGTGCCGTTCCACCTCGAACGCCTCGGTGCACACCATCGAGAAGACGGCCTCGGCGACGCGCAGGCCGGCCACGACGCCGTCCTCGCGGGCGACGAAGTCGGCGACGGCCTCGGCCTCTTCGGGCACGGTGGCGACGGTGGTGACGTCGACCCCGCCGTCCAGGTCCTCGGACAGCGCCATGTGCGCGATGTCCTCGACCTCGATCGGGTCCAGGCCGGCGTCGGTCAACAGCTGGGCCAGCGCCGGGTCCAGGCCGGACTCCTCGCCGTCACCGCAGGCACAGTCGTCGCCGCAGCCGCCCTCCGCCGAGTCGAGGAGGGGAAGTTCGTCGTGCCGGTGGTCGTGCTCGTGCGTGCTCACGCTGACTGCTCCATGCTGTCGGAGATGAGGGGGTGCCGTACGGACGGGAAGTCCGCGGAGTCGGTGGGGGTGACGACCAGGGCCCGCTTCTCGGTCGCGGAGAGCCGTACGACGAGGTGGCGCCGCCAGTTCGCGTCGTCGCGGTCGGGGTGGTCCTCGCGCCAGTGGCAGCCGCGGGTCTCCTCGCGCCGCCGGGCGGCGGCGACCAGGACCCGGGCCACGCACAGCAGGTTGGTGGCCTCCCAGGTGTCGACGCCCGGTTCGGCGGTCTTGCCGTGCGCCTCCAGGTCGTTCAGCGCGGCGGCGTACAGGTCTTCGAGCGCGGCGGCGGCCCCGGCGAGGGAGTCGGCGGAGCGCAGGACGCCCGCGCCGTCCGTCATGATCCGCTGGACCTCGTAGCGCGCCCCGGCGGGCTGGAGCGGGCCGGTGGAGGGGACGGGGACGACCGGGCCGCCCACGGCCGGCGGGTGGGCGACGATGTCCTCGGCGATCCGCTCGGCGAAGACCAGGCCCTCCAGCAGTGAGTTGGAGGCGAGCCGGTTCGCGCCGTGCACGCCGGTGCAGGCGACCTCGCCGCAGGCGTACAGGCCGGGGACGGTGGTGCGGCCGTGCAGGTCGGTGCGGACGCCGCCGGACGCGTAGTGGGCGGCGGGCGCGACCGGGATGGGCTCGGTCACCGGGTCGATGCCGTGGGCGCGGCAGGCGGCGAGGATGGTGGGGAAGCGCTGTTCCCACATCCGGGCGCCGAAGTGCCGGGCGTCCAGGTACATGTGGGCGGTGCCCTGCTCCTGCATGCGACGCATGATGCCCTTGGCGACGATGTCGCGCGGGGCGAGTTCGGCGAGTTCGTGCTGCCCCACCATGAAGCGCACCCCGTCGGCGTCGACCAGGTGGGCGCCCTCGCCGCGGACCGCCTCCGACACCAGCGGCTGCTGGCCCTCGGCGTCCGGACCCAGGAACAGCACCGTCGGGTGGAACTGCACGAACTCCAGGTCGGAGACCTCCGCGCCGGCGCGCAGGGCGAGGGCCACGCCGTCGCCGGTGGAGACGGACGGGTTGGTGGTGGCGGAGAAGACCTGGCCCATGCCGCCGGTCGCGAGGATCACGGCCGGGGCGTGGACGGCGCCGACGCCGTCGTGCTGGCCCTCGCCCATGACGTGCAGGGTGACGCCGGCGGTACGGCCTTCGGCGTCCTGGAGGAGGTCCAGGACCAGCGCGTTCTCGACGGTACGGATACCGGCCGCGTGGACGGCCTCGACCAGGGCCCGGGAGATCTCGGCGCCCGTCGCGTCGCCGCCGGCGTGCGCGATGCGGCGGCGGTGGTGGCCGCCCTCGCGGGTCAGCTCGATCTCGCCCGTCTCGGCGGAGGTGTCGAAGACGGCGCCGGTCTCGATGAGGCGGCGTACGGCGTCCGGGCCCTCGGTGACGAGGAGCCGGACGGCGGCCTCGTCGCACAGGCCCGCGCCGGCCACCAGGGTGTCGTCCAGGTGCTGCTCGGGGGTGTCGCCCTCGCCGAGGGCGGCCGCGATGCCGCCCTGGGCCCAGCGGGTGGAGCCGTCGTCGAGCCGGGCCTTGGTGACCACGACCGTACGGCGGCCCGCGGCGGCGCAGCGCAGCGCCACCGTCAGGCCCGCCACGCCCGAGCCGACGACCACGACGTCGGCGTCGACGGCCCAGCCGGGGGCGGGGGCGTGCAGCCGTATGCCGGTGCCGGCGGTGCCTGTGCCTGGGGTGCTCACGTGTGTGCTCCGAACTCCAATGGGATGTTGTCGATCAGCCGGGTCGTGCCCACCTTCGCGGCGACGGCCAGCACGGCCTGACCGGTGAAGTCGGGGCCGACCTCGGTGAAGTCCTGCGGGTCCACCAGCGCCAGGTAGTCCAGGGCCAGCGGCGGGTCCTGGCGGCCCGCCTCGTCCAGGACGTGCCGGGCGGCCGCCCGCACGGCGTCGGGCAGACCGGCCCCGGCGGCCGAGACCGCCACCGAGACGGCGTGCGCGTCGGCGGAGGCGCGGATCTCGCCGAGCCGGGCCAGGGCGGTGGCCCGCTGGTCGCTGGCCGGGGAGGCCACGGCGCGGGCGCGCAGCGCGGCCTGGGCGGCGAGCCGGTCGCGGCCCGCGAACAGGGCGCGGGACAGGGCCAGGGCCGTGCGGCGCTCGGCGGCGGAGAGGTAGCGGTTGCGGGAGGACAGGGCCAGGCCGTCCTCCTCGCGGACGGTGGGCACGCCCACGACGTCCACCGCGAAGTTGAGGTCGGTGACCATCCGGCGGATCAGGGCCAGTTGCTGCGCGTCCTTCTGGCCGAAGAGGGCCAGGTCGGGGCGGGTGAGGTGGAGCAGCTTGGCGACGACGGTCAGCATGCCGTCGAAGTGGCCGGGGCGGGTGGCCCCTTCCAGGCGCCCGCCCATGGGGCCGGCGCTGATCCGCACCTGCGGGTCGCCGCCGGGGTAGACCTCGTCGACGGCCGGGGCGAACACGGCGTCCGCGCCCGCCGCGCGGGCGATCGCGAGGTCGGCGTCGAGGGTGCGGGGGTAGCGGTCGAGGTCCTCGTTCGCCCCGAACTGGAGCGGGTTGACGAAGACGGTGACGACGACCTGGCCGGTGGGGCCGGCCAGATCCCGGGCGGTGCGGACCAAGGTGGCGTGGCCGTCGTGCAGGGCGCCCATGGTCATGACGACGGCGCGGCGGCCGGTGCGCGGGAGGCGGTGCAGCGCCTCGGCGGTGTTCAGCAGCAGCGGGTGCTCGGTCATCGGCCGTCGCCCTCGGGGTCGTCGCGGTCGGTCGCGGGGTCGGTTTCGGGGTCGGTGCCCGGATCGGTGGCCGGATCGGTACGGGGGCCGGCCGGCGGGGCGGTCCCGGTCTCCGCGAGGGCGCCGAGCAGGTCCTCGGCGAGCTCCGCCTTGAGCAGGCCGTGCGCGAGGGCGCGGTCGGCGGTGGTGCGGGCCATCGCGAGGTAGCCGGGAACGGCGGCGGGGGCGTGCCTGCGCAGCTCCGCGACGTGCGCGGCGACCGTACCGGCGTCCCCGCGGGCCACGGGGCCGGTGAGGGCGGAGTCACCGGAGCGCAGGGCGTTGTCCAGGGCCGCGCCGAGGAGCGGGCCGAGCATCCGGTCCGGGTGTTCGACACCGGCCTTGCCGAGCAGTTCCATGGCCTGGGCGACCAGGGTGACCAGGTGGTTCGCCCCGAGGGCGAGGGCGGCGTGATAGAGCGGACGGTCCTCCTCCGCGATCCACTCCGGTTCCCCGCCCATCTCGATGACCAGCGCCTCGGCGGCGAGCCGCAGCTCGTCGGGGGCGGTCACCCCGAAGGAGCAGCCGGCCAGGCGCTGTACGTCGACCTCGGTACCGGTGAAGGTCATCACGGGGTGCAGGGCCAGGGGCAGGGCGCCCGCACGGCGGGCGGGGTCCAGCACGGCGGTCCCGTAGCGCCCGGAGGTGTGGACGAGGAGCTGTCCGGGGCGGATCGCGCCGGTCTCCGCGAGGCCCTCGACCAGGGCGGGCAGGGCGTCGTCCGGGACGGTGAGGAGCACCAGGTCGGCGTGTTCGAGCACCTGCCCGGCCGGGACGAGCGGTACGTCGGGCAGCATCCGGGCGGCCCGGCGGCGGGACGCGTCGGAGACACCGGAGACGGCGACGGGGCGGTGTCCGGCCTGCTGGAGGGCGCGGGCCAGCGCGGGGCCGACGCGGCCGGCGCCGACGACGCCCACGGCGAGCCGGGCAGGGCGGTCGGACGGATCCCGGGGCTCCGTCTGATGGGGTGCGTTCACGCGGGGATTGCCTTCCGTTCCAGTCCGCGGGGGGTACCGGACGATACGCCGCCATGCTAGCCCCTGGGCGTGTCGGCCGGACCGACGGCGGCCGGGCGATGATCGGGGCATGACGGATGACGAAGACCGGACGAAGCGGCTGGTGGCGGCGTGGCGGGGGGCCGACCGGGTGCTGTCGCGGAGCCTGCTGGAGCCGACGGTGGGCGAACTGCTGGCGGCGCTGCCCGGACTGGCGGAGGCGGACCCGGACGAGGGCGTGGACGTGTACGGCGACGGGGTGGTCGGCCGGCTGGAGCGGCGCGTCGCGGAGCTGCTGGGCATGGCGGACGCGGCGTTCTTCCCGAGCGGGACGATGGCGCAGCAGGTCGCGCTGCGGTGCTGGGCCGGGCGGACCGGGAACCCGGTGGTGGCCCTGCACCCGATGAGCCACCCCGAGCTGTGGGAGGACGGCGCGCTGTCGACGGTGTCCGGGCTGCGGACGGTGTACCCGCCGCGGGAGGCGCGGCAGCCGACGGCGCGGGAGGTCGCGGAGCTGCCGGAGCCGTTCGGCACGCTGATGCTGGAGCTGCCGCTGCGGGAGGCGGGGTTCCTGCTGCCGACGTGGGAGGAGCTCGTCGCGCTGGTGGAGACGGGGCGGGAGCGGGACGCGGTGGTGCACTTCGACGGGGCGCGGCTGTGGGAGTCCACGGTGCACTTCGGGCGACCGCTGTCGGAGATCGCGGGGCTGGCGGATTCGGTGTACGTGTCCCTCTACAAGTCGCTCGGGGGGCTGAGCGGGGCGGTGCTGGCGGGTTCCGCGTCGCTGGTCGCGGAGGCCAGGGTCTGGCGGCACCGGTACGGGGGCCAGATCTTCCGGCAGTTCCCGCAGGCCCTGTCGGGCCTGGCCGGACTGGAGCGGGTCCTGCCTGAGCTGCCGTCGTACGTGGCCGGGGCGCGGGTGGTGGCGGCGGCGCTGCGGGAGGGCTTCGCGGAGGCGGGGCTGCCGTGGTTCCGGGTGCATCCGGAGGTGCCGCACACGCACCAGTTCCAGGTGTGGCTGCCGTACGAGGCCGAGCGGCTCACGGAGGCGGGCCTGCGGCAGGCGGAGGAGACGGGCCGCGTCCTGTTCCGCCGGTGGTCTCCCGGCGGGCCGCCGGGTGTCTCCCTGACGGAACTGGAAATCACCGCCCCGGGCCTTGCCTGGACCCCGGCGGACGTCCGCGCGGCGGTCGCGGACTTCACCTCCCACCTCTAGCCTCCGGCGGGGGCGGGGGCGGTGCGGGGGTTTACGGACCCCGGTCCGGGCGGTGGCGCGGGGCAACCCGGGCGGGGGGCGGGGGTTACGCCCCCCGGGCCCGGCCCGGACCGGGGCGCGGGGCAACCCGGGCGGGGGCGGGGGTTACGCCCCCGTCTGGGCCCGGTCCGGGCGGGGCAGCCGGGGCCGCGCGCCGCCCGGCCCGGCCCGGGACCCCGTCGTGCCCAGGTGCGGCGCCGCTGCCGGGGGCCTTCCCCCGGACCCCCGCGCCTCAATCGCCGGCGAGGCTGAAATGCCCAGCCGACCCGGTCAGCACCCCGGCCCCCACCCGTTACGGGCCGAGCCCAACCAACTCAGCCCCGCCGGCGCTTGAGGTGCGGCCCGGGCCGAGCCCAACACCGCCGCAGACCGATCGGCGCCAGCCGCCCAACCGGCCGCCACCGGGGCGGAGCCCCACACTGCCGGCGCCGGGGCGGAGCCACACCGCCGGCGCCCCGGGCGGGGTGTCGCTCGGACGGACCGGTGCGGGGGGCGGGGGCGAAGGGCACCGGGAGAATGGGGCGATGAGCGTCACCATCGACATCGCCGGGCTCCCCGCGGAGCGCATCCGCTTCGCGCCCTCCCCCCTCGCGGAACTCTGCATGGCCCTGCACGCGCTCTCCCAGCCCGCCCACCACCCGCACCTCGCGTCCTGGGCCACCGCCACCACCACCGCCCTCGACCCCTGCCTCGCCGACCGGCTGCTCGAAGCCGACTTCCTGTGGCGCGGCTCCTTCTCCGACATCTTCATGCCCTTCGCCGGCACCCCCGGCGGCACCGGCCTGCCCGCCGCGACCCTGGCCGAGGAGCTCGACGTACTCGACCGCCTCGACGACGAGCGCTTCGTGACGGCAGCCCTCGAACACTGTTGGCTCGCGCTCTACGACGAGGGTGGCGCGCCCTCCCCCCTCAAGGACCCCGCCTCCCGCGCCAAGGTCCTGGAGGCCGCCGCCGCCCGCGGCCCGGCGCAGCTGCGGTTCTCCCTGCGGCTGCTGGACGACACCGCCGCCGTCCGCGGCTGGCTGCGTCGCCTCCTGGAGGATTGCGACGAGGCGTTCTTCGCCGAGACCTGGCAACGGATCGGCCCCCAGCAGGTCGCCGACGCCCGGCACAAGACCGAGGTGCTGCGCCGCAAGGGGTTGCCCGCGGTGCTCCGGGAGGTCTCGGCGGCGCTCAGCGTCGACGAGGCCGGGACCACCATCACCGCCGACAAGATGGTCAACGGGTCCACCACCGCCACCGACCCCCGCGTCGGCCCGGGCCTGGTCCTGATACCCACCAATTTCGGCCGGCCGCACCTCCTCGTGCTGCACGCCCCCGGCTGGCGCCCGGTCCTGCATTACCCCCTCGGCTCCCCCGAACCGGCCTCCGCGCCCGGCTCGGTGGAGTTGCTGCGGCTCCGCATGGACGCCCTCGCGCACCCCATGCGGATGCGGTTGTGCCGCAGCCTGGCCCGAGCCCCGTACACCACGGGCGAGTTGGCGACCGTGCACGGCATATCCGCCCCGGAGGTCTCCCGCCACCTCGCCGCGCTCAAGAAGGCCGGCCTGCTGCACACCCGTCGCCAAGGCCGTTACGCGCAGCACCAGTTGGACCTCTCGGCGGTGGCCCGCATCGGTTCGGACTTCATCGAGGGGATCCTGCGGTAACCGGTAGCCGGTAACCGGTAGCCGGTATCGGGCACCCGGTAACCCACCGGACGGTGGCACGCCGGCCGGAACACGACGGCGCGGACGCACCGATATCCGGATTTCACAAACCGGAAGCAGTGAAAGGTCTGGCGACAGCGACGCTTCGCTGCTTACCGTGCGTCCACCGCCCAGCCTGCCTGCCCCTGTTGTCATGAAAGGACCTTCATGCCCTCACGCCGTATAGCCGCAGCCACCACCGCCGCCCTTGCCGCACTGGCCCTCGCCTCCCCGTTGCTGCTCGCCGGACCCGCCGCCGCCGGCAGCCCGCAGAGCGACGCCGCCCAGGGCGACGCGCTGGCGAGGAAGCTGGTCAAGGAGGCGACGGGCAAGGGCGCCGAGAACCATCTGAAGGTCTTCCAGTCGATCGCCGACTACAACAACGGCACGCGCGTGGCCGGTTCGAAGGGCCACGTGCAGTCCGCCCAGTACGTGGAAGCCGTCATGAAGGCGGCCGGGTACAAGGTCACGAAGAACGCGTTCGACTTCGTGTACGTCGAGACGATCGCCGAGACCCTGAAGGTGAAGGGCGCCGCCCCTCGTGACGTCCCGATCAAGCTGATGACATACACCGCGAGCGGTCCGGCCGATGGCGTCACGGCGCGGGTCGCCGTCGTCCCCGTCGACGCGGACGGCACGAACGGCTGCGAGCCGGGCGACTTCGCCCCCGGCGCCTTCACCGGCCGCATCGCGCTCGTCAAGCGCGGCGGCTGCGCCTTCGCCGTCAAGCAGGCCAACGCCGCGGCGGCCGGCGCGGTCGGCGCGATCATCTACAACAACACCGAGGGCGCGCTGAACGGCACCCTCGGCACCGCCGACGCCGGCAAGGTCCCCACCGGCGGCGTCAGCCGGACGGAGGGCGAGAAGCTCGCGGCCGAGGCCGCGGCCGGACCGGTCGAGGTCACCCTGGACCTCCGCGAGCTCCGCGAGAACCGCACGACGTACAACGTCATCGCCGAGACCAGCGGCGGCGACGAGAACAACACCGTCTTCCTCGGCGCGCACCTCGACTCGGTCGCGGCCGGCCCCGGCATCAACGACAACGGCTCCGGCTCGGCCGGCATCCTCCAGGTCGCACAGCGCCTCGCGAGCAGCCAGAAGCACATCAAGAACAAGGTCAAGTTCGCCTGGTGGTCGGCCGAGGAATTCGGCCTGCTCGGCTCCGAGGCGTACGTGGGCGGCCTGACGGACGCGCAGAAGAAGCAGATCCGGCTCTACCTGAACTTCGACATGATCGCCTCGCCGAACGCCGCCTACTTCGTCTACGACGGCGACGACTCGGACAAGGTCGGCTCCGGTCCCGGACCCGAGGGCTCCGCCCAGTTGGAGAAGGGCATCACCGACTTCCTCGACTCGCGGAACATCCCGCACGAGGGCTCGGACTTCACCGGCCGCTCGGACTACGGCCCCTTCATCGAGGCCGGGATCGCGTCCGGGGGCACGGACACGGGCGCCGAGGGCATCAAGACCGCCGAGCAGGCGGCCAAGTTCGGCGGCCAGGCGGGCGTGGCCTACGACGTGAACTACCACGCGAAGGGCGACACCCTCGCCAACATCGACCGCAAGGCGCTCGACATCAACGTCGACGTGATCGCGAACGCGGTCGGCCACTACGCCTACGACCTGGCCCCGCTCGCCCGGCCGGTCGTCGCCGCCCCCGCGGGTGGCGGCGCGTCCGGCAGCGGCGGGGGCCTGCGCGAGGGCCACGACCACGGCGTCACGCAGTAGTCCGGCGCTCCGGCCGGGCGGCGCCACCCGGCGTCGGCCCGGCTGTGGGGGCGGGGCTCCGGCCCCGCCCCCGCCCCGCCCGCCCGAGGGTCAGCGCGGCGTCAGCGCGGCCGGAGCCCCAGTCCGGCCGGCCGACCCGAGCCACCCGAGCCGCCCACGCCGTCCGAGCCGCCCGCCCCGTCCAGGCCCACCGGCTGCACCAGCCACCCGAAGTCCCCGAGGCCGCCGCGAGCGGTGAGTTCGGCCGCCTCCCCCGCCGAGGCCAGCGCGCGCACGTACCCCGCCGGGTCGCTCGACGCCATTGCGAGCGGCGGGCGGGCGCCCGAGACGCCGAGTGATGCCAGCGCCTCCCGTTGGGTGAGCAGCTCCGCGCCCGGTCCCGCGCAGGCGTCGAAGGCGACGTGCGCGGTGATGTCGCAGCTCCCGTCGGGGACCGGCGGGACCTCACGGCCGCCGCGGAAGCCGGTCAGGGTGCCGTACGGGGGCCGGGCCTCGCGGGTGTGCGCGTAGTCCACGGCGACCGCCAGGCCCCGGTCGAGGGTCGCGACGGCCGCCGCCCACGCCTCGTCCCGGGCGCGGCCGATCTCCGCCCGGCCCGTGCCCGGCCACCACCGGTCCAGCCAGGCGCGGTCCCGGCCCTCCAGCGGGCCGCCCGGGGTCTCCGTACCGTCCGGCGCGACCAGCACGTACCGCCCGTCCTCGGCGACGTCCAGCGGTACATTGTCCAGCCACTCGTTGGCGAACAGCAGCCCGGTGGTCCCCTGGGGCGGCGTGGCGACCCAGCGGACCCGGGGGTCCAGCCCCTCGGGCCGGCCCGCGCGCTCCACGGCGTAGGGCCGCACCCGCGCGGCCGTCGCCGCCGGCAGCGCTGCGAGCACCCCGGTCAGGAGCTCCCCGCGCCCGGCCCCCACGTCGACCAGGTCCAGCCCCTCCGGGTGGCCGAGGTCCTCGTCCACCCGGAGGAGGAGCCGGGCCACGGCGCCCGCATAGAGCGGCGAGGCGTGCACGGAGGTACGGAAGTGCCCGGCGGGCCCGGGGCCGCGCGGGTCCACGTAGAAACCGCCCGGCCCGTACAGCGCGCGCTCCATGGCCGTCGACCAGCGGACCGGCCCGATCCCCTCACCCTGAGCGTTCATCCCCCACAGGCTAAGCCGACCCTCCACCTTGGGGAGTACGCCCCCTTCGTACGGATCGCCCCTGTGGTTGACTCCGGCACCTGTCTCCTTTGCCTACGCTGGGTTACGTGCAGCGCCTCTACGACTTCCTCCGCAGACACCCGACCGGGGTGGACGCCTTCTGGGCCGTCCTCCTGTGCGGGATCGCGCTGCTGGACCTGGCGTCCGCCGACCACTACAGCACCGGGAAACGGCTGCTCATCGTCCCCTCGGTGCTCGCGATGGGCGTCGTCATCGCGCTGCGCCGCAAGTGGACGCCGCAGATGTTCTGGCTGGCGGTGGCCACGGGCGCCTATCAGCTGGCCGTCGGGGTCGAGGTGCACAACGGTGACTTCGGCATGCTGGTGATCCTCTACACCGTGGCGGCCTCGGGGGAGATCTCCCGCCGGCTGTCCCGCTTCGCGTTCGCCCTCGGCCTGATCGCCTCGCCGCTGTACGCCCTGCGCTTCCACGTCGACAAGGGCGACACCAGCGACAACTTCTTCTTCACGCTCTTCGCGGTCGTCCCCTTCGCCCTGGCGTGGGTGCTGGGCGACTCCCTGCGCACGCGCCGCGCCTACTACGCGCAACTCGTCGAACGCAACCAGCGGCTGGAGCGGGAGCGCGAGGCGCAGGCCAAGGTGGCCGTCGCCGCCGAGCGCGCCCGGATCGCCCGCGAGCTGCACGACGTCGTCGCGCACAACGTCTCGGTGATGGTCGTCCAGGCGGACGGCGCCGCGTACGTCATGGACGTGGCACCGGAACAGGCCAAGGAGGCGCTCCAGACCATCTCGGGCACCGGCCGGCAGGCGCTGGCCGAGATGCGGCGGCTGCTGGGCGTACTGCGCACCGGCGAGCCGCAGGAGTCCGAGGACTACGTGCCGCAGCCGGACGTCGAGCAGATCGAGGTCCTGGTCGAGCAGGTCCGCACGGCCGGGCTCGACGTCGACTTCGCGGTCGAGGGCGCGCCGCGGCGGCTGCCGAGCGGGGTGGAGCTGACGGCGTACCGGATCGTGCAGGAGGCACTGACCAATACGCGCAAGCACGGGGGCCCGGAGGCGAAGGCGAGCGTCCGGCTGGTCTACTTCGACGACGGGCTCGGCCTGTTGGTCGAGGACGACGGGCGGGGCGCGGCCCACGAACTGTACGAGGACGGCGGCGCCGACGGCGCCGGGCACGGACTGATCGGCATGCGGGAGCGCATCGGTATGGTCGGGGGCACGCTGGAGGCCGGGCCGCGGCCCGGCGGCGGTTTCCGGATCAGCGCGCTCCTCCCACTCAAGAAGAGGTAAGAGGTAACTGATGTCCATCCGCGTGATGCTGGTCGACGACCAGGTGCTGCTGCGCACGGGCTTCCGGATGGTGCTCGCCGCCCAGCCGGACATGGAGGTCGTCGCCGAGGCCGGTGACGGTCTGGAGGCGCTGGAGGTGCTGCGGGCCACGAAGGTGGACGTGGTGCTGATGGACGTCCGGATGCCGAAGCTCGACGGGGTCGAGGCGACGCGGCGCATCTGTGAGCCCGACGAACACCCCAAGGTGATCATCCTGACCACCTTCGACCTGGACGAGTACGCCTTCTCGGGCCTCAAGGCGGGCGCGAGCGGCTTCATGCTCAAGGACGTCCCGCCGGCGGAGCTGCTGGCCGCGATCCGCTCGGTGCACAGCGGCGACGCGGTGGTGGCGCCGTCGACGACGCGGCGACTGCTGGACCGGTTCGCCCCGATGCTGCCGTCGACCTCCCAGGAGCCGCGCAACAAGGAGATCGAGCGGCTGACGGAGCGGGAGCGGGAGGTCATGCTGCTGGTGGCACAGGGCCTCTCGAACGGCGAGATCGCCGCCCGCCTGGTCCTGTCGGAGGCGACGGTGAAGACGCACGTGGGCCGCATCCTGACGAAGCTGGGCCTGCGTGACCGCGTCCAAGTGGTCGTCCTGGCCTACGAATCCGGCCTGGTCCGCGCCGGCGGCGGCCCAACCGCCTGACCCGGGGCCGGGGGGCGGGGGCCGGGCGCCGTCAGGTCATCCAGCGGTCCGGGCGGGATGTCGCGCGGGAGGTGCGGGAGCGGTCCGCCTGGGCGTGGAGGAGGCCGGTGGCCTCGGGGGACGGGCGCAGGCGGGCCGTCACCGTGCCGTCGGCGCCGGTGTCGACGTGGACGTCCGCGACGCCGTGCAGCCGTTTCCAGGGCCCCCGGGTAAGCCGGACGCTCTGTACCTTCGCGTGCGGGACGATCTCCGTACGGCGGCACAGGAGCCCCCGCCGGGCGGCGAAGACCTCCGCGGAGACGGCCACGCCGTAGCCCCGCCACCAGATCGGGACCACCCACCGCGCGCCGGACCGCGAGGCGCGGTCGAAGCTCAGGGCCGCCAGGTCCACGCCCGGCAGCACCCGCGCGATGACCTCGTACGCGGCGGCCCGCGCGGCCACCGGCACCAGGACGTCGTTCTTCGAGCCCGCCACCGCCAGCTCCACCCGGACCCAGCCCCGCCACCGCCACAGCAGTGGCTCGACGATCCGGACGGTCTGCACCCGGCCCGGCGGCACCGTCTCGTGCACCCGGTCCGCCAGCCCGTGGTCGAGCCGCAGCCCGTCGGGGGATTCCGCGACCGTCCAGTCGTACTCGGCGAGGAACCGGCCCGCGCTGCCGCTCCAGGCCCAGCCGAGCAACGGCAGCAGCGCGACCGCGGCCGCCCAGGGGTTGGCACTGAACCACCACACCACCACCGGTACGAGCAGCCCCCCGGCGACCGCGGCCAGCACCCCCAGGCTCAGCAGCAGGGAGGCCACCAGCTCGCGCGCCCCGACCCGCAGCAGCGCGCGCTCCGGGGCCTCGCCGAGCGCGACCGCCTCGGCCGGGGCGAATCCGGCGGCCCGCGCGAGGAGTTCGGCGCGCAGCGCGGCGGCGTCCCGCTCGGCCAGGTACGCCAGCTCGTCCTTGTCCTCGGCGCCGATGACGTCGATCCGCAGCTTCGCGACCCCGGCGAGCCGGGCCGGCAGCGGCCGGGTGACGTCCACCGCCTGGACCCGGTCGAGCCGGATGTGGGCGGTGCGGCGGAAGAGCAGCCCGCTGCGGATGCGCAGCTCGGTGTCGGTGACCGCGTAGTGGGTGAACCACCAGCTCAGCAGCCCGTACGTACCGAAGACGAGGAGCAGCGCGACGAGCACCAGGAAGCGGAACGACACGGGCAGCTCGGTGATCCACTCCTCGGCGCGGTCGCCCTGCTGCGCGACCACACCGATGATCGCCGCGATCGGCACCCAGGCGCGCAACAGCGGGGTCAGCGGGTGCAGCCGCCGCTCGTCCGCCGGGGCCGCCGGCACCGCCGCCGGTGCCGGCGGCTTCACGCCCTCGGCGCCCTCGGCGTCCGCCGTGCTCACAGGCCGGCCGATCGGGCCTCGCCCAGCTCCGTCAGCCGATCGCGCAGCCGCTCGGCCTCCTCCGGCACCAACCCGGGGATCTTCGCGTCGGTCGCCGCGGCCGCCGTGTGCAGTTGTACGGAGGCCAGCCCGAAGCGCCGCTCCAGCGGCCCCGAGGTCACCTCCACCAGCTGCATCCGCCCGTACGGGACCACGGTCTGGGTGCGCCACAGGACCCCCCGGCTGATCAGCAGGTCATCGGCCCGCTCCGCGTACCGCCAGGACCGCCAGTTCCGCCCGAGCAGCACCCGGCCCCACGCGAGCGCGCCCAGCCACACCGCGCCGCAGGCCGCCCACGCCGGGCCGACGGCCAGCCCCAGTACGACCCCCGTCACCACCGCGAGGAGCACCGCCCAGAACGTCAGCAGCAGTCGGCGGAGCCTGAGCAGGCCGCCCGGCAATCCCACCCAGTCGGGGAGGCTCGTCTCACCCGTTGTCCCGGTTTCCATGCGCACAGCGTAGGGCTGAGACAATGCGGCCATGACGGAGACCACGGTCGGCATCGGCGGAGCGGCGGAGAGCACCGACATGGTGCTCAACATCGGGCCGCAGCACCCTTCCACGCATGGCGTGCTGCGCCTGCGCCTCGTCCTGGACGGGGAGCGCATCGTCAGCGCCGAGCCGGTGGTCGGCTACATGCACCGCGGCGCCGAGAAGCTCTTCGAGGCCCGCGACTACCGGCAGATCGTGATGCTGGCCAACCGCCACGACTGGCTGTCGGCGTTCTCGAACGAGCTGGGCGTGGTCATGGCCGTCGAGCGGATGCTGGGCATGGAGGTCCCCGAGCGGGCCGTGTGGATGCGGACCCTGCTCGCCGAGCTGAACCGGGTGCTGAACCACCTGATGTTCCTCGGGTCGTACCCGCTCGAACTGGGCGGAATCACTCCGATCTTCCACGCGTTCCGCGAGCGCGAGGAGCTCCAGGCCGTCATGGAGGAGATCTCCGGCGGCCGGATGCACTACATGTTCAACCGGGTCGGCGGCCTCAAGGAGGACCTGCCGGCCGGCTGGCTCGGCCGGGCCCGCGCCGCCGTCGCCGACGTCCGCACCCGCATGGACGTCTACGACAAGCTGGTCCACGGCAACGAGATCTTCCGCGGACGCACGCGCGGGGTGGGCGTGCTGTCGGCCGAGGCCGTGCACGCGTACGGGGTCTCCGGCCCGATCGCCCGCGCCTCCGGCGTCGACTTCGACCTGCGCCGCGACGAGCCGTACCTGGCCTACGGCGAGCTGCAGGACGTCCTCAAGGTGGTCACCCGCACCGAGGGCGACTGCCTGGCCCGCTTCGAGGTCCTGCTCGACCAGACGCACAACGCGCTCGACCTCGCCGAAGCCTGCCTGGACCGGATGGCGGAACTGGCGCCCGGGCCGGTCAACCAGCGCCTGCCCAAGGTGCTGAAGGCGCCCGAGGGGAGCACGTACGCCTGGACCGAGAACCCCCTCGGCATCAACGGCTACTACCTCGTCTCGAAGGGCGAGAAGACCCCGTACCGGCTCAAGCTGCGCTCGGCGTCCTTCAACAACATCCAGGCGCTGGCGGTACTGCTGCCCGGGCAGTTGGTCGCGGACATGGTGGCGATCCTGGGTTCGCTGTTCTTCGTGGTCGGCGACATCGACAAGTAGCCCGCCGGGGCGGGGTGCCGGCCCGGATGCCGGGGCCGGTTGTCGGTGGCGGGGTGCAGACTGGGGGCATGTCCCACTCCCCCCGGCGGGCCTGTCCCGCCTGTGGCCGCGACTGCGCCGTGACGGCCGGGCGGATCGCCCGCCACGACCCGCCCGCCGGCCGGGAGCGCGGCGGGCTGGTGTCCTGCCCCGGCTCCCGCGCCCGCGTGGTGCTGGGCGCTTCCGCCCCCACCCTGGACGGCTTCGTCCTGGGCCCGCACCCGGGGCAGCTTCCGTTGTTCTGACCCGCCGCGGTCCGGGATCGGGCCGCGGGCACGTCCTACGAAATGGCGCTGCGCAGGCGGGCCACGTCGACCGGCTCGGTCTCGTCGTGCGCCGTCAGGTCGATGACCTGGCCCAGCGCCCGCTGTTCGGCGGTCGGGGCCTTGAACTCCGGTTCGGCGTCGCTCTGTCCGGTCGACTCCGCCTTGTGCACCGCGAGCACCTCCGCGCCGACGACGTCCGCGAGGTCCTCGTTCTGCACGGACTCGATGACGGCGCGGGCCTGGGCGGCGGTCTTGGTGCCGAAGAAGTCGAAGCCGCCCTCGACGCGCGAGGCCGGCCGCCGGGGCGCCGCGTACGGGGCCACCGTCGCCGCGAGCCGCCGGGCCGGAAGCTGCGCACCCGCCGCACCCGCGGCCGTACGGCCGTGACCGCCGGAGCCGGCCGCCGCAGCGGCATCCCCGGACGCCCCCACGACCCCTGCGGCCCCGGCCGCCTCCGAGACGCTTGACGCGCCCGAGGCGCCCGACGCCGCGGCCCGCTGCTCCGCCTTGCGCACCAGCGCGGCCATCGCCGCGTTGGCCCGCGCGTAGCCGACGGCCGTGGGCGCCCCGCTGCCGTCGCGCTCCTGCGACACCGCCGGGAGTTCCTTCGGCCCGGCCGATCCCGAAGCCGCCTCGATGGCGAGCAGCCTGCGCCGCTCCAGCGCGCCGGCGCGCTCCGTCTCGGCGGTCGCGTACCGGCGCAGCAGTGCGGCGTGTTCGCTGCGCAGGCCCGCCAGTTCGACCCGCTTGGCGCGCAGCTTGGCGTCCAGCTTGGCGCGCAGCACACGGGCTTCCTCGAGATCGGATTCGAGCTCGGCTATCCGCTCTTCCGTCTTCCACTCGTCCTTGACCCGCTCGCGAGCGAGCTCCGCCACCCGGCGACCGGCCGAGCGGTCCCAGGAGCGCATGACGACGGCGCCGGCCACGCCCGCGGCTGCCGTGAGGGCCACGAGCAGGCGCAGCGCCACCGGTTCCGCGAGCAGCCAGGCCGCGCCGGCACCGGCCACGGATACACCGGCGACGGCAGTCGGCGTGAGCAGACGGTGCAGAGGTTCTGGATTGCGGTGGCGTCCACGGGGCATGGCCTGAAATTTACAGGGCGTAGACGTGGTGTGGGGTAGCCGCCCGGCAATCTCTTACCAGGCGGTTACCCGTCATTTCCACATCAAACGCGTAACTGATCTTCGTGCGGCGCTACTTCTTGAGCAGACCCTTGGATTCCAGGTACGCCTTGGCGACATCGGCGGCCTTCGCGCGCTCCGCGTCCACCTTCCGGTTGAGGTCGACGAGGTCGGCCGTCGTCAGCGTCTTGGTGAGCCCGTCGAGCGCCGCCGCGACCTCCGGGGCGCCGGCGTCCTTGGCGTTGACCACCGGCAGGACGTTGTCGGCGTTCTGGAGCTTCTTGTCGTCCTCCAGCAGGACCAGGCCGTAGCTGTCGAGCGTGGCGTCGGTGGTCGTGGTCAGCACGAGCTGGTCCACGCCGTCCTTGACGGCCTGCTTGGCCTGCGGGGTGCCCACGCCCTTCGGGTCAATACCGGAGACCGAAATTCCGTATGTCGTCTCCAAACCCGGCCGGCAGAAGGGGCGGACGGCGCATTCGTCACCGGCCGCGATCTTCACCTTGAGTCCGGACTTGCCGAGATCGGAAAGGGTCTTGAGGTTGTTCTTCGCGGCGAATTCCTTCGTGACCGCGAAAGCGTTCTGGTCGACCGCCGAGCCGGCCGGCAACGCCTTGAGGCCCAGCGGGGTCGCGAGCTTCTCCAGCGCCGCCACCGTCGCCGTGGCGTCGCTCGACGCGACCGGCTTGTCCTTCGGCGCGTCCTTGCCGTTGACCTTGGCGTTCAGGAACTCCGCGAGGGTGGCCGCGTACTCCGGGACGACGTCGATCTCGCCCTTCTCCAGCGACGGTTCGTACAGCTCACGGTTGTTGACGGTGGTGACGGAGGTGGAGTAACCCGCGTTGCCGAGGACCTGCGCGTACAGCTCCGCCAGCACGTTGGACTCGGTGAAACCGGCCGCGCCGATCACCAGCTTGCCCTTGGCGTCGCCCTTCGAGGACGACGAGGAGGCCGAGCCGCCGTCCTTCGACTTCTCCAGGCTGTCGCCGCCGCACGCGGTGAGCGATGCGGCCAGGGCGGCCGCACCCAGCACCGCGCCGAGGACGTGCAGGGACTTGCTCATGTGGGGCTCCTCCAAGGAGTGGGGCGGACGGAAAGAATCGAAAGTCACGGGGGGACGGCAGGGCGGCGGCGGACAGGACGACGGGGGCCGCGGCGGCACCGGGACGGTCAGCGGGCCGCCGGCGGGTGGCGCGGCAACAACCGGTCCGCCGCCACCAGCGCCCCCTCCACCAGCAGGGCCAGCAGCGCCACGAGCACGGCGCCCGCCACCACCTGCGCGGTGTTGTACGTGTTGAACCCGGCGGTGATGATCCGGCCCAGGCCCCCCTGGCCGACCATCGCCGCGATCGTGGCGGTGGCGATGACCTGGACGGCGCCCGAGCGCAGGCCCGTCATCACCAGCCCCCGCGCCAGCGGCAGTTCCACCCTTAGGAAGAGCTGGCTCCCGGACATCCCCATGCCCCGGGCCGCCTCGACCACCGAGCGGTCCACCTCGCGCATGCCCACGTACGCGTTGGTCAGCAGCGGTGGGATCGCGAACAGCACGAGCGCGATGACGGTCGGCAGATAGCCGGCGCTGCGCAGCGGCGAGACCATGAACAGGGCCAGGACCGCGAAGACCGGGACGGCCCTCCCGACGTTGGACACGTTCACCGCGAGGGCGCCGCCCTTGCCGAGGTGCCCGAGCCACAGCCCGAGCGGCAGCGCCACCGCGCAGGCGACGCCCAACGCGACCCCGCTGACGAACACGTGCTCGCCGAGCCGGTGCCAGACGCCGTTCTCGCCGGCCCAGTTGGCGCCGTCCGTCAACCAGTCCCACGCCCCGCCCAGTACACCCATGGCTCAGGCCCCCTCGGCCGGGACGGACACCGGCACATCGGGCGCCGCCGCCTTGCGCGGCGCCCGGTCCGCCCGGGTCCACGGCGTGAGCAGCCGCTGCACGCCGAGCAGCAGCAGGTCCGCCGCCAGTGCGAGCAGCACGCACAGCACGGAGGCCGTGAGCACCTGCGCCTTGAAGGAGCTGTTCACGGCGGGGGCGATGAGGTTGCCCAGCCCGCCCTTGCCCACGATGGAGCCGACGGTCGTCAGCGCCACGGTGGACACGGTGGCGATCCGCACCCCGGCCAGCAGCGCGGGCAGCGCCAACGGCAGCTCGACCTGCCACAACAGCCGCCCCGGGCCGTACCCCATACCCCGCGCGGCTTCCCGTACCTCCTCGGGCACGGCCGCGAGCCCGGCCATCACATTGCGGACCAGGATGGTCAGCGAGTACAGCACCAGGCCGGTCACCACGAGCGCCGCCGACAGCCCGAAGAACGGCAGCAGCAGCGAGAACATGGCGAGCGAGGGGACCGTGTAGAGCAGGGTGGTCAGGCCGAGGACGGGAGCCGCCCAATGGCGGCCCCGGCGGGCCAGCAGCGCGAGCGGTACCGAGACCAGGAGACCGATCAGCACCGAGACGGCGGTGATCCACACGTGTTGCACGGTCGCGTCGGTGAGCTCCTGGGAGCGGGAGGTGACGTAGTCCCAGCAGAACCAGTCGTTGGCCACGAGGCAGTTCCGGTTGTCCACGCCGCTCACCTCCCCTCACCGGGCGCATACGTTTTCGATCAAGGGTCCACCGTGTGGGGACCCGGCCGGAACCGACCCTAACCCCCGGCACCGACAATGGCCTGAATCCTTCGCACTCGGGCAACACACCCTTCACACACCTTGCCCGCCGGGTGAGGAAAGATGGCGAGGTGATCCGATTCGAGCATGTGACCAAGCGCTACCCCGACGGGACCACGGCCGTCGAGGACCTGTCCTTCGAGGTGGCGGAGGGTGAGCTGGTCACGCTGGTCGGCCCCTCCGGCTGCGGCAAGACGACCACCATGAAGATGGTCAACCGGCTCATCGAGCCGACCTCCGGCCGCATCCTGCTGGCCGGCGAGGACATCTCCGCCGCCGATCCCGTCGAGCTGCGCCGCCGCATCGGCTACGTCATCCAGCAGGTCGGGCTCTTCCCCCACAAGACGGTGCTGGAGAACACGGCCACCGTGCCGCAGCTCATCGGCACCCCCAAGGCCAAGGCCCGCGCCCGCGCCGCCGAGCTGCTCGAACTCGTCGGACTGGACCCGTCGGTGTACGGCGACCGGTACCCGCAGCAGCTCTCCGGCGGCCAGCGCCAGCGCGTCGGCGTGGCCCGCGCGCTCGCCGCCGACCCGCCCGTGCTGCTGATGGACGAACCGTTCGGCGCGGTGGACCCGGTGGTGCGCGAACGCCTCCAGAACGAGTTCCTGGAACTCCAACGCACCGTCCGCAAAACGATCCTGCTGGTCACCCACGACCTGGAGGAGGCGATCCGGCTCGGTGACCGCATCGCCGTCTACGGCACGGGCACCATCGAGCAGTTCGCCCGCCCGGCCGTGGTGTTGGCGTCGCCCGCCACCGCGTACGTGGCCTCCTTCGTCGGCGCCGACCGGGGTCTGAAGCGGCTCGCGGTCACCCCCGTCGACACGGCCGACCTCACCCCGGCGGGCGATGCCGCCCCGGCCGTCGAGGTGCCGCTGGGGGCCACGCTGCGCGAGGCGCTCGCGGCGCTGCTCCAGGAGGACTCCGGCCGGATCGGGGTCAAGGACCCGGACTCCGGCGCGCTGCTCGGCGTACTGACCCCCGAGGCCGTACACCGGGCCCTGCGCCGGGCCCGGCTCCAGGAGGCGTGAGGGCCGCGGGCCGCAGGCGGGGGGCCGCGGGCTGCGGGCCGCGGGCTGCGGGCGGGGGAAACGAAAAGGAGAGTGACCGGCCGTCGGGGCCCGTCACTCTCCTGCCTTGCACCCGCCGGATTCCCGCCGGCGGCCCGGGTCATACCGCTCAGGCCTGCATCCGACCGCTCACCCACACCAGCATCGGCGCGATCTCGCGACGCCAGGTGTTGAAGTTGTGGCCGCCGCTGTCGAGGACGATCGAGGAGACCCGGTCCGAGCCCTTGACCAGCTTGATGAACTTCTTGGTGTCGCCCAGGTTGTCCTCGCCCTTCTCGCTGGTCGTGACGAGGAAGGACGTACCGGTCGGCTTCTTGTGCTCGACGCTGTGCAGGACGTCGGCGCGCTTCTTCAGCTTGTCGTCGCCCTTGAACAGGTCACCGGTCGTCGGGTCGTCCGCGGCCTGGTAGTACGCGGACAGGCCCACACCGACGCCGAAGGTCTGCGGGTAGTGCGCGGCGATCTTCAGCGCGCAGTAGCCGCCCGTGGAGTTCCCGATGAAGCCCATGTTCTGCGGCTTCTTGCCCACCCGGAAGGTGGACTGGATCGCCTGCGGCAGGTCCTGCCCGAAGAAGGTCTCGGTCTGCGGGCCGCCCGGGATGTCCACGCACTCGGTGTCACGCGGCGGGGCGATCGTCGGGCGCAGCATCACGAGGATCATCGGCTGCATCTTGCCCGCTTTGGCCTGCTTGAAGGCCGTCATGGGGTAGTTCAGCCCTTTGATCAGGTTCTCGGCCGTGCCCGGGTAGCCCGTCAACACGACGGAGGCCGGGAAGGTCTTGTTCTTGTAGTGCGGCTGGAAGTACTCCGGCGGCAGCCACACGTACCCGGGGCTCGTTATCTTCGACTTGGGGCCGCTTATGGCAACCTTCAGGATCTGACCGGCCACCTGGGGCTTGGCGCCACCGGGGACGTCCAGGCTCTGCTTGTCGACGACCTTGATGTCCCTGCTGCTCATCGAGTGGTCGACGACCTTGCCCATGGACGTCTGCTGGCCGAACAGGTCGGCCCAGGAACCGTAGAAGAGGAAGGACTTGTTCGCTGCCAGGCCGACCGCCGAGAACAGCGCCAGCTGGGTCACCAGCAGGAGGCCGATTCGGCCGAGCATCGCGCGCCAGGTGCGGCCCGAGAGCCGCGGCCAGAACCACACCGTGGCCGCGAACAGCAGCACACCGAGGATGATGGCCAGGACCAGAACCGTATTACTGGTGAGACCCATGAGCAGTCAGTCGACTTTCTGATGGCAGGGCTGGTTTTTTCTCGACGGAAGAGTGAACCCGCTCGCCCTTGATGTCGTCCTAGGGGACGCACCACACTCCGGAGGCTGTCGCGGCCTTCGGCCATATGATCTCTCGCGGAGCAACGGGAAGCGATGTCTAGCAGGATAGATGGCGATAAGTCGGGACAGGTTCCGAAGGCGGTCCGCCGAATCTTCCGCGGACCCAAGCCGGAGTCGGTGCCCGGCCTGGTAGGTACGGCCGTCATGATCGTCGGCCTTCTGGACATCGCGGCGGGCGTCTTCCCGCGATTCCGGCACAGCCGGTTCCACTCGTTCACCGAGGTGCTGCCCGGCTCCCTGGGTCCGTTCGCCGCCGCGCTGTCCATCAGCGCGGGCGTACTGATCCTGCTGCTGGCCCACGGCCTCAAGCGGTGCAAGCGGCGCGCCTGGCGGGCCGCGGTCGTCCTGCTGCCCGCGGGCGCGGTGGCGCAATTCACATACCGGCACTCCTTCATCGGCGTGGTCATCGCGGCGGTGCTGCTCGGCCTGCTGGTGCGCCACCAGGGTGAATTCAAGGCGCTGCCGGACCCGCGCAGCCGCTGGAAGGCGCTGGCCAACTTCGTCCTGATGAGCGCCGGCTCCATCGGCCTCGGCCTGGTCATCGTCAACGTCCACCCGAACAAGGTCGTCGGCAACCCCGGCCTGTACGAGCAGATCACGCACGTCGTCTACGGGCTCTTCGGCTTCGAGGGCCCGGTCGCCTACTCGGGCCGCGTCTCCTGGACCGTCGGCTACTCACTCGGCGCGCTCGGCATGCTGACCGCCGTCACCACGATCTACCTGGCCTTCCGCCCCGAGCACCCGGCCGCCCGGCTCACCGCCGACGACGAGGCCAAGCTGCGCGAGCTGCTGGCCAAGCACGGCGGCCGGGACTCCCTCGGCCACTTCGCGCTGCGCCGCGACAAGGCCGTCGTCTTCTCCCCCAGCGGCAAGGCGGCCGTCACCTACCGCGTCGTGTCCGGCGTGATGCTCGCCTCCGGCGACCCGGTCGGCGACGTCGAGGCCTGGCCCGGCGCCATCGAGCGGTTCATGGAGGAGGCCAAGGCCCACTCCTGGACCCCGGCCGTCGTGGGCTGCAGCGAGACCGGCGGCGAGGTCTGGACCCGCGAGACCGGGCTCGACGCCCTGGAACTGGGCGACGAGGCGATCGTCGACGTCAAAGACTTCTCCCTCTCCGGACGCGCCATGCGCAACGTCCGCCAGATGGTGAAGCGCATCGAGCGCAACGGCTACACCACCAAGGTCCGTCGGGTCGACGAGCTGACCGAGGAGGAGCTGGAGCAGGTCCGCGGCGCCGCCGAGGCGTGGCGCGGCACCGACACCGAGCGCGGCTTCTCCATGGCGCTGGGCCGGGTCGGCGACCCGGGCGACGGGGACTGCTTCATCGCCACCGCGCACCGCGTGGAGGAGGGCGACACCAGCCCGTTCGGCGACCTCAAGGCCATCCTGCACTTCGTGCCCTGGGGCAAGGACGGCATGTCGCTGGAGCTGATGCGCCGTGACCGCGCCGCCGACCCCGGCATGAACGAGCTGCTGATCGTCGCCGCCCTCGGAGCCTGCCCGGACCTCGGGATCGAGAAGGTCTCGCTGAACTTCGCGATGTTCCGCGCGGCCCTCGCCCGCGGCGAGAAGATCGGCGCGGGACCGGTGCTGCGGATGTGGCGCGGCCTGCTGGTCTTCCTGTCCCGCTGGTTCCAGATCGAGTCCCTCTACAAGTTCAACGAGAAGTTCCGGCCCCGCTGGGAGCCGCGCTTCATGGTCTACCGGCACACCCGCGACCTGCCCCGCATCGGCTTCGCCGTGATGCAGGCCGAGGGCTTCGTGACCCTGGCCCTGCCTCGGCTCTTCGAGAGCCGCCGGCGGCCCAAGCCGGTCCGCCCCTGCGCCCACACGCACGAGGACGCGACGGTCCCGGCCCAGGCGGGCGAGCGCGAGGTCCGGGTGGCGTAGCCGGCGGGAGCGGGGCGCCCGGCCCGGGGCGGCCCGCCCGCGTCGGCCACGGCCGGCGCCCACGGCGGGCGCGGCACGGTCGGCGCCCGCGGCCGTGAAGGGCGGCGGCCCGACCGCGAAGGCCGCCGCGGCCCGCGAGGGCGCCGGCGGCGGACCCGGCCGGCGCCCGTCCCGGCCACCGCCCGGCCAGGGCCCGGGCCCTACCCTTGAGCTATGAACACCAACCACGGGGCCACCGCCAGGGGCCGGGTGACGGGCCTGCCGGAGTGGGACCGCTGCGCGGTCATGGGCGTCGTGAACGTCACCCCCGACTCCTTCTCCGACGGCGGCCGCTGGTTCGACACCACCGCCGCCGTCAAGCGCGGCCTCGACCTCGTCGCCCAGGGCGCCGACCTCGTCGACGTCGGCGGCGAGTCCACCCGCCCCGGCGCCACCCGCGTCGACGCCGAGGAAGAGCTGCGCCGCGTGGTCCCCGTGGTGCGCGGCCTGGCCGCCGAGGGGGTCGTCGTCTCCGTTGACACCATGCGCGCCGAGGTCGCGGCGCGGGCCGTCGCCGCCGGCGCACGCCTGGTCAACGACGTCAGCGGCGGACTGGCCGACCCCGGCATGATCCCGGCCGTGGCCGCCGCCGAGGTGCCTTTCGTGGTCATGCACTGGCGCGGCTTCAGCGCCGACATGAACAGCCTCGCCGTCTACCGGGACGTCCTCGCCGAGGTCACCGCAGAACTCCGCGACCGCGTCGACGCCGTCGTCGCCGGCGGCATCGCACCCGAGCGGCTCGTGGTCGACCCGGGCCTGGGCTTCGCGAAGAACGCCGAGCACGACCTGGCCCTCGTGGCCCACCTGCGCGAGCTGCGGGAGCTCGGCTACCCGCTGCTGGTCGCCGCCTCGCGGAAGCGTTTCCTCGGACGAGTCCTGGCCGGGGCCGACGCCGCCCCGCCGCCCGCCCGGGAACGGGACGCCGCCACGGCCGCCGTGTCCGCGATCGCCGCCCACCAGGGCGCCTGGGCGGTACGGGTCCACGAGGTACGGGCGACCGCCGACGCGGTTCGGGTGGCCCGCGCCGTGGAAGGGGCACTGTGATCCGTCAGACCGACCTGGAAGGGGCACGGTGAGCCGTACCGACATCGAGGCCGTCGAAGAGATCAACACCGCCTTCTACGAGGCCATGGAGCAGGGGGACTTCGACGCGCTGTCGGCGCTCTGGCTGGAGGACGAGATCTCTTGCGTGCACCCCGGCTGGCCGGTGCTCTCCGGGCGCGGCGAGGTGTTGCGCTCGTACGCCCTGATCATGTCCCACACGGAGTACATCCAGTTCTTCCTCACCGATACGAAGGTGGCCGTCCTCGGCGACACCGCCCTGGTCACCTGCACCGAGAACATCCTCAGCGGCGGCCCCGCCGAGGACAGCGGTGAGCTGGGCCCGCTGGTCGGTCAGCTGGTCGTCGCCACGAATGTGTTCCGACGCACATCCGAGGGTTGGCGGCTGTGGTCCCACCACGGTTCACCGGTCCTTACGGACTCCGAAGATGAGGACGAAGGG
Source organism: Streptomyces sp. NPDC058279 (assembly GCF_042881255.1). Lineage (NCBI taxonomy): Bacteria > Bacillati > Actinomycetota > Actinomycetes > Kitasatosporales > Streptomycetaceae > Streptomyces > Streptomyces sp. NPDC058279. Next base: position 27,792 of record NZ_JBHVYA010000022.1, on the reverse strand, counting down.
GACACGGACTGACCCCATGGGCGGGGCCGGAGGTTTATCGCAGGTAAATTCGAAGGTGGACGACGCCGACCGCACTCGGCGTAGGCCCATGGCCCCGGGGAGTCCCGGGACCGGAAGCACCTACGAAACAGGAGTGATTCGCGTGGATCGTGTCGCGCTGCGCGGCCTCAAGGCTCGCGGGCACCATGGCGTCTTCCCCCGGGAACGCGAGGAAGGCCAGACCTTCATCGTCGACCTGGTGCTGCACATCGACGCCCGTCCCGCGGCGGCCGACGACGACCTGGCCAAGACCGTGCACTACGGAGTGGTGGCCGAGGAAGTCGTCGACGTGGTCCAGGGAGAGCCGGTCGACCTGATCGAGACCCTCGCCGAGCGGATCGCCCAGCAGTGCCTCAAGCACGAAGCGGTGGCGCAGGTCGAGGTCGTCGTCCACAAGCCGGACGCCCCGATCACCGTCCCGTTCGACGACGTGACCATCACGATCACCCGGAGCCGCGCATGAACAACGGACTCAACGCCCAGAGCGACCCCACCGTGCAGCCCGTTCCCGCCTCGGTGGTGGAGACGGTCGACGCGGCGGACACGACCCTGTCCAACCCGAAATGGGCCGTCGTCGCGCTCGGCGCGAACCTCGGCAACCGCCTGGAGACCCTCCAGGGCGCCATCGACGCCCTCGGCGACACCCCGGGCCTGCGGGTCAAGGCCGTCTCCCCCGTCTACGAGACGGAGCCCTGGGGCGTCGCGCCCGGCTCGCAGCCCTCGTACCTCAACGCCGTCATCAGCGTGAAGACCACCCTGCCGCCTTCCTCCCTGCTGGAGCGCGGGCACGCCATCGAGGAGGCGTTCGACCGCGTCCGCGAGGAGCGCTGGGGGCCGCGCACGATCGACGTCGACATCGTGGCGTACGCCGACGTGGTCTCCGACGACCCGGTCCTCACCCTCCCGCACCCCCGGGCCCACCAGCGGGCGTTCGTGCTCGCGCCCTGGCACGACATCGACCCCGAGGCGCAGCTCTCGGGCCACGGAGCGGTCTCCGCGCTGCTGGCCGGAATCGGCCTGAGCGGCGTCGCGCCGCGCCCGGACCTGGAACTCCACCTCCCCGAGTAGTCGTTAGCCTGTTCACTGCTGACGAAACGGCTCAGAAAGCGGGGAACGGGCACGTGAAGCAACTGAGGCCGGCGGTCCTGGCGGCCATCTTCGTGGTCGCCGGGGTGCTGTCCTGGGCGGGCGCCAGGCTGTGGAACGCGTACGGCAACCTGCCGGGCGTCCCCCTGGCCGCGCCGATCGTCCTCGCGGTGATCGCGGCGATCCTGTTCGCGACGGGACTGTCGATGCGCACCCGCCTCAAGGCGCAGCGCGAGCGCCGCCCGGGCGCCAAGGGGGTCGAGCCCCTGATGGCGGCCCGCGCGGTCGTCTTCGCGCAGGCCAGCGCCTTGGTCGCGGCCCTGGTCGCCGGTATGTACGGCGGTGTCGGCGTGTTCCTGCTGACCGACTCCCTCGATGTCCCCGCCCGCCGCGACCAGGCGTGGTACGCGGGCGGCTGCGTCCTGGCGGGCGCGGCGGTCATCGCGGCGGCCCTGTTCGTGGAGCACGTCCTCAAGCTCCCCGAGGACGACGACACCAACCCCCACTCCGCGGCCCGGGCCTGACCACCCCGCGGCCGGTTCCGGACCGGACCGGCCGCGGGGTGGTCAGCGGGCCATGATGAGGCTCATGGCCTCGTTGCGCGTCGCGGGGTCGCGGAGCTGGCCGCGGACCGCCGAGGTGATGGTCTTCGCGCCGGGCTTGCGGACTCCGCGCATGGTCATGCACATGTGCTCGCACTCGATGACCACGATGACGCCGCGCGGCTCCAGGATTTCCATCAGCGAGTCCGCGACCTGCGTCGTCAGCCGCTCCTGCACCTGCGGGCGGCGGGCGTACACGTCCACCAGGCGGGCGAGCTTCGACAGGCCGGTGATCTTGCCGTCCGCCGACGGGATGTAGCCGACGTGCGCGACGCCGTGGAAGGGCACGAGGTGGTGCTCACAACTCGACATGACCTCGATGTCCTTCACCAGGACCATCTCGTCGTGGCCGAGGTCGAACGTCGTCGTCAGGACCTCCTCCGGCTTCTGCCAGAGGCCGGCGAATATCTCCTTGTACGACCGCGCCACCCGCGCCGGCGTCTCCAGCAGGCCCTCGCGGTCGGGGTCCTCACCGACCGCGATCAGCAGCTCGCGCACGGCCGCCTCGGCGCGCTTCTCGTCGAACGCGCCGATCGTGCCCTCGCCGCCGGTCAGGGTCACTGGGTCGGTCATGTCTTCCTCGTTCCTGTGTGCACAGCGCTCGCGGGCAGGTGAAAGTGCCGCGCCCCCCAGGCTAGAACCCGGGGGGCGCGGCATGCATTCCGGGGCCGGTGGGGCCGGCCCGCTGCACCGACTACTCGGTGCGGTCCTCCGGAGAGACCTCGGGGGCCTTCTCCACCGACACCGCCGGCGAGCCGGCCGCCGAGACGCCGTTCGCCGCGTTCGTCAGCTGGAGCTCCTTGGGAGAGAGCACCGGCGGACGGGTGGAGGGGGTGCGGCGGGCGGAACCGGTCCACGCCGGACGGGCCGGGCGCTTCACGATCGTGGAGAAGATCTCCGCGATCTCCTCCTTGCCCAGCGTCTCCTTCTCCAGCAGCGCGAGCACGAGGTTGTCCAGGACGTCCCGGTTCTCGACCAGGATCTCCCACGCCTCGTTGTGCGCGGTCTCGATGAGCTTCTTGACCTCTTCGTCGACCAGCGCCGCGACCTCTTCCGAGTAGTCCCGCGGGTGCGACATCTCGCGGCCCAGGAACGGCTCGGTGTTGTCGCCGCCGAACTTGATCGCGCCCAGCCGCTCGGTCATGCCGTACTGGGTGACCATGGCCCGCGCGGTGGCGGTGGCCTTCTCGATGTCGTTCGCCGCGCCCGTCGTCGGGTCGTGGAAGACCAGTTCCTCGGCCGCGCGCCCGCCCAGCATGTACGCGAGCTGGTCGAGCATCTCGTTGCGCGTGGTCGAGTACTTGTCCTCGTCGGGCAGGACCATGGTGTAACCCAGGGCCCGACCGCGGGACAGGATCGTGATCTTGTGGACCGGGTCGGAGTTCGGGGAGGCCGCCGCGACCAGGGCGTGGCCGCCCTCGTGGTACGCGGTGATCTTCTTCTCCCGGTCCGACATGATCCGGGTCCGCTTCTGCGGGCCCGCCACGACGCGGTCGATCGCCTCGTCCAGCATGCTGTTGTCGATCAGCTTCTTGTTCGAGCGGGCCGTGAGCAGCGCGGCCTCGTTCAGAACGTTGGAGAGATCGGCACCGGTGAAGCCGGGGGTGCGGCGGGCGACGGCCGAGAGGTCGACGTCCGGCGCGACCGGCTTGCCCTTCTGGTGGACCTTGAGGATCTCCAGACGGCCCTGCATGTCCGGGCGGTCGACCGCGATCTGCCGGTCGAAGCGGCCCGGGCGCAGCAGCGCCGGGTCGAGGATGTCGGGACGGTTCGTGGCGGCGATCAGGATGACGCCACCCTTCACGTCGAAGCCGTCCATCTCGACCAGCAGCTGGTTGAGGGTCTGCTCGCGCTCGTCGTGACCGCCGCCGAGACCCGCACCGCGGTGCCGGCCGACGGCGTCGATCTCGTCGACGAAGACGATCGCCGGCGCGTTGGCCTTGGCCTGCTCGAACAGGTCGCGGACGCGCGAGGCACCGACACCGACGAACATCTCGACGAAGTCGGAACCGGAGATCGAGTAGAAGGGAACACCGGCCTCGCCCGCGACGGCACGCGCGAGCAGGGTCTTGCCGGTGCCGGGCGGGCCGTACAGCAGCACGCCCTTGGGGATCTTGGCGCCGACGGCCTGGAACTTCGCCGGCTCCTGGAGGAACTCCTTGATCTCGTGGAGCTCCTCGACGGCCTCGTCGGAGCCCGCGACATCGGCGAACGTCGTCTTCGGGGTGTCCTTGGTGATGAGCTTGGCCTTGGACTTCCCGAAGTTCATCACCCGGGAGCCGCCGCCCTGCATCTGATTCATCAGGAACAGGAAGACGACGACGATGAGGACGAACGGGAGCAGCGAGAACAGCACGCTCAGGAACGGGCTGGTCTTGTCCGGCGAGACGGTGTACCCGTCGGTGATCTGACCGGCTTCGTACTTGGTCTGGAGGTTCTGGGCGAGCTGGACGCCCTGGTCCCCGATGTAGTTGGCCTGGAACTTGGTGCCGTCGTTGTTGCCGAGCTTCTGGTCCTTCTTGAGCTCGATCTTGATCATCTGGCTGTCACCGGTGGTGAGCTTGGCGCTCTGCACCTGGCCACTGTTGATCGCCTTGATGACCTCGCTGGTCTCCACCGACTTGTAGCCGCCGCCGGAGCCGACGACGTTCATCAACACGACCACGGCGAGGACGGCCAGCACGATCCACATGACCGGCCCACGGAAGTATCGCTTCACGTCCATCCATACGGGGCGCCAGGCGCCCCGTCCCTCCTGCCCGTAGGTAAATGCTGCTGTGAGTAAAGACTGTTCTTCGGAATGTACCCCTGAATTGTCACCCGCGGCCTCGTGGGACGGCTGACAGACCCGTCTTCCCCTGGTCCAACGGCGGGAAGGGCCGCCAGGTTCCCCGGGGGGCCGCAGGTTTCCCTGAGGTTCCCCGGGGGGCGGGCGCGGGGTTCACCGCACGGCCCGTGCGGCCGGTCAGCCGCCGTAGACGTGCGGGGCGAGCGTGCCGACGAACGGCAGGTTGCGGTACTTCTCCGCGTAGTCCAGGCCGTAGCCGACCACGAACTCGTTCGGGATGTCGAAGCCGACCCACCGGACGTCGATGGCGACCTTCGCGGCGTCGGGCTTGCGCAGCAGCGTGACGACCTCCAGGGAGGCCGGTTCGCGGGAGCCCAGGTTCGACAGCAGCCACGACAGGGTCAGCCCGGAGTCGATGATGTCCTCGACGATCAGGACGTGCTTGCCCTTGATGTCGGTGTCCAGGTCCTTGAGGATCCGCACGACGCCGGAGGACTGGGTCCCGGCGCCGTAGGACGACACCGCCATCCAGTCCATGGTGAGCGGGGTGGACAAGGCGCGCGCCAGGTCCGCCATCACCATCACGGCGCCCTTGAGCACACCGACGATGAGCAGGTCCTTGCCCGCGTACTCCGCGTCGATCTTCGCGGCCAGCTCCGCCAGCTTCGCGTCGATCTCTTCCTTGGTGATGAGCACCGACTGGAGGTCGTCGCCCATGTCCTTCTCGTCCACCCGCATCACTTTCGTCGTCGGCCGGGACTCCGGAGGTGGGTGCCCCCGGAGGACTCAGCCGCGTTTCAGCACCAATCAGCCCTGCCGGATGACAAGTCTGCCACCCTGCCGCTGGGCCTCGACCCGGCCGGGCAGGTTGATGGCGCCCTGACCGCGCCATCCGGTGATGAGGCGGTCCACTTCCTCGATGTGACGGGCGAAGAGCGAGCCCGCGGGGGACCCGGCGGCGACCACGGCCCGGCGCAGCACCCGGCGGCGGACGGCCGGCGGCAGGGCGTACAGCTTGGCGCACTCCAGGCGGCCGGCGTCGTCGCGTACGCGGGTCTCCGCGTCGGCGGCCCAGGCGTCCAGGGCGTCGGCGTCGTCGCGGGAGAGCTGGGCGGTACGGGCGAGCGCCTCGACCACCCCCTTGCCGAGCGCCTTCTCCAGGGCGGGCAGTCCTTCGTGGCGCAGCCGGGAGCGGGTGTAGGCGGGGTCGATGTTGTGCGGGTCGTCCCAGACGGGGAGGGACTGGACCATGCAGGCCTTGCGGGCGGTCTGCCGGTCGATCTGGAGGAACGGGCGGCGGTAGCGGTGGCCGCGGCCGGGGCCGCCGGACACTTCCGCCATGCCGGAGAGCGAGCGGATGCCGGAGCCGCGGGCGAGGCCCAGCAGGACGGTTTCGGCTTGATCGTCACGCGTGTGGCCGAGCAGCACGGCGACGGCCCCGAGCCGGTCCGCCGCCTCGTCCAGGGCGGCGTAGCGGGCGTCGCGCGCGGCGGCCTCCGGGCCGCCGTCGCGGCCGACGCGCACGGCGACGGACTCCACCGGGTCCAGGCGGAGCGCGGTCATGCGGGAGACGACCTCGGCGGCGCGCAGGTCGGAGCCGACCTGGAGCCCGTGGTCGACGGTGACCCCGCCGGCCCGCAGGCCGAGCTTGGGGGCCTCGAAGGCGAGGGCGGAGGCGAGCGCCATGGAGTCGGCGCCGCCCGAGCAGGCGACCAGGACGAGCGGCGCGGTGCCGTCCGCGGCGGCGGGGGTCGCACCGGACCGGTTCCGGGGCACTGCCGGGTGACGGCGGGTGGGGCCGTGGGCGGCAGCGCCGTTCGCGCTCCGGTCGGTCAGGTCGGTCAGGTCGGTCAGGACGTCGTGGAGTACGCGGCGGACCGCCAGGCGTATCGCCGCGACCGCAGGATGGGGACCCATGTCCGGTGCCCTTCGTGGAGTTCGGATGCCTCGGAGGCGTGGGGTGGTGCGCAGGGTGTCTTCGGTCTGCCCGGTACCGCCGGGTTCCCCGGGCGGACCCCGGGATTCCGGCCGTCACTCCTGTTGTCACTCAGAGTGCGTCGATGGTGACAGAACCGAGCCGTTCCCTGAGCATCGCACGCCCTTCCACGGCCCACGGTCCCTCGGAAGGGTGATGCTGCTTCCCCCAACGAGACAAGTTCACACCTGCCCGACGCGGGAACGCGCCCCGCGCCGCGCCCGGGTTCACGCCCCTTCGCTCCCGTCGCGCCCCTCGCTCCCCTTGCGGTGGACGCGTGCCACCCAGTCCGCGGGCCGGGCGATCTCCGCCTTGGTGGGCAGTGTGTTCGGCGAGGTCCAGACGCGGTTGAAGCCCTCCATCCCGACCTGGCCGACGACGGCGCGGACGAACCGCTCGCCGTCGCGGTACTGGCGCATCTTCGCGTCGAGGCCCAGCAGCTTGCGCAACGCGGCGTCGAGGCGGCCCGCGCCGCTGGCCCGGCGCTGCTGGAACTTCTCCCGGATCTCGGCCACCGAGGGCACCACCTCGGGGCCCACGCCGTCCATCACGAAGTCGGCGTGGCCCTCCAGCAGCGACATCACGGCGGTGAGCCGGGCCAGGACCTCCCGTTGCTCGGGGGTCTGCACGAGGTCGACCAGCGAGCGGCCCTCGTCGCCCTGCTCGGAGTCCGGGCGGGCGCCGGCGAAGGACTGGGCGGCCTCGCGCAGCCGTTCCAGGACGGTCATCGGGTCCATCTCGGTGGCTCCGAGGAACGTCTGGATTTCGCCCTCCAGGTGGGCGCGCAGCCACGGGACGGCCGCGAACTGCGTACGGTGTGTCTCCTCGTGCAGGCACACCCACAGGCGGAAGTCGTGCGGGTCGACCGCCAACTCCCGCTCGACGTGCACGATGTTCGGGGCGACGAGCAGTAGCCGGCCGCCGCCCTGGGCCGAGCCCGGCAGGTCGAGCGTCGCGGGCGCGAAGGTCTCGTACTGGCCGAGCACCCGGGAGGCCAGGAAGCTCAGCAGCATGCCCAGCTCGACGCCGGTGACCTTGCCGCCGACCACGCCGAACACGGCGCCGCCGGGGGTGTTGCCGCGGCGCTCGTGCATCTTGGCCAGCAGCGGGGCCAGCAGTTCCCGGAAACCGGCCACGTTGGCCCTGACCCAGCCGGCCCGGTCGACGACCAGGACCGGCGTGTCGTGGACGGTGGTCCCCTCGGGCAGCGCACCCATCATCCGGGTGAAGTCGCGCACGTGCCGTTCCGAGGTCCTGGCGTGCCCGCGCAGCTCCGCCACCACGGCCCGTGCCTCGTCCCTGGTGACCTCCGGACCGGGCCGGACCAGCCGGGTCGCGGTCGCCACCGCGAGGTTCCAGTCGACCATCTCCGCACCACCGATGCTCGTCATGCGTCAACCGTACGTGGACCGGCCCGCCCGCGGGATCCCCTCGACGCCGGCTACGGTGTCGTCGCGACCGTGGCGGCCAGTTTGTCCAGGGCCCGCTCGGCGGTCGCGCCGTCGGGTCCGTTCGCGCTCAGGAACGCGAAGGCGACCAGCCGGCCGGAGGGGGCGACGACGGTCCCGGCGAGGGAGTTCACCCCGGTCAGGGTGCCCGTCTTGGCCCTGACCAGGCCGGCGGCCTGGGAGGCGCCGGCGTTGCGGGTGCGCAGGGTGCCGGTGAACCCGGCGACGGGGAGTCCGGTGAGGACCGGCCGCAGCGCGGGGCGCTGCGGGTCGGCGGCCCGGACGAGGAGGCCGGTGAGCAGGCCGCTGCTGACCTTGTCGGCGCGGTTGAGCCCGCTGCCGTCGGCGAAGCGGGCCCCGGCGGTGTCGACCCCGAGGGAGGCGAGCTTGTCGGTGACGGCCTTCTCGGCGCCCTCGAAGCTCGCGGGCTGCCCGGCGGCGAGGGCCGTCTGACGGGCGAGGGCCTCGGCGATGTCGTTGTCGCTGTTGGTCAGCATCCGCTCGACGAGGCCGCCGAGCGGGGTGGACAGGGTGGTGGCCAGTGGCTGGGCGCCCCCGGGCGCCTTGGCTCTCGCGGGGTCGGCGGTGACCTTGATGCCGCGTTCCTTCAGCAGGGCGGCGAACGCGCGGGCGGTGTCCCCGGCGGGGTCCTTGCTCCGCTCCACGGGGCCCGAGGAGGAGTCGTCGGGTCTTGCCTCGTCGGCCATGAGCGCGCTGACGGGGGCGAGGTTGACGTTCTCGCCGATGGGGTGGCGGGCCGGGCCGGTGTAGAGGGAGTCGTCGTAGCCCAGGGTCACCGAGTCGGTGCCGCCGGCCTTGAGCGCCTGGGCGGTGTCGGCGGCGAGGGCGACGAGGCTGCCGCCGGACCCGGCGGGACTCTTCTTCTTCGCGGTGAGGGAGGGGTCGCCGCCGCCCACCAGGACGACCTGTCCCGGCCCGGCCCCGGGGACCACCGTGGTGCGGATGCGGTACTCCGGGCCGAGGGCGGCCAAAGCCGCCGAGGCGGTGGCGATCTTGACGGTGGACGCGGGGGTCATGGCGTCGCGCGACCCGGATTCGTACAGCACCTCGCCGGTCGCCGCGTCCACGACGGAGGCGGTACGGAGGGTCCCCAGAGCGGGATCGGCCAACAGGGGCTCCAGCGCCTCCGCCAGTCCACCGGAATTCGACGCTCCGGCCTTGTGGAGGGTGCCCGGGCCGATCCCGGCGAGTACCCCGGGCGCGCTCGGGGCGGGCTGCGGCAGCGATCCCGCCGCGTGATCTGCGCCACCCGTGAGGCTCCAGGAGGCGGCCCTGTCCCGCTCGGCCTTACGCTGGCCGGAGTCCCACGGACCCGCGGCGCCCACCGTCACGGCCGACAGGGCGAGGCCGGCCACGGCCGACCCCGCGATGAGCTGCCACGTCTTGACCGGAGGCACCTCGGACCAGCCCCTTTCGCGATCACACATATGCGTGAGGGACACTTAACCATTGCGTCTTGCCGCGAGCATGGCACCCCACCCGGCAGGGCCGGGGCGGACGCGCACGCAGGTGAATCAACGCAGTCTCGTAGCAATGAGCTGATCATGGAGGAGCAGGACGTGGAGTTCGACGTCACCATCGAGATCCCCAAGGGTTCGCGGAACAAGTACGAGGTGGACCACGAGACCGGCCGGATCCGTCTGGACCGTCGCCTGTTCACCTCCACCAGCTACCCGGCGGACTACGGCTTCGTCGAGAACACCCTGGGCGAGGACGGCGACCCGCTGGACGCCCTGGTCATCCTGGACGAGCCGACCTTCCCGGGCTGCCTGATCAAGTGCCGCGCGATCGGCATGTTCCGCATGACCGACGAGGCGGGCGGCGACGACAAGCTGCTGTGCGTGCCGGCCTCCGACCCGCGCGTCGAGCACCTGCGCGACATCCACCACGTCTCCGAGTTCGACCGCCTGGAGATCCAGCACTTCTTCGAGGTCTACAAGGACCTGGAGCCGGGCAAGTCGGTCGAGGGCGCCAACTGGGTGGGCCGCGCCGAGGCCGAGGCCGAGATCGAGGCGTCGTACAAGCGCCTGGAGGCCCAGGGCGGCCACCACTGAGCCCTGTGCTCGGACGTGGGTGAGCGGGATCTCCCGCCGCCCCTGTGACACCGCGGGCGGTGCCCCCCAGAGGGGGGTGCCGCCCGTTGTCGTGTCCGGACCCGGGGCCCGGGGCTGCCCCTGCGGACGCCGGGGGGGGTTCCGCTTTCGCCGGGGAGGAACCGATTCCGCATACTGATACCGCTGGTGATCGCTGACTGGAGGACGCGTGGCGGAAGCCGACCGGGCAGAGGACAAGAAGCCCACGTCCGACGAGGCGCACAGCGCCTTCGCCCGGCCGCCCGGGACAGGGACCGACGCGCCGGAAGAGGACCAGCCCACCTCGGAGTTCGCGTTCCCCGACGGCATGGCCGCGCAACCCGCCGAGCCCGAGGGTTCCGCTTTCGCTCCTCCGGCCACCTACAGCGGCCGGCACTCCCCGCCCGCGTACACCCCCGGCCACGGCTTCCCGGTGTCCCGCATGCCGGAGTCCCCGTGGCAGGACCGGATGCGCACGATGCTGCGCATGCCGGTGGACGTACGGCCCGTGCCGGAGCCGGTGCAGAAGCAGAGCGAGGCCGGGCCGGCCGTGGGCCGCGTACTCGACCTCACGCTGCGCATCGGCGAGCTGCTCCTCGCGGGCGGCGAGGGGGCGGAGGACGTCGAGGCCGCCATGTTCGCGGTGGCCCGCAGCTACGGGCTGGACCGCTGCGAGCCCACGGTCACCTTCACCATGCTCTCCATCACCCACCAGCCCTCCCTGGTCGGCGACCCCGTCTCGGCGAGCCGGACCGTCCGCCGCCGCGGCACCGACTACAACCGGCTCGCGGCCGTCTTCCGGTTGGTGGACGACATCAGCGCCCACGAGATCGACGTCTCCCTGGAGGAGGCGTACCGGCGGCTCGCGGAGATCCGCCGCAACCGGCACCCCTACCCCGGCTGGATGCTCACCGCCGCCGCCGGGCTGCTCGCCGGCGCCGCGTCCACGCTCGTCGGCGGTGGGGTGCTGGTGTTCCTCGCCGCCGCGATCGGCGCGGTCCTCGGCGACCGGCTGGCGTGGCTCTGCGCGGGGCGCGGGCTGCCGGAGTTCTACCAGTTCGTGGTGGCCGCGATGCCGCCCGCCGCGATCGGGGTGGCGCTGAAGCTGGCGGACATCGACCTCCGGGCCTCCGCCGTCATCACCGGTGGGCTGTTCGCGCTGCTTCCCGGGCGGGCCCTGGTCGCGGCCGTGCAGGACGGACTGACCGGCTACTACATCACCGCCTCCGCCCGCCTGCTGGAGGTCATGTACCTGTTCATCGGCATCATCATGGGCGTGTTGGTGGTGCTGTATGTCGGGCTCCAGCTGCACGCGAAGCCGAACCCGGACGAGGTGCTGCTGATCACGCAGCGCCCGCTGATCCAGATCGCGGCCTCGATGGTGCTGGTGTTCACCTTCGCGATCCTGCTCCAGCAGGAACGCTCCACGGTGTGGATCGTGACCTTGAACGGCGCGGTGGCCTGGGTGACGTACGGGGCCCTGCACTACGCGGGCAACATCCCGCCGGTGCCGTCCACGGCCATCGCCGCCGGACTCGTCGGCCTGTTCGGGCAGCTCTTCTCCCGCTACCGCTTCGCCTCCGCGCTGCCCTACACGACGGCGGCCATCGGCCCGCTGCTGCCGGGCTCGGCGACGTACTACGGGCTGCTGCTGATCGCCGAGAACCGGCTGAGCGAGGGCCTCGGCTCGCTCGTGAACGCCGCGGCCATCGCCCTGGCCATCGCGATCGGCGTCAACCTGGGGTCCGAGACGTCACGGCTGTTCATGCGCATCCCGGGCGCCGCGAGCGCCGCCACCCGCCGGGCGGCGAAGCGGACCCGCGGCTTCTGAGGCAGCCGACGCCGGGTGGCCGCGCGGTGCGCACATGACGGCGCCCCGGAGGCTCGTGTCCTCCGGGGCGCCCGTACGCGGGTGGATCAGCGCTTGGCGTGGCGACCGCGCGGGGCGGAGACCGGGGGTTCGCCGGCCCGCCGGCCGCCCACCGCGGCGGACGCCTCGGCAGCCGCGGCCTTCTTGTGCTTGCGCGCCTTGAGCACCTCGAAGATCACCGGGATCACCGAGATCAGCACGATGCCGATGAAGATCGTCTCGATGTTGTTCTTGATGACGTCGAACTGGCCCAGGTTGTAGCCGAGGACGGTCACGCCCGCGCCCCAGCCGATACCGCCGATGACGTTGAACACCAGGAAGGTGCGGTACTTCATCGCGCCCGCGCCGGCCACCATCGGCGCGAACGTCCGGATGATCGGGACGAACCGGGCGAGCACGATGGCCTTGGGGCCGTGCTTGTCCATGAAGTCGTGCGCCGCGTCGAGGTTCTCCCGCTTGAAGATCCTGGAGTTGGGCCGGCTGAACAGCTTGGGGCCGAAGAACTTGCCGATCAGGTAGCCCACCTGGTCACCGAGGATCGCGGCAACCACGATCAGGGTGCAGACCAACCACAGCGGCTTGCTGATGTCACCGCTCGCGGTGAACAGGCCCGCCGTGAACAGCAGGGAGTCGCCGGGCAGGAACGCGAAGAGACCTGATTCCGCGAAGACGATGACCATGGTGCCGATCAGGCCGAACTGCCCGATCAGATACTCCGGCGACAACCACTCAGGGGCGAGCGCAAGCGTGTACACGAGTTCCGGGCTCTCCTGGATCGGGGGATGTCCGCTGCGCGGCGCGCGTCACGGGTGGTTTCGAACACGGGTGGTTCCAAACGGGTGGTTTCAATTATGAACGCACACCGCCCCCACCGGGTTCCAGGGACCCGGAGGGGGCGGTGTGGCTCACATGCCGGTGCCGACGCCGGTCACGCGCCGGTGCCGGCGCGGATCACAGGGAGCGCAGGGCGTTCGCCAGGATCGCGTCCCGGAGGTGCTCCGCGAGCCCGGGCCGCATGCCGTCGTAGAACGCCTTGAAGCGCTCGTCCGAGACGTACGTCTCGCCCAGCCCGGTGTGGATCTCGTACGTGCAGGTGTAGAACCACGTCGAGATGTGCAGGCGGTGCTCCTCGGCCATGTCCATGGCCCGTTCGCCGTCGGGGGCCTCCCCGGCCTCCATCAGGGCCGCGTACCGGGCCGCCCAGTCGGCGACCTCGCCCTGCATCCGCTTCCAGTCGTCCTTCGTGTACGAGGCCGCCCTGCGCTGCGACTCCCGGTAGGTGTCGGTGCCGCCCCAGCGCCGCTCGGCCTCCTCCGCGTACTGCTCCGGGTCCTTGTCCCCGAAGACCTCGAACTTCTCCTCGGGGGTGAGGTTGATTCCCATCTGCCGCGCCTCCATGGCGTGCTCAACGGCCTTGGCCATCCGCTGGAGCCGGTCGATCCGGTCGGACAGGAGGGCGTGCTGCCGGCGCAGGTGCTCCCTCGGGTCCGAGTCCGGGTCGTCCAGCAGGACCGCGACCTCTTCGAGCGGGAAGCCGAGCTCCCGGTAGAACAGGATCCGCTGCAACCGGTCGAGGTCGGCGTCGTCGTACCGCCGGTGCCCCGCCCCGCTGCGCCCGCTCGGACCGAGCAGGCCGATCTCGTCGTAGTGGTGCAGCGTGCGCACCGTGACTCCGGCGAAACCGGCGACCTGGCCCACGGAGTAGCCCATCGCTTCCGCTCCTCTGGTTGGGTACGCCCTTCACTGTGGGCCCTCACGTGACGTGAGGTGCAAGTCCCGACCCCGGCGGAGGCCTACCGGGCCGTCCCGGCCTCGGCCACCAGCTCGAAGGCCGTCTTGCCGTCCAGGGACTCCCGCACGATGTCGGCGTGGCCGGCGTGCCGGGCGAACTCCTCGACCAGGTGCAGCAGCATCCAGCGCATCGACACCTTGCCGTCCTTGGGGAATTACGGCGCGTCGGGCAGCGGGAACGTCTCGTCCAGGCTGTCCAGACCCGCGACGAAATCGGCCGTCTGCGCCGCCACGTCGTCCCAGAACGCGAGGACCTCCCCGACCGTCTCCTCCCCGACCAGCCGGAAGGAGTCGCCCCAGGTCTCCTGCGTGCGCTGCCGTTCGTTCGGCCGCTGCTGCGCCATCCGCAGCCAGTTGAGCTCGCACTCCGCCGAGTGCTTGAGCAGCCCCGACAGGGACAGTTCGCTCGCGCTCGGACGGCTCGCCGCCTGCTCCTCGGTGAGCCCGAGCACCGAACGGCGGATGCCGCCGCGCTGGGCCTCGACGAAGGACAGGAGCGCGCCGCGCTCATCGCCGTAGGACTCCGCGGGAACGTGCGTGACCATGCTGAACCGCCTCCGTAGGGATGTGTCTTCCCGTCTCCTGCTGACAGGGAACACGCTACGGAGCCTTGCGGTCAGCTGCTGTCCGCAACGGGCCGGCTTGCCGACGATCAGAAGGGTCAGAAGGGGAAGTGCGTCCGGCCGTGTTGGACGGAGATCCACTTCTGGGTGGTGAAAGCCTCCACCGTCGCCTCGCCGTTCAGCCGGCCGAGCCCCGAAGCCTTCTCGCCGCCGAACGCCGCCAGCGGCTCGTCCCCGATGGTGGAGTCGTTGACGTGGATCATCCCGGTCTCGATCCGCCCGGCGAACCGCACGCCGCGCTCCACGTCCCGCGTGTGCACGGCGCCGCTCAGCCCGTAGGGCGTGGCGTTGGTCAGGCGCACGGCCTCGTCCTCGCCGTCGAACACGACCAGCAGCGCGACGGGCCCGAAGATCTCCTGGCCCAACAGCGGGGAGTCCTCGGGGAGCCCGGCCAGCACCGTCGGTTCGACGAGGTTGCCGCGCGTAGAACCGCGTACGAGCGCCTGCGCGCCCTCCTCGACGGCGCGGTCCACGAGGGCGGTCAGGGCGTCGGCCTGGAAGGAGTTGATCAGGGGGCCGATGTGGGTGTCCGCGTCGTGCGGGTCGCCGGTCTTCAGGCTCCGCACCCGGGCGGTGAACTTCTCGGTGAACTCCTCGGCGACGGAGGCGTCCACGAGGATCCGGTTGGCCGCCATGCAGACCTGGCCCTGGTAGACGAAGCGGCTGAAGACGGCCGCGTCCACCGCGTAGTCGAGGTCGGCGTCGTCGAGGACGACCAGGGCGCTGTTGCCGCTGAGTTCCAGGACGGTCCGCTTGAAGTGGCGGGCGGCGACGGCGCCGACGTGCCGACCGACCCGGTCGGAGCCGGCGAAGGAGATGACCTTGGGGACGGGGTGGGTGAGGAGCGCGTCGCCTATCTCGGCGATGTCGGTGACCAGGACGTTCAGCAGTCCGGCCGGGAGCCCCGCGTCCTCGAAGATCTTGGCGATGACCCCGCCGCCGACGACCGGGGCGTTCTGGTTGGGCTTGATCACGACGGCGTTGCCGAGCGCGAGCGCCGGGGCGACCGACTTCATGGTCACCAGGAACGGGAAGTTGAAGGGGCTGATCACGGCGATGACGCCGACCGGGAGGCGCTGGACGCGGTTCTCCTTGCCCTCGACCGGCGAGGGCAGGATCCGCCCTTCGGGGCGGATGGCCAACTGGATCGCCTCGCGGATGAACTCCATCGCGAGGTGGACCTCGTACTCGGCCTTGGGACGGGTCCCGCCGAGCTCGTCGATCATCGCCTCGACGATCTCCTTGCGGCGGTCCTCGGTGATCCGCAGGGCCCGCTCCAGGACGGCGCGTCTCGCGTAGGGGCCGGTGGCCGCCCACTCGCGCTGCGCGCGTTCGGCGGCGCGGTACGCCTGATCCACTTGGTCGACCGTGGCCGCGGTGATCGCCGCGAGCTTCTCGCCGTTGTAGGGATTGACGTCGATGATGTCCCACGAACCGGCCCCGGGCAGCCATTCGCCGTCGATGTACTGGTGGGCCAGGTCGTCGAATATGGACATGCCATCCCTTACTGCGAGCGCGCACCCGTGCGCTGCACCGGAGACCGATCGGTCGTCGTCATGCACTGATCAGACGTCATACTACGTGCGAATCAAGACAGTTGAAGGAGACCGCGCAGGAGATCGCGGGTCTGGTCGGGGTCGGGGCAGTCCGCCTGGAGCCGCTCCATCGCCCGCGCGTACTGCGCCACTTCCTCGTCTTTGTCCAGGTAGAGCGCGCTGGTGAGCTGTTCCAGATAGACGATGTCCTGGAGGTCGGACTCGGGGAAGCGCAGCAGGGTGAACGCGCCGCTCTCGCCGGCGTGGCCGCCGAAGGAGAAGGGCATCACCTGGAGCTGGACGTTGGGGCGCTGGGACACCTCGATCAGGTGTTCCAACTGACCGCGCATCACGGCGCGGTCGCCGTACGGGCGGCGCAGCGCGGCCTCGTCGAGGACGGCGTGGAAGACGGGGGCGCTCTCGGAGACGAGGACCTTCTGGCGCTCCAGGCGCAGCGCGACGCGGCGGTCGATCTCGGCCGCCGTGGCGCCCGGCATGCCGCGCTTGACGACGGCCTGGGCGTACGCCTCGGTCTGCAGCAGCCCGTGGACGAACTGGACCTCGTAGATACGGATGAGGGAGGCGGCGCCTTCGAGACCGATGTACGTCTGGAACCAGCCGGGCAGCACGTCGCCGTAACTGTGCCACCAGCCCGCGGCGTTGGCCTCGCGAACCAGCCCCAGGAGGGACTCCCGCTCCGCGCCGTCCGTGACTCCGTAGAGCGTCAGGAGGTCTTCGACGTCCCGGGCCTTGAAGCTCACCCTTCCCAACTCCAAGCGGCTGATCTTCGATTCGGATGCGCGGATCGAGTAGCCGGCCGCCTCACGGGTGATGCCGCGGGATTCTCGGAGTCGCCTGAGCTGTGAGCCCAGGAGGATGCGGCGCACCACGGAACCGCTGGCTTCTGCGGTCACTAGTCCTGCCCTCCCCATCGCAATGGTGTGCGCGTGGTCAGCGCTGTCGTCTGCGTGCTGCGTCGCCGGGGCCCCCGAACCCCAGGGGCCGCAGTCTGCCACCAAAACGCACCCGCCCGTACTCGTTCTGTAACGGAATCCGGCGTCCCGGAAAATAAGTCCGTAAGTATGCGTAGGAAGAAATGAGCAAGAACCATCACGGACGGGACAGGTCCGGCGCGTGCACGTGCATCTGCCCTTGCATCCGGCTTCGGCATTCGGAACGATGGTCCCCGCGCACCTGCGTGCACTTCGCGCCGGCGCCGGACCCACCCCGCAGTTCTTTCTGGCCGGAGACGCCGCTCCGTCCGCGAATCCCGGGAGTGCCTCGCATGGGGACGAATGGATCGACCATGCTCGAGCCGTTACGGCAGGGGCTGCCCCCGGTCGACCCCACGGCCGTCTCGGGGTCCGCTTCCTGCGCCTTGCCCGCCCGCTTCGAAGCGGTGCGCGGGGCGCGCTCGTTCACCCGCTCGACGCTGTCCCAGTGGGGCCTCGACCAACGCTTCGACGACGTGTCGCTGGTGGTGTCCGAACTCGTCACCAACGCGTTGCGCCATGCCCTGCCGGACGACGCCCGGGCAACGGCCCCGGACCCGGACGTTCCGGTACGGCTGCACCTGATGCGGTGGAGCACCCGGCTGGTGTGCGCGGTGCGGGACCCCAGCGAGGACCGGCCCGGCGGCGCGTTCTCGCCCGAGCGGACCGACGAGAACTGCGACCTGGAGTCCGGGCGCGGGCTGTTCCTGGTGGACTCGTACAGCGACAGTTGGGGTTGGCACCCGCTCGCGGGGCGACTGACCGGCAAGGTCGTCTGGGCGCTGTTCCTGCTGCACGACTGAGGCGCCGGCGCGCCGACCGGAAGACGCCCGCCGGCCGGGATTGATCTCTGCGATCAATCCCGGCCGGTGCACGTGCATGGCCGATATGGCGCTGTACCTGGTTCCGGACGATCGACGGGTCAGATGACCAGATGATCGAACTCGCCGTCCTTGACGCCCAGCAGCAGCGCCACTATCTCGGCCGGCGTGTAGATGAGCGCCGGGCCGTCCGGGAAGCGCGAGTTGCGCATCGCGACGTCGCCGCCCGGCAGTTTGGCGAACTCGACACAGGAACCTTGCGAATTGCTGTGTCTGCTCTTCTGCCAGGTCAGCCCAAACAAGGAAGTGAGTTCTGCAGCTGCCATCCCGTTGTACGCGTGGTCCACAGGAAGCCCCCGATAGTGCAGATGTCAACTGCACCGGATCATAGCTGTGTTCGAGCACTGCTGCATGGGCAGATGCACGTGCACGGAGGGTGCCGTTGTGATCACCCGTCAGCCGAATGCTGCCCGCGCACCCCCGCTGATCAGGCACGCAGGGCTTCGGAGAGCTCCTCCAGTGCCTCCAGCACGTGTCGTGCCGCCGCCCGCAGCACCCCGGACTCCTGGGCCTCCCACCCGGGATCGGCGAGCACGCCCCGCACCTCCTCCCACGCCGGCACCCGCCGTTCCCGCACCGCTTTCGCGCCCGCCTCGGTGTCGGCGCGGACCGCCGCCGCCAACGCGGCCGCACCCGGGACGGGGGCGTGGGCCCGGTCCGGGATGTGTGCCTCCAGCAGCATGACGGCCCGGCCCAGCGCGGCCAGGGCGTCCGCCGCGCCGTCGGCCGCCGCGCGGGACAGCCCCCGGTGGCGCACCGGCTCGCCCTCCGCCCGACCGAGCGCCTCCTGCCAGGCGATCCGCGCGTCCCGGGTGGCCAGCAGCGCCCGCCGGACGTCATCGCGCCGCGCGCCGCCCGGATCGGCGTACTGGGTGAGCACCGCCTGCGCGTACCGCCCGACGGCCGCCAACCAGTCGGCGAGGCGGGTGCGCAGCCGCGGGGTCTCCCAGGCCGGGTAGAGCGCGTACCCGGCCATGGCCAGGGCCCCGCCGACGAGGGTGAGGGCGACCCGGTCGGGCACGGTCTGGTCCCAGCGCAGCCCGCCCATACCGAGCAGGAACACCACGTAGGCGGAGACACACGCCTGGGCCACCACGTAACCGGTGCGCATCAGCGCGTACATCAGGCCCGCACAGAGCACGGCCAGCAGACCGGAGAGGTACATCCCCGGCTGCGCGAGCCGCACGATCGCGGTGGCGACGGACACCCCGACGAGGGTGCCGCCGAAGCGGGCCACCGCCCGGGACCACGTCTGGGAGAAGTCGGGGCGCATCACCATCACGGAGGCCATCGGCGCCCAGTAGCCGTGCCCGAAGGGCAGCGCCCGACCGATGGCGTATCCCGCGCAGGTGACGGCCGTGACCCGCACGGCGTGCCGCAGCACCGGTGACCCGGACCGCAGCTCGGCCCGTACCGCCTTCACCACCAGCGGCACCAGGGCGGGCAGCGTGGGCCGCAGCATCGCGGCGCCCGGGTCGGCGGTCCGGCCGGACCCGGGCTCGGCGGTCTCCAGTACGTCGTCCAGCAGCGCGGCCAGTCGGCGCGCGGCGCGCAGCGGGGCGCCCCGGAGCAGGTCGCCCTGGTCCGGGGACTTCAGCACGGACAGGGCGGGCGCCGGAATCCGGACCGGTTCCCCGTGCCGGATCGCCCGGGCGGCGGCGTCGAGCACCGCCCCGGCGGCGGCGAGCAGCTCGGACACCCGCTCCCGCGCCGGGCCTTCGGCGGGGGCCCCGACCACCGGGTCGGCCAGCGAGGCCAACACCGGACGGATCCGCTCCGCGAGACCCCGCGCCCCGTGCAGCTCGGCGGGCCGCCGGCGGGCCTGGCGGACGGTGACGGTGGCGGCGTCCCGCGCCTTCATCAGGGGCTGTGGGTCGAAGGAGGCGAGCGGGTCGCGGCGCAGCCGGCGGGCGTAGTCGGCCTCGGCGGCGAGCGCGTCGGCGAGGGCGTCACGCTGGGCGCCCCAACGGCGGACCGGGAACAGGACGATGAGCAGCGCCTGCACGACACCGCCGGCGGCGATCACCGCGGCGTGTCCGGCGGCCTGCGGGACGGACGTCGGCAGGGTGACGGTGACCAGCATGATCGCGACGTTGCCCGACGCGATGATCCCGGCGGTGGGGCCGGCCGCCCACAGCATGCCCGCGGCGAAGGTCCAGACGGCGAGCAGGGCCAGGAACGCGAGCGTGTCGCGGGAGCCGACGAGGTAGCCGATGAAGGTGGACACGGCCAGGGTCAGCCCGGAGGCCAGAGCCAGTACGGGTCGCGGGCGCCAGCTCTGCTGGAAGGTGGCGATGGCGGCGGTGAACGCCCCGAAGGCGGAACTGGCGGCGGCGCCCGGCCCGAGCAGGGCCAACCCGATCCCGATGACGATCGCCAGCCCGGCCGCGGCGCGCACGGCGACGAGGGGCTCCAGCCGGGCCCGCTCGACCTTCATGCCGGCCCGGGCGGTGTCCTTCAGCGCCCGGAGCCAGCTCATGGGAGCGAGCGTAACGGGGCGGGCTCGGCCGGCGGGCTCGCGGCGCGGACGTCAGCGGGGGCAGCCAGGGCGGGGGCGGGAAAAGACACAGGGCCGGGGCGGAGGAGGACAGGGGCGGGGGAGGCGTTGGCTCAGCCGGGGAGGGGGTGTCGGCGCCCGGCCACATGGGCGCGGTCCGCGGCGGCCGTGCCGTCCTCCCAGCCCGCGTGGTCGGTGGCGCCGCGCAGGCGGGTGGTCGTGGTCTTCGGGAACATCTCCTCGGCCCGGGAGGTGACGGCGACATCGCGGGCGACGAGGGCGGGCAGGTTGGCGGGCGCCTCCGAGGCGGTGTGCTCGGCCGTCTCGGCGAGCCGGTGGCCGAGCCGGCTGGCGTAGGCGAGCAGGAAGGACTGCCGGAAGGTCTTGGTGCGCTTGCGTCCGCCGGAGCGCTGCGCGGCCTCGGCGCGGGTCATCGCCGCCGTGCCCTGCACGAGCAGCGAGGTGTACAGCAGCTCCACCGCCTCCAGGTCGCTCTCGAAGCCGACCACCGTCGAGAAGAACAAGCCGCTGTTCCACACCGCGCGGCAGCGGTTGGCGGTGGCCACCGCGTCGAGCAGGACCGCCTTGGCCTCCTCGTACGGCGGCTCGACACCGATCCGGCAGGCGCCGGGCGTCCGGGCCGGCCCCCCGCCCGCGCCGGCGGCGGCGAGCAGGGCCTCGTCGACGGTGTGCCGGGCCATCAGCTCCTGGGCCTTCGCGCTCAGCGCCTCCGCCTCCTCCGGGTAGGTGGTGGCCTCGGCCTTGGCGAGCAGGGCGCGGATCCGGCCGAGCATGCGCGGCTCGATGTGGGCGTGCTCGGCGAGGTCGGTCGGATCGCCCGGGAGCGGGCCGACGGGTTCGATCGACGGCAGCCGGATCAGCAGCCGGAACACCTCCAGCACCGCCGTCGCCAGCGTGAACCGGTCCGTCTTCTCGCGCTGCGCCAGCCGGTCGCCGTAGCGGTCGTCCTGCGACCACCACACCTCGGCGTCCGTCCACCGCTCCGGCAGCCGGGCGTACCGGCGCGCCTCGGCCGCGATCAGGTCGGCGGTGATCCGTACGTGCCGCTCCTCCAGCTCGCGGCGGACCAACCGGAGCACGTCCGCCGGCCGCCAACCCCGCTCCCACGCCTGCCGTACGTACGTCTCCCCCCGCGCCACCAACTCCGCCGCGACCCCGCTCCAGCGTGCGCCGTCGGCGGCGAGCAACGAGGCCCCGGTATCCAGCGCGGCGTCGTCCTGGGCATAGAGAGCGGCTCCGCAGGCGCGGTCGACGATGTCTTTCACCCCTTCAGCCTGGCACGCCCCCCAACCCCCTTCCCCCCGGGGCCCTACCGACCCGGGCCCCGCCGGCGATTGAGACGCGCGGCAAACCCGGCCCCGCCGGCGATTGAGGCGCTCGGCCAACCCAGCCCCGCCGGCGATTGAGGCGCGGGGTCCGGGGCGGAGCCCCGAAAGTGCGGCGCAGCCGGGGCCGCGGAGCGCAACACCGCCGCACCCCGCAAACTCCCCCGCCCCGGCGCACCCACCCCCCAGCCCCGCCGGGACCCGGACAAACCCAGCCCGCCGGCGATTGAGGCGCGGGGACCGGGGCGGAGCCCCGAAAGCCCGGCGCAGCCGGAGCCGCGCAGCGCCACTGTCACCCCCCGGTGGGACACTCGCACTCATGACCGCGCACACCCCCCGCTGGGCCCTCGCCGAGGACGCCGACGGCTGGTGGCACGCCGCCCCCCTGACCCCCACCAGACCCCCGCCCCTGCGCGTGCGCGACCCCGCCGAGGCGGTCCGCGCCGCGCCCGAGGACACCCGCTGGGTCTGGCAGTCGACCACGGCCGTCTACCCCCGCCTCCTCACCGCCGGCGTACGGGTCGAGCGGTGCTACGACGTCGAGGACGCCGAACAACTGCTCCTCCGCCACGAAGGCCGCTTCGGCGAACCCCGCTCCGCCGCGGCCGCCTGGGCCCGACTGAGCGGGTTGCCGGTCCCGCCCGACCCCCCGGCCCGCGCCGCGGAACCCGGAACGCAGGACTCCCTCTTCGATCCGCGCCCCGCCCCCGTCCCCCTCGACGCGCTCATCGCCGTCCACGCCGACCAGGCCCGACGCCACGACGCCACCGCCCACCCCGACCGCACGCGCCTGCTCACCGCCGCCGAGTCCGCCGCGTTCCTCGTCGCCGCCGAGATGCACCGGGCCGGACTGCCCTGGCGGGCCGACGTACACCGGGCCCTGCTCACCGAACTGCTCGGCGAGCGCTACGCCGGCAGCGGCCAACCCCGGCGCCTCGCGGAGCTGACCGACCAGATCTCCACCGCGTTCGGCCGCCGTGTCCACCCCGAGCTGCCCGCCGATGTCATCAAGGCCTTCGCCGAGGCCGGGATCAGGCTCAAGTCCACCCGCCGCTGGGAGATCCAGGGCCTCGACCACCCGGCTGTGGCCCCGCTCATCGAGTTCAAGAAGCTGTACCGGATCTACACCGCCCACGGCTGGTCCTGGCTCGGGGACTGGGTCCACGACGGTCGCTTCCGCCCCGAGTTCATCCCCGGCGGCACCCTGACGGGCCGCTGGGTGACCAACGGCGGCGGCGCCTTGCAGATCCCCAAGGTGATCCGCCGGGCCGTCGTCGCCGACCCCGGTTGGCGCCTCGTCGTCGCCGACGCCGACCAGATGGAACCCCGGGTACTCGCCGCGATCTCCCGCGACCCCGCGTTCATGGAGGTGGCCGGCCGCCCGGAGGACCTCTACACCGCCATCTCGCGCCAAGGCTTCTCCGGCGACCGGGACAAGGCCAAGCTGGCCGTACTCGGCGCCGTCTACGGACAGACCTCCGGAGACGGCCTCAAGAACCTGGCCGCGCTCCGCCGCCGGTTCCCCCTCGCCGTGGCGTACGTGGACGACGCCGCGAAGGCGGGTGAGGAGGGTCGACTGGTGCGCACCTGGCTCGGCCGGACCTGCCCGCCCCCGGCCGGCGCCGCCGAGGACGACGGTGAGGCAGGCATCCCGCAGGACCGGGAGGACGGCGCCTGGACCCCCGGCTACGCCTCGACCGACACCCGCGCCCGAGGCCGCTTCACCCGCAACTTCGTCGTGCAGGGCAGCGCCGCCGACTGGGCGTTGCTGATGCTCGCCGCCCTGCGGCAGTCCCTCGCCGCCGCCGGGCTCCGGGCCGAGCTGGTCTTCTTCCAGCACGACGAGGTGATCGTGCACTGCCCCGCCGATGAGGCCGAGGCCGTCGCCCACGCCATCCGCGCCGCCGGTGATCTGGCCGGCCGGATCACCTTCGGCGACACCCCGGTCCGGTTCCCGTTCAGCACCGCCGTCGTGGAGTGCTACGCCGACGCGAAGTGAGCCCGGTGGTCGTCCGGGCGGTCGCCCCGGCGGTCGCGGTCTTCCCAGGGGTCCCGCCCGGATGTTTCACGTGAAACACGCCTGATTCACAGGCGGTTCGTCACGGCCTCACGCGTTCTCAGCCGAGGTCGTGGAAGTAGATGTGGTACCCCTCCCGGACGAACCCCTCCGACTCGTACAACCCCTGCGCGATGTGGTTGTCGTAGGCCGTCTCCAACTGGACGCCCGCGACCCCGGCCTCCGCCGCCCGCCGCAGCACCTCGCGCAGCAGGGCCCGGCCCGCGCCGGTGCGACGGCCCGAGGGGGCCACGTACAGGTCGCTGAGGATCCACATGGGTCGCAGCAGCAGTGACGCGAAGGTCCGGTAGACCTGGGCGAAGCCGACCGTTCCGACCCCCGGGACGTCGGCCAGCAGGACCAGCGACTCGTCGCCCCGGATGCGTTCGGCGAGAAAGGCGCCCGGGGCGTCGGGGTCGTCGACCTTCACCTCGTAGAAGTCGAGGTAGCCGCGGAACAGCTCCGCGGCCACCGCGACGTCCGCCGCACCGGCCACCCGCAACCGCAACCGGTCGTCCCGCTCGTCCATCCGTCTCACCGTCTCCTCGTTCATGCGGCCATTGTGCGGGAGGGGACTCAGCGGGAGGGGGCTCGGCGGGAGCGGTTGAGCGGGAGCGGGTTCAGTGGCCGGTCACGGGCTGGGCGGGCAGGTCGAAGACGTGCTCCGGCGTCACCGTCTTGGTGATCGCCTGTCCGAACAGGGTGCTGGGCTCGGACCCCTGGTAGGTGATGTCGGTGTTGAGGAGCACCACCAGCGTGGCCTGCGGGCCGGGCAGGTAGATGGTGAGGGACTCGTAGCCGGGCAGCGAGCCGTTGTGCCCGATCCACCCTTCGACGTTGAAGATGCCGAGCCCGTAACCGGAGTCCGGGACGTTGTCCGCGCTCAGGACCTTCAACCGCTCGGCCTGGGTCTGCGGTGTCAACAGGGTGCCGGTGGCCAGCACCTTCGCCCACGTCCTCAGGTCGTCGCGGTCGGAGATCATCGCCCCGGCGGCCCAACCCCAGGACGGGTTCCAGTCCGCCGCGTCCTCCGTCTTCCCGGAGGCCGTCTGGTTCGTGTAGCCCTGGGCGTGCGGGTTCGGGAACTCCGCTCCGGTGGGGAACAGGGTGTGGTGCAGCCCGGCGGGTTCGATCACGTTGTCTCGGACGTAGTCGGAGAGCTTGTCCCCGCTGACCTTCTCGATCACCAACCCGAGCAGGATCAGATTGGTGTTGCAGTAGAAGAACTGCGCTCCCGGCGCGAACATCACCGGATGCTTGAAGGAGTACGCCAGCAGCTCCTGCGGGGTGAACGCGCGCCGGGGGTTGGTGGTCAGCGCCTTGTAGAAGCCGGGGTCCGCCGAGTAGTTGAACAGGCCGCTGCGCATCTCGGCGAGTTGACGCAGGGTGATCCGGTGGCCGTTGGGAACCCCGGCGACGTACTTGTCGATGGGGTCGTCAAGCCCGATTTTGCCCTCGTCGACCAGCTTCAACAGGGCGGTGACCGTGAACGTCTTCGTCTCGCTGCCGATCCTCATGTTCAGGTTCGGTCTCATCGGGGCACCCGTCGCCTTGTCGGCCACGCCGAAGGCGCGCTCGTAGGTGCCCTTGCCGGGTGCGGAGAGGGAGACGATCACCCCGGGGACCTTGGCTTCCTTCATCACCTTCAGGACGGCCTCGTCCAACTGCCGTGTCACGGCCGGGGTGAGCTGGGCGAATTCGTCGGACGCCGAGGAGGCCGAGGGCGACGGCTGAGGCGTCGTACGCGTCACGGAAGCGGGGGAAGCGGGGGACGCCGGGGAAGCCGCCGTATCCCAGGCGTAACCGGCGCTCACTCCGAGCGGTACCACCACCAGCCCCACCGCGGCCGCACCGACCGCCGCACCGCGCCACCGTTTCGTCATGCCTGGCCTCCTACCACGAGACCCCCGAGCACCACCAACCCAACCTAGCCCGCCACCCCTGCCCCGGCGACCGGAACCAGCCACCGGCTCGCCGGGTCTGGCCGCGCCCGACATGCCATAGACCATCGGTCGAACCCGCGAACGGTGGGCCGGCGGCGGGCCGTTGGGTGGCCGGCTCGAAGAAGTAGGGGCGACTCGCCCCCGGCATCACAGCCAGGGACGACTACGCGCGGTGACCCCCGATCCCACCAAGTGGATCTTCTCTTTCCGGGGCACCGATCGGGTGTTAGCTTGCCCCACGCCATCACACGCCAGAGCGTCACCGGGACGGGCGGCCACGACGCTTCGTGGCCGGAAGGAGACACCAGTGGGTCATCAGGCGGCTGCCCAGCAGCTCCGTGCTGCCACACCCGAGATCATCGAGGCGTACCGGACGGCGCTGGGACGACTCGGCAGCCCACTGGTGTCCCGCGAGGACATCTGGCGGCAGTGCCGCCATCAGGCGGAGAACATCGTGTCCGAGTGCGCGCAGGCCCTGGAGGCCGGCGAGCACGCGGAGCCCCCGGGGGTCCGCGAGTACTCCCGGCTGCTCGGAGCCCATCGCGTCGTCCAGCAGGTACCGGTGTCCGAGTCGGTGCGGGCGGCGGAGGTCCTCTGGCAGTCCATGCAGCTCGCCGTCGGCGAAGCCGTCGGCCTGGTGGCGGCCGAGCAGCGGCACACGGCGGCGCAGACGGTGAGCACCGCCTTCCGGGCCGCTGCCGGGAGCCGGCTGTACCAGGGCATCCGGGGCTACGAGGAGGCACAGCGGCCGTCCGCCCCGGAGGCCGCCGCGCCCGATCGGGGTTCCGACGTATCGACGGACGTTCCGGACGCGCAAGCCCTCGACCTGCTGACGCTGCGGGAGCGGCAGATCCTGGAGGCGGTCCGCGCGGGACTGACGAACCGGCTGATCGGCCGCCGGTTCGAGATCAGCGAGGCGACCGTCAAGCGCCATCTGCACAACGCGTACCGCAAGCTCGGCGCCGGCTCCCGGGTGCAGGCCCTGAACAAGGCCTTCCCGGGCCAGGGTTGACCGTCCGGCACCGGAACCGGGCGCACGAAGCCACACCCCACCCGGTCGTGCCTCCCGCGCCCGCGGCTCACCCGGCGGCTAGCGCGGCGCCGAACGCGACCAGCATCAGCAGGTTCGCGACGTACTGCGTCACCATGAACGCCCGGTAGGCGCCGCGCCGTTGCTCGCGGCCGGCGCTCTTCCGCCGGCCGTCCCGCACCACCCGGAACACGACCCACACCGCCCCGGCCGCCACGGGCACCGTCCCCACGAGTGCGAGCGGGGCCCACACCGCGGCCGCCGCGGCGCCGGCCGCCGCGACCAGTACGGCGCCCGCCACGGCCAAGGCCCGCGCCGCCGCCACCCCCCGGACGACCGCCACCGTGCGCCGCCCACCGGCCGCGTCCCCGCCGACATCGCCCAGGTCCTTGACCACGGAGCCGACCAGCGCCATCCAGGCCGCCATCACGCAGCCGAACACCGCTCCGGTCGCGGTCCACCCGGAACCGGCCGCCGCGACCCCGGCCGCGTACGAGGTCGCGCCCAGACCGAACACCACCACCGCGCAGAGCGCGCTCGACTCCTTCGCCCGCACCGGGGAGGCCGAGTACGCCCAGCCGAGCAGCAGGAAACCCACCACCCACCCCAACACCCCGGACCCGGCGAGGCCTCCGAGGACCAGCGCGGCGACGGCCAGCAGGGCCGTGACCGCCGCGGCGGTCCGGACCGGGAGGTCGCCCCGGGCGATCGGCCGCCGGGAGCCGTTCGCGCGGTCCTCGCGGACGTCGGTCACCCCGTTGAGCAGGTACGCGCAGGCCACGGCGCACCACCAGGCCGCCATGCCGAGCACGACCCGGCCCGCGGCCTGCGGCAGCCCCGGGGCGGACACCGTCCCGACCGCGAACCGCAGCAGGAAGACGAGCTGTACCGACGGGCGTGCCTCGGCCCAGCACAGACGCGCCGTCCGTGCCGCGGTATGCCGTCGGAGCCCCGTCATACGAGCCGCGACGGGGAGGCTCGGGTAAGCGGCGGAATTCATCACGGCCGCAGCCTAAGGGTTGTCCCGTAAATGATCTTCGGGGCGGCTCTGACGTCGTGGGCCGTGAGTGGGCCGCTCGTTTATCCGGCGAGGGCGAGGTTATGCATCCGGGCTATGCCGAGCATGGCGTGGTGGACTCCGTCGCCCTTGAGGCGGCAGTCGCGGAGGATCTTCCAGGTCTTCATCCGGGCGAATAC
>NZ_JBHVYA010000021.1:0-100352 GCF_042881255.1 Streptomyces sp. NPDC058279 | reverse complement strand
GCGCTTCGAAGAACCTTGCCTTCAAGTCCCCAAAATCCACGATCCCCGCAACTCCCTGAACAACAGGGTGTTGCGGGGATCGCTAGAACCCGCCGTACCGGTGCGGGGCCTTCCCCATGTGTCCGCGCGGGGCTACTCGTTGGGGACGGTCTCGTAGCGCGGGGTGCCCTCGGCCATCTGTCGCAGGGCGTCCTTGCGGTCGCGCTTCGAGAGCCGGTCGATGTAGAGGTACCCGTACAGGTGGTCCGTCTCGTGCTGGAGGCAGCGGGCGAAGTAGCCGGTGCCGCGGACCTTGATCGGGTTGCCCCGCGCGTCCTGGCCGGTGACCTCGGCGTAGTCCGGGCGGGCCAGCGCGGCGTACGCGGTCGGCACCGACAGGCAGCCCTCGTTGGAGTCGTCCAGGACGCGCGACTCGGTCGGCAGCTCGACCAGCTTGGGGTTGACGACGACACCGGTGTGGCGGCGGCCCTCGTCGTCCGGGCAGTCGTAGACGAAGACCTTGGCGTCCACGCCGATCTGGTTCGCGGCCAGGCCGACGCCCTCGGCGGTCTTCTGGCTGGCGAACATGTCGTCGATCAGCCGCGCCAGTTCGTCGCCGAACTCCGTGACGTCCTTGCACTCCCGGTGCAGGACCGGGTTGCCGACCACCGTGATCGGGCGGGAGGTGCCGCGCTCACGGTGGGCGAGCTCGCGTGCCTCACAGTCCTCGGTGTCCACGACGTAGCCTTCGTCGTCGACCGGGACAACCTGGTTCTCCTGCTGGGCCATGTCCGCCGTACGCCTTCCGTAAGTCTCCGAGTCACCGATGTGACCGGTACAGCCTACGGCCCCCGCTCAGCAGACCTCTTCGAGATCGCGCCACTCGCGGCTGTCGGGGCTGTCCGCCACCCACCCGTCCAGGAGTCCGCGCACCAGACCGGCGGGCGCCGCGATGCCGCATTCCCGTTCGGGCACCCACAGGGAACCCGAGCCGGTCGTGCGATGGCCCAGCGGGCCGGGGTGGCCGGGCTCGCTGTGGTCGTGCGGATCCAGGTGCTCGCCGTCGCCCTCGTCGCTCGGCATCGCGCTCTCCGAGCAGGTCCGGCACAGCAGGCGCACCGACGAGGACCAGTCCTCGGCGGCGAAGCCCGCGTCGGAGGCCAGCCGCTCCAGCGCGTCCCGGTCGTCCTCGGTGGCCGCTTCCAGCAGCACCACCCAGGTCGGCACGGGCGAGGGCGCCCACAGCTCGATCTCGTCGAAGACCGGGTACGAGGGCCCGGCGGCGGTGATCCGCTCGCCGTGCGGGACACCGTCGTGCAGGACGACCTCGCCCCAGCGCCGCCCCGAGGACGGCAGCGGGATCGAGAGGACCTCCATCCGGGCCGGATCGAGCCTCCGGCCCCACACGACCTCGGCCTCGCCCTCCGGCGAGAGCCGTACGGCGGCGCTGCCCAGCTCCATGCCGACGGGCTCGGCGCCCGCCGCGGCCCCGTGCGGGTCACCGGGGACCTTGAGCCCGTACGCCTGCCAGGCCCGGCGGGCCAGCGGCCAGTCCTGGAGCGCGGTCGCGGCGATGCCCACGTTCCACCAGTCCGGGGCGCCGGTCTCGCGGTCCAGCAGGGCCACGGCGCGCAGTCCGGCCGCCCGCGCCTGTTCCCAGTCGTGGCGGAACTTGTGCAGCAGGGCCAGGTTGAACCAGGACTCGGACAGCCAGGGTTCCAGGTCCGCCGCTCTGGTCAGGAGCGCGCCCGCGTCCTCGTACCGCCCGTCGCCGATCAGCGTGAACGCGCGGTCGGTGGCCTGCCGCCACGAGGCGGAGGGCCGATGCCGTACCTTCCCGAAGATCCTCACGTTTCCCGCCTGCCTGGGGGCACCGCCCAGCGGTAGCTGGGGGACTACGGTGCAGCCTCGCGGACACCCACACGGACACTCTTACTCGCATCCAACCATGCCCACTCGGACGGCCGCTCATTACCCATGGGTTACCCAGGTGGGAGCGGGCCGACTCCGGCCCGTCCGTCCCTGGCGAGAACCCTCGCCAGGCACTCCACGACCTCCGGCTGGAAGTCCTGCCCGGTGCTCAGGCGCAGCCGTTCCAGGGCGGCCAGTGAGCCGCCCGGGTGACCTTCCCCGCCGCACAGGTCGTCGTACGCGTTCACCGCGCGCACGATCCGCGCGGCGACGGGCTGCTCCCGGTAGGGGTCCGCCTGGCGCTCCACCACGACGGCGACCTCCGCCGGCACCCCGGTCTGTCGGGCCACCTCCCCGCCGAGCCCGGCGATCCGGCGGGCCTCGGCGGCCGGCAGCCGGGCCGTCGCCCCGGCCGGTACGGGGTCGACGAGCGAGAGCTGGCCGATGTCGTGCATCAGGGCGGCGTACTCCAGAACCGTGAGCTCCCGCTCGGAGAGCCCCAGCTCCCGCCCGACGGCGCGGCTGAGGTCGGCCACCCGGCGGGAGTGTCCCGGCCGGGTGCAGCCGGCGATCTCGGTGGCCCGGGCGAGGGAGGTGATGGTCTGGCGGTAGGTGGTGCGGATGGCGGAGATCCGGTGGAAGGACATCTGGGTCAGCAGCAGCGGCACGCTGAACACCGGGAGCGCCCACAGCCCGGCGACGGCGGTGCCCAGGGCCATCACCAGGCCGGTGGCGCAGATCGCCGAGCCGATCCCGGCCGGCGCGCGCAGTTCGTCGCGGAGCAGGGAACCGTAGGGCCGGCCGGTGTGGGCCCCCGCCAGCGCGGCGGCGAGCACGGCGTCGCACAGGGCGGTGAGACCGAGCAGCAGCACCAGGAACAGCACGAGGTAGGGGCCCTGGCCCACCCGCCCCTCCAGCAGGCCGGAATTGAAGAGCGGCTGGAAGCAGACGGCGGCGAAGGCCACGGCCAGCACCCGCCGGGCCACGTGGTCGAAGGCGGGCCCGTTGCCCCGGGCGATGTGCGGGACGATCCCGACGAGGGCCGCGGCGACGACGACCGCGACGACCTGGAGCACCCCGTGGTGCGTGGGGTGGCCGGCGGCCCGGCCGAGCAGCGCGTAGGCGAGGGCGCCGGCGGAGCCCAGCGGCGCGGGGCGGCGGTCCTCGGCCGGGACGGGAGCGGCGGCGTCGCGGTGGTCGCTGCGGGCCAGCTCGCCCACGCCGATGAGGATGCCGAAGGCGAGGGCGGTTCCGCCGTCCACCACCCCGTGCCACAGGGTGTGGCCGAGCGCCGCGAGGGTGAGCAGCGCGGCGGCGGCCCGTACGGCCCTGGCGGCGCCGGCCCTCACGTCCCGCCTCCGGCGCCCCGACCCGGCGGGACGGGAGCGGCGGCGGACGCGGGGCCGGACGCGGGCGGTGCGGGCGCGGGCTCCGGGGCCGGGGCGGGCGCGGGCTCCGGGGCCGGGGCGGGTGCGCTGGCGGGTGCGGGCTTCGGGGCCTGGGCCGGGGCCTGGGCCGGGGCCTGGGCCGGGGCCTGGGCCGGGGCCGGGGCGCCGCCGCGCGGGGCCACCACCCGCACGTCGTCGTCCGAGGTCACCACGGGGTGCCAGCCGTGCCGCCCGATGGCGTCGACCAGCGCCCGCACCATGGCCGGGTCGTACTGGGTCCCCGCACAGCGTTCCAGCTCGGCCAGGGCGACGGGGACCGGCCGGGCCCGGCTGTAGGAGCGGGTGGAGGTCATCGCGTCGAAGGAGTCGGCCACCGCCACGACCCGGGCGAGGACCGGGATCTGCTCCCCGGCCAGCCCGTAGGGGTAGCCGCGGCCGTCGACCCGCTCGTGGTGGTGCAGGATCGCGGACCGGGCCTCCCCCAAGAAGCCGATGCCGCGCACCATCTCGTGCCCGTACTCGGGGTGCAGTTCGATGACCCGCCGTTCCTCGGGGGTCAGCGGCCCGTCCTTGCGCAACAGCCGGGTGGGGACGCCGAGCTTACCGACGTCGTGCAGGATTCCGGCGATCCGGACGACCTCCATCCGGTCGTCGGTCATGCCGAGTTCGCGGGCGATCATCGCGGATGCCTGCCCGACGCGTTCGCTGTGTCCGCGCGTGTAGCGGTCCTTGATGTCGACGGCCTGCACCAGCGCCCGGATCGTGGCCTGGTGGGCGGCGCGTTCGCGGGTGTACTGGGCGAAGACCCAGCAGGAGATGTACATGGGGAGGACGACCAGCAGCGCGGCCGGCACCCCGTAGGGGCTGCGCCACAGCACGGCCATCATCAACCCGGCCAGGCCGTGGACGCAGTACGGGGCGAGGCCGGGGGTCCCGCCGGAGGACGTCTGGGGGTGGGTCGGCAGGCCGCGCCAGGCCGCGGCGGCGGGGCGGCGTTCGGCGGTGGCCAGGATGCCCCCGTCGAGGGCGGTGAGCACCAGGCAGAAGACGACGGCGGCGACGGCGGCGGGGAACACGGCGTACGGGAAGTCCGCCACCCGGGCGCCGGGTTCCGGGCCGGTCCCGGCGCCCCCGAGCGTGGCCGGCCCGTCCAGCAGCCGGTAGACCTGCCCGGCCGCCCAGGCGGCGGTCGCCTGCTGGGCCGCGTGCCAGGTGCGGCGCACGCGTACGGGCCGCTGCACCACGGGGGCGGCGAGGCCGCCGGGCAAGGCCACGAGCGCCGCCGCCGCGGGCGGCAGCAGGAACACCGCGGCCAGCACCACGGGGAAGAAGCCGCCCATGCCCTCGGGCACCCGGCTCCCGAGCAACCGGCAGCTCTTGAGGAGTTCGCAGCCCAGGCACAGGACGCAGAGCAGCGCGACCGCCGGCCACGGCGTGCCGGCAGCCGTGAGGGCCGGGGCGACGCACCCGCACGCGGCGAGGACGGCGCACACGATCAAGGCGCGCGCCCCCCACGGAAGGACCCGCATCGCACCCTCCTCCCTGCACCGGGCCGGGCCGGCGCCGAAACCGACCGGCACCGGAAGGGGAGAATAGGTGCGCCCCGCGGCGCGGCGGGCCGCATTTCCGCATCGGGGCATACGGACGCCCCCGGATTAGCACCTTCGAGTGAACGAAGGGTTCTCCGGGGGCGGTTGTCGCCGGCTCGGCCGGGGCGACTCAGCCGGGGGCGGGACCCGCGGTGACGTCGTGGTCGGGAACGGCCTGTCCCGAACGGATCAACTCGATCCGTCCCATGACCTTCGAGCGCAGGTCGCTCGGCACGTCGTCCGACCCGCAGCACCGCTTGACCAGCTTCTTCACGGCCTGCTCCAGGCCGTACTTCTCAAGACAGGGATTGCACTCGCCGAAGTGCGTCTCGAACTTCGTGCAGTCGCTGTCGGGCATCTCGTGGTCCAGGAACTCGTACAAGTGGTCCAGGACCTCGGCGCACTCCGTCTCGTGCGGCTCTCCGCAGCTCATGAGCCCGAGCCTTTCAGGTCGTTCGACTCTCCCGCTCCGGCGGGGACCAGCCCGCGCTCGCGGGCGTAGTCCTCCAGCATTCCGCGGAGTTGACGGCGGCCACGGTGCAGTCGGGACATGACCGTACCGATGGGTGTACCCATGATGTCCGCGATCTCCTTGTACGCAAAGCCCTCTACGTCGGCGAGATAGACCGCGATGCGGAACTCCTCCGGAATGGCCTGGAGCGCCTCCTTCACGTCCGAATCGGGCAGGTGGTCGAGCGCCTGCGATTCGGCGGAGCGCAGTCCGGTCGACATGTGCGACTCGGCGCGCGCCAACTGCCAGTCCTCGATCTCCTCCGCCGCGCTGCGCTGGGGCTCGCGCTGCTTCTTGCGGTAGGAGTTGATGAAGGTGTTGGTCAGGATGCGGTACAGCCACGCCTTGAGGTTGGTGCCCTCGCGGAACTGGTGGAAGGACGCGTACGCCTTCGCGTACGTCTCCTGGACCAGGTCCTCGGCGTCGGCCGGGTTGCGCGTCATGCGCAGCGCGGCGGAGTACATCTGGTCGAGGTAGCCGAGGGCGTCCCGCTCGAAGCGCGCGTTGCGCTCCGGGGTCGTCTCCTCCGCGTGGCCTTCGTCGGTCCCAGCGACAGGACCCACCTCCTCCGACAGCGTGGCGGCTCCGAAAGCGGATCCGCTCGAATCGGAGAATAGTCGACCCTCCCGGGCCTCCGCCGCCCGAAGCGTCCCGCGCTTGGGTGCGGGCAGCACCGTCCAGTCCAGGTCAGCGGCCTGCCGACGGTTCTGGCTGATGACCTGGGTCATGCGCTCCCTCTCCTCCGACGAACGTTTCCGTGCGTTCCGACACCCGGTTAACGACGGGCCCGGGCGCCGCATTCCCGGGCGGGACAAGGGTGTCGGCGCCCTGGGGGGCGGGTCCGGGCGGCCGGTGCGCCGTGAGTGATCCGGATCACCCGGGAATCCGTCAGATCGGTCTCACAGTGGGAGCCGGTCGAGCCATTCGGCCACCGCCGCGGTGATCGCGGCGAGGGTCTCGGCCTGGGTCACGTCCGCCCGTTTGGGCACCGCGAAGCCGTGGTCGCCGTGCGGTACGGCGACCAGCTCGTACGGGGCCCCCGGGCCGGGCGGCGGGAACTCCTCCGGGCGCCCGAACGGGTCCCGGCCGCCTTGGACCACCAGGGTGGGCCGCCCGGCGCCCAGCAACTCCTCGGCCCGCGACTTCTCGGCCCGGCCCGGCGGGTGCAGCGGGAACGCCAGGGCCAGCACCCCGGCCGCGTCGAGTTCGGCGGCGGTCCGGCACGCCACCCGGGCCCCGGCGCTGCGCCCGCCCGCGACGACGGGCGGTCCCGGCGCCAGCAGGGCGGGCCACACGGCGCGCCAGCCCTCGTCCAGCACCTTGGGCGCGGCGGCCACCCTCTTGCCGGCGACCCGCCAGGGCTGTTCGACCAGGGCTACGGTGACCCCCCGGCCCGGCAGGGCGGCGGCCAACGCCTGGAGGTCGCGGGCCTCGATCCCGCCCCCGGCGCCGTGCCCGACGGCGAGCACGAGCCGGGCCGCGCGGGCGGGGTGCCAGGTGACGCGGGCCTCGCCCGCCGGGGTGTCGACGCTTTCGGTACGCGTGGTCATGGGCCGATCATGCCGTCGCCGGCACCGGACGGGCCTCAGAAGAGCGTGGCCTCTTCCGGCGCGGCGAGCTCGGTCAGCAGCTCCGGCCCGTTGTTGCGTACGTTGCTCACGGCGGTGGAGACCGGGTACGCCCGCATCAGACCGCCGGGCGGCGGCGCCAGCAGCGCCCGCAGCTCGTCGACGTCCGTACGGGCCGGGTCCAGCCAGGGGTCCCACTTGTCGGGGGTCAGCATCAGCGGCATCCGGGGGTGGATGTCGGCGAGCGAGCGGGGGCCCTCCTCGGGCGCCACCGCCAGGGGACCGGTCTCGGCCTCGGTGGTGATCACCGAGCAGGTCGCCCACCAGGCGTTCGGGTGCTCGTCGGGCAGGGTCCGGTCGCGCCAGAACTCGTATATGCCGGCCATGGCGAAGGCGCTCCCGTCGGCGGGAAGCACGAAGTACGGCTGCTTGCGCGCCCGCTTCTTCTTCCCCTCGACCTCCAACTGCCGCTCGTCGTGGGCGGTGACCCACTCGAAGTAGCCGTCGGCCGGGATGACGCAGCGGCGCTGCGCGAACGGGCGGCGGAAGGACGGCTTCTCGGCGACCGTCTCGGCCCTGGCGTTGATCATCCGGGCCGCGCCCTCGGGGCCGCTCGCCCAGGAGGGCACGAGCCCCCACCTCAGCACCCGGAGCTGTCGAACCGGACGGCGGCTCGGCGCGTCCTTCACAGGACGGTCGAGGACGACGTGGACCTCTTTCGTCGGCGCCACGTTGAAGTCGGCGGCCAGGGACTCCTCGGGTTCCCACCGCTCGACGCCGAAGATCCGCACCAGTTCCTCGGGCGCCCGGCCCGCTGCATACCTTCCGCACATGGCTGACACACTGCCATGGCCCTCGCCCCCTACCGCAAGGAGTCCGCCACTCCATGGACAGCACGACGACGGCCGGTCTGTGGGACCGGCTGAGCGGCATACAGACGGCAGCCCCCTGGTGGCTGGTGGTCGTGACGGGGCTCGCCGCGCTGGCCGCCGTGGCGCCCCGGCCGGTGTGGCGGCTGTCCCGGAACGCGATCACGATCGCCCACGAGGGCGGCCACGGGCTGCTGGCGCTGCTCACCGGGCGCCGGCTCGACGGGATCCGACTGCACTCCGACACCAGCGGCGTCACCGTCAGCCGCGGCAGGCCCAGCGGACTCGGGATGGTGCTGACCGCCGCCGCCGGGTACACGGCGCCCTCGCTGCTCGGCCTCGGCGGGGCCGCCCTGCTATCGGCGCACCGGATCACGCTGCTGCTGTGGGCGGCGACCGCCCTGCTGCTCGCGATGCTGGTGATGATCCGCAACGCGTACGGGCTGCTGACGGTGGTGCTGACCGGCGGCGTCTTCGTCCTGGTGTCCTGGCTGACCCCCGCCGAGGTGCAGGGGGTGTTCGCGTACGGGGTGGTGTGGTTCCTGCTGCTGGGCGGGGTCCGGCCGGTGTTCGAGCTCCAGGCCAAGCGCCGGCACGGCGGCGCCCCGGACTCCGACGCCGACCAGCTGGGGCGGCTCACCCACGTCCATCCGGTGGCTTGGCTGCTGTTCTTCCACGCCGTGGCGCTGTGCGCGCTGATCGGCGGGGCGCGCTGGCTTCTCGGCCTCTGAGACGGCGCGGGTGACGGCCCGCGGCGGGGCCCCGAACGGGCCCCGGCCACGATCCCGGCTTGGGTGAAGCCACTAAAGTGGAGGCCATGACCGAGACCCCCGCGCCCCACGCCCTCTGGCCCGCCCCCGTCGCGGACGGCGCCGTCCACGCCACCGTCACCGTGCCGGGCTCCAAGTCGGTCACCAACCGGGCCCTCGTGCTCGCCGCGCTGGCCTCCGAGCCGGGCTGGGTGCGCCGCCCGCTGCGCTCGCGCGACTCGCAGCTCATGTCGGACGCCCTGCGCGCGATGGGCGTCGGCATCGAGGAGACCGTCTCCTCCAGCTCCGCCGGCGAGGGCGCGGGCGGGGAGGCGTGGCGGGTCATCCCGGCGGCCCTGCACGGCCCGGCCACCGTCGACGTCGGCAACGCGGGCACGGTCATGCGCTTCCTGCCGCCCGTCGCGACCCTCGCCTCCGGCGACATCCGCTTCGACGGCGACCCGCGCTCCTACGAGCGCCCGTTGGGCGAGGTCATCAACGCCCTGCGCGTCCTCGGGGCCCGCATCGACGACGACGGCCGGGGCGCCCTGCCCCTGACGGTGCAGGGCGGCGGGGCGCTGGAGGGCGGCACGGTCGAGATCGACGCCTCCAACTCCTCGCAGTTCGTCTCGGCGCTGCTGCTCTCCGCGCCGCGCTACAACCAGGGCGTCGAGGTCCGCCACATCGGTGACACCCTGCCCTCCATGCCGCACATCCGGATGACGGTGGAGATGCTGCGCGCGGCGGGCGCCCAGGTCGACACTCCCGAGGCGGGCGGCGAGAAGGACGTGTGGCGGGTCACCCCCGGCGCGTTGCTGGGCCGTGACCTGGTCGTCGAGCCGGACCTCTCGAACGCGCAGCCCTTCATGGCGGCGGCCCTGATCACGGGCGGCACCGTGACCGTCCCCGACTGGCCGCGGCGCACCACCCAGCCCGGTGACGCGCTGCGCCGGATCTTCAACGAGATGGGCGGCTCCTGCGAGCTGACCGACGCGGGTCTGGTCTTCACCGGCAGCGGCAAGATCCACGGCATCGACGTGGACCTGGGCGAGGTCGGCGAGCTGACGCCGGGCATCGCGGCGGTCGCGGCGCTGGCGGACTCGGAGTCCGTGCTGCGGGGCGTACGCCACCTGCGGCTGCACGAGACGGACCGGCTGGCGGCCCTCACCGCGGAGATCAACGGCCTCGGCGGCGATGTCACCGAGACCGAGGACGGACTGCGCATCCGCCCGCGCCCGCTGCACGGCGGTGTGTTCCACACGTACGACGACCACCGGATGGCGACCGCCGGCGCGGTGATCGGTCTCGCGGTGGAGGGCGTCCTGATCGAGAACGTGGCGACGACCGCGAAGACCCTGCCGGACTTCCCGGCGATGTGGGCCGGGATGCTCGGCCAGGCGGCACAGGACGCGGGAGCGTAGGGCCCGTCATGCGCAGGTACGGCAAGAACACCGACGAGGACGACATCCGCTCGCGCCCCAACCCCAAGGGCAACCGGCCGCGTACGAACATCCGCCCCAAGCACGAGGACGCGGCCGAGGGCTTCGTCCTGACCGTCGACCGCGGCCGGCTCACCTGCCTGGTCGGGGAGCGCACGGTGCACGCGATGAAGGCCCGGGAGCTGGGCCGCAAGGCGGCGGTGGTCGGCGACCGGGTCTGGATCGTCGGTGACCTGACCGGCAAGAAGGACACCCTCGCCCGGATCGTGCGGATCGAGGAACGCAAGTCCGTCCTGCGGCGCACCGCGGACGACGACGACCCGTACGAGCGGGTGGTCGTCGCCAACGCCGACCAGTTGGCCGTCGTGACGGCGCTGGCCGACCCGGAGCCGCGGCCCCGGATGATCGACCGGTGCCTGGTGGCCGCGTACGACGCCGGGCTGGAGCCGCTGCTGGTCCTCACCAAGTCGGACCTGACCTCCGCGGACAAGATCCTGGAGATCTACTCGACGCTCGGCGTGAACTACGTCGTCACCAACCGCGAGGAGCTGGCCACCGGCGACGCGGCCGACCGGGTGCGCGAGCGGCTGAACGGCCGGATCACCGCCTTCGTCGGCCACTCCGGGGTCGGTAAGACCACCCTGGTCAACTCGCTGGTCGCCGAGGGCCGCCAGCGTGCGACCGGCCATGTCAACGCGGTCACGGGCCGGGGCCGGCACACCACCACCTCGGCCCTGGCGCTGCCGCTGCCGGGCGGTGACGGCTGGGTCATCGACACCCCGGGCGTGCGCTCGTTCGGCCTGCACCACGTCGACCCGTCCCGGGTGATCCTGGCCTTCCCCGATCTGGTGGGGGGCACGGAGGAGTGCCCGCGCGCGTGCAGCCACGACGAACCCGACTGCGCGCTCGACCAGTGGGTGGCGGACGGTCACGCGGACCCGGCGCGGCTGTACTCGCTGCGGCGGCTGCTGGAGACGCGGGAGCGCCGCGAGGGAGACTGATCGGCGCGGGCGGTCCCTCGGCCGGGCGGACCTCTCGTGTTTGCCGAAGATCGCCTCGGGATAAATGCATAATCGCACCAGGTGACGCGACGTCACGTGACGCGGGACGCACTCGGCACTCGGGACTCGGGAGGCATACGCCATGGCGTGGCTGCTGGTCGTGGTGGCCGGGATCCTGGAGACCGGTTTCGCGGTGTGCCTCAAGCTCTCCCACGGGTTCACCCGGCTGTGGCCCACGATCGCCTTCGCGTCCTTCGCGCTCGGCAGCTTCGGCCTGCTGACCCTGGCGCTGAAGAAGCTCGACGTGGGCCCCGCGTACGCCGTGTGGACGGGCATCGGGGCGGCCGGCACGGCCATCTACGGCATGGTCTTCCTCGGCGACCTCGTCTCGACCTTGAAGCTCGTCTCGATCTCGCTGGTCATCCTCGGTGTCATCGGGCTCCAGCTCTCCGGTTCGGCGCACTGACCAGTCCGAGCAGCCCGGCCGCCGCCGGCTCCTCGCCCGGGGCGCCCGGGGCGATCACGTAGGACAGCGCGAGTCGCACGACCAGCTCGCACCGCTGCGCCGGCTCCGTCGGGAGCGCGGCGGCCGCCCGGTCGCGGACGGCGCGCACCAGTTCCCCGGGCCCGAGCGCCGGGACGCCGGGTCGGACCGCCCGCCCGGGCGGGGCGGGCAGGTTCCCGTTCCACGACCCCGTCAGCAGGGCCCGTACGAGGGGACGCGCGCGGGCGGCCCGTACGGTCCACTCGGCGATCC
Source organism: Streptomyces sp. NPDC058279 (assembly GCF_042881255.1). NCBI lineage: Bacteria > Bacillati > Actinomycetota > Actinomycetes > Kitasatosporales > Streptomycetaceae > Streptomyces > Streptomyces sp. NPDC058279. The sequence goes on along the minus strand of NZ_JBHVYA010000021.1, from coordinate 88,591 downwards.
CGGTCAGCCGTTCGGCGCTGCCCGCGGACGCCTCCAGGGCACGGTCCACGCCCCTCAGGTACCAGTCGGCCTCCCGGCGGACCAGGGCGCGCCCGAGCCCCGCCTTCCCGCCGAACTCGTTGTAGAGGGTCTGCCGGGACACGCCGGCGGCCGCGGCCACCTCGACCATCCGCACGGCGGGCCAGGCGCGCGCCGCCAGCGCCGCTCCCGCCGCTTCCAGCAAGGACTCCCGCGCCGCCGCCATCGTCGCCTCCCCGGCTCCCCTCCCAGGCTCCCCTCCCCCGTTCGCCTCCCGTCAGGGTTGACGGGGCGCCAGATCCTGTCAAGGGCGCCTGTCGGCCGTACCGTGGACGGCGTTCGCCGCTCGGCCGCGGTCTCGATACTGTTCGGGCATGCCCGAGTATGACGATGACCTCCGCCTCGCCCTCGAACTCGCCGACGCGGCGGACGCGGCCACCACGCAGCGCTTCCGCGCCCTCGACCTGCAGGTGGAGACGAAGCCGGACATGACCCCGGTGAGCGAGGCCGACAAGGCCGCGGAGGAGATCATCCGGGCCGGGATCCTGGCCGCGCGGCCCGACGACGCCATCCTGGGCGAGGAGTACGGGCTCAAGGGCGACGGCCCGCGCCGCTGGGTCGTGGACCCGATCGACGGCACGAAGAACTACGTCCGGGGCGTCCCGGTATGGGCGACGCTGATCTCGCTGACGGCCGAGGGCGCGGACGGGGTGTTCCGCCCGGTGGTCGGGGTGGTCTCCGCGCCGGCGCTGGGCCGGCGCTGGTGGGCGGCGAAGGGCAGCGGCGCCTGGGCGGGCGGCGCGCTCGGCGCGACCACGGCGATCGGCGTCTCGAAGGTCGCGACCCTGGGCGACGCGTCGTTCGCCTACTCCTCGCTGTCGGGCTGGGAGGAACAGGGCCGGCTGCCCGGTTTCCTGGACCTGACCCGCGCGTGCTGGCGCACCCGGGGCTACGGCGACTTCTGGCCCTACATGATGGTCGCCGAGGGTTCTCTGGACCTGTGCGCCGAGCCGGAGTTGAACCTGTGGGACATGGCCGCCATCGCGGTCGTCGTCGAGGAGGCGGGCGGCCGTTTCACCGGCCTGGACGGCGTCGACGGGGTGCACGGCGGCAACGCGGCCGCCTCGAACGGCCTGTTGCACGAGGAGATGCTGGCGCGCCTGCGCCCGCGCCCCTGAGACACCGGGGACGACCTGACGCGCCGTCGGTGCGCTCGGCCGGGCGGGTGTTGCCGAGCGCGCCCCCTTGATGACCCTGCGTATGCGTGGGAATCTGGGACTCCCCCGCTTGTGCGCTTGTGAAGCCCTTCTCTTGAGGCGGCCCTGTCACCCGGCGCACCCACCAGGGCGGGGACTCACCCAGGAGGTGGCTCTCTTCATGCTCGTCCGTGACGCCATGAGCACCGTGATCCTCACCCTCGGACCCGCGCACACCCTCCGGCAGGCGGCCTGCCTGATGTCCGGCCGGCGCGTCGGCGCGGCCGTCGTCCTCGATCCCGACCACAGCGGCATCGGCATTCTGACCGAGCGCGACATCCTCAACTCCCTCGGCGCCGGGCACGACCCCGACCGGGAGTCGGTGGGCGCGCACACCACCAACAACGTCGTCTTCTGCACGCCGGACGCCACGGTCCAGGAGGCCGCCGAGGCCATGGCGCACGGCGGCTTCCGCCATCTGATCGTGCTGGAGGACGGCGGCCCGGTGGGCATCGTCTCGGTGCGTGACGTGATCCGTTGCTGGGTGCCGGCGCGGCGCGCCGCCACGGTACCGGTGTAGCGACGCGGACGCCGACGGGCCGGCGCTCCGAGGAGGAGTGCCGGCCCGTCGTCGCGCCACGGCAAGCGTCCGTATCAGCCGCGGAGGGCCTGGACCGCGGCGTCCAGCCGCTTGCCGAAGTCACCGTCCGCCTGGCGGAAGTTGTTGATCGCGCGGTCGACGATGTCGTCACGGGAGACCTTGGCGATGAAGCCGGAGAGGTTCTCGACCAGACGGTCCTTCTCGTCCTCCGACATCAGCCGGTAGAGGTTGCCCGCCTGGACGAAGTCGTTGTCCTCACGGTGCACCGCGGTGGCGTGGTTGCCGGTGCCGCCGGTCAGCGGGACGGGCTGCCACAGCGGACGGTCCGTCTGGAACGGGCCGCCGAAGCTGTTCGGCTCGTAGTTCTTCGCGCCCTTGTGGCGACCGTCGTACAGCGCGCCGTCGCGGGAGTGGGTGCGCGCCTCGGTGGCGTGCGGGCGGTTCACCGGCAGGTGGTCGGCGTTGATGCCGACGCGGTAGCGGTGGGCGTCGCCGTACGCGAAGAGTCGGCCCTGGAGCATCTTGTCCGGGGACGGACCGATGCCGGGGACGAAGTGGGCCGGGCTGAAGATGCTCTGCTCGACCTCGGCGAAGATGTTCTCCGGGTTGCGGTTGAGCTCCAGCTTGCCGATCTCGATCGGCGGGTAGTCCGCGTGCGGCCACACCTTGGTGAGGTCGAACGGGTTGAAGCGGTACTCGGCCGCCTCGGCCGCCGGCATGATCTGGACCTGCACGCTCCAGCTAGGGAAGTCGCCGCGCTCGATCGACTCGCGCAGGTCGCGCTGGTGCGAGTCGGGGTCCTCACCGGCGAGCCGGTTGGCCTCGGCCTGGGTGAGGTTCTTGATCCCCTGGTCGGTCTTGAAGTGGTACTTGACCCAGAAGACCTCGCCGGCCTCGTTGTTCCACTGGAAGGTGTGCGAGCCGAACCCGTCCATGTGCCGGTAGGACGCCGGGATGCCGCGGTCGCCGAAGAGCCAGGTGACCTGGTGGGTCGACTCGGGGCTCAGGCTCCAGAAGTCCCAGACGTTGTCGGCTTCCTGCGAGCCGGTGTACGGGTCGCGCTTCTGCGTGTGGATGAAGTCCGGGAACTTGATCGCGTCGCGGATGAAGAAGACCGGGGTGTTGTTGCCGACGAGGTCGTAGTTGCCCTCTTCGGTGTAGAACTTCAGCGCCCAGCCGCGCGGGTCACGGCGGGCGTCGGCGCCGCCGAGGCTGTCCGCGACGGTGGAGAAGCGCAGGAAGGTCTCGGTCTGCTTGCCGACCTCGGACAGGAACTTCGCGCGGGTCCACTGCGAGACGTCACGCGTGAGCGTGAAGGTGCCGTACGCACCGGCGCCGCGGGCGTGCACGACGCGCTCCGGGATCCGCTCGCGGTTGAAGTGGGCGAGCTTCTCCAGCAGGAGCTGGTCCTGGACCAGGACGGGGCCGCCGACTCCGGCGGTCTCGCTGTTCTGGTTGTCGGCGACCGGGGCCCCGGCCTCCGTGGTGAGCGGTCCCTGCGTCACGTGCGCCTCCTGCGTCATTACTGCGTGTCCTGTCCTCAGCGTCTTCGGAATCGATCCTACAATGGACATTGTCCAAGTCAAGCAGTCATCCAATTCCGCACTGGTTCGGGAGTTACACCGAATCAGTCACACTGTTAGGCTGGGATGCATGAGTGACCTGCTGGAACGACTTCGCGGACGCGGATGGCGCATGACCGCACAGCGGCGCGTCGTGGCCGAGGTGCTCGACGGTGACCACGTTCACCTGACGGCCGACGAGGTGCACGCGCGCGCGGTGGCCAAGCTGCCGGAGATCTCCCGCGCGACCGTCTACAACACCCTGGGCGAGCTGGTCAGCCTCGGCGAGGTGCTGGAGGTCTCCACGGACCGGCGCGCCAAGCGGTACGACCCCAACGCCCACCGCGCGCACCAACACCTGGTCTGCGCCCAGTGCGGCGCGATCCGCGACGTCCACCCGGCGGGCGACCCGCTGGCCGATCTGCCGGACACCGAACGCTTCGGCTTCGTGGTCTCGACGGTCGAGGTGACGTACCGCGGGGTCTGCCCGAACTGCGCGGGCGCGTAGCAGCCGGAAAACGAAGCGGCCCCCGGAGCCTCGCACGGCTCCGGGGGCCGCTTCGTCGTGGCGACGTTCTCAGGGGCAAACGCCGAAGGCCCGGATCCAGTGGATCCGGGCCTTCGGGCTACTGAGTAGCGGGGACAGGATTTGAACCTGCGACCTCTGGGTTATGAGCCCAGCGAGCTACCGAGCTGCTCCACCCCGCGTCGGTAAACCTGACTTTACGCGACCCTGCCCGGCAGATGCAAATCGCTTAACGTTTCCAGCCCCGCCGGCGTGTGAGGCGCGGGGTCCGGGGCGGAGCCCCGAAAACCCGGCGCAGCCGGGGCCGCTCCGCGCGACGGCGCCGCGGCCGGCTCCCGCGAACCCCGGCCAGGGGTTACGCCGAGAGCTCCTCCGCCAACGCGTCCCGCAGCCGCGCCGCCCGCTCCGAGACCTCGGCCGGCCCCAGCTCCATGGCCCGCACGCACCACTTCTGCCCCTCGTTCAGGTCCCCCTGCCGCGCCGCCAGCAGCCCCAGTCGCAGCGCGGCCCGGCCGTGGCCGGCCACCGCCGCGCGGGTCCACCACAGCGCCGCCTCCGGCTCGTTCCCCTCCCGGGCCAGCAGCAGCCCCAGGTTGAACGCCCCGTTCCGCGAGCCCGCCTCGGCCGCCTCCCGGTACCACCGCGCGGCCGCCGCGAGGTCACCCCGCGCCGCCGCCAGCATCCCGACCCGGACCTGGGCCCGCCGGTGGCCCTGCTCGGCGGCACGCTCGTACCACTCCTCGCTCTCGGTGCGCGGGACCCCGCCCACCGGTTCGCCCAGCGCCACCGGCTCCGGCGGCGGGGCCAGCGACTCCAGCAGCGCGGCCAGCCGGAACGCCGCCTCCGCGCTGCCGCCGCCCGCCGCGCAGCGCAGGTGCCGCTCCGCCGCGCGCTCCTCGCCGTCCCGCACCAGGGCGATGCCGACCTGGAGCGCGGCGTCGGTGTGCCCGGCCGACGCGGCCCGCTCGTACCACTTCAGCGCCGTCCGGTCCTCGTCCCGGCTGGCGAACAGGATGCCGAGGTTGAAGGCGGCGTCCACGCTGCCCGCCTCGGCCGCCTTCGAGAACCACGGCTCGGCGCCCTCCGCGTCCCCGCCCTGGAGCAGCAGGATCGCCAGGGCGTTGGCCGCCTCGCGGTGGCCCGCGTAGGCCGCCCGCCGGTACCACTGCTCGGCCTGCGCCGTCCGCTCCTGCGCGGCGCACAGCAGGGCGAGGTTGTACGCGCCGTTGTGGTCGCCCGCGTCCATCGCGACCCGGTACCACTTCTCGGCCGTCTGGGTCTCGCCGCGGGCCGCGTGCAGCGCGCCCAGGGCGTTGGCCGCGTTGCCGTCGCCTCCCTCGGCGGCCCGGCGCCACCACGCGGCCGCGCTCTCCTCGTCCCCGGCGTCGCGCAGCAGGAAGCCGAGGGCGCACGCGGCCCGCGCCTCCCCCTGCTTCGCCGAGGTCAGGTACCAGCGCCCCGCCTCCTTGAGTTCGCCGCGGGCCTCCAGCAGCGCGCCCAGGTGCAGCGCGGCCCGGCGGTGTCCGCGCGCGGCGGCCTGCCGGTACCACTGCTCGGCCTCGACGGGGTCGCCCTTCCTCAGGTGGCGGGCGAGGCGGTACGCGGCTTCGCGGTGCCCCTGCTCCGCCGCCGCGCGGAACCACCGCTCGACGCCCTTGTCCCCGCGGTGTTCAAGCAGGTCGGCCAGCCCGTAGGCGCCGAGGGCGTGGCCGGATTCCGCCGCCTGCCGCATCCAGTACTCGGCCGCCGGCTCGTCACCCCGCTCGCGGTAGTGCCGGCCCAGGGCGTGCGCGGCCGGCGCGGAGCCCGCGACGGCGGCGACCCGCCACCAGTCGGCGGCCTCGTCCGGGTAGCCGCGCTGATGCAGCAGTACCCCCAGATTGTTGGCGGCGGCGCGGTCCCCCTCGGCGGTGGCTCCCCGCAGGTACGGTTCGGCCCCGGCCAGGTCGCCCCGGCGCAGCAGCAACGCCCCGAGCACGCTCATGGCGCCCGGGTCCCCCTTGTCGGCGGCCACGCGGTGCCGGGCCTCCAGCTCCGCGTCACTGGCCACGTCGGTTTCGACGAACGCTTCGTCCGCGAAATCCGCATCGGTCAATGCGGTCTGCGCGTTAACGGTCTGAGCCCCCTTCTCGGCTTCCCTGCCCGACTCGACCCCGGACCTCACAAACCGCCCTGTCTCCAGCAGAGTTGACCTGTCCCCCATAAATCCCATCGTCGCATCACCTGCTACCCGCGTACACCTGGTATGTCGCAGCCAGTGAGGTCACTACAGCGTTTTGTCGACATGCCCACAGAGAGACAAGTCAAACACGCTTCCACCCCAACTCACCCGCCCCAGTGACCTCGTGACCGGCCGTATCCCCCGATCCCCCGAACGGTCAGGCCCGGACATGACGAAGGCCCGGATCCCATGGATCCGGGCCTTCGTTGTCAGTAGCGGGGACAGGATTTGAACCTGCGACCTCTGGGTTATGAGCCCAGCGAGCTACCGAGCTGCTCCACCCCGCGTCGGTGAAACCACAGTATCACGACGCGGGGCCGGTCCCTTACCGGTGATCGTCAACTGCCCGACTTCGGGGCCGTCAGCTTCGCCTCGGCGTCGACCGCCCGCTGGAGCGCCGCCTTGATGTCGTCCTGCGCCTTGCCATAGGCCGCCCAGTCGCCGGACTGGCGCGCCTTCTCCGCCGCCTCGACCGCCTTCTGCGCATCGGACAGGGCCCCCTGGACCGTCGGGTCCTGCGTGCCCGGGGTGGTGGTACCGGCGCCCGGCGGGGTGGTGGGCGTGGTCGGGGTGGTCGGCGTGGTCGGGGTGGTCGGCGCCTCCGCTCCGAACACCACGTTCAGCGCCTTCTCCAGGGTGTCCTCGAAGGCCGTCTGGCCGCCGTACGTCACCAGCACCTTGCGCAGCGTCGGGTACTTGAGCCCGCCGCCCTTCACGTACACCGGCTCGACGTTCAGCACGCCGTCGTCGAGCGGCACCGTCAGCAGGTTGCCGTACTCCACCTGGGAATCGCCCCGGCTCAGGATGTTGATCTCCTGGGCGATCTCCGGCTTGGAGTTGAACTTGCTCTGCACCTGCTTGGGTCCGTCGACGGGGGTACTGGTCGGCAGTTTCAGGATGCGGATCTTGCCGTAGTCCGGGGTGCCCGGGTCGGCGTTGACCGCCATGAAGGCGCTCAGGTTGTCCCGGCCGTTGGGGGTGAAGGTCGTCGTCAGCGAGAAGGCCTGTTCCTTCTGGCCGGGCATCTTCATCGACAGGTAGTACGGCGGCACCGCGCTGCCCGTCTTGGTGGTCGGGTCGTCGGGGACGGCCCAGACCTCCGAACCGCTGAGGAACGTCTGGGCGTCGGTGACGTGGTAGCGGGTCAACAGCTCGCGCTGCACCTTGTAGAGGTCCTGCGGGTAACGCATGTGGTCGATGAGCGCATTGGGGATCTCGCTCTTTGCCTTGACGGTGCCGGGGAACGCCTTCATCCAGGTCTTGAGGACCGGGTCCTGGGTGTCCCACTGGTACAGCTTGATCGTTCCGTCATAGGCGTCGACGGTGGCCTTGACCGAGTTGCGGATGTAGTTGACCCGGTTCTCCTGCGCCACCACCGCGCGCTGGCTGTTGGTGAGCGAGTCCGCGGTGGAGTCGCCGAGCGTGGTGCGCGAGGCGTACGGGTAGCCGTTCGTCGTCGTGTAGGCGTCCACGATCCACTGGATGCGGCCGTCCACCACGGCCGGGTAGGCCGCGCCGTCGATGGTCAGCCACGGGGCGACGGCCTCGACGCGCTCCTTGGGCGTGCGGTTGTAGAGGATGCGCGAACCGTCGCCGATGGCGCCGGAGTACAGGATCTGCGGCTCGCTGAACGAGAGGGCGTAGGCCGCCCGGTTGATCGGGTTGTCGAGGCTGACACCGCTCTTGCCGGTGTAGCTCGTCTCCTTCTCGCCCTTGTCGTCGGAGTAGTCGAGCTCCTTCTGGGGACCGCCGACGATCGAGTACTGCTTGGTCTGCTCGCCGTAGTAGATCTGCTGCTTGAACGCGTTGCCCGTGCCGAACTCGCCCTTGGAGGGGAGGTCGGACTGGATGAAGACCGGGTCGCCGTTCTTCGTGACCTCGGTGCCCTTGGCGGCGACCACGCCGTAGCCGTGCGTGTAGCGGAAGTGGTCGTTGATCCAGTTGTTCTTGGGGATGCCCGCCAGGTTGAGTTCGCGCAGGCCGATGACGGTGTCCTGGCCCTTGTAGCGGTCGACGGCGAGCGTCGCCGGGAAGCCGTAGTAGCCCTTGACCTGCTGGAGCTGCTGGAAGGCCGGCGAGACGATGTTCGGGTCGAGCAGCCGGATGCTCGCGGTGGTGTCGGCGTTGGCCCGGAGCTTGGCCTGGTCCGTGTTGGAGCCGACCCCCGGGTAGTCCTTCACCTCGGCGTTGGCGATGCCGTAGGCGTTCCGCGTCGCGTCGATGTTCTTCTCGACGTACGGCGCCTCCTTGGCCTGCTCGTTCGGCTGGACCTGGAACTTCTGCACGATCGCCGGGTACAGCCCGCCGATGAGGATCGCCGAGAGCACCATCAGGCCGAAGCCGATGACCGGGAGCTGCCAGGTGCGGCGCCACAGCGTGGCGAAGAACAGCAGCGCGCAGATCGCCGCGATGGCGACCAGGATCGTCTTCGCCGGAAGGTAGGCGTTGGCGTCGACGTACCGCAGGCCGGTCCAGTTGTCGGCGGCCTTGAAGTCACTGGACTTCACGGCCAGGCCGTACCGGTCGAGCCAGTAGGCGATCGCCTTGAAGCTCACGAACAGGCCGAGCAACACCGACAGGTGCCCGGTGGCGGCGGCGGTGGCCCGGGCGCCGGGACTGGTCACGCGCAGCCCGCCGTACAGGTAGTGCACGACGACGGCGGCGATCACCGACAGCACGACCGCCGCGAAGCCGAAGCCCAGCAGGAAGCGGTACCAGGGCAGATCGAAGGTGTAGAAGGACACGTCCAGACCGAACTGGGGGTCCTTCTTCCCGAACGGCACCCCGTTCACGTACATCAGCCAGGTCTTCCACTGACCGGCGGCGGAGGCTCCCGCGATCAGGCCGACGATCGCGGCGATGGCCAGGAGCAGCCACTTCTTGTACGGCGCGACGCTCATCCGGTAGCGGTCGAGGCTCTGCTGCTCCACCGACATCGCGCTGAGCGGCGGCCGCAGCCGGTGGGCCAGCCAGATGTTGAAGCCGACGGCGCCCGCCATCAGCAGTCCGAAGACCGCGAAGAGCCCGATCTTGGTCCACAGGGTGGTGGTGAACACACTGGAGTAAGCGACCGAGCGGAACCAGAGCCAGTCCGTCCAGAATCCCGCGAACATGATGAACGCCATGGCCAGCACGGCCAGCACGCCCAGAGTCGTCAGAAGAGTGCGGGCGCGCCGGGAGGGGCGGCCGACTCTCATCCGTGGCCCGGAGGGGCCTGCGCCGCGGTCCGGCATCTGGAAAGCCAAGGTGCGCACCTCTGAAAGTCGCTGGAGCTGGTCGTCAACCGGGCCCTGATCGTAGGGCCCACTCATGCAACTTACTGAGGCTTTGGTCAGTTCCCGCTATCCGGTGGAAAGGAGGCAGGATGTTGTCCATGTCCAACCTTTCGCCTTCCGGCACTCCCATGGCGGCCAGTCCGCTGACCCGCGCCTGCCTCGAGATCGACGAGTACGCGGCCGGCCTCGGCTGGGACCGGCCGGCCCGGCTCTTCGCCCTCGTCGACACCGCCCGTCTGCGCCGGCAGGAGCCCCGGCTGGCCGGCCAGCTCGGGCTCGACCAGGACGACGCCGGCAAGTCCTCCCTCACCCCGATCGAGCAGGAGGAGGTGCCGGCCAACACCCCGCTCGACAAGTTCCTGGGCACCATCGCCTGGCCCGACTCGGTCGTGGGCTGCGCGCTGACCGTGGAGCGGCTGATGCTGCCGCCGTCCGCGGAGGCGTCCGTACCGGAGGGGCTGAACGACAAGCAGCTCGCGAAGTGGGTCGCCGCGCACCCCGAGCGACAGGAGGTCCGCCTCACCGTGGCCGTGCTGCGCGACGGGGCCCGCGAGTCGGCGGTCCGACTGCGGGAGAAGGACTCCTCGACCGAGGTCCTCACCGGCAGCGAGCTGGTGCCCGGACTGGCGGAGGCGCTGGCCGCGACCTTCGCGTAGCCGCTCCCGGCAGGGGGGCGGGTCGGTCAGGACGTCGTGCAGCGCGGCAGGCCGGCCGTGTCCCCCTTGCCGATCTTCTCCAGGGACTGCTCGGCGTCGCCGATGGTGGAGACCTTGACCAGGGTCAGACCGTCGGGGACGTGCGCGGCGGCGGAGGCGCAGTTCTCGGCGGGCGTGAGGAAGAACCGGGCGCCGGCGTTACGGGCCCCGATGGTCTTCATCTGGATGCCGCCGATCGGACCGACCTTGCCCGTGTCGTCGATGGTGCCGGTGCCCGCGATGAACTTCCCGCCGGTCAGGTCCTGGGGGGTGAGCTTGTCGACGATGCCGAGCGCGAACATCAGGCCGGCGCTCGGACCGCCGACGTCGGCGAGCTTGATGTCGATGGGGAACGGGAAGGTGTGGTCGACCCCGGCCCGGATGCCGACGATGGCGTGACCGTCGTCCTGCGCCTTCCCGGACACGATCGTCACCTTGGCGGTGGTGTTCGGCTCGCGGCCGGCCTTCTCGGCCTCGGCCGCCTCGGCGGCGGGCACGATGACGAACTCGACCGGTTCCCCCGCCTTGTGCTTGGTGACGAGCTTGGCCACGTCGCCCGGCTCCGCCACCGGCGTCCCGTCCACCGACTTGATCACGTCTCCGGCGTGCAGCTTGCCCTCGGAGGGGCTGCCCTTGACGACGGTGGAGACCACGACGCGGACGGGAACCTCGATGCCCAGTTGCTTGAGGGCGGCCACCTTGGCGCTCTCCTGCGACTGGCTGAACTCCTCGGCGTTCTCCTGCGTCGATTCCTTGTCCGTCTTGCCGCCCGGGTAGAGGTTCTCGTGCGGCACCACGATGTTGTCCCCGGCCAGCCAGCCGTACACCGCTTCGAGCAGGTTCATGTCGTAGTCCGCCCCGGTGACGCGGACCGTCGTCATGTTGAGGTGCCCGGTGGTGGGGTAGGTCTTGTGCCCGGAGATGTTCAGGACGGGCTCGCCGCGCGATTCGCCGAGCGTGTTCACGGTGGGGCCGGGGCTCATCTCGGAGTACGGGACCTTGAGGAACACCCCTGCGCAGAGCAGTGCGAACAGCATGAGGGTGGAAGCGAGCATCGTCGCAGTGCGGCGTGGCATGGATCGACAGTACGGGACGCCTCTGGCGGGCGGCCCGTGGGGCCGGTCCGTACGAGGTTCGTCCGCCGAACTCTCAGCGGATTCTCAGGCCGGGCGGGTGCCGGACGGCCGGGTTCTCGCGCGGGCCTCTCGGGTGGGGCCTCTCGGGACGCGTCAGACGGCGTCGGAACCGGAGTGCGCCTTTTCCTGCGTTTTGAGGCGGCCGGGCTCGGCGTGGTCCATGGCCTCGCGGAAGCGTGCGTAGCCGGAGAGCTCGGATATGTCGCCGGCCGTGCGGTCGCGCGCCGCCCAGCTCCCCCATATCGCGGCCCCTATGGCGGCGAACAGCGGAATCAGCAACCACGCCAGTGACGCCATGGACGTGCCTCCCTGCCCCGAAAGTACGTGTCGTCGGTGGCTTCAACGCTCGTGCCCCGAAAGGGGTTACGCAAATCGAGGGCGTGTTGCGCGGCCGAACGGGTGTGAGGTTACCCCCTCCCGGGGGGCCGTACGGAGGCCGGGGGTTCAGCGGGCTTCGACGGGACCTAGCATGCCCCGACCCACTCCTCGGTGCCGTCGGTGAACGTCTGGTGCTTCCAGATCGGGACCTCGTGCTTGAGGTCGTCGATCAGCATCCGGCACGCCTCGAACGCCTCGCCCCGGTGGGGGCAGGAGACGGCCACGACCACCGCGAGGTCGCCCACCGCCAGGTCGCCGACGCGGTGTACGGCGGCGAGGGCGCGGACCGGGTACTTCGCCACGACGCGCTCGGCGATCCGGCGCATCTCGGCCTCGGCCGTGGGGTGGCAGGAGTAGCCGAGGGAGTCGACGTCGGCGCCGCTGTCGTGGTTGCGCACCGTGCCGACGAACAGCGTCGTCCCGCCCGTCGCGTCGTCACCGACCGCCTGGAAGACCTCGTCGATCGAGAGCGGGGTCTCACGGATCCGGAGCAGCCGGATCGGATCTTGGGCGGCCTGCTCGCCGGGGTGGTCGAAATGCGCCATGTCCCCATCGTGCCCTAGCCGGGGCCCCGGCGAAATAGCTGATTCACCCGGCGCGACGCGGCCCCCTTGGGAGCCTCCTACAGGAACCGCCGGCGGCGGCCGACCCGGGCGGCCCGACACCACGCGTGGCGCGGGCCGGCCCCTCAGATCCCTCGGCGCTTGCGGGCCCGGCGCACCGCGGCGGCGGCGCCCAGCAGGGCGACCGTCGCGCCCGCCGCGCCCGCGGCCGTGGCGGCGTCCTTGCGACCCAGCCGGCGGCCGGCGACGGTGTGCCGGCCCGCGACCTCCTGGAGCAGCTCGGCCAGCACCTCCTCGTTGGTCCAGCGCGGCCGCCAGCCGGCGGCGTGCAGCGCGCTGACGCTGACCACCCACGGGTGCATCGTGTACGCGAGGTCGCCCGCCGGGGACGGCGTCAGGCCGATCCGGTGCAGCCGGGCCGCGGCCCCCAGCGCGACGGCCGAGGGCAGCTCCATGCGGCGGATGCCGCTCAGCTCCTCGACCTCCTCCTGCTCCAGCCAGCCCTCGCAGCCGACCGCCAGCTCCCCCTCGACCTTTTCCAGGGCGGCGTACTCCAGGGCGCTGACCAGGTCCTCGACGTGGCAGAACTGCCAGGTGGGCCGGGATCCGGCGACGACGAGGAGCCGGGGCGACTCGAAGTAGCGGGTCAGCGCGGTGTCGGTGCCGCCGACCAGTACGGCGGGGCGGACCACGGTCACGTTGAGCCCGGGGTGCGCGCGGGGCGCCCGGCGGCCGAGCCGCTCGATCTCCAGCAGGTCGCCGACGCCGGTGGCCTCGGCGGTGGCCCGCAGCTCGGAGTCCTCCGCCAGCGGGATGTCGTTGTCGGGCAGCGCCCCGTAGACCATCGCGGAGGTGCAGAGCACGACGCGGTGCACCCCGGCCGCGGCGGCTGCGGTCAGCACGGTCTGGGTGCCGCGCACGTTGTACGCGGTGCGGGCCGCCGGGTCCGTCTCCAGGTCCAGGTCCAGCGCGAGGTGCACGACCACGTCGGCGCCCCGCAGCTTCTCGGCGATCGCGGGGTCCCGCACGTCCAGGACGTGCCAGGTCGCGGACGCGCAGTCGCCGCGCCGCTCGTCGATGGCCACGACCTGCTTGACCTCGTCGGATGCGGCGAGGCGGCGCACCAGCGCCGCGCCGACCCCGGACGCGGCGCCGGTCACCGCGATCACGGGACCTCGGACGGCCGGGTTTCGCGGCGGGCGAACGCCGCCCTCGCCGGCTTCCACGGGGTCTTCGGCGTGCGGCGCGGGGTCGGGCTCGTGCGAGCTGTCTTTGTCCAAAGCGTGCGGATCTGGGGAACTCACCGGGCGTCTCCAGCGGTTGTCTTCAGTGGGGACGCGTCGTGACGCGTACCCACCAGGTGATGTCCATCCTGCCGCAGCCCAGGAGCCGGCGGAGCACCGAGCCCGGAAGCGGGCCGGGTGTCTACGCTGGGTGGTGTTGTCGGACCATTGCCCGTCGGCACCCGCCGGCGGCCCTACGAGCCGAGGAAACCCGTGAGCGACACCCCATTCGGATTCGGCCTTCCGCCGGAGGAGCCGGAGAACGGCGACGAGGGCAAGAAGAAGGGCAGCGAGGGCGGCCAGGGCGGCCCGAATCCGTTCGGGTTCGGCACGGGGCTGCCGGGCGGCGCCGGGACCCCGGGCGGCGCGGACAATCCGTTCGCCGCGATGTTCGGCGCCATGAACCCGAACGACCTGGGCGCGGCCTTCCAGCAGCTCGGCCAGATGCTGAGCTACGAGGGCGGTCCCGTGAACTGGGACATGGCCAAGGACATCGCCCGCCAGACCGTCGCCCAGGGCACGGCGGACGGCGTCAAGGACGCCAGCGTCGGCATCGCCGAGAAGTCGGCGGTCCAAGAGGCACTGCGCCTCGCCGACCACTGGCTGGACGGGGTCACCTCGCTGCCGTCGGGCGCCACGACCTCCGTGGCGTGGAGCCGGGCGGAGTGGGTCGAGGCCACCCTGCCCGTGTGGAAGGAGCTCGTCGACCCGGTCGCCGAGCGCGTCGGCGTCGCCATGGGCAGTGTGCTGCCCGAGGAGATGCAGGCGATGGCCGGGCCGCTGCTCGGCATGATGCGCTCCATGGGCGGGGCCATGTTCGGCCAGCAGATCGGCCAGGCCGTGGGCGTGCTCGCGGGCGAGGTCGTCGGCTCGACCGACATCGGGCTGCCGCTGGGCCCGGCCGGCAAGGCCGCGCTGCTCCCGCTGAACATCGAGGGCTTCGGCAAGGACCTGGGCGTGCCGTCCGAGGAGGTGCGGCTGTACCTCGCGCTGCGCGAGGCGGCGCACGCCCGGCTCTTCGCGCACGTGCCGTGGCTGCGCTCGCACCTGTTCGGCGCGGTCGAGGGCTACGCGCGCGGCATCAAGGTCGACACCTCCAAGCTGGAGGACGTGGTCGGCCAGATCGACCCGTCGAACCCTGAGCAGCTTCAGGAAGCGCTCCAGGGCGGCATGTTCCAGCCGCAGGACACCCCGGAGCAGAAGGCCGCGCTGGCCCGTCTGGAGACGGCGCTCGCGCTGGTCGAGGGCTGGGTCGACGCGGTGGTGCACGAGGCGGCCAAGCCCCGGCTGACCTCGGCGGACGCCATGCGCGAGACGATGCGCCGGCGCCGTGCCTCGGGCGGCCCGGCGGAGCAGACCTTCGCGACGCTGATCGGGTTGGAGCTGCGCCCGCGTCGGCTGCGCGACGCGTCGCGGCTGTGGGCGTCGCTCACCGACGCCCGCGGGGTGGACGGCCGCGACGGGCTCTGGGAGCACCCGGACATGCTGCCCACGGCCTCCGACCTGGACGACCCGGACGGGTTCGTGCACCGCGAGCAGCTCGACTTCTCCGAGATCGACAAGATGCTCGGCGAGGCGGCCCGCAAGCACGAGCAGGGCGGGCAGGGCGAACCCGGCGGCCGTGGCCAGGCCGACGGCGAGGGCGACGGCCGGGGCGACGGGGGCGAAGAGAAGAAGTGAGCCTGTACGACGACGCGGTCCTCGTCCTCAAGGGGTACGAGGACCAGCCCGAGCTGCGCGACCTGTATCTGGAGCACCTCGCCGCCCATCCGGACGGCGTCTACAAGCCCTGTCGGGCCGGGCACATCACCGGCAGCGCACTGGTGGTGGACCCGGCGCGGGGCCGGGTGCTGCTGACCCTGCACAAGAAGCTCGGCATGTGGTTGCAGATGGGCGGCCACTGCGAGCCGGACGACACGACCCTCGCGGAGGCGGCGCTGCGCGAGGCCCGCGAGGAGTCGGGCATCCCGGCCGGGCTGACCCTGCTGCCGGGTGGCCCCGTACGCCTGGACCGGCATCCGATCCCGGAGCCGTGCAACTGGCACCTGGACGTGCAGTACGCGGCGCTGGCCCCGGCCGACGCGGTGGCGGAGATCAGCGAGGAGTCGCTGGACGTGCGCTGGTTCCCGTACGAGGAGGTGGCGGCGGTCGCCGACGCCTCGGTGGTCCGGCTGGTGGAGGCCACGCGGGCGCGCCTTTGAGGGCCGGACGTGCGGGTGCGTGACGTACAGGTCCGTGACGTACAGCGGCGTGCGCACGAGGGGGCGGTCCCGTGGGACCGCCCCCTCGTGCGCGAGCGGTGGCTCAGTTCCAGGCGTTGTTCTGGTTCTGGGCGTGGGCGCCGTGCTGGCCCATGCCGTACTGCGCGGCCAGGCCCTGCCCGAGCTGGGCGTTCTGCGGCGGCAGCAGCTCGCTGGGCTGCACCAACGCGAAGCCGGTGCCGAGGAAGCTGAGCTCCCAGCCCTCGCCCGTGTTGCCGCGCCGCCGCCAGACGCCGGTGGAGTGCGTCTGGGCCTGCATCTGCACGCGCAGCGAGGTGGACCAGGCAACGATGGCGTCCGCGTCGGCGTTGACGTACTTGTCGGGGGTGACCTGCATCATCAGCGGCTGCCCCGAGGTCATGAGGGCGACCTTGCCGCGGCCGGTGATGTTGAGCTGGTACTTGCCCGAGCCGGAGATCCCGTACTGGCTGTCCACGGCGACGGCCTCGGTGTGCAGGGTGGAGTCCAGGGCCAGCACGTAGCTGCTGTCGACGGTGAGTCCGTCCTGGTCGACGTCCACGACGTGGACGTACTGGGCGAGGTTGGCCAGGTAGACCGTGCCCTGTCCCGAGCAGCGCATGAGGTCCAGGCCCTCGCCGGTGCGGGCGCGGGCCGTGCGTTGGGTGGTGCTCTGGTACTCGCCGTCGAAGTCGATGATCCCCTGGTAGGCGACCATCGCGCCCTTGCGGGCGAGGACGTCGTCGGAGCCGCTCAGGGTGACCCGCAGCAACTGCGGGTTCTGGACGGTGTACCGGTCCTGGGACTGCGCCTCGGCGTGGGCGAAAAGTGCGCTCTGCATGATGTGTCCGCTCCCCCTCAGCCCCGGGTCCGGAGCCGGTCGGTGCTGTCCTCGCTCGGCTGTACGACGACGATGCCCTGCCCGGAGAAGGCCATCTGGTAGGCCTCCCCGCTGCCCCGGCCGATCATCGACGAGGCCTTGAAGCTGCGCTTGCCCTTGACCTTGAGGTTGGGGGACCAGGCGACCAGCGCGTCCGGGTCGACGTACGTCTCGTCCTCGCCGCGCCCGCAGTCGACCACGATCGGGGTGCCCCGAGAGGTGATGGCCACCCAGCCGGTGCCGGAGACCTGCACGTTGAACAGGCCCTGGCCGGCGAACTTGGCCATGCCCTTGACCCGCTCGACGCCCCACTGGAGCTGGGCGTCGAAGGCCAACAGGTTGGTGCCGTTGACGGAGAGGGCGTCGTTGTCGAGGTTGACGCAGACGACGTGCGCGCCGTAGTCGGCGAGGTAGAGCAGGCCGTCGCCGGTGCACTTCATCAGTGGGGCGCCTTCGCCGGTGAGCCACTGCGAGGCCATCTGGCGCACGGCCGGCGGGTTCGGCTCGTACTGGACGAAGCCCTCGTAGGCGACCATCGAGCCGGTGCGGGCGAACAGGTCGTGACCGCTCTGCATGGCGACCTTGAGCATGGCCGAACCGTGGTTCTCCATGCGGGCCGTGACGGGGGTCGGGGCGTAGCCCGCGAGCTGCTGGTTCATTGCGTTCATGGCATTCATGTGGGGCTCCCTCAGACCTCGTACGGCTGGACGACGATGAAGTTGCCGGGGGCGCCGCGGAACTGGAGGTTCACGGTCTCCCCGCTGTGGCCGGGGTAGGCGTTGCGGCGCAGCCGGACCTGGCTGGAAATGATCACCTGGGAGGCGGCGGACCAGGCCACGATGGCGTTGCTGTCCGCGAAGGTGGTCGGGGTGACGGGCAGGACGACGGGGGTGCCGTGCGTCTTGACGATCACGGTGCCGGAGCCCTGGAAGAGCATGGTGAACAGGGCGCCGCCCGGGATGCCGTGGCCCTCGATCCGGCGCACCTCGTGCTGGAGGGACTCGTCGAAGGCGAGGACGCTCTCGGCCGAGACGCAGATGCCGTCGCCTTGGAGCTCGATGGCGTGCAGGTGGGCCCCGTTCTCGGCGAGGAAGACCTGGCCGCGGCCGGTGCAGCGCATGAGCTGCATCTCCTGGCCGGTGGCGTTGCCGACGATACGGCCGGCGAAGCCGGCTCCCTTGTAGCTGAAGTCGACCTTGCCCTGGTAGAGGACCATGCTGCCCTGGCGGGCGAGGACCGGCTGACCTCCGCCCATGGCGAGGTCGACCCGCATCAGCTGGTGGTTCTGCGGGGTCCAACGGGCGCCGGTGGGGGCCTCCTTGTACCGGCTGAGGGCGGCGGTGAGTCCCGGGGCGCCCGCGCCGGCGGCGGCCGGCTGGGGGTGGCCGGGCTGCTGACCGTACGGGGCCTGCTGCGGGTATCCGGGCTGCTGACCGTAGGGGGCGGGCTGGTGGTACGGGGCCGGGTGGCCGAGCGGGGCGGGGACCGGGCCGGGCGGGGGCACCTGGCCGCCGTACGAGGGGTGCTGGGCCGGGACCTGGCCGTACGAGGGCGGCCCGGGCGGCTGCGGCGCGTGCGGCGGCTGACCGTAGGGGGCCGTCGGGGGCGCGGGCACGAGGGGGCCGACCATCGTGGGGGCCGAGTGCACCGGCTGGTGCGGGGCCGGGGCGGGGACCGGGGCGCCGAAGGACGGGTGCGGGGCGGGGGGCGCGGGCGGGGCCTGGTGCGGCGGCGGGGCCTGGTGCGCGGGCATGCCGAACCCGGGGGCGGGGGCGGGGGCCTGCGGAGGCGGGGCGAAGCCGGGCGCGGCTGCCGGGGCCTGGTGCTGCGGCTGTGCCTGTGCCTGGTGGCTCCGCGGATCCGGCTCCTCCTCTTCGGCGACCTCGCCGCCGAAGTTCTTGAGCAGGGCGGCGAGCCCGCCGTCGAAGCCCTGGCCGACGGCGGCGAAGCGCCATACGTCCTTGAGGTAGAGGTCGCCGATCATCAGCGCGCGCTCGGAGCTGAACTCCGCGCCCGTGAACGAGTACCGGACGACTTCCTCGCCGCCCGCCACGACCCGGATGTAGCCGGGGCCGATCTGCGACATCTGCCCCGGGCCGTCGATGGAGGCGGCGAAGGACAGCTTGTGGATGTGCGCGGGCACGCGGTCCAGGGTCACCCGGAAGGACTCGGTGTCGCCGGCCTGGGCGCCGAGCTGTTGAACGGACTCCTCGGGCGACTTCGGCTGGTTGTAGAAGACGAAGTAGCGGTCGTCCGAAAGCCGCTCGTCGGCGTCGAGGCCGAAGCAGCTGATGTCGATGGAGAGCCCGGCACCGGCGATCTGGACGCCCACGTACAGATCGGTGCCCGCCGTCAGATCACTGATCTTGGCCTTGTGGCCGCGTTGGAATTCCCTGGCCATACGTACGCCCGTCCCCCATCCCGACTGTGAATGCCCGCACCCGACTCCGAATGCGTGCCGCTCAGGCTAACGGCTGTGGCGGACATCCGGCCAAGTCGGTACCGAGCCGGTACACATCCCCCGCGGCCCGGTCATTCCTCGCGTGCGGCCGGCACCCCGGAGGCCGGTTCGGCGGGTGTCTCGGGCGCGGCCGGTGCGGCGGGGAGGCGTTCCGCCGCGACGACGCCCTCCAGAAAGCCGCGGGCGCGTTCGGTCTTCGGGTACGCCTCCAGCAACTGCCAGAAACGGGGCCCGTGTCCGGGTACCAGGAGGTGCGCCAACTCGTGCAGCAGCACGTAGTCGACGACGTACTCGGGCATGCCCTGGAGGCGGTGCGAGAGCCGGATGCTGCCCTCGGCCGGGGTGCAGGAGCCCCAGCGGGTGTTCTGGTTGGTGACCCAGCGCACCGAGCGGGGACGGGCGCGGGAGTCGAAGTACTGCTCGGACAAACGCTCGGCGCGTTCGGTGAGTTCCGTGTCCCCGAGGGTCCGCTTGCTCTCCTGGGCGGCGAGCTTGTCGAGCATCACGCCCACCCAGCGCTCCTCCTCCGCCTGGGACATCCGGGCGGGGATCAGGACGACCGTCCGCTCTCCTTCGCGGTAGGCGGATACGGTCCTGCGGCGGCGCGCGCTCCGGCGTACTTCGACGGCGCGCTGCGAGGGATCGGCGGACACGCCTCGACGGTACCCGGTCGCCGGTGCGAACGCCCCGCCCGTCCGGCGTTCGAACATGATCGATTCGCCGGAGATCCGAAAACACCCTTATTCAGGAGCCGGCAGATCCTGACGACGCGTCGTGGTCGGCGAAGTTATCCACAGGCCGGCCGACCGCTTACCCGACCCTCGCTACTCTCGGTAGCAGTTCGTTACGGAAGCGAAATCGGGGGGCTGTCATGTATCCGAGGGTGAAGCCGGCGTTGGCGCGGGCCTGGCGGGATCTGCACACGGTGCAGTGCGGGGTGACTCCCGCGCACGCGGTGGCGCTGGGTCCCGTGGACACGGCGACCGCGTCGTTGATCGACCGGATCGACGGGACGCGGGGCATCGAGTCGCTGCGCGAGGAGGCCGGGAGGATCGGACTGCCCAGGGGGCAGGCCGACGAACTGGTCCGGCGGCTGGCGGGGGCCGGGCTGCTGGACGACGCCACCGCGGGCGGCCCCCGGGCGCAGGCCGTGCGCGAGCGGCCGGAGGCGTTGGAGCGGCTGGGGCCGGATCTGGCGTCGCTCTCGCTGGTGCACCCCGAGCCCGGCGGGGCGTTACGGGCGGTGGCGGCCCGGCGGGCGATACGGGTGCAGGTGCGCGGCGGCGGCCGGGTGGGCGGGGTCGTCGCGGCCGTCCTGGCGGGAGCGGGGGTGGGCCGGGTCGAGGTGCTCGACGGGGGGCGGGTGCAGCCGGGTGATGTCGCGCCGGGCGGGGTGGGTCCGGGCAGCGTGGGACGGCTGCGGGCCGACGCCGCGGCGGCGGTGGTCCGGGAGGCGGCGCCGGCTCGGCGCCCGCGCGCCGGGGAGAACGGTGGGCCGGAACCGGGGCTGGCCCTGGTGGTGGTCGCGCCCCGGGACGGGCTCCAGGCGTGGGCGCCCGACCCGGACGCGGCCGCCGAGTGGGTGGCGGCCGGCATCCCGCACCTGTACGCCGGGGTGCTGGAGGGCACGGGGATGGTGGGACCGCTGGTGTTGCCGGGGGTCGCGGCCTGCGCGGGGTGCATGGAGCGGGATCGGATCGAACGGGACGCGGCGTGGCCCCGGATGCTGGTCCAGTGGCGGTCGGCGCACCGTCGAAGAGCCGTCGCCGCCTGCGATCTGGGCCTTGCCGCGGCGGTGGCGGGCCTCGCCGCCGCGCACGCCCTGTCGTTTCTCGACGGTCGGCTTCCGGCGTCGACGGCCGCCCGCTGGGAGGCCGCCCTGCCGGGCCTGCACTGGGAGCGCACCGAGGTGCGCCCCCATCCGGACTGCCCGTGCGGGGCCGACGCGGTGGGCCGCGGCGGCGCCGGGAGCGGGCCGGCGGTACTCGAGGGACGGGAGGCAGGATCGGGCTGACCCTCGTACAGAGGGCCATGACAGGATGCGTTCGACCGAAGGCCAGAGGGGACACCCCCCGAACCGCCGCTGGCGGCACAGCTGTCTGGGAATTGGAGGGGCTCATGTCTGATCTTCCCCGGAAGGCGGTCACCCGCACCGTCAAGCTGGCCGCGCTGCCCCTGGGCATGGCCGGCCGGGCCACCTGGGGCTTGGGCAAGCTGATCGGCGGCAAGTCCGCGGAGATCGTCGGCCGCGAGCTGCAACAGCGCACAGCCGAGCAGTTGTTCCGCACGCTCGGAGAGTTGAAGGGCGGCGCCATGAAGTTCGGGCAGGCGCTGTCGGTCTTCGAGTCGGCTCTGCCCGAGGAGGTCGCGGGGCCCTACCGGGCGGCGCTGACCAAGCTTCAGGAGGCGGCGCCGCCGCTGCCCACGTCGACGGTGCACCAGGTGCTGGCCGAGCGGCTGGGCGAGAACTGGCGTGAACTGTTCGAGGAGTTCGAGGACAAGCCGGCCGCGGCGGCCTCGATCGGGCAGGTGCACCGCGCGGTCTGGCACGACGGCCGGCAGGTGGCGGTCAAGGTGCAGTACCCGGGGGCCGGGGAGGCGCTGCTCTCCGACCTGAAGCAACTGGGCCGGTTCGCCGGGCTGCTGGGGCCGCTGATCCCGGGCATGGACATCAAGCCGCTGATCACCGAGTTGCGTGACCGGGTGGCCGAGGAGCTGGACTACGAGCTGGAGGCCGAGGCGCAGCGGGCGCACGCCGAGGCGTTCGAGGGCGACGGGGACGTGGTGGTGCCGGCCGTCGTGCACCAGGGTGACCAGGTCCTGGTGAGCGAGTGGATGGAGGGGACGCCGCTGTCGGAGGTCATAGCCGACGGCACTCAGGAGGAGCGCGACCGGGCGGGGCAGTTGCTGGCCCGGTTCCTCTTCTCCGGTCCCGCGCGCACCGGCCTGCTGCACGCGGACCCGCACCCCGGCAACTTCCGGCTGATCCGGGGCGGGGACGGGACGGCCCGGCTCGGGGTGCTGGACTTCGGCACGGTCGACCGGCTGCCGGGCGGCTGGCCCGAGCCCATCGGCCGGTCGCTGCGGATGACGCTGGACGGTGACGCCGAGGGGGTGTACGGGCACCTGTGCGCGGAGGGCTTCGTGAAGAAGTCGATCGAGCTCGACCCGGACGCGGTGTTGGACTACCTCAAGCCGATCATCGAGCCTGCCGAGGCGGAGGAGTTCACCTTCACCCGCCCGTGGCTTCGCGGCCAGGCGGCCCGGATCGCCGATCCCCGCTCCCCCGCCCACCAGTTGGGGCGGCAGATCAACCTGCCGCCCTCCTACCTGCTGATCCACCGGGTGACGCTGAGCACCATCGGCGTCCTGTGCCAGCTCGGCGCGACGGTGCGCCTGCGCGACGAACTCGAAGCCTGGCTCCCCGGGTTCCTCCCCGAGGGCTGACTCGATCCGGCACTCCGGCGCTCTCGCGGCAGGGCGGCGGGGTCACCACCAGGAGGAATCGAGGCGGCCCTCGATCGCCCTGAGGTTGGCGCGCGCGCAGGCGACGCAGAAGAACTGGCGGGTCCCGTTCTCCACCGAGCAGGTCCAGGTGGGCGGGGCGCCGTCGGGGGCTTCGGTACCGCAGCGCGCGCAGACGGTCCCGCGACGGGGCTGGGCCTTGGGCCCCGACGGGGTGGGGCGGGGAGTCGGCTGGTCCACCTGCCGACGATATCCCCGCAGGGCCGCGGTGCGCGTCCGCAACGCCCCGGGGGGACCGGTCCGTGTGGACCGGTCCCCCCGGGGTGCGTGTACGGCGGTCAGTGCATGACGGCCATGGCCAGCGCGCGCCGGGCGCGCATCGACACGCGCTCGGCTCGCCGCTGCATGCGCCGGGCGGAGACCAGGCGCAGGGCGTGACGCTCGGCGTCGGCCTCACGCATGCGGTCGTCCATATGGGCACGAGCCAGGGCTTCTGGGATAAGTTGCATTTCGCGGGTCCTGTTCTGACGCGAGGTGATCGCGCCTGCGGTGATGAAGTCTGCGGTGGCGGAGCCGTGCGGCTGCTCGCTCGTGGTGCCGGTGAAGGGGGACATGGGGGCCTGCTTCAGGGGGTCGTGCGTCAGGGGGCGGTCGATGGTTCCGATGGCGGTCATGCCGCGACAACCGGGTTCTTGCGCGGGCGGCCACGGGGCCGCTTCCGGGCGACGACCACACCCTGGACGAAGAGCTCGCCGCCCCAGACGCCCCAGGGCTCGCGACGCTCCTTCGCGCCGGCGAGGCACGCCTCGACCAACGGGCAGGTGCCGCAGAGGGACTTGGCGTACTCGACGTCGGCCGGGGACTCGGCGAAGAAGACCTCGGGGTCGAAGGTGCGACAGGGGACGGGCACGCCGAGGTTCTCGATGGCGTCGTCGAGCGCGGTGAGCGCGGTGAGGGGAGTCAAGGTGGAGTCCTCCGGGACTGCGGGCGGGGAGATCGTTTGGGTCTGCGGTACGGACGGGGCGTGCGCTTCGAGTTGCACGGTGGTTTCTTCCTCGTCTTTGTTGACTAGTCGTTCCGGCCGGGTTCGGCCGGGGTCGGCTGGTACCTGTTCTTGCCAGTCCCGAGGCCCCTTCGCTCTGTAGCCCCCGTTCGGGGACAAACAGAAGGGCCGCGGATCCCGGGTGGGGTTCCGCGGCCCTGAAGGCGCCGGCCTGATCTTGAGATCAGACTGGATCACTCCAGGGTTCGAGCCCACGGAAGGCCCACATCAGGTGGTGCTGCTGCTTCGTCTGCTTCGTCTGGGATCCGGCACCGGCCGCGGCGGCGGAGGCATAGGCGCCATGCGCCCGCGCTTCTGCCGCCAGTACTGCCACCGGTGCCTGGGTCGGTCGCTCATTCCGGTCGCTGACGAGCAGCGCGCAGGGCGCGGCCGTCAGGGCAGGGATGTCCGCGGAAATCCGGGACACACCGGTACCCAGGACCGGGAGGAGCGAGGAGGAGCCGAGCGTGCGGGAAGCGGCGACCGGGCGATCGGTCATTTTGGTGAAGGTCATGAAGCTGGTCACTGGTCTCGCCTCCTCTCGGCGTCTCGGGGACCCGGCCCGGGGGCCTGTCCCATGCGTATTCGGAAAAGTACAGCCAAGTACAACACGGATCAGGGGCTTCGGAGAAGCCACCGTTTCCGATGCCAAGAACCTATGGGGATCTGCTGGGCATGTGCAAACTATTTTTCCGACGAGTTTCTACGCGTCGTCAGAATCCTCGTCGCCGGGCTCCTGGCCTGCGCAGATGGCCAGCACGTCGGCTCCGTACCGTTCGAGCTTGCGGCCGCCGACACCGGAGATCATCGACAGCTCGCCCTCCTCGGACGGACCGGCCTCCGCGATCGCCATCAGCGTCTTGTCGGTGAAGACGCAGTAGGCCGGCAGGCCCTGCTCCTTCGCCTGGGCCGCGCGCCACTCGCGCAGCCGCTCGTAGAGGCCCTCGTCCATGTCGGACGGGCAGTCCTCGCACCGCATGAGTTTGAGCTCGCCGGCCTCGGTGAGGGTCTTGCCGCAGACCCGGCAGAGCACCGGGCCGCGACGGCCGCGCTTGCGGGCCGCCCGCTCGCCCGCGGCGCCGGTCTTGGCGCCCGGGGCCGCCGAGCCGGGCCGCAGGCCGTTCAGGAACCGGCTGGGACGCCGGGAGGCCCGGCCGCCGGGGGCCCGGGACAGGGCCCAGGAGAGTGTCAGGTGCAGTCGCGCCCGGGTGACCCCGACGTACAGCAGCCGGCGCTCCTCCTCGACCTGCTCGTCGGTCTTGGCGTAGGTGATCGGCATCATGCCGTCGGTGAGCCCCACGAGGAACACCGCGTCCCACTCCAGGCCCTTCGCCGCGTGCAGGGAGGCGAGGGTGACGCCCTGCACCGTCGGCGCGTGCTGGGCGGCCTTGCGTTCGTCCAGCTCCACGGTGAGGTCGGCCAGGGTGGCGCCGGGGCGGCCGCGCGCGAAGTCCTCGGCGAGGCGGACCAGCGCGGCCACCGATTCCCACTGGTCGCGTACGGCGCCGGAGCCGGCGGGCGGCTCGCTGGTCCAGCCGGTGGAGCTGAGCACGGCGCGGACCTGGGAACCCAGCTCCACCACGTCCTCCAGCAGCGGGTCGTTGCCGCCGGAGCGGGCGGCTCCGCGCAGCGCGAGCATCGCCTTCTGCACCTCGTTGCGCTCGAAGAAGCGCTCGGCGCCGCGCAGCTGGTAGGGCACCCCGGCATCGGCGAGGGCCTGCTCGTAGACCTCCGACTGGGCGTTGATGCGGTAGAGGACGGCGATCTCGCCGGCGGGGACCCCGGCGGCGACGAGATCGCGGATCCTGGCGGCGACGCCCTCGGCCTCGGCGGGCTCGTCGGCGTACTCGGCGTAGACCGGGTCGGGGCCGGGCTCGCGCTGGGAGACCAGCTCCAGCCGGTGTTCGGAGGCCCGGCCCTTGGCCTGGGCGAGCAGGCCGTTGGCGAGGTGGACCACCTGGGGGGTGGAGCGGTAGTCACGGATCAGCTTGACCAGGGTGGCCTGGGGGTACTTGGTGCGGAAGTTCAGCAGGTGGTCGGGGGTGGCGCCGGTGAAGGAGTAGATCGTCTGACTGGCGTCGCCGACGACGCAGAGGCTGTCGCGCTCGCCGAGCCACAGGTCGAGCAGTCGCTGCTGGAGCGGGCTGACGTCCTGGTACTCGTCCACCACGAAGTGCTGGTACTGGGCGCGGATCTGCTCGGCGATGTCGTGGCGGTCCTGGAGGATGCCGACGGTGAGGAGCAGCACGTCCTCGAAGTCGATCATGTTCCGGTCGCGCTTGAGTTGCTCGTACGTGCCGTAGATCTGGGCGATCTCCGCCATGTCCCGGGGCGCCTCGCGGCCCGCCTTGAGGGCGGCGGCCGGGTAGTCGGCGGGAACGGTCTGGGTGACCTTGGCCCACTCGATCTCACTCGTGACGTCGCGCAGCTCGTTGCGGTCGAGCCGGATGCGGCAGCGCGATCCGGCCTCGGCCACGAACTGGATCTTGCGCTCCAGCAGGCGGGGCACCTCCCCGCCGATCGCCCGGGGCCAGAAGTACTGGAGCTGGCGCAGGGCGGCGGCGTGGAAGGTACGGGCCTGGACGCCGCCCGCGCCCAGGGCGCGCAGCCGGCCGCGCATCTCGCCCGCCGCGCGGTTGGTGAAGGTGACGGCCAGCACGCTGGCGGGCATGAGCTGCCCCGAGGCGACGCCGTAGGCGATGCGATGGGTGATGGCGCGGGTCTTGCCCGTGCCGGCGCCGGCGAGCACGCACACCGGCCCGCGCAGGGTCGTCGCGACCTCGCGCTGCTCCGGGTCGAGGCCCTGGAGCACCGCGTCGGCCGAGTCGGCGCCGGACGGGAAGGATGAGGAGTGCGTTGCTGATGTCACCCCGCCATGCTGCCAGGTCCGGTGTGCCGGGCGGGAACGTTGTCCACAGGCCGCCGGTATCCGTAGTACCGGGAATGGGCGGACGCCGGCGTACGTTCGAGTACTCGGACCACCGAGCCTCACGAAGGAGAGCGCAGCATGCAGGACACGGGTTCCGTCACGATGTACAGCACGACCTGGTGCGGCTACTGCCGCCGGCTGAAGACCCAGCTGGACCGGGAAGGCATCGCGTACGACGAGATCAACATCGAGCTCGACCCGGCGTCCGCGGCCTTCGTGGAGCAGGCCAACGGCGGCAACCAGACGGTTCCGACGGTGCTGGTGAAGTCCGCGGCGGGCAACGAGTCCGTCATGACGAACCCGAGCCTGGCCCAGGTCAAGCAGGCCCTCGCCGTCTGACCGGCAGCGCGTCGACACCGGAAGGCCCCCGCCGTGGCGGGGGCCTTCCGATGTGACGAACGTTACGGCGCGGCAGCGGGCCGCGGGCGCGGGCAGCGGGGCGACCCGACGGTCAGGCCGCCGGCCGCGGCAGCGGCTTCCCGTACCAGAGCTCGACCAGCCGGGCCGCGATGGAGATCCCCGCCGGCGGGAGCACCTCGCCCGACTCGATCGCCGCCCGCAGGTCCTCCCGGGAGAACCAGCGGGCCTCCTGGATCTCCTCGCCGTCCACCGTGATCTCCGAACTGACGGCGCGCGCCGTGAACCCCAGCATCAGGCTGTACGGGAACGGCCACGGCTGGCTGGCGACGTACTCGACCTCGCCGACCTTGACGCCCGCCTCCTCCCACACCTCGCGGATCACCGACTGCTCGATGGACTCGCCCGGCTCCACGAACCCGGCCAGCGTCGAGAAGCGGCCCTCGGGCCAGTGCACCTGGCGGCCCAGCAGCGCGCGGTCCTGCTCGTCGGTGACCAGCATGATCACGGCGGGGTCGGTACGCGGGTAGTGCTCGGCGCCACAGCCCGGGCAGCGCCGGATGTGACCGGCGGCCGCGACGACCGTGCGCTCGCCGCAGCGGGAGCAGAAACGGTGCATCCGCTGCCAGTTCTCCAGCGCCACCGCGTGGACCATCAGCCCGGCGTCGCGCGGCGACAGCAACAGGCCCGCCTCCCGCAGCCCGGCGGCGCGCGCCGACTGGTCCATGCGGCCCGGCAGGGCGTCCTTCTGCAGCGCGAAGTACCGTACGCCGTCCTCGTCGGTGCCCAGGAAGTAGCGGTGCGTCTGGGTGACCGGGGCCTCGAAGGCGGGGGTCATCACGATGGCCGTGCCGCCGTCGGGGGTGTCGTCGATCAGGACCTGGCCGCCGGAGACGACGAAGACGCGGGTCGTCGGGTGGCTCCAGGCGGCGGCGAGCCATGCCTCGTCGAGGCGGTGGTGCGCGGCGCGGTCGATGCCGCTGGGCGCGGCGAGCGAGAGCGGGCGCTCGGTACGGGTACTCACAGGTACTTCCAACTCCCCCGGTGGTGGACAGGCGGGCTAGGCGGGCGGCAGGCGTGGGCCCTCGTGCGGGCGGGTGCGCCCCGGTCCTCAGGCGTCGGGCTTCCAGTGGGCGGCGAGGTCCCCCCACAGGTAGGCGGCCGTCTCGACGCCCTTGAGGAGCAGGTCCAGCTCGACCTTCTCGTTCGGCGCGTGCCAGCCGTCCGACGGGACGGAGATGCCGAGGAAGAGCACCGGGGCGTCCAGGACGTCCTGGAGGTCGGCGGCGGGGCCGGAGCCGCCCTCGCGCGTGAACCGGATCGGCTGCCCGAAGGCGCGGCCCATGGCCCGTACGACGGACTGCAGCGCCGGGTGGTCGAGCGGGGTCAGGCACGGCCGGGTCGGGGCGCCGAAGACGATGGAGTGCCGGATGCCGTCGGGCACGCGGGCGGTGACCCAATCCCGTACGGCGGCCTCGACCTCGTACGGGTCCTGGCCGGACACCAGGCGGAACGACAGCTTCACGTGGGCGGAGGCGGGCACGATGGTCTTGCCGCCGGGGCCCTGGTAGCCGCCGCCGATGCCGTTGACCTCGGCGGTCGGGCGGGCCCAGACCCGCTCCAGCGTCGAGTAGCCCTTCTCGCCGGCGGCCGCGTGCGACTTGGCGGTACGGAGCCACTCGGCCTCGTCGAAGGGCAGCTCGGCGATCAGCCGGCGTTCGGCGTCGGTGAGTTCCGCGATGCCGTCGTAGAAGCCGGGGATCGTGACCCGGCCGTCGTCGTCGTGCAGCGAGGCGACGAGGCGGGCGGCGGCGGTCGCCGGGTTCGGCACGGCTCCGCCGAAGGCTCCGGAGTGGATGTCCTGGTCCGGCCCGTGGAAGTCGATCTCGCAGTCCGCGACGCCGCGCATGCCGGTGCAGACGGTGGGGGTGATCTCGGACCACATGCCGGTGTCGGAGACGATCACGACATCGGCGGCGAGGCGGTCGGCCTCGCGTTCGACGAGGGCGCGGAAGTTCGGGGAGCCGGACTCCTCCTCGCCCTCGATGAGGAGCTTGAGGTGCACGGCGGGGGCGTCGGCGCCGGTGGCGGCGAGGTGCGCGCGGACTCCGAGGGTGTGGAAGAACACCTGGCCTTTGTCATCGGCCGCGCCGCGCGCGTACATCCGGCCGTCGGCGACGACCGGCTCGAAGGGGTCGGTGTGCCAGCCGTCCTCGCGGGCGGCGGGCTGCACGTCGTGGTGGCCGTAGACGAGGACGGTGGGGGCGGCCGGGTCGGCGCTCGGCCACTCGGCGAAGACGGCGGGGGCCCCGGGTGTTTCGAGGACCTCGGCGACCGGGAAGCCGGTCTCCTTGAGCTTGGCGGCGAGCCAGTCGGCGCTGCGCCGTACATCGCCCGCGTGTTCGGGCTGGGCCGAAACGGACGGGATGCGCAGCCACGCGGCGAGGTCGTCGAGGAAGGCCGCGCGGTGGGTGTCGATGTACGTGCGGACGACCTTGTCCGCCGGGGTGTCGCTCATGCCACGAGCCTAACCGTCCGCCTGAGGGTCGCTGTCCGGGCCCGTCGCGCCTTGGAGGATCCGCTCAAGACGGGCCCGGTCGGGCAGGTCGCGGGGGCGGATCACGCGGCCGCTGCGGACGTGGAGGAAGGCGGCGGAGACCCGGTCGAGCGGGGTCTCGGTGGCCTCGGCCCAGGCCAGGCGGTAGACGGCGAGCTGGAGGGGGTCGGCCTCGGTGGTGCGGCCGGTCTTCCAGTCGACGATCTCGTACGAGCCGTCGGGGTTCTTGTAGACGGCGTCGATCCGGCCGCGGACGACGCGACCGGCGAGGGTGAGCTGGACCGGGGCCTCCATCCGGTGCGGGGTGCGGTCGGCGTACGGGCTGCGCTCGAACGCGGCCTTGAGGGAGGCGAGGTCGGCCTCGTCGGCGATGTCCTGGTCGGAGGCGGCGCCGGGGAGCTCGGTGGCGGGGTCGAGGACATCGAGGAGGGGCAGGGGGAGCTCGTCGAAGCGGGACTCGACCCAGGCGTGGAAGCGGGTGCCCTGGCGGGCGGCGGGCTGGGGCGGCTTGGGCATGGGCCGGGCCAGCTCCCGGGCGAAGCCCTGCTCGTCGGCGGCGAGGCGCAGGAGCTGGCTCGCGGAGAGGGAGGCGGGCAGCTCGACGTCCCGCACGGCCGTACGGGCACGGCGGAGCTCGCCTTCGAGCGCGTCGAGGTCCCGGTCCCACGACGCGACGGCCCGCGCCTCTTCCGGGCTCAGCTCCCCGCCGTCGTACCCGATCGGCACCCGCCCGCCCCGACCCCACGCCGACGCCCCGGCGGGGTCGGCCTCCGGCCACAGGTCGTCACCGGGCGCGGCGGGGTGGGCCCGCGGCCCGGAGCCGGCGGCGGGCACGGCGTACCCGGTCCGTGACGCACCGGCGTGCGGTGCCAGGGCCGACGACCCGGCGGGGTCGGCAGGCACTGCGGAGCCGGACGCGGGGGTGCCCGGGTGCGGGGCTTCCGCCGAGGGTGCCGTCGCCTCGGCCTCCGGCGGCAGGTCGTCGGCGGGCACGGCGGAGTGGATTCGAGACGGGGAGGCGTCGGCCGGCACGACGAGGCCGCGCCGGGGCGCACCGGCGTGCGACCGAAGGTCGTCACCCGGCCCGGCCGTGTCGGTGGGCACGACGGAGCCGGGCTCGGGCTCGCCCGCGTGGGAGGCCGGAGCCGACCACCCCGCCGCCTCGGCCTCCGGCCACAGGTCGTCGGCCGGCCCGGCGGCGTCGGTGGGGCGGGACTCGGACGCGGCGGGCTGCCGGCCCCGCGACAGCGGCTCGGGGTCCGGCGCAGCAGCGTCGGCGGGGGTAGCCGGACCGGACGCGGGGGTGCCCGCGTGCGGGGCTCCCGCCGCCTCGGCCTCCGGCCAGAGGTCCGGCTCCGGCCAGAGGTCGTCATCCGGCGCGGCGGCGGCCGCGTGCGGAGCCCACGACGACACCCCCTGCGCGTCGGCCTCCGGCCACGGGTCGGTGTCCGGGGCGTCGTCGTCGGTGGGCACACCTGGACCGGACCCGGGGTCCGCGGAGCGCGGGGCGTGCGGGGCGCGGGGGCCGGGGACCGTGGGGGCGAGGCCCGGGTCCGGGGCCTGCGGGTCGGGCCACGGGGGGTCGTCGTAGGAGGGTTCCTCGCAGTGCGGGGGCCAGAGGTAGGCCGCCGAGAGGTGGGACTCCACCAGCGCCGCCGCCCGGCGCCGCCGGGCCAGCGAGGCCGGGTCCAGCGGCAGCGGCCAGGCGTGGTCCGCGGTCGCGGCGTCGGCGAGAACCGGGTTCTCCGCCTCCGGCTCCGGCTGGGGCGCCCACGCCTCGATCTCCCCGTACCCCGCCTCGCAGTGCGCGTACAGGGCCTCCAGGAACGCCGACGGCCCCCGCGGCTTCTTCTGCGTCGGCCCCCACCAGTGGCCGGACGCCAGCAGGAGCGAGCGCGGTCGGGTGAACGTCACGTAGCCGAGCCGGAGTTCCTCCACCGCCTTGTGTTCCTTCAGCCCCGCCTTGAAGGACTTCAGGCCCGCTGATGTCCAGGCCGGGTCCCCCGGCAGGGTCGACGCGTCGCCGCGCAGGGCGTACGGCAGGACCTTGGCGTACGAGGTCCACGCCTCCGGCGGCTTCTCCTTCGGGAAGGCCCCCGCGCACAGGCCGGGTACGACCACCACGTCCCACTCCAGCCCCTTGGACTTGTGGGCCGTCAGCACCTTGACCGTGTTCTCCCCGCCCGGCAGGGCGTGGTCCAGGCCCTTCTCGTACTGGGCGGCCGTGCGCAGGAAGGCGAGGAACGCCAACAGCGACGCCTCCCCGTCCAGCGAGGCGAACCCGGCCGCGACGTCCAGGAACCCCGACAGCGTCTCGCGGCGCCGGGCGGCCAGTGCGTGCGGGGAGGCGGACAGCTCCACATCCAGCCCGGTCGCCGCCAGCACCCGGTGCAGTACGTCCATCAGCGGGTCGGCGAGCGAACGCCGCAGGTCACGCAGTTCCTGCGCGAGGTGCGCGAAGCGGACCCTGGCCTCCGCCGAGAACGGCAGGTCCTCCCCGGCGACCGCCCCGGCGGAATCCAGGAACGTCTCCAGCGCGTCGGCCAGCGAGATGACCTCCACCGGGTCGACGCCCTCGACGGCCGCCGCGAGACGCGCGTCCGGGTCGGCCGCGCCTGCTCCGGACGGCCTGCCGTTCACCAACTGCCGGGCCCGCCGGCCCAGCAACGCCAGGTCACGGGCGCCGATCCGCCAGCGCGGGCCGGTCAGCAGGCGCACCAGCGAGGCGTTGGCCCCCGGGTCCTGGAGCACCTCGCACACCGCGACCAGGTCGGCGACCTCGGGCAGGTGCAGCAGGCCGGAGAGTCCGACCACCTCGACCGGCACCTCGCGGGCCACCAGGACCGCCTGGATCCGCGCGAAGTCCCCGGCGGAGCGGCACAGCACGGCGATCTCCCCCGGCGCCGTGCCCGTCCGGACCAGGTGCGCGACGGAGTCGCCGAGCCACTCCAGCTCCTCGGCGTGCGTGGGCAGCAGGGCGCAGCGGACCGAGCCGGCCCGCTCCTCCCCCGGCGCGGCGCGCAGCGCCTCGACGCCCTCGTGCATGGCGCGCAGGGGCGCGGCGAGGCCGTTGGCCAGGTCCAGCAGCCGGCCGCCGCTGCGCCGGTTCTCGCTGAGCGAGTGGCGTTCGGCGGGCGTGCCGTCGGCGTTCGGGAAGTGGTCCGGGAAGTCGTCGAGGTTGGCGACGGAGGCACCGCGCCAGCCGTAGATCGCCTGGCAGGGGTCGCCGACGGCGGTCACCGCGTGGCCCGTGCCCGCGCCGAACAGCCCGGAGAGCAGCAGCCGCTGCGCGACGGAGGTGTCCTGGTACTCGTCGAGCAGGACGACCCGGAACTCCTCGCGCAACAGTGCCCCCACCTCGGGCCGGGTGGTGGCGAGCCGCGCGGAGAGGGCTATCTGGTCGCTGAAGTCGAGCAGGTCTCGGGAGCGTTTGGCGGCGCGGTAGCGCTCGGTCAGTTCCAGCAGTTCGAGCCGGCCGCGCACCGCCTCCGGGACCTTGCGCAGGTCGTCGTTGGTGAGCTTGGTGCCGGCGAGTTCGTCCAGCAGCCGGGTGTCGTACGCGCGCAGTTCCTCGGGGGCGACCAGGTGCTCGGACAGCTCGGCGTCGAGCGCGAGCAGGTCGCTGACCAGGTCGGGAAGGGACTTCGTCAACGAGGGGTACGGGCCGGGGGCCTCGCGCAGCACACGGGCGGCGAGCTGGAAGCGGGTGGCGTCCGCGAGCAGCCGGGCGCTGGGTTCCAGGCCGATGCGCAGGCCGTGGTCTTTCAGGAGCTGCCCGGCGAAGGCGTGGTAGGTGGAGATACGGGGCTCGCCGGCGGCGGCGCCGCCCTCCGCGGGCTCGGGGGTGGAGCCGGGGGCCGGGTCGGGATCGCTGATGCCGGCGCGGGCGAGGGCCTTGCGCACGCGCTCGGCGAGCTCGCCGGCGGCCTTGTTGGTGAAGGTCAGGCCGAGGACCTGTTCGGGCGCGACCGCGCCCGTACCGACCAGCCAGACGACGCGGGCGGCCATGACGGTGGTCTTGCCGGAGCCCGCTCCGGCGACGATGACCTGGGGGGCGGCTGGGGCGGTCGCGCAGGCCAGCTGTTCCGGCGTGAAGGGAATCCCGAGGAGCTCCTTGAGCTGCTCGGGATCGGTGAGGGCCGGGGGGCCGGCCGGACGCGCGGACACCCGAAAAGGCTAGCGGCCCGCACTGACACTCCCCGCCGGCGTCCCTGCCGCCGGCCCTGGCGGCGTCCCGGGCGGCGGCCCGGGCGGCGGCCCGGGGACGGGGCCTCGGGCGGCGGGCCTCGGGGCCTCGGGCGGCGGGGCTCGGTGCTCGGGCCCCGGGCCCCGGGCCCCGGGCCCCGCGGGCTCACTCCACGGTGTGGCGGCCCTCCGGGCGGGCGCTGCACGCGCTGCGGAAGGAGCAGTGGTCGCAGTGCTGCCCGGTGCTGGGGGTGAAGCGCTCGTCCAGGACCCGGCCGGCGGCGGTGGCGAGCAGATCGGCGGCCCAGTCGCCGTCCAGCGGCTGTTGGGCCTGGACCTTCGGTACCTCGTCGCCGCCGTCGCGCTTGGCGGCGCCCTGGCGCAGCTGCACGAGTTCGGCGCCGCCCGGTTCGGGGCGGCGGCCGTCGAAGACCTCGTCTACGGCGCCTTCGCGGACCGCGAGCTGGTACACGGCGAGCTGGGGGTAGCGCGCGACCTCGTCCTTGGTGGGCGCGGCCTTGCCGGTCTTGAAGTCGACGACGTACGCCCGCCCCTGGGGGTCCGCTTCGACCCGGTCCATGGAGCCCCGGACCCGGACGGCGAAGTCGCCCGCTTCCAGCGTGACGTCGAATTCGTGCTCCGTGGCCACGGCCGCCCGGCCCCCGCGGTCGGTGGCGTGCCAGCGCAGGAAGCGTTCGAGGGCGGCGCGGGCGTTGTCCTTCTCCTGGCGGGACTTCCAAGGGGCGTCGAAGGCGAGGGCGTCCCAGACGGAGTCGAGCCGTTCCATGAGGACGGCCAGGTCGGCGGGGGTGCGGCCGGAGGCGACCTCGTCGGCGAGGACGTGGACGACGTTGCCGAAGCCCTGGGCGGCGGTGGCGGGGGTGTCGGCCTTGACCTCGCGGCCGAGGAACCACTGGAGGGAGCAGGTGTTGGCGAGCTGGTCCAGGGCGCTGCCGGAGAGGGCGACGGGCCGGTCGCGGTCGCGCAGCGGGACGCTGCTGCGGGTGGGCTCGTACAGCCCCCACCAGCGTTGCGGGTGCGCGGCGGGGACCAGGGGGCGGTCCTCGTCGTCGGTGAGCGCGGCCAAGCGGGCCAGCCGGCGGGCGGCGGCGGCGCGCATCGCCTCGGACGCCTCGGGGTCGACGGTGGTGGCGCGGAGTTCGGCGACGAGCGCGGGCACGGCGAGGGGGCGGCGGGGGCGGCCGGTGACGTCCTTGACCGGTACGCCGAGTTCGGTGAGGAAGCGGGAGGGCTGGTCGCCGTCCTCGGCGGGGGCCTTGACGGCGGTGACGACGAGACGGTGACGGGCGCGGGTGGCGGCGACGTAGAAGAGGCGGCGCTCCTCGGCGAGGAGCGCGCCGGGGGTGAGGGGGTCGGCGAGGCCGTCGCGGCCGATGCGGTCCGCCTCCAGGAGGGAGCCGCGACGGCGCAGGTCGGGCCAGAGCCCTTCCTGGACGCCGGCGACGACGACGAGGCCCCATTCGAGGCCCTTGGAGCGGTGGGCGGTCATCAGCCGGACGGCGTCGGAACGGTGGGCCTTGCGGGTGAGGGTGTCGGCGGCGATGTCCTCGGCTTCGAGTTGTTCGAGGAAGTTGAGGGCGCCGCGGCCGCCGGTACGTTCCTCCGCGCGGGCGGCGGTGTCGAAGAGGGCGCAGACGGCGTCGAGGTCGCGGTCGGCGTTGCGGCCGGCGGGGCCGCCGCGGCGGGCGCTCCGCTCAAGGCGCTGGGGCCAGGGGGTGCCGTCCCAGAGGAGCCAGAGGGCCTCTTCGGCGGTGCCGCCGCCTTCGAGGAGTTCGCGGGCCTTGCGCAGGAGCAGGCCGAGGCGTTGGGCGCCGCGGGCGTAGGCGGGGTCGTGGGCGACGAGCCGCTCGGGCTCGGCGAGGGCGCGGGCCAGCAGTACGTCGGAGGGCGCGGGCACGGCGACCCCGGCGGCCCGCTCCTCGTCCCGCAACGCCCGCCCCAGCCGCCGCAGATCGGCGGCGTCCATCCCCCCGAGCGGCGACCCGAGCAACGCGACGGCCGCCTCGACCCCGACCCACCCCTCGTCTACGCCGGAGTCACCGACGCCGGCCGCGTCGGCGTCGGCGTCGGCCAGGCCGGAGTCCACGCCCGGCTCACCCGGCCCGCCGGAACCGGCCTGCCCGGCCGCACCGGCGTCACCCACCGCCGAGGGGACGGCCGCGTCGGCGGGGCCTGCGCCCGGCGCGACGGAGCCGGCCGGCACGGCCGCACCGGCCGGGTCCGCATCGGCGGAGGCGGCCCCGGCCACCGCCGGATGGCCGTCATCGGCCGGGGCCGCCGGAACGGACGCGTCGGCGGAGTCGGCAGCCGGGGCCGAGCCTCCACTCGCCCCCGGGGCGGCGTCGGCGGAGGCGGCGACCCCGGCGGACTCGGTCGCGGCGTGCGAGGGCGACGCCTCGGGGCCCACGCCATCAGCGGGGCCGGCCGGAACGGCAGGCGGAAGAACACCGGCGGAGCCGGAAACCAGGTCGGGGTCTCCGCCCGTCCCGGCAGAGCCGCGCACCGCCGGACCCACGCCCGGCACGCCGGAATCCCCCGGAGCGGCGGCGCGAAGCGCACCGGCGGGAGCCGCCCCGTCCTGCTCGGCCACAGAACCGACCGGCTCGCCGGAGTCAACCAAGGCGTCGACGCCCGCCGCCGGACCGGCCGCGCCGGTGGTGGGGTCGGCAGCCGGGCCCGGCTCCTCGGCGGGGCCGGCGGTGCGGGCCGGGGTGGGCAGCTCCGGTGGGAGGTCCGCCGTGGTGGCGGCGGCCGTGGCCGTCAGGCGGAGGGCCGTCAGGAGGGGGGCGACGGCCGGTTCGTGGCGCAGGGGCGTGTCCGTACCGTCCGTCTCCGCCGGGACCCCGGCGGAGATCAGCGCGCGCCGCATCGCCGGGAGCGTGCGACCGCCCGCGCGGACCAGGACGGCCATGTCCCGCCACGGCACCCCGTCCTCCAGGTGCGCGCGCCGCAGGATGTCGGCGATGTTGTCGAGTTCCGCGCCGGCGGTCGGGTACGTGTACACCTCCACGCGCCCGCCCTCCCGCACGGGCCGCAGCCCCCGATGGGCCCGTACCGCCGCCGCAGGCAGCCTCGGTACCGGCATGCGGGAGGTGAGCAGCCGGGTCGCGGCCAGCAGGACCGACCCCGAGCGGCGGCCCACCGTCAGGGCCCGTACCTCCGCCCCCGGGAAGGAGCCCTCGAAGTCCAGGATGTTGTTGATGTCGGCGCCCCGGAACGCGTAGATCGACTGGTCCGGGTCGCCGAACGCCACCAGCGTCCCGCCCGCCCCGTTCAGCGCGCGCAGCAGCCGCAGCTGCGAGGCGTCGGTGTCCTGGTACTCGTCCACGTAGATCACGTCGTACGCGGAGGCGAGGGCCGGCTCGCGCTCCGCGAGGAGCACCGCGCGGTGCAGCAGCTCGGCGTAGTCCAGCGTGCCCTGCATGTCCAGGACGTCCAGGTATTCGGAGAGGAAGGCGGCGGCGGCCTGCCAGTCCGGGCGGCCGATCCGCCGCGCGAAGTCCGACAGGGCGCCCGGCCCGAGCCCCAGCTCGCGCGCGCGGGCCAGCACGGCGCGGACCTCGTCCGCGAACCCCCGGGTGGTCAGCGCGGCGCGCAGGTCGTCCGGCCAGCGGATGGGGTGGACGGAGCTGATCCGGCGCTGCCCCTCCAGCAGGGTGCGGACCATCACGTCCTGCTCCGGACCGGACAGCAGCCGCAGCGGGTCGGCGAAGAGGTCGGTGTCCTGGTGGGCGCGGACCAGGCCGTAGCAGAAGGAGTGGAAGGTGGTGGCCTGCGGGGCGCGGGCGCCGCCCAGCCGCAGGGCCGCCCGGTCGCGCAGCTCGACGGCCGCCTTGCGGCTGAAGGTGAGGATCAGGATGCGGGCCGGGTCGGTGCCCGCCTCGACCCGGGCGGCGGCGGCCTCGATCAGCGTGGTGGTCTTGCCGGTGCCCGGCCCGGCCAGCACCAGCAGAGGGCCGCCGGTGTGCTCAACCACCGCGCGTTGCGCTGCGTCCAGGACAGGGGGAGCCACCCGTTCCGGCCCGGTGCGCACCAGGCGGTACGCGTCGGAGGCACGCGTACGCCGCTCTGAGCGGTCGGAGGGGGAGGTGATCACGTGGGGTGCCGGTCCTGGTGGGTCTGCGGGTGGTACAGGTACGTCGGGTGCGCGGGGCGGTGGGCCCCGGGCGTCGGTCGGCGCGGCCCCGGTCGGGACGGCCGAAGGGGCAACGCTACGCCACCGGCGCCGGCCGCCGCAGTCGTCCGGGACGCCCGGGATCGGTTCGGCCGTCGCCCCGGGGACCCCTCGGTTCGTCCCCCCTACGAGCCTTCGACCTCCCGCCCGGGCCGCGAATGGCCGAAGCTGTCAGATGTGAGCCTCGTCGCCTCCGTCACGTCCGTCACGGCCGTCCCAGCGCGCCCGCCGCATCGCCAGCCGCGGCTCGCCGCCGGCCGTCTCGCGCAGCGGTGTGCCCTCGGCGCGGTAGTGCGACAGGGCCCGCCGTTCGCTGCCCGGCAGCGGCCGGCCGTCCGCGCGCACCACGCGCCACCAGGGCACGGCGCCGCCGTACAGGGCCATGACGCGCCCGACTTGGCGCGGTCCGCCCGCGCCGAGCCACTCCGCGACGTCCCCGTACGTCATCACCCGGCCGGGCGGAATCCGCTCGACCACCTCCAACACCCGTTCCGCGTACTCGGGCAGTTCCGTACTCATCCGGACCATGGTGCCGCACGTCACCGACAGGCTCGTGGAAGGTTCCCTTCCGCACCGGCGCGCACCCTGCTGCCCCGCACGCAGGCCGGTCCGTGCCACCATCTTCCGGGCGGTGACTGGTGATACGTGATCAAGAAGAGACGGAAGTGACGGCGAAGGAGCAGGGTGTGAGCCCTCCGGACGGCGCGATGTCGGACGACGGCGCACGCCCTGACACGCCCCGCGACGACAGCGCCGGCGGCGGCGGCGACAACGATCCGGGCGACAGCCGCGACATCGGCCGGGCCGCAGGCTCCGACGCCGGTCCCGTGCCCGGTCGGGACGCCGGTCCCGACGCACCCGGCCCCGCCGACCCCCGTCCCGACGCACCCCGTCACGACGCACCCGGCCCCGCCGACCCCCGTCCCGACGCACCCGGTCCCGACCGACCCGGCCCCGACGACCCCGAGCGCCCCCACGGCCACACCCCGACCGACGCCGACCGCGTCGAAGTCGACGAACCGCTCCTCGCCGCCCGCGTCCACCGGCCCTCCGACCTCGTCCGGCTCCTCGTCGGCGTCCTCGGCATCGCCGTCGTCCTCGGCATCTCCGCCTTCGCCCACGGCACCACCGCCGGCCTCGAACAGGACATCTCCAACGGCACCGGTCAGGCGCCCGACGTACTGATCAAGCTCGCCGGTCTGGTGTCGAGCATCGCCGTACTGCTCGTACCCGTCGCCTTCGCCATCGAACGGCTGATCAAGCGCGACGGCCTGCGCATCGCCGACGGCGTGCTCGCCGCGGTCCTCGCGCACGGCGTCACCCTCGCCACCGACCTCTGGGTCTCCCAGGCCGCCCCCGCGACGATCCAGGACGCCCTCACCCGCGCCACCGGCGCCGGCGGCGCCCTCACCGACCCGGTGCACGGCTACCTCGCGCCCGTCATCGCGTACATGACCGCGGTCGGGATGACCCGCCGTCCGCGCTGGCGGGTCGCGCTGTGGGTGGTCCTGCTGCTCGACGCCTTCGCGATGCTCGTCAGCGGCTACACGACGCCCTTCTCGATCATCCTGACCGTGCTGATCGGCTGGAGCGTGGCGTACGGGACGCTGTACGCGGTCGGCTCCCCCAACGTCCGCCCCACCGGGCAGCACCTGCTCGCCGGGCTCCGCCGGGTCGGCTTCCAGCCGGTCAGCGCGATGCGCGCCGAGGCACCGGACAGCGCCGAAGCCTCCGAGGTGAGCGACCGGGGCCGCCGGTACCACGTGACGCTGGAGGACGGTCCCCCGCTCGACGTCACCGTCGTCGACCGGGAGCAGCAGGCCCAGGGCTTCTTCTACCGGGTCTGGCGCCGGCTCACCCTGCGCGGCATCACCACCGGGCGCAGCCTGCAGTCGCTGCGCCAGGCGCTGGAGCAGGAGGCCCTCCTCGCGTACGCCGCCATCGCGGCCGGCGCCAATGCGCCGAAGCTGATCGCCACCTCCGAACTCGGCCCGGACGCCGTGATGCTCGTCTACGAGCACCTCGGCGGACGGACCCTGGACTCGCTCCCGGACGAGGAGATCACCGACGACCTGACCCGCAACGCGTGGGAGCAGGTACGGGCGCTGCAGTCGCGGCGGATCGCGCACCGGCGGCTCACCGGGGACGCGCTGGTGGTGGATCGTTCCGGCAATGTCACCCTCACCGACCTGCGGGGCGGCGAGATCGCGGCCGGCGACCTGGTCCTGCGGATGGACATCGCGCAGCTGCTCACCACGCTCGGCCTGCGGGTCGGCGCGGAGCGGTCGGTGGCGTCGGCGGTGTCGATGCTCGGCCCGGACGCGGTCGCGGACTGCCTGCCGTTGCTCCAGCCGATCGCGCTGAGCCGCTCCACCCGGGCGACGCTGCGCAAGCTGGCGCGCGAGCGGGCCGACCGGGAACGGGAAGCGGTACTGGAGTCCTCGCGCGCGGCGAAGGCGGCGCGCGAGGCGGACTCCGCGACGAGCGGGGCGGCCACCGCCGCCGACCGGAAGGCGGAGAAGCGGGCGCTGGACGACGCGCTCGACGAGGCCCGCGAGGAGGACCTGCTCAGCCAGATCCGCCGGCAGGTGTTGCTGATCCGCCCGCAGGCGCCGGTGGAGCCGGCCCGGTTGGAGCGGATCCGCCCGCGCACGCTGGTCTCGTTCATCGCGGGGGCGTTCGGTGCGTACTTCCTGCTCACGCAGCTCGCCCACGTGGACTTCGCGACCATCGTCGGGCAGGCCCGGTGGGGCTGGGTGGGGGCGGCGCTGGCCTTCTCGTTGCTGAGCTACTTCGCGGCGGCGATGAGTCTGCTGGGGTTCGTGCCGGAGCGGGTGTCGTTCCTGCGGACGGTCGTGGCGCAGGTGGCCGGGTCGTTCGTGAAGCTCGTGGCCCCGGCGGCGGTCGGTGGCGTCGCGCTGAACACCCGCTTCCTCCAGCGCGCGGGGGTGCGACCGGGGCTGGCGGTGGCGAGCGTCGGCGCCTCGCAGTTGTTCGGGTTGGCCAGCCACGTCCTGCTGCTGCTGTCCTTCGGCTACCTGACGGGGACGGAGAAGACCCCGGAGATGACCCCGTCCAGGACGGTCATCGCGGGTCTGCTCACGGTGGCGGTACTGGTACTGGTGGTGACGGCGGTCCCGTTCCTGCGGAAGTTCGTGGCGACGCGGGTACGGGCGCTGTTCGCCGGGGTCGTGCCGCGCATGCTGGACGTGCTCCAGCGACCGCAGAAGCTGATGACGGGCATCGGCGGGATGCTGCTGCTCACGGCGTGCTTCGTGATGTGCCTGGACGCCTCGATCCGCGCGTTCGGCGGCGGCCAGGCCATCAGCTACGCGAGCATCGCGGTGGTCTTCCTGGCGGGCAACGCGCTGGGTTCGGCGGCGCCGACGCCGGGCGGTATCGGCGCCGTGGAGACGACGCTGACGCTGGGCCTGATCGCGGCGGGACTGGAGAAGGAGGTCGCCATCTCGGCGGTCCTGCTGTTCCGCCTGATGACCTTCTGGCTGCCGGTCCTGCCGGGCTGGCTGTCCTTCAACTTCCTGACCCGCAAGGAAGCCATCTAGCTCCGCGGGGTGTGTCCGGGTGTCGGCCCGCCCCGGCGGTCCGTCGCGGCGCGCGACCCGGCTCCCCGCCGTGCGGGGCCGCCACGCACACCCGGCCCGCGGCCCGCTGCCCCCGGCACCCCGGGTAACCCGGGTACGCCCGACACCCCGGGACTCCGGGACCGCCGGGAGCCCTGCGGCGCCCGGCCAGGGCGCCCGGCTCCGCCACCGTGCGGGAGCCGCCACGGCGAGCACGGTGGGCTGTCGAAGCCGCCGCCCCCGATCGGGGGCGGCGGAGGGTCCGCCGCCCGGGCCACGGCCCGCTGCCCCCGGCACCCCGGGTAGCCCACTTACGCCCCCCACCCCGGGCATGCCCGACAACCCCCGGACTCCGGAACTCCGGGACTCCGGAACTCCGGGACTCCGGGACTCCGGGACTCCGGGACTCCGGGACTCCGGGGCCCCGACCGTGGGCCGGGCGGCGGACCTTCCGGCCGGGCGCCGGGCGGGGGCTGTCGCCACAGCCGCAGGACGGGTGACACCCGGAGCTGCCGGCC
Source organism: Streptomyces sp. NPDC058279 (assembly GCF_042881255.1). Taxonomy (NCBI): domain Bacteria; kingdom Bacillati; phylum Actinomycetota; class Actinomycetes; order Kitasatosporales; family Streptomycetaceae; genus Streptomyces; species Streptomyces sp. NPDC058279. The sequence continues at coordinate 46,748 of NZ_JBHVYA010000021.1, read as the reverse complement.
GCAGGGCGGGGTCAGGTGGGCGGGCGGTGGTGGGAGAGGAGTTCCGCCACGCGGGCCAGTGCCGGGGAGAGGAGCCCCGGGAGGGTGAGGACGTCGGAGGAGGCTTCGGGTGGCGGCGCGGGGGGCGGGGAGTCGAGGAAGTCCGGCTCCGGGAAGTCCGCCGCGCGTTCCGCCGCCTCCAGCGCCAGCAGGTGGACCGAGAAGTCGTGGGCCAGCGCCACCACCCGGGGGTCGTCCGACGGGAAACCCGGGTCGGAGAGCACCTCGATCTCCCCCTCCAGCCGCCGCTGCTCCGCCCGCAGCCGCGGGTGCAGCGTGGACGTCCGGTGTCCGGGCGTCCGGGCCAACCCGGCGGCCGGCCGACCCGGCTCGCCCCCGCAGGCGCGCAGCCCCCGCACCGCCGACAGCAGCTCCCCGGCCCGCTCCCGGCGCCGCTCCAGCGACGCCTCCAGCTCCGCCAGCTCCGCCGGCGGGTCGTCCCGTCCGGCCTTGGCCGGGGGCGGCATCCCCAGTTCCGTCGTCGCCCGCGCCCACAGGACGCCGACGAGGTCCCCGTACCCGTACCGCCGCCGCTCGCCCGGCCCCCGCTCGGGCTCCGGCAGCAGCCCGATCCGGTGGAAGTGCCGGATGGCGTTGGGCGTCGTACCGGTCAGGGCCGCGGCTTCACCGATCCCGACCCGTTGGGAGTGGTCCATGGATCCAGGTGACCACGTACGGCCCCGCCGCGCACACCCCCGCACCCGCATCCCCACACACCCCGCGCGCACCCCCGCCGCACACCCCCGAACGGCCCATCACCCGCGCGCCGGGGCCCGCGCGCCCACAGGATGGGGACATGCCGAGAAACGCACTGCGGGCCACCGCCGCCGCGGCCGTCGCCGCCGCGCTGTTCACCGCCGGCGCCTGTTCGTCCGGCGACGGTTCGGAGAAGGACAAGAAGACCTCGGGCGGCAACCCGCCCAAGGCCCTGAAGTGGGACGCGTGCGAGGCCCCCACCCCCGCCGAGGGCGGCGGACAGGCGCCCGGCAAGGACTGGCAGTGCGCGACCCTCGACGTGCCCCTCGACTACGCGAAACCCGAAGGAGAAACGATTCCGCTGGCCCTGATCCGCGCCAAGGCGCGCGACAAGGACAAGCGCATCGGCTCCCTGGTCTTCAACTTCGGCGGCCCCGGCGGCTCCGGCATCACCACCCTCCCCGGCGCCGCCAAGGAGTACGAGGCACTGCGCTCCCGCTACGACCTCGTCAGCTTCGACCCGCGCGGCGTGGGCCGCAGCGCGCCCGTCCTGTGCGAGAACGATCGGCAACTGGACGCGTACTACGCCTCGGACTCCACGCCGGCGACCCCGGAACAGGAGAAGGCGTTCACCGACAACACCAGGAGGTACCAGCATGCCTGCGTGCAGAACTCCGGCAAGGTCCTGCCCTACGTCGGCACCGAGAACGCCGCCCGCGACCTGGACCGGATCCGTCAGGCGCTCGGCGACGAGAAGCTGCACTACTTCGGCATCTCCTACGGGACCGAACTCGGCGGGGTCTACGCCCACCTCTTCCCGAAGAACGTCGGCCGGGCGGTCCTGGACGCCGTCGTGGACCCGACCCAGACCGCCGAGGAGGGGGCGCTGGGCCAGGCGAAGGGCTTCCAGTTGGCGCTCGACAACTTCGCCCAGGACTGCGTGGACCGGGGCGACGCCTGCCGGCTCCAGGGCAGCACCGCCAAGGAGGTCGAGGCGAACGTCATCCGGCTCCAGAAGGAGCTGGCGGTCAAGCCGATCCCCGGGCTCCCCGGGCGGCAGCTCACCGACTCCGCCGCCACCAACGGCATCGCCCAAGCGCTCTACTCCAAGGAGCTGTGGCCACTGCTGGAGCAGGGGCTGGACGAGGCGCAGGGCGGCCAGGGGCAGTTGCTGATGGCCCTGTCGGACGCCCTCAACGGCCGGGACCAGCAAGGCCGCTACAGCAACATCGGGGCGGCGAACACGGCGATCAACTGCGCCGACTCCAAGGAGCGCTTCACCCTGGAGCAGGCCAAGTCGAAGCTGCCGCAGTTCCGTTCGGCGTCGCCCGTCTTCGGCGACTTCCTCGGCTGGGCGCTGACGAGCTGCACGGGCTGGCCGGTCGCGGGCGCCTGGGAGACCCCGGACGTCTCGGCCCGCGGGTCCGCCCCGATCCTGGTGATCGGCAACACCGGCGACCCGGCGACCCCGTACGAGGGCGCGCGCAAGATGGTGGAGCGGCTCGGCCCCGGCGTCGGCGTGGAGCTGACGTACAAGGGCCAGGGGCACGGCGCGTACAACAGCGGCGACCCCTGCGTCCAGCAGGTGACGAACGCCTACCTGCTGGACGGCAAGGTGCCGCCCGCGGGCAAGGTCTGCACGCCGAGCCAGAGCCCGTCGCCCCAGCCCTCGCCGCCCGAGCAGCAGGACGAGGGCGCTTGAGCGGCGGCGGCACCCGCGCGCAGGGGCCGTACCGCAGACGCGGTACGGCCCCTGGAGCGCGAGCGACGGACGATCAGTAGACCGGCTTCTCGGGCTCGATCTGATGGACCCAGCCGATGACGCCGCCGCCGACGTGCACCGCGTCGGCGAAGCCCGCGGACTTCAGGACGGCGAGGACTTCCGCACTGCGGACACCCGTCTTGCAATGCAAGACGATCCGCTTGTCCTGCGGCAGGTCCTGGAGGGCGGTGCCCATCAGGAACTCGCCCTTGGGGATCAGCTTCGCGCCGGGGATCGAGACGATCTCGTACTCGTTCTTCTCCCGGACGTCGATGATCTCGATCGGCTCGTCGTTGTCGATCCACTCCTTGAGCTGCTTGGGAGTGATCGTCGAACCGGCCGCCGCCTCCTGGGCCTCCTCCGACACGACGCCGCAGAACGCCTCGTAGTCGATGAGCTCGGTGACGGTCGGGTTCGGGCCGCAGACGGCGCAGTCGGGGTCCTTGCGGACCTTGACCTGGCGGTACTGCATCTCCAGGGCGTCGTAGATCATCAGGCGGCCGACCAGCGGCTCGCCGACACCCGTGAGGACCTTGATGGCCTCGGTCACCTGGATGGAGCCGATGGACGCGCAGAGCACGCCCAGCACGCCGCCCTCGGCGCAGCTCGGGACCATGCCCGGCGGCGGCGGCTCCGGGTACAGGCAGCGGTAGCACGGCCCGTGCTCGGACCAGAACACCGACGCCTGGCCGTCGAAGCGGTAGATGGAGCCCCACACGTACGGCTTGTTCAGCAGCACGCAGGCGTCGTTGACGAGGTAGCGCGTGGCGAAGTTGTCCGTGCCGTCGACGATGAGGTCGTACTGGCTGAAGATCTCCATCACGTTCTCGGCTTCGAGCCGCTCTTCGTGCAGGACCACGTTCACGTACGGGTTGATGCCCAGCACGCTGTCACGGGCCGACTCGGCCTTCGACCGGCCGATGTCCGCCTGGCTGTGGATGATCTGACGCTGGAGGTTCGACTCGTCGACCTCGTCGAACTCCACGATGCCCAGCGTGCCGACGCCGGCCGCGGCCAGGTACATGAGGGCGGGCGAGCCGAGGCCGCCCGCGCCCACGGCCAGCACCTTGGCGTTCTTGAGGCGCTTCTGGCCGTCCATCCCGACATCCGGGATGATCAAATGGCGGGAGTACCGACGGACCTCGTCAACGGTGAGCTCAGCAGCTGGCTCTACCAGGGGTGGCAGCGACACGGGGACTCCGTAGATGGGTATGTCTGAACGTTGGTTCTCCCCGTAACACTGCCACGCCCTTCTTCATTCCGAGACACCCGGTCCGATACGCGAGACGATTTCGTCCCAGTACCCGGGCATCGACGCCCAGGGGTCCCGGTCGGGGGTACCGCGCCGGTCGGTGAACCAGATCGTCCCGGCGCCCTGCCAGCGGGCGATCCGCAGCGCCTCTTCCAGGTGGGTGCGCGGCACGCCGTGCACCAGGTGGCAGAAGAGCTCCGGCGGGTACTCGGCCGTCCACTCCGCCACCAACGACCAACGGTAATCGGCCCAGGAGCCGGAGAAGGTGACCAGTTGGTCGGCGGTCTCCGCGTAGCCCTCGTAGGGGTGGGTGCCGTGGTCGAGCACGATGCGCAGGCCGTCGCCGAGCCCGCGCAGGGTGTCCACGACGCGGCGCACCGCGGGCAGGTCCGCCCGGTCCGCCGGGGCGTCGGCGAGGTAGAAACCGCCGACCCCGTACCAGTCGCGGAAGCGGTGGGCGTCGGAGATCAACTCCCCGAACGAGCGCGCCCCGTCCCGCATGGCGAGACGGCCGAGCAGCCGACGGTCCGTGCCGCCCGCACCGCCCGCGTCGCGCAGCCGGGCGGCCGCCTCCGCGCAGTGCGGGTCGGGCCGTCCGCCCGGGCCGTCGGTGACGTTGAGCACGGCCCAGTGCAGCGGGGTCCCGGGCCGGGTCAGCTCGGCCCACTCGACCGGCGCGAGCAGCGGGTGCGCGTACCCGGGGGTGCCGAGCCCCAGACGGGCCGCCCCGGTCGCGGCGGCCGGGGACATCGGCGTCGTCAGATGCGACACGCCGCCTCCATCCAGATGTCGGCCAGGGACTCCTCCAGGTTGATCCGGGGCCGCCAGCCGAGCCGGTCGCGGGCGGTGCGGACGTCGGCCTGCTGCCAGGCGCCGCAGCCGTCGGGGTACGGGGGCTGCGGAGCGGCGGCCAGCTGCTCGGCGGTCGCCTCGGAGCGCGGGGCGCCGATGGCGGGCATGGCCTGCGGCCGTCCCGGGTGCCCGTGCGCGAGCGGGTGCTGTCCGCCGCCGTGCGGTACGTCCAGTTCGTGCAGCGAGCCGCCGTATCCCGCGACCCGGGCCAGCACGGCCGCCGCGTCGCGCAGCCGGACGGCGCGGCCGGTGCCGATGTTGACGACGCCCTGGGCGGCGGACAGGGAGGCCGCGTGCACGGCCCGGGCGACGTCGCGCACGTCGACGAAGTCGCGCTGCACCCCGAGGCCGCTGAGCTTGAGTTCGCCGTCGCCGGACTGCATGGCCCGCCGCATGGCCTCGGCGAGCCGGCCCAGCGGCGATCCGGCGGGGGTGCCGGGGCCGACGGGCGAGAAGATCCGCAGCACCACCGCGTCCAGCCCGGAGCCGAGCACCAGCTCGGTCGCGGCCAGCTTGCTGACCCCGTACGGTCCGCCCGGTCTCGGAACGGCGTCCTCGGCCGTCGAGGAACCGGGCTGGCTGGGCCCGTACTCGGCGGCGCAGCCCAACTGGACGAGCCGGGCCCCGCAGCCGCTGCGGCGCAGCGACTCGCAGATGGTGGCGACGGCGACCGTGTTGTGACGGGTCAGTTCCCGGGCCCCGCCCCGGGTGGCGCCCGCGCAGTTGATGACGACGCCCGGGTGGACGGCGTCGAGGAACCGGGTGAGGGCCCCGGGGCTGCCGGTGGCGAGGTCGAAGCGGACGTCGGCGTCGTCGCCCCGGCCGAGCGCGGTGAGTTGTACGGCGGGGTCGGCGAGCAGCCGGTCGGCGACGTAGCGGCCGAGGTATCCGTTGGCTCCGATCAGCAGCACCCTCATCGCGCGGCCCCTTGGTCGATTGGCTGGCCGGTCATCCTGTTTCTCCTTGGGTCTGGGGTGGGTGGTAGGGGTACGGCGCTCCGGCATCGGTTTCCGAAGGCTCAGGGACGCGCGTGTGCGGAGGCACGGGACAGCGCGACGACGGTGTGTACGAGGAGTCCCGCGGCGGCGGCGAGCGGCGCGGCCGGGACCGGTGCGAGGGCCACGGCCAGGGCCGCCGCCGCGGGCACCCGGTGTGCGCCGTGGGCGAGCACCAGCCGGGTCAGGAAGAGCAGCGCCGCGAGCGGCACGGCGGTCGCGAGGGGCGTTCCGGCGAGCGCGGCGGCCCCGGCGGCGGCCGCGGTGAAGGCGGCGGCGGTGAGCAGCAGCAGCGGTCGCGCCCCGGCGGCGAAGTCCGCCAGGGCCCGACTGCCGGCGAGGCCCCGCCGGGCGCGGGCCGCGAAGCCGGCGGCGGCCAGGTGCGCGGGGGCCACCGCGAGGGCGAGGGCGACGCCGAGGGCCGGGCCGTGCCGGTGGACGGCCCAGCCGACGGCGGCCGCCGCGAGCAGGTGGAGCAAGCCGGGGAACCGCCCCCCGGCGGTCCGCCCGGGCCACACCAGCGCGGCGACGGTGAGGGCCACCGCGACGGCCCCGGCCCACGGCACCCGGGCGGCGGCCGCCCCGAGCGCGACGGCCCCGGGCAGCAGGGCGCAGCCGAAGCCGCGCAGGGCGGCGGGTCCGGCTGCGCCGACGGGGGCGGGGCCGGCCGGGGTCTCGCCGCGGGGCGTGCGGGCGTACAGCTCCTCGGCGAGGGAGAAGACGTCCCGGTGGCGAAAGCGCGCGGCGGTGCGGTCGGTGATGCCGTGCGCTTCGAGCCCGGCGGCGATCTCCAGCGGGTCGACGGCGCGCTCGCACAGGTCGCGGTGGCGGTGCAGCAGGGCCTTGACGGGGTCTCCCGCGGCCCGCCGGCGCGGGGTGGCGGCGGGGTCGGGGCGCAGGCCGGTGTCGTCGAGGGTCATGCCGCCGCCTCCGTGACCGGTACCGGTACGGGGCCGGCGGGTACGGGGCCGACCGGTACGGTGCCGACCGTCGCGGGGCCCGCCGTGGGCACGGGCTCACGTGGCGCGGAATCGGCCGGCGGCGCGGGCTCGCCCGGCGCGGTTTCGGGTGCCGCAGCCCAGGTCGGTGTGGTCCAGTGCCCCGGGACCCGCGCCTCCGGCGGCTGCGCGAACGGGACGCCCGCCTCCGGGCGGGCCGGGCCCTGGGCGAGCAGGAGCAGGTAGATGTCGCGGAACGCGGCCACGTTCTGCTCGACGGTGAACAGTTCGAGGGCCCGGGCCCGGGCGGCGGCACCGAGCCGCCGCGCCCGCTCGGGGTCGCGGAGCAGCGACAGGCAGGCGTCGGCCAGGGCCTTGGGGTTGCGTGGCGGTACGACCAGCCCGGTCCCCCCGATGACCTCGCACACCGCGCCGACGTCGGTGGAGACGGTGGCCCGGCCGCAGAACATCGCTTCGGCGAGGGTCAGGGGGAAGCCCTCGATCACCGAGGACAGCACCACCACCCGCCCCGTCCCGTACGCGTCGGCCGGTGAGGGCGCGTCGGGGCCGCCGATCCCCTCGAAGGTGACCGGGTTCTCCCCCATCGTGATCGCGTCGGCGGCCTCGTCGGGGAAGAGCTGCGCGGCCAGGGAACGGCAGTCGGCCAGGTAGTCGGGCGCGGCGGAGGTCGCGAAGATCCGCAGCCGGGTCTGCGGCAGCGCCCTGCGCACCTCGGCGAAGGCGTGCAGCAGGGCGACAAGGTCCTTGGCCGGCTCTATCCGACCGACCCACACGAGCGTGTCCGGGTCACCGCGGTCGGGGTCCTCCCCGACGGTGGCGAATCGGTCCGCCTCCATCCCCGGGTAGACGGTGCGCACCCGCTCCCGCGCGGCCCCGCACCGCTCCTGCCAGCGGCGGGCGTGGGCGTTGCCGGGGGTCAGCAGGTCGGCGCGGGCGTAGATCTCGGCGGCCAGGCGCCTGTGGAAGGCGGCCAGCAGGGCCCGGACGGCGGGCCGCTCGTCCGGGGAGTGCTCCAGGTAGTGGGCCCGCAGCCGTACCCCGTACTCCGTGACCAGCAGCGGGACCCCGAAGAAGCGTTTGGCCAACAACCCGGGGAGCGCCGCGATCCCGCCGCCGGCGGCGTGGCAGACGTCGGTCGCACCGAGCTCCCCGTACCAGTCGAGGGACAACGGCCGCAGGGCGCGCTCCAGTGCGTCCACGAACTCCAGCAGATCCGGTACCCGGGCCGCCCGTAAGGCGCGACCGGCGCCCGGTGCGCGACAGCCGGCCTCCACCATCCGCACGGCCGTCTCCGAGCGCAGGGCCGCGTACAACCCGCCGTGCTCGTAGGCGAGTTCGGCGAGTCCGTACAGTCCGGCGGCGAACGGGTCGGCCGCACCGGCGCAGATGCCGCGGACCAGGTCGCCGAAGCAGTCGGCGAACCGGTGGCGCTCCCACCGGGAATGGCCGCGCCCGTCGTCGGCGGGAGCCCACAGCGGGGCGGTCCGCACCCGGGTGACGTTGCCGGGCAACGGCACGCTGCCGCGCTCTTCCTGTTCGGCGCTGCGGCTCAGCGCGTAGAGCTCGAACCCGTGCTGCGGCAGGCCGCGCACGAGCCGGTCGCACCACAGCCCGGCCTCTCCCGTCGCATACGGATAACCACCTTCCGTGAGCAGTCCGATCCGCACGAGTGGCACCCCCGATCTCCCTGTACAGGCGGTCTCCGTCGGTCCGTCGACCCGCCGCGGAAGAACTCAAGCCGAAATGCCGGAGGCGCGACGGACGGTTGTCCATCGCGCCACCGGAAGGGGTGAAGAGTCGTGACTTTCCCCCACGGGTCGCGTTCGAGCGCGCTACGCGGCAGGGCGCGGTCGGCGCCGGGGGCGACCCGGACCGTGGAGGTCAATTGCCGGGATACACCCAGGGGTTCGGCTTGCAGGGGATGTTGTCGATGTCGAGGGACTTCGTCTGCTGCTGCATGATCGGGGCGAGCGCGCCCGGGGTCCGGCAGTTGACGTGCCCGTGTCCGAGCCGGTGCCCGACCTCGTGGTTGATGAGCATCTGCCGGTAGGCGAACATCTGGTCCGCGCCATAGGTCGGGGAACCCTGGGCCCAGCGGAAGGCGTTGATCATCACGCGTTCGGTCGCCGCGGAGTCACAGGAGACGTTGTCGACGGTGGTGTCCAGCCCGGACTTGGCGCACCAGGCGCCGGTGGTCCCGGGGCTCGCGAGGGTGATCACGAAGTCGGCCTCGCCGCCGGGCACCCGCTCGAAGGTCATCTCCCCGCCGTGCGCCCAGCTCCGCGGGTCGTTGAGGGTGCGGTGCACGGCCTCCGCGAACAACTGGCCGTCCATGCCGAGGCCCTGTTCCACATCGACCCGGTAACGCAGCAGCTTCCCCTTGCCCGGGGCCTGGGCGACGCCGGGGACGGTGTCGAAGACCCCGGGGCCGGTGAGTTTCGCGTCGATCGGCAGTTGCCGCGCCATCTTCTGCTCGTACGTCGGCTCGTCCGGGGCCACTTCGGGCGTCGCCCGGCCCTCGGAGCGGGACGCCGGCGACTGCCCGGCGACCTGCCGGTCCTTCGCGCTGTCCGCGGCGGCCCGGGTGGGGGTGGCGTCGCCGTCGTGCCGTCCGGCCACCTGACCGGCCACGACGACGGCGAGCACCGTGGTCACGGCCGCGGCGGCCATGCCGGTGTACGTACGGATCCTCGTGCCGCGCCCGCCCCCGGGCTCCGGCTCCGACGCCGGCTCGGACGCCGGCTCGGCCTGGGCCGGCGGCGGCTGGGACCGGGGCTCGAACCGCGGTCCGGGGCCGGGCTCCGGCGCGGTGAGCGGACCGCGGGGCCCCGGGAGCCGGCGGTGCGTGCCGGTGCCGATCACGCTGTCGGTGTCCGTGTCCGTGTCGGTGCCGATCGCGCTGTCGGCTTCGGTATCGGGCTCGGCGATCGGCGTCGGGAGGCCGAGCGCGGGGACGCCGAAGGCCGGGGTGTCGGTGTCCCGCACGGCCGGCGCCGGCGCCGTCACGCGCGCCCTGGGCACCCCGCGCCAGTCCCCGTATACGGTGTCGCCCCCGGTTCGCGGACCGGCGCCCCAGGCGCCCCCGGGTTCCCGCTGCTGCGGGTGCCCGGCCGGCCGCTCCTCGCCGTGCGGGTGGGAAGCGGTGCCGAAGGGGTCGAAGGGCGCTCCCTGCGCCGGAGCGCGGACGGGCTCGCGGCGCCGCTCGTCCGGCGCGGACTCCACCGACGGCGCGGGCCGGGCGGGGGCGGAGTCCTTGCGACTATGTCGTCCCACGCGTCTCAGCCTCTGCCGTCTTCGGTGTCTGCCGTCTGTTCCGTCTGCTCGCCCTGCTCCGACCGCCCGCCGCGCTCCGACCGCTCCGGCCGTTCTCCGGAAGCAGTGTGGCGCGCGCGTTCGGTGTCCCGCAGCAGTTCCCGGAAGGCGGTGGCCACCACGTCCGGGTACTCCATCATCGCCACGTGCCCCGCCTCCGGCAGACTCAGCAGCCGCGAACCGCGGAACGCCGCAGCGGCCTTGCGCGCCTTGCGGTACGACACCAGTTGGTCGCGGCCGCCGTAGATCAGCAGGGTCGGCGCGAGCACGCGCTGCGCCTGCCGCCACAGTCCGTGCTGGCCACCGAGGGTGTAGGCGTCGACGATCCCGCGCGAGGAGCGGGTCATCGCATCCCAGAAGTAGGGCAGCGCCAGCCGGCGCTCCATCTCCTCGACGGCCTCCTCGAAGCCCTCCACCGTCACCCGTGCGGGGTCTCCGTAACAGAGGTCCGTCACCCCCCTGGTGCGCTGTTCGGGGCTCATGCCCCGGGTGAGGCGCCCGAACAGGGCGGCGACGCCGGGCAGCGCCAGCAGGGCGGTGGGCACCGCCGACCTCTGTACGCGCAGCTCCGGCAGGGCCGGCGAGACCAGCGTCAGGGTCCGTACCAGGTCCGGGCGGACCGCGGCGACCCGGGTGGAGACGGCGCCGCCCAGCGAGTTCCCGAACAGGTGGACCGGCCCGCGCCCGGCCGCGTCGAGGTACCGGATGACCACCCGGGCCAGCCCGGTGACGGAGTAGTCCCGGTCGGCGGGCGGTGGTGACCAGCCGAATCCGGGCAGGTCGACGGCTTCGCAGTCCACGTCCGCGGCCAGCCGCTCCATCAGCGCCGACCAGTTCTGCGAGGAACCGCCGAGTCCGTGCACGAAGAGCGCGGGCGGCAGTCCGTCCCGTACCGGTGGCCGAAAACGTACGTTCAGCTCCAGGCCGGACAGCGGTGCCGTGCGCAGCCGCTCACCTGCGGCCACCCGGGCTCCCCCCACCTGGGGGGTCAGCTCGGCGGCGGCCTTCACACCCGGCAGCTCCGTCGAAGACATGGGCCAATGTTACGAGACGATCACACCCGGTCCCTTGTGTCGGCGGTCACAGGACCACCTGGCGGCGTAACGGCGATCCTCCTAGGCTCATAGGGAGACGACGAAGGCGAGGGGAGCGGTATGACGGTCGATCCTGCCGAACCGGACACTTTCCAGGAGGAGCTCCGGGAGTTTCCCGACCCGGAGACGCCCGAGGCGGACGCCGCGGAGCAGCACACGGACGTCCAGCCGCACGAGGACGACCGGCCCACCGGTGTGGACCGGGACGAGGCGACCGACGGGGATGCCTTCGAGCAGGCCCGGGTCGTGCCGCTGGACGAGGACGACTACCGCTGACCAGCGTGTCAGGCCGGTCGACGGTGGTCCGTAGAGCGAGAAAAGTCGGCTTGAACCCACCAGATTCGGTTACCGAAAAGTACGATGGCGGCGCGGCGCAGAGCGCAGTGTGTTCTTAGAGAAAGTGGGAGGCGGCGTGACAGCCATCGAGCAGACGGACGCAGCGCGTCCCCGGGGCACGCGACTGCCGCGCCGAGCCCGACGCAACCAGCTCTTGGGCGCGGCCCAGGAGGTTTTCGTCGCGCAGGGGTACCACGCGGCGGCGATGGACGACATCGCCGAGCGCGCGGGGGTCAGCAAGCCGGTGCTCTACCAGCACTTCCCCGGCAAGCTCGACCTCTACCTCGCGCTGCTGGACCAGCACTGCGAGGCGCTGTTGAGCGCCGTGCGCACGGCGCTGGAGTCGACGACCGACAACAAACTGCGCGTCGAGGCGACCATGGACGCCTACTTCGCCTACGTCGAGGACGAGGGCGGCGCGTTCCGCCTGGTCTTCGAGTCGGACCTGACCAACGAGCCGGCGGTGCGCGAGCGCGTCGACCGGGTCTCGCTCCAGTGCGCGGAGGCGATCTCCGACGTCATCGCGGAGGACACCGGCCTGTCGAAGGACGAGTCGATGCTGCTGGCGGTGGGCTTGGGCGGCGTCTCGCAGGTGGTGGCGCGGTACTGGTTGTCGAGCGAGAGCCCGGTCGCCCGGGACACCGCGGTGGGCCTGTTGACCTCGCTCGCGTGGCGCGGCATCGCCGGTTTCCCGCTGCACGGCAGCGAGGGCTGAGAGCCCGACGGCCCTCCTGAACGGGGCCGCCGCACAGGTCCACCACACGGGCCGCTGTTCGCTGCGAGCGTGTCCGCCGCGAGCCGATCACGTCCCCTCTCCGGGCTAATGTGGACCCGGTACGGCGCGACTGATCGCGCGCATTCGGATCGTCGGAGGGACAAAGCCGTGGAGGTCAAGATCGGCGTGCAGCACGCACCCCGGGAGATCGTGCTGGAGAGCGACCTGAGCGCGGAGGAGCTGGAGCGCATCGTCACGGCGGCGCTGTCCGGCACCGCGCCGCTGCTGAGCCTGACCGACGCCAAGGGCCGCAAGGTCCTGGTGCCGTCCGACCGCCTGGCCTACGTCGACCTGGGCGAGCCGAGCGGGCGCAAGGTGGGCTTCGGCGCGCTCTGAGGCGCGCGGACCGGGGCGACGCGAGTCCCGACAAAACGAGAGAAACGGCCCGGCGGAACAACCGCCGGGCCGTTTCCGTCTCTTCCGCTTCGGGTAGGACCGCACGTGCCGCACCCGAAAACGCCCGCTGACGTATCGGAAGGGACCTCATGCTGTTGATGGAAGCGCTTGGCTCCGGCCTGCTGGGACTCGCCCTCGCCGGGGCGGCCGTGCGCGCGCTCGGGGAACGGCTGCCCTCTTCCAGAACGGTGCTGGTCAGCGGGGTGGCGGGGGCGCTGTTCGGGGCGTACCTCACCCACATGTCGCTGGGCCCGGGACACAACAGCCTGGCCGCGACGCTGCTGGGCTCGGTGTCGGTGTCCGCGGTGGTGCTGTCGCTGCTGCTGCGACCCACCGGGCATTCGGGCCGCCGCCGCAGTCGGCCTCCGTTTTCGCTCCCGACGCGGAGCTGACCGCCGGACGTACGCACGCCGGCCCCGGGCGGGGTGACCGCTCCGGGGCCGGCGTGTCGTCTCGGCGTGTCGTCTCGGGGCCGGGGCGGCCTCAGGCGGCGAGGCCGAGGGCCGCCATCCGCTTGGTGTGGGCCTTGGTGATCCGGGTGAACATCTCGCCGACGGCCGCGAGGTCGAAGCCGGCCGCCATCCCGTCGACGCCGCCGACCAGCATGGTCGACAGCGCGTCGCGTTCGGCGACCACGCGCTGCGCCTGCGAGAGCGCCTCGCCCATCAGCCGGCGGGCCCACAGCGCGAGCCGGCCCCCGACGCGCGGGTCGGCCTCGATCGCGGCGCGGACCTTCTCGACGGCGAAGCCGCCGTGACCCGTGTCGTCGAGGACGCCGACGACGAGGGCGCGGGTGTCGGTGTCCAGGTGGGTGGCGACCTCGCGGTAGAAGTCGCTGGCGATGGAGTCGCCGACGTACGCCTTGACCAGGCCCTCCAGCCAGTCGGAGGGGGCGGTCTGGCGGTGGAAGTCGTCGACGCCCTTGGCGAAGGGCTCCATCGCGGCGGTCGGCTCGGTGTCGATCGCCGACAGCCGGTCCCGGAGCCGCTCGAAGTGGTGGAACTCCGCCGAGGCCATCTTCGCGAGTTCGGCCTTGTCGGAGAGCGTGGGCGCGAGCTTCGCGTCCTCGGCCAGGCGCTCGAACGCCGCGAGTTCCCCGTACGCGAGCGCGCCGAGGAGGTCCACGACGGCTGCCCGGTACTGCGGTGAGGCCGAGGCGGTCGCCCAGTCCTGGGCGGCGATTCCGGCCGCCTCCGCGGCGGTGCCGTCGTCGGCGGGCGATGCGTTTTCTACGGTCGACATGCTCCGCACAATAGCCCGCCCGAACCCGGGGCGAACCCCCTGGTCAGTCCACCTAAACGCGACCGGCAGGTGAATTCACCCGACACGGCTGCGCGATTCCGGGGTACAGTGGTAATGCGCCTGCCGGAAACTCGGCGGGCCATCCGAATGAGGATGCCCGGTCGGTGGCCCGATCGGCTCCACCCGACCGCCCTCTGTGTGGTGCGTACGTCCATGCGTACCGCCTGCACGAGGGGCCCCCTCAGCGGCAGAAGCGCTTGAGCGAAGGCTAGTGGTCCCGCGCAGCTTTGTACGGCTCGCCCGAACGTGGGTGGGCGTAGTACTGCAAGCCCGGCACGGTACGACCCCCCTCGCCGCCTCGCGCCGCGTCTCACAGAAGAGGCAGCACCCTGACTACGTTCCGTGACCTCGGGATCCTTCCCGAGACCGCCGAAGCCCTTGAGGCCGTCGGCATCGTGTCCCCCTTCCCGATCCAGGAGATGACCCTCCCCGTAGCCCTTTCCGGCTCGGACGTCATCGGCCAGGCCAAGACCGGAACCGGCAAGACGCTCGGTTTCGGCCTTCCGCTGCTGGAGCGGGTCACCGTCCCCGCCGACGTCGAGGCGGGCCGGGCCCGTCCCGACCAGCTGACCGACGCGCCGCAGGCCCTCGTGGTCGTCCCGACCCGCGAACTGTGCACGCAGGTCACCAACGACCTGCTGACCGCGGGCAAGGTCCGCAACGTCCGCGTCCTCGCCATATACGGCGGCCGCGCGTACGAGCCGCAGGTGGAGGCCCTCAAGAAGGGCGTCGACATCATCGTCGGCACCCCGGGCCGGCTCCTCGACCTGGCGGGTCAGCGCAAGCTGGACCTGTCCCACGTGCGGGCGCTCGTCCTGGACGAGGCCGACGAGATGCTCGACCTGGGCTTCCTGCCCGATGTCGAAAAGATCATCAACTACCTGCCGCCGAAGCGTCAGACGATGCTGTTCTCGGCGACCATGCCGGGCGCGGTCATCGGCCTGGCCCGCCGGTACATGACGCAGCCGACGCACATCCGCGCCACCTCCCCCGAGGGCGAGGGCGTGACCGTCGCCAACATCAAGCAGCACGTCTTCCGTGCGCACAACATGGACAAGCCGGAGCTCGTCTCCCGCATCCTCCAGGCCGAGGGCCGTGGCCTGGCCATGATCTTCTGCCGTACGAAGCGCACGGCGGCCGACATCGCCGAGCAGTTGGAGAAGCGCGGCTTCGCCTCCGGCGCCGTCCACGGCGACCTGGGCCAGGGTGCGCGCGAGCAGGCGCTGCGGGCGTTCCGCAACGGAAAGGTCGACGTGCTGGTGTGCACCGACGTGGCCGCGCGCGGCATCGACGTCGAGGGTGTGACCCACGTCATCAACTACCAGGCGCCGGAAGACGAGAAGACCTTCCTGCACCGCGTGGGCCGTACCGGTCGCGCGGGCAACAAGGGCATCGCCGTCACCCTGGTCGACTGGGACGACATCCCGCGCTGGCAGCTGATCAACAAGGCGCTGGAGCTGGACTTCCACGACCCGGTCGAGACGTACTCCACGTCGCCGCACCTGTTCGAGGAGCTGAACATCCCGGCCGGGACCAAGGGCGTACTGCCGCGTGCCGAGCGCACGCGGGAGGGCCTGAAGGCCGAGCAGCTGGAGGACCTGGGCGAGACCGGCGGCCGCGGTGGCCGTGGCGGTCGCGGCCCGGCCGCCGCCACCGCGCCGGCCGAGGAGCGTCCGGCGCGTACGCGGACCCCGCGTCAGCGCCGCCGTACCCGCGGTGGCAGCGACCTGGGCGCCGAGGCGCCGGCCACGGTCACCACTGCGGCCCCCGCCGCCGAGGCGCCCGCCGCGGTGACCCCGGTCGCCGAGGCCCCCGCCGCCGATGAGCCGCGCAGGCCGCGTCGGCGCCGGACCCGTGCGGCCGTGCCGTCGGTAACCGCCGCCGCCGTGACCCCGGTCGCCGAGGCGCCGGTCGTCGAGGCACCGGTCGCCGCCCCGGAGCCGGACTTCCAGATGGCCCCGGCCGTGGAGCCCGTCCGGGCGCCGCGCCGCCCGGTCCGCCGGGTCGCGGCGCCGTCCGCCGCGGAGCCGGACTTCCAGATGGCCCCGCCGGTGGAGCCGGCCCCGGCCCGCCGCACCCGGACCCGCAAGGCCGTGGCGCCGGTGGTCGAGGCCGTCGCCGAAGCCGCCGTGGTCACCGCCCCGGCCGCGGTCGCGGAGGAGGCTCCGGCCAAGCCGAAGCGCACCCGGACCCGCAAGGTCGCCGAGGCCGCGCCCGTGGCGACCGAGGCCGCCCCGGTGGCCGAGGAGGCACCGGAGAAGCCGAAGCGGACCCGCACCCGCAAGGTCGCGGAGGCCGCCCCGGTGGCCGCCGACGCCGCGCCCGTCGCCGACGGGGAAGCCCCCGTCAAGCCGAAGCGGACCCGCACCCGTAAGGCCGTCGCCGCCGCGGAGGCGCCCGTCGCCGCCGCGGAGGAGGCACCCGCCAAGCCGAAGCGCACCCGGACCCGCAAGGCCGCCGCGCAGGCGCCGGAGGCGTAACCCGCCCGGACGTCCGCGCCTCGAACGGCCCCGTTCCCCTCTTCGGAGGAGGCCGGGGCCGTTCGCGTACCGGAGCCCGCACCACGGGCTACGGGCCGGTAACCTCGGGGCCATGAGCAAGCCGCCCCGTCTGACCCTGCCGTCCGTCGCCCGCGCGTACCGTCTCGGGACCGCGCGCGGGGAGTTCGCCGTGCACGAGGCGGGCGAGCCGTTGCGCGGCACGGCCCTGCTGGTGCCCGGCTTCACGGGCAGCAAAGAGGACTTCATCGGCCTGCTGGAGCCGCTGGCCGCCGCCGGCTACCGGGTGGTCGCGGTCGACGGGCGCGGCCAGTACGAGAGCGCCGGTCCGCGCGACGAGTCCGCGTACACCTGCGAGGAGCTGGCCCGGGACCTGCTGGCCCAGGCGCGGGCGCTGGACGCCGGGCCGGTGCACCTGGTCGGCCACTCCCTGGGCGGTCTGATCTCCCGTGCGGCCGTGCTGCGCGACGCCGCGCCGTTCGCCTCCCTCACCTTGATGAGCAGCGGTCCCGCCGCGATCACCGAGGACCAGCAGGCCCGTACGAAGCTGCTCATCGCGGCGCTGGAGGCGCTCCGGGACGACATGCCGGCGGTGTGGGCCGCGATGCGCGCCCAGGACCCGGCGGACGCCGTGCCGGACTCGCCGGCGCTGGCCGGCTTCCTGCGCGAGCGGTGGTTGGCCACGGTGCCGGAGCAGCTGATCGGCACGGGGCGGGTACTGATCTCGGAGCCGGACCGGGTGGCGGAGCTGGCGGACGTACCGTTGCGCAAGCTGGTGCTGTCCGGGGTGGTCGACTACGCCTGGCCGGTGCCGCTGATGGACGACATGGCACGGCGCTTGAATGCGGCGCGAGTCGTCGTCGAAGGCGCCGAACACTCCCCGAACGCGGAGAACCCGCAGGTCACGGCGGGTGCGCTCGCCGCCTTCTGGGACCCGTCGGCGAGCCCGACCACGGCGAGTCGTTAGCGAAGGAAAAAATTTCCTTAGCGTAGGGAATGTTTGCGGCTTACACTTCGTTATGCCAGTGCAAGTGAAACACTGACGAAGGGAGAAGCCCGTGCGCTTCGAGATTCTGCGCCTGGACGATGTCGACGGAAGCGCCGTGGACAGCACCGTCGTGGACGCGGCCTCCGTCAACCGGATCGTGCAGCACGCCGCATCGGTCGGCCAGCGCATTCTGATCCGACCGGCCGAGACCGCGTCCAACTGATCAGCTTTCCGCGATAGACGACGAGACGAACGAGACGACGAGACGCGAAATGCCCCGCACCGGACCGGTGCGGGGCATTCGCATGTGCGGGGTCGGGCGCAAGGGCCCGCCGAGCACGGCGCACGGCGCGCGCGGCGCCTCAGGCGTTGTGCACGACCTGGAGCACTCCGTTGATGATCTGCTGGACGGCGATCGCGGACAGCATCATGCCGGCGAGGCGCGTCACCAGGACGACCCCGCCGTCCTTGATCACCCGGATGATCACCAGGGAGTAGCGCATGGTGATCCACAGCACGACGTGCATCGCGATGATCGCCGACCAGACGGAGACCTGGCCGCCGAAGCCGTCGGCCTTCTGCACCGCCAGGATGACGGACACGATCGCGCCCGGACCCGCCAGCAGGGGCATGCCGAGGGGCACGAGCGCGACGTTCACGTCCTTGGTCTGCTTGGGCTCGTCCGTCTTGCCGGTGAGCAGGTCCAGGGCGATCAGCAGCAGGAGCAGACCGCCCGCGATCATCAGCGCCGGGACGGACACGTGCAGGTAGTCGAGGATCTGCTGGCCGCAGACCCCGAAGACGGCGATGACACCGAAGGCCACGCAGACGGCCTGCCAGGCCATGCGGCGCTGCACCTTGGTGGCGCGGCCCGAGGTCAGGGCGAGGAAGATCGGCGTGATCCCCGGGGGGTCCATAATCACAAAAAGCGTGAGAAATAGGGATCCGAAGACGGCGAAATCAAACACAGAGATGCCTTGCAGGAGAGAGGGGTGTAGCGAAAGGGGGCGGGGACGGGCGAGGGCTCAGCCCTCGTGGCGCCGTCCACCGGCGCCGGGGACGGGGAAGGCCCCGGTGGCGCGGCGCGTGATCTCGCCGTAGATCTCGGGGTCGGTCGTGTACTCCCCGAGGCGGCAGGTCTTGCGGCTGCCGTGGTAGTCGCTGGACCCGGTCGTCAGCAGGCCGAGTTCGTCCGCCAGGGCGCGCAGTCGGGCGCGCGTCGCGGTGTCGTGGTCCATGTGGTCGACCTCGATGCCGTCCAGGCCGGCCGTCGCCAGTTCGGCGATGACGCTCTCGGGCACGCACCGGCCGCGCTTGAGGGCGGCGGGGTGGGCGAAGACGGTGACTCCGCCGGCCGCCTTCACCAGGCGGATGGCCTCGAACGGGTCGAACTCGTGCTTCTCGGCGTAGGCCCGGCCGCCGTCGGCGAGCCAGTCGGGCGTGAACGCGTCGGAGACGGTGGGCACGACGCCGAGTTCGACGAGGGCGGCGGCGATGTGCGGGCGGCCCACGGACCCGGCACCGGCGATCCGGGCGACCTGCTCCCAGGTGATGTCCACACCGAGGGCCCGCAGCTTGCCGATCATGGCCTGGGCGCGGGGGGTGCGGTCGTCGCGGACCAACTCCCGCTCGGCGTGCAGCTCGGGCTCCTCGGGGTCGAAGAGGTAGGCGAGCATGTGCATCCCGATCCCGTCGAGCCGGCAGCTCAGCTCCGCTCCGGTGACCAGGGTGAGCCCCTGCGGCAGCGCCGCGACGGCCTCGGCGTACCCGCCGACGGTGTCGTGGTCGGTCAGCGCGACGACGTCCAGCCCGGCGGCGGCCGCGTTGCGGACCAGCTCGGCGGGGGTGTCGGTGCCGTCGGAAGCGGTGGAGTGGGCGTGCAGGTCGATGCGCACTGCCGAGCTCCAGCTTCTACGGTCGGACAAAGGGGGACGCTCCAGGATACCCGCGCCGCGACCCCGACCGGGCACGGCCGGTGTCCCGCCCTTCCGGCCCGCCGTCTTCCGTCCTCGGCGGCGTCCGAGGACCGGTCGCACGGCGCGTCGCCGTGAACCGCGCCGACGCCGGATTCCGCCCGGCGGGTGCGACGAACCGAGTCCTGGCCGTCTCCCCCGGGGGCCCCAGCGCACCCGCCCGGCGCCGCCGGGTGGCCGGGGCGGCGCTCCGCCGCAGCAGCCCGAAGCCCGGGAAGCCCCGGCCGGCGCCACGACGGACGGAGTCCGGCGCAGCGGCCCGAAGCCCGGGAAGCCCCCCGGGCCGAGCGGTGCGAGGGGCGCGTCAAGCGGACAGAATGCGCGGGCTCAGCGCGCCGCAGGGGACCAGTTCCACCTCGGCGCCCGCCTCGCGCAGGTCGGTCAGGACGAGTTCGTCGTACATCAGCAGCCCCGTCTGCTCGGGCCAGACCACGGCCCACAGCCACAGCCCGCGCGCCTCGCCGGCGAACACGGCCCGGTCGTCCGGGGCTCCCTTGACGTGCCACAGCGGCGTCGGCCGGCCCGCCGCGACGACCTTGGCGTGCGGCGGCGCCGACACGTCCATGAACGGGCCGGGGTCGGGTGCGTCGATCCCCGCGTACCGCGCGCCGAGGCCGACACCGAGCTCCTCCGCGACGAGCACCAGCTCCCCCATGCCGCCCAGCGGCCCGGGGCCCGAGCAGGCGACGGCGGTGGCGCGCCCCCCGCTGCGGTCGTCGCCGGCGGCGGCGACGCCGGTGAACAGCCACCCCACCGGCAGGGGCCACGGCATCCACACCGGTACGTGTGCCCGGTGCACTATGACGCCCAAGCCCTCGACACTGGGCGGGATCACAGGCTGTAGGGGATGGACGGCGCCGTGCACCGCGCACTGCCAGGAGTCGGCGAAAAGACCGGGCGCTCGGACCCGGCCACCGCACTTCGGGCAACTCGGTTCGCCCCTCATAAGAAGCACGCTCCTCCCCGCCCGGCGCCCCGTCAAGGCACGCTCACCCGTCCGGATGCCATCCGTACCCGCGACGACGGGGGCTCAGTCCGGTCTCTCGGTCCGGTGCCCCGGCCCGATCCTCGGTCCGCTCCATCAGTCCAGTGCGACGGCCGTACGCAGAGGGTCCCGCAGATCCGTGCCGCGCGCGAGCCAGCGCTCCTGGAGGGCGGCCGCCCCGTGCACCCGCTTCCAGGCGGCCTCGTTCGCCGTCATCGGCAGCAGCGGGAGGAACCGCACCGGCTCCAACGGCTCGTCGAGGTCGAGGTCCTCCACCAGCCCGCCCGACTCGGCGACCAGCACGGAGCTGAACGGCGCCCCCTCCCACAGGGGTTCGCCCACGTCCAGCGAGGCCCCGGGTGCCACGACCAGTCCCTCGACCATCGGGGACGCGGCCAGCACCGCGAGCGGGCGGAGCACCTTGTCGGTGGGCGCGAGCCCCGCCCGTACGGTCAGCACCAGCTCGGCGCGCGGCCCGCGCAACGGGTCGGCGACCACGGCGGTGGGGTCGGTCATGGGGTGGGCGGACATGCCGAGGGTCGCGTACCGCACGAGGTCGCCCTCGGCGAAACGGAGTACCTCGATGCGGTCGGTGCCGAGGAAGGTGACGGCTGCGCGGGCGTCGGGTTCGCCGAACGCGGTGCGCAGCCGGGCCTCCACAAGGGCGAGAATTTCTGCCATGGAGCGAGCATAGAACTCGTATCCGGCGGGTAAAGGCGCGGTCCTGACCATGCGTCGGCTGCTAGTGTTGAAAGCTGGTCGGGGCCGCACGCAGACGCGTTGTTCCAAGGGTCCGGGCGACAGGACGTCCTCCACGGGGGACCGGCCGGAGGAGGTGGGGCTGCGATGGATCGAAGTCGATCGTGCAGTACCAATCGCTCTTCCACTTCCATGCCGGGCGTTCCGCGCCCCCTGTGATCTTTCCCGGCTGCCCTTCGGGCCGCCGGAAGGTCGGTAGAAGAGCGACGGCAGAACGTTGTCCTCTCCGTCCTGTTTCCCTCCGTATGCCCTGGGCCGAGTCGCCCGTGCGCAGCCGCGGAGGGCCTCCCACCCGTACGGCCCGCAGCCGTGCGCGCGAAGGAGCCTGCCATGTCGATGCTGCCCTACCTCCGTGCCGCCGTCCGTCCGGCCCTGCGCCGGTCCACTCCCGCGCAGCCCGGCTACGACGCCACCCGCGACCCGTCCGCCGTCAGCGCGGTGGTGGATTGCGCCGTGTACCGCGACGGCCGACGCGATCAGCGGGCCGGGGCGGGGTGTCTGACGCCCCGTGAGGCGATGCGCCGGGTCCGCGAGGACGGCGGCTTCGCCTGGATCGGCCTGCACGAGCCCACGGAGGCCGAGTTCGCCGGGATCGCCGCCACCTTCGGCCTGCACCCGCTCGCCGTGGAGGACGCGGTGCACGCGCACCAGCGGCCCAAGCTGGAGCGCTACGACGACACCCTGTTCACCGTCTTCAAGACGATCCACTACGTCGAGCACACCGAACTGACGTCCACCAGCGAGGTCGTGGAGACGGGTGAGGTCATGTGCTTCACCGGCCCGGACTTCGTCATCACCGTCCGGCACGGCGGCCAGGGCTCCCTCAAGGGGCTGCGGCACCGCCTCCAGGACGACTCGGAACTGCTGGCCCGGGGTCCTTCGGCGGTGCTGCACTCGCTCGCCGACCACGTCGTCGACGGCTACATCGCGGTCGCGGCGGCCGTACAGGACGACATCGACGAGGTGGAGAGCGCGGTCTTCGCCGCGCCCGCCAAGGGCGGCGGCCGCGGCGGTGACGCGGGTCGCATCTACCAGCTCAAGCGCGAGGTGCTGGAGTTCAAGCGGGCGGTGACCCCGCTGCTGCGGCCGATGGAACTGCTCAGCGAGCGCCCGATGCGGCTGGTGGACCCCGACATCCAGAAGTACTTCCGCGACGTCGCCGACCACCTGGCGCGGGTGCACGAGCAGGTCGTCGGCTTCGACGAGCTGCTGAACTCGATCCTCCAGGCCAGCCTGGCGCAGGCGTCGGTCGCGCAGAACGAGGACATGCGCAAGATCACCTCCTGGGCGGCGATCATCGCGGTGCCGACGATGATCTGCGGCGTGTACGGGATGAACTTCGAGCACATGCCGGAGCTGCACTGGCGCTACGGCTATCCGTTGGTGATGGCCACCATCGCCGGGGCCTGCCTCACCATCCACCGCGCCCTGCGCCGCAACGGCTGGCTGTGACCGTTCCCCCGCCACGGCCGGCCGTGGCCGGCCCCGGCGGCCTGGCTACCCTGTGCGCATGACTCTCAGCGCACTCGACCTGGCCCTCGTCGAGGAGGCCACCAAGAAGTCCGGGCTCATCTGGGTCCGCGGCTCCGGGGCCGACCGGGCCCTGTGGCACGCCTGGGTGGACAGCGCGGCGCACGTGGTGGGCGACGGTCCCGGCGAGCAGCCGTTCCCGGGGCTCGTGGACGGCGCGAGCGCCGAGGTGACCGTGCGCAGCAAGGACAAGGGCGGCCGGCTGGTCGCCTGGACGGCCACCGTACGGGAGCTCCCGCCGCGCGGCGAGGCGTGGCAGGCCGCGGTCGCGGAGCTCAAGGGCAAGCGACTGAACGCGCCCGACGCCGAGCTGATGACGGAGCGGTGGGCGCGCGAGTGCCGGCTGCTGCGCCTGGAGCCGACGGCGGTACGGGACTCCCTGCCCGGCGGGTCGCTGGCCGCGGCCCCGCTGCCGAGCCCGGCGATCACGCGCCGGGAGATCCCGGCGGGGCTGCCGAAGCTGCTGCTCAAGCGGAAGAAGGCGGCCCGCTAGCGGGGACGGGGGCCGGCCCCTGCTGGTCCGGCCCGGTCGCGCCGGGGTCAGCCGTCGGTGGGGTCGGAGCCCTGGCCGGAGCTTTTGCCCGGGCCTGGGGTGGCGCCGCTCGCGTCCTTGGTGGTGGGCAACTGGGCCCCGTAGTCCACCGTCTGGTCCTCCGCGGGCGCGGTCAGGGGGAAGTTCTGGCCCCAGTCGCCGAGTTGCACCCGCCCGGCGCCGCCCGCGCGTTCCATGAGGAGCGGGTACGGGGTGCCCTCCAGGGACACCGAGAGCCGGCCGCCCTTGCCGCCGTTCGCGAGGACCGGCACCACGCGCCCGTGCCCGACCTTGCCGTAGGCGGCCTTGGTGAGCTTGCCGTCGAGGCCGAGCAGCCCGTCCAGCAGGACGTGCATGTCGGTGAAGCCGCGGAACTGCTTGTAGGTGGGGTCGCTCTGGGGCACCTTCACGAACTTGTCGCCGAGCTTCCCGGCCGAGTCCGACTTGCCCCAGAAGGCGGCGTTCGCCTTCAGGTACAACTGTTCGCCGATGCGCAGCACCTGGAAGGTGTCCTGCTGGGACTTGACCTCGCCGGAGCCGCCGTCGCCCCCCAGCCGCATGTCGAGCGTGAAGGTCTTGCCGCCGGTGACCACCGACCCGGACAGGTGCACCGAGGAGGCCGCCGTGGCCGCCGCCTTGGCCTTCGCCTCGATCTGGTCCGCGGGCAGCTTGCCGACGCCGTTGGTGCCCTTGTCGGGGTCCTCGCCGCCGCCGCAGCCCGTGACGGTGACGGTGAGGCCCGCGCACAGCACGCCGATGAAGGCGGCCCGGCGCAGGCGAGCGGCGGGGAAGTAGGCGGTCACGTGCGGGTGCCTCCCGGTCGGTCCTCTGGGGCAGCAGGCAGCGTACCCGCCCGCTCCGCGCGGCCCGCGACCGGTGCGCCGGCCGCCCGGCCGGCCCCGTACGGACGCCGTGCGACGGCCCCACCAGGACGCCTTCCCGGCCCACGGGCTAGCCTGAGGCTCGGCAGGACTGTTGATCGACGGTCGGTACACGTTCTAGGAGGCGCTCGGATGGCTGCTGGCGCCCCGCGGATCTTCGTCTCGCATCTGTCGGGTGTGCCCGTCTTCGACCCCAACGGCGACCAGGTGGGCCGGGTGCGCGACCTCGTCGCCATGCTGCGCGTCGGCGGCCGGCCGCCGCGACTGCTGGGCCTGGTGGTCGAGGTGGTCAGCCGGCGGCGGATCTTCCTGCCGATGACCCGGGTGACGGGCGTGGAGTCCGGGCAGGTCATCACCACCGGCGTCGTCAACATGCGGCGCTTCGAGCAGCGCCCTACCGAGCGGCTGATCCTCGGCGAGCTGCTGGACCGGCGCGTGAAGCTGGTGTCGACCGGCGAGGAGGTCACCGTCCTGGACGTGGCCATCCAGCAGTTGCCGGCCCGCCGGGACTGGGAGATCGACCGGATCTTCGTCCGCAAGGGCAAGGGCGGCGCGCTGCGCCGGCGCGGCGAGACCCTGACCGTGGAGTGGTCGGCGGTGACCGGGTTCTCGCTGGAGGAGGAGGGCCAGGGCGCCGAGAACCTGGTGGCCACCTTCGAGCAGATGCGCCCGGCGGACGTGGCGAACGTACTGCACCACCTGACGCCGAAGCGGCGCGCCGAGGTGGCCAGCGCCCTCGACGACGACCGGCTGGCCGACGTCATGGAGGAGCTGCCCGAGGACGAGCAGGTGGAGATCCTCGGCAAGCTCAAGGAGGAGCGGGCGGCCGACGTCCTGGAGGCGATGGACCCGGACGACGCGGCCGACCTGCTGTCCGAGCTTCCGGAGGACGACAAGGAGCGGCTGCTGACGCTCATGAAGCCGGACGACGCGGCCGACGTACGCCGTCTGCTGTCGTACGAGGAGCGCACGGCGGGCGGCCTGATGACCACCGAGCCGATCGTGCTGCGCCCGGACGCGACGGTCGCGGACGCGCTGGCCAGGGTCCGCCAGTCGGACCTGTCCCCGGCGCTGGCGGCGCAGGTGTACGTGTGCCGGCCGCCGGACGAGACACCGACGGGCAAGTACCTGGGGACGGTGCACTTCCAGCGGCTGCTGCGCGATCCGCCGTTCACGCTGGTCAGCTCGATCGTGGACACGGACCTGCCGCCGCTGCGGCCGGACGCCTCGCTGCCGGTGGTGACGAGCTACCTGGCCGCGTACAACATGGTCGCGGTGCCGGTCGTCGACGAGAGCGGCTCGCTGCTGGGCGCGGTGACCGTCGACGACGTGCTCGACCACCTGCTGCCGGACGACTGGCGGGAGACGGACTTCCATTCCGAGGAGGCCGTGCGTGGCCACTGAGCGGGGGCGCGGGCGCTCGGAGCGCGGCGACGGGCCGCGCGGCGAGGCGGCGCGCGAACGGCGCCGGGAGCGGCGCGAGCAGACGCGGGACAGCCTCTCCGAGCGGCTGGAGGCGGCGGAGCGGCTGCGGCAGGAGCGGATGGAACGTTCCGCCGAGCGGGCCAAGGCGGGCGCGCCCTCCGGGGCGAGCGCGCTGACGCGTTCGCGCGTCCGGCTGGACCAGCCGCGGCCGGCGCGCCGGCGGCTGCTGCCCGAGTACGACCCGGAGGCGTTCGGCCGGCTCTCGGAGCGGGTCGCGCGGTTCCTGGGCACGGGCCGGTTCATCGTCTGGATGACGATCGTCATCATCGCCTGGGTGCTGTGGAACGTCTTCGCGCCGGACCACCTGCGCTTCGACCAGTACCCCTTCATCTTCCTGACCCTGATGCTGTCCCTTCAGGCCTCGTACGCGGCCCCGCTGATCCTGCTCGCGCAGAACCGGCAGGACGACCGGGACCGGGTCAATCTGGAGCAGGACCGCAAGCAGAACGAGCGCTCCATCGCCGACACGGAGTACCTGACCCGGGAGATCGCCTCGTTGCGGATGGGCCTGGGCGAGGTCGCGACGCGCGACTGGATCCGCTCGGAGTTCCAGGACCTGATCAAGGAGATGGACGAGCGGCGGCTGCTCGCGCCCGAACGTGACGAAGGCGACCGCTGACGGGCTTACCGGGGGCGTGCTACCGAGCCGTACCATCGGGTCATGGCTACCGACACAAGCTCCGCCGCCGTGCCCGGGCAGGACGCGATCCTGGACGCGCTGGCGACGGTGAACGACCCCGAGATCCACAAGCCGATCACCGACCTCGGCATGGTCAAATCGGTGGAGATCGGCGACGGCGGCGCGGTCGCGGTCACGGTCTACCTGACGGTGTCGGGCTGCCCCATGCGGGAGACCATCACCAAGAACGTCACCGAGGCCGTGGAGCGCGTCGCGGGCGTCACCTCCGTCGCCGTCACCCTCGACGTGATGAGCGACGAGCAGCGCAAGGACCTCGCGGCCACCCTGCGCGGCGGCACCGCCGAGCGCGAGGTGCCCTTCGCCAAGCCGGGCTCGCTGACGCGTGTGTACGCGGTCGCGTCCGGCAAGGGCGGCGTGGGCAAGTCCTCCGTCACGGTCAACCTGGCGGCGGCGATGGCCGCGGACGGCCTCAAGGTCGGCGTCGTGGACGCGGACATCTACGGCCACAGCGTGCCGCGCATGCTCGGCGTGGACGGCCGGCCCACCCAGGTCGAGAACATGATCATGCCGCCGTCGGCGCACGGCGTGAAGGTCATCTCCATCGGCATGTTCACCCCGGGCAACGCGCCGGTCGTCTGGCGCGGTCCGATGCTGCACCGGGCGCTCCAGCAGTTCCTGGCGGACGTCTTCTGGGGCGACCTGGACGTGCTGCTGCTGGACCTGCCGCCGGGCACGGGTGACATCGCGATCTCGGTCGCGCAGCTCGTGCCGAACGCCGAGATCCTGGTGGTGACCACGCCGCAGCAGGCCGCTGCCGAGGTCGCCGAGCGGGCCGGCTCGATCGCCGTGCAGACCCACCAGAAGATCGTCGGGGTCGTCGAGAACATGTCCGGCCTGCCCTGCCCGCACTGCGACGAGATGGTCGACGTGTTCGGCTCGGGCGGTGGCCAGAAGGTGGCCGACGGCCTGACCAAGACGGTCGGCGCGAGCGTGCCGGTGCTGGGCTCGATCCCGATCGACGTGCGGCTGCGCGAGGGCGGCGACGACGGCAAGCCCGTCGTGCTGTCCGACCCGGACTCCCCGGCGGGCGCGGCGCTGCGCGCGATCGCCGGCAAGCTGGGCGGGCGCGCCCGCGGTCTGTCGGGCATGTCGCTGGGGATCACGCCGCGCAACAAGTTCTGAGCCCGGATACGGCGAAGGGCACCGCGGGCTTCCCGCGGTGCCCTTTCGTCGTTCCGGTCGGCCGTTCGGCGTCGCTACGCGTACGCGCCGAGGTCGGCGATGGCCGAGAAGCCGAGACCGTACGCGCTCATCCCGCGCCCGTACGCGCCCAGGTGCACGCCCGCCCGGGTGGAGCCGGCGAGCACCCAGCCGAACTCCGACTCGCGGTAGTGGAAGGTCGTCGGCTCCCCGTCGACCGGCAGCGAGAGCGTCGACCAGTCGGCGCCTTCGAGGTCGTCGGCGAGTTCCCAGGCGGCCTCGGTCTGCTGGTCGAGCCAGTCGTTGCGCAGGGTGTGGTCCATCTGGCCGGGCCAGCTGTAGGCGAGCAGGCCCGAGCCGGCCAGCCAGGCGGCGGAGGCGACCGAGGTGGCCTCCAGGACGCCCGTGCCGTCGCCGCTGCGGCGCAGCGGGTTGCTGGCCACGGTGATGACCACCGCGAAGCGTTCCTTCTCGCCGGTGGCGATCTCGCCGCGGGCGGAGGGCTCGTCGCCGTGCCCGGTCGCGCCATGCTCGACGGTGCCGTCGGCGGCGGTGCCCACCTGCATGAGCCAGCGGGGGCCGGTGAAGGCCCCGTCCAGCCCGTACCAGGGGAAGTCGGCCCGCAGGTAGCCGTCGATCGCCCGGCGGGCCGTCGGGGCGGGCGCGGCGCTCTCCTGGGTCTGCGGCGGTGCGGGGGGCCGCTCGGGCTCCGGGGTCGGCTGTGGTGCGGCGTCGGGGGCCTCGGCGGTGGCTTCCGCGGGCTGTGCCCCTACCCGGCTGCTGGTCGTCTCCATCTGGGCGCCTCTCGTTCCGTGGGGTCCGGAACGGCCCTCCCCTCGCTGCGCGGGGGGATCCCATCCTCGGGTGCCCTGCGTCCGGACAGATGGAGAGGATAGCCATCCGGTCCCGGATCGCCGGGCAGGCAGTGGCCTAGGTGGCGTCGGCGTCGAACGGTGTGCGCTGTTCGGGGGCGGCGGTGGCGGGCTTCTTCACCAGGTCCGGACCGGTGCCGACGGCGGGCGTGGCGGCGGGGCCGGCCACGGCCGGGCCGGGGCGCGTCTCCCTGCCGTTGACGGCGTCGGTGACCTCGTTCAGCTCCTTGCGGAGGTCGAAGCTGCCCCGGATCTCCCTGAGGTCCTCGTTCTCCGCCAGGTGCTTGCGGATGAACGTCTTGGGGTTGAGGTCCTCGAACTCGAAGTCCTTGAACTCGGGGCCCAGTTCCGAGCGGATGTCCTGCTTCGCGCTGTCCGAGAACGACCGGATCTTGCGGATGACCCCGCTGACGTCCTGGATCACCTTCGGCAGCTTGTCGGGGCCGAAGATGAGGATGGCGAGCACCACGATCGTGACCAGTTCGAGTGCGCCTATGTCGTTGAACACCTTGCCGCTCCTCGGCTCTCTCCACGTTCGGCCTGCACCACGGTACCCGGCCTCGCGTCCGGGGCCCTACGTCAGGAGGCCCCCGATCCCGCTTTCGGCCCCGCGCGCCCCGGCCCGGGCGTCCCGGACCGCCCCGGGTTCATGATCCGCCGGCCGAGCCGAGGACCACTTCCAGCGTGCGCTCCCGGCCCTCGCGCAGCACCGTGAGGGTCAGCGCGTCGCCGGGGCGGTGGGATCGGATCTTGATGATCAGCTCGTCGCCGCCGTGGACGCGCTGTCCGTCCACCTTCGTGATCACGTCGCCCGCCGTGATCCCGGCGCGGGCGCCCGGCCCGCCGGCGAGGACCGACGGCTTGCCGTCCTGGCCCTTGGCGCCGACCCGTGCTCCGTCGCCGGTGTACTGCATGTCGAGGGTGACGCCGATGACCGGATGGGTGGCGTGGCCGGTGCGGATCAGTTCTTCGGCGACCCGCTTGCCCTGGTTCACGGGGATGGCGAAGCCGAGGCCGATGCTGCCGCTCTGGCGGGTGCCCTCGTCTCCGTCCTGGGCCTTGTCGGCGCCCCGGATCGCGCTGTTGATGCCGATCACCCGGGCCCGGGAGTCCAGGAGCGGGCCACCGGAGTTGCCCGGGTTGATGGGGGCGTCGGTCTGGAGGGCGTCGACGTAGCTGACGTCGCTGCCGTCGCCCTTGTCGCCGCCCGCGGTGATGGGGCGGCCGGTGGCGCTGATGATGCCGGCGGTGACGGTGTTGGAGAGGTCGAACGGCGCGCCGATGGCGACCACCGGGTCGCCGACCCGTACGTTCTCGGAGTTCCCGAGGGCCAGCGGGCGCAGCCCCCGCACCCCGTTGACCTTGACCACGGCGAGGTCGTAGCCGCCGTCGCGGCCCACCACATCGGCGGCGACGCTCTCACCGGTACTGAACGTGACCGTTATGTCCTTGGCGTCGGCGACGACGTGGTTGTTGGTGAGGATGTGGCCCTCGCCGTCGAGGACGAAGCCGGTGCCGGTGCTGCCGCCGCTGCCGCTGCTGACATGCAGGGTGACGACGCCGGGCAGGGCGGTGGCGGCGATCCCGGCCACGCTGTCGGGGGCACGGTCCTTGTGGTCGACGGCGGCCTGCGGGAGCTGGAGGCGGGTGCTGCTGCGGCGTTCGGTGAGGACGCCGAGGTATCCGCCGATGCCCCCGGCGAGCAGGGCGATGACGACGCCGACGGCCACGAGCTGCCACATGCGCGGCCCACGGCGGGGCTCCGCGCCCGCGTCGACGACCTGCAACGGGGCGGCGGCCCAGGGGTCGTAGCCGGGCGCCGGGGCCGGTTGTTCGGTGTGCTGATCGTCGGACATGCGCTCCCCCGCGGCTGGCGGACTTCCACAGCTGTCGCACCGCCGGGCGGCGCCTCTGGCGCCGATTCAATCAGGTCCGCGCGCGTCCGGTGGTCCCGCCCGTGCCCGCGCGGGACCACCGGGACGCGCGGGGCCACCGGACGCGCGGTCAGTGCGCCAGGGACACGGCGGGGCGGGCCGAGACCGGCGCGGAGGGCCCCGGCGCCCCGCGGGGCGCGAAGGTGGGCAGCACCCCGGGGCTCGGGAGCCGGTCGCGGACCACCGCGTCGGTCAGGGGTACGTACGGTCCCGGCCGCGCGGCGGGAGCGTCACCCCGCGAGGCACCCGGCTCCACGGAGTCCAACGGCAGGGCGCCGCCCAGGGCGAGCGCGGCGAGCGAGACCGCACCGGCCGCGACGAACGCGAACCGGCGTCTGGGGCGGCCCGGCTCGTGGGCCCGGCCGACCTCGTGGATACGGAGGGCTTCGCGCGGCGCGGCCGGTGCCACGTACCCGAAGGTCGCCGTCGGGGCGCCGCCGCCCGGCGATCCGGAGGACGGGCTGCCCGGATCACCGCCCGGCAGGCCCTGCAGACGGGCGAGCAGCCCGGCGGACAGCGGCGGCGGAGCGCTCTCCACGAACAGCGTCTTGAGCCGGCGCTGGGCGTCGGCTTCGGCCTTGCACTTGGGGCAGGTCGCCAGATGGGCGAGCACCCGCTCCCGGGCGTCGTGGCTCAGCTCCCCGTCGACCAGGGCGGCGAGGCGGTCGCCCAGGTGCTGTTCGGCGGGGGACGGTCGGGGTCCGGTCACTCGGTTCCGCCCTCTCCCCCGGCGCCGGGGGCGCCCACCGCCGCACCCGCCAGCGCGCGCTGCTCCGCGCGGGCCTCGGGAGAGCGGTGCTTGAGCGCCCTGCGCAGGTGTGAACGGCCCCGGTGGATGCGGCTGCGCACGGTGCCGAGCTTGACACCGAGCGTGGCGGCGATCTCCTCGTAGGACAGGCCCTCGATGTCGCAGAGGACGACGGCGGCACGGAACTCGGGCGCGAGGGTGTCCAGCGCCTGCTGCACGTCCGCGTCGAAGTGGGTGTCGTGGAGCACCTGTTGGGGGGACGGCTCGCGACTGGGCAGCCGTTCGGCGGCGTCGTCGCCCAGCGCGTCGAACCGGATCCGCTGCTTGCGGCGGACCATGTCCAGGAAGAGGTTGGTGGTGATCCGGTGCAGCCAGCCCTCGAACGTACCGGGCGTGTAGGTGGACAGCGAGCGGAAGACGCGGACGAAGACTTCCTGCGTGAGGTCTTCGGCGTCGTGCTGGTTGCCCGTCAGACGGTAGGCAAGGCGGTACACCCGCGCGCTGTGCGTGCTGACGATCTCCTCCCAGGAGGGAGGCGTCCACGCCTGCGAACCCGCGTCGGCGGCAAAGGTCGCGGTGGTTGCGGTGTCGGCGGTGTGGAAGCGGTCAGCAGTCTCGGTCACGGATTTCGGCTCACCTGCCGACCAGAAGAGGCGTCGGAACACGCCTCCACGATCCGTAGGCGCAGCCGCACCTCCCCTGTCGGCTCTGGTGGTGTCCAGTGGAGCCCCTACCATAGCCACCCCTCCCGTCAGCTCCGGATAAGCATTTTTGCAGTAACTTTGCACGAGTCTTATGGGTCCGCGGCCCCCGGATTGCCGATCTGCCCTCCGCCGTCCCCTCTATCCCGCATCCGAACCGCGTCCACCCCTTCCAACGCCCGGTCCCATCTGCGGGTTCCCGACGTCAACGGATACAGTCACCGTTGCGCCAACTATGGGGACAGGAGAGGGTCATTAGCGGCAACCGGCAGACGAGCTGGGCGTTCGCCGACGCGTTTGTCGCCGAGGACGACGCTCTGCGATGGGCCCGCGACCGGTCCAGGGAAGCGGGGCTGCGCTCCGTCTCCCCGGGCACGGGGGCCGCGCTGCGCCTGCTGGCCGCCACCGCGGACGCCAAGGCGGTCGCCGAGATCGGCACCGGGACCGGCGTCTCCGGCATCCACCTCCTGTACGGGATGCGCCCGGACGGGGTACTGACCACCGTCGACCCCGAGCCGGACCGCCAGGCGTTCGCCCGTCAGGCCTTCCGCGCCGCCGGCTTCGCGGGCAACCGGGCCCGGTTCATCCCCGGCCGCGCCCTGGACGTGCTGCCGCGGCTCGCCGACGGCGGCTACGACCTCGTCTTCTGCGACGGGGACCCCACCGAGTCCCTCGACTACCTCGCCGAATCGTTGCGGCTGCTGCGTCCGGGGGGCCTGGTGTGCTTCGAGGGGGTCTTCTCCGACGGTCGTACCGTCGACTCCGCCGCCCAGCCGGTGGAGGTCCTCCGGGTCCGCGAGCTGCTGCGCAGCGTGCGCGAGAGCCCGGCCCTGGAGGCCGCGCTGCTCCCCGTGGGTGACGGCCTGCTGTGCGCGGTCCGCCGCTGAGACCCGCACCCGTCGGTAGGTACGACACCGCCCCGGTCGCGCGGGGCGGCCGGGGCGGTGCGGAGTTTCTTAGGCGAAGTGCCTGTCAGCGTCCTCGGGGGATCAGCCGACGACCTTCTTCAGGGCGTCACCCAGGGCGTCCGCCTCGTCCGGCGTCAGCTCGACGACAAGTCGACCGCCGCCCTCGAGCGGTACGCGCATGACGATGCCTCGCCCCTCCTTGGTGACCTCGAGCGGGCCGTCGCCCGTCCGCGGCTTCATGGCCGCCATGCTCGTTCCCCTTCCTGAAACCAGCTCATCGTCGCCGACGGCCCCATTCAGGCGCCTAGTACCCGGCATCGAACACATTGCTTCCCAGCCATTATCCCGCATGTCAGGACCCGATGACCAACATCGGCGGGGAACGCTTGTGCAACGCGCTTGACCAAAACCACTCATTTCGGGGATCCGCCTGCGATACTTCGCCGCTGCGCCCGGCGCGAGGCCTCTTCTTTCTTTGACGCACATCACATGCCCGGCGGCCGCCCGGTCCGCCATGCTGGCCCTTGCACCGGCCGGTACCGGCCGGTAGCCAAGCCCGCGACGAAGGGGGACCCCCGACATGGCCGACAGCGTGCTCTACGAAGTGACCGACGGACTCGCCACCATCACGATCAACCGGCCCGACGCGATGAACGCCATGAACACGGAGGCCAAGGTCGCCCTGCGCGACGCCGTGCGGGCCGCCGCGGGCGACACGGAGGTACGCGCGGTCCTGCTCACGGCGGCCGGCGGCCGGGCCTTCTGCGTGGGCCAGGACCTCAAGGAGCACATCGGCAACCTCGCGGCCGACCGCGAGAGCGGCTCCTCGCTGACGATGAGCACGGTCGCGGACCACTACAACCCCATCGTGCGGGCGCTGACGGAGATGCCGAAGCCGGTCGTGGCGGGCGTGAACGGGGTCGCCGCGGGGGCCGGCTTCGGCTTCGCGCTCGCGGCGGACTTCCGGGTCGTGGCCGACACGGCCTCCTTCAACACCTCCTTCGCCGGGGTGGCGCTGACCGCCGACTCGGGCGTCTCCTGGACCCTCCCGCGGCTGATCGGCGCCTCGCGCGCGAGCGACCTGCTGCTGTTCCCGCGCTCGGTCACGGCGCGGGAGGCGTACGAGCTCGGCATCGCGAACCGTGTCGTCCCGGCGGACGCGCTGGCCGCCGAGGCCGCGTCGGTGGCCCGTACCCTCGCGTCGGGCCCGACAGTCGCCTACGCGGCGATCAAGGAGTCACTCGCCTACGGGGCGTCCCACTCGCTGGCGGAGGCCCTGGCCCACGAGGACGTCCTCCAGACCCGCGCCGGCGCCTCGGCGGACCACGGCATCGCGGTCGAGGCGTTCCTCGCGAAGCAGCCCCCGAAGTACCTGGGCCGCTGAGCGGCCCACGCGCGGGGGCGGCCGGCGCGGCCGCCCCCCGGGCCGGTTCAGCCGGGCGGGATCAGCCGGGCGCGCACGGCCGGGCGTCAGTCCCGGTGGCGGAAGCCGCAGGCCGCGAGGTGGTCGTCGACCAGGCCGCACGCCTGCATCAGGGCATAGGCCGTCGTCGGTCCGACGAAGCGGATGCCTGCCTTCTTGAGCGCCTTGGCGAGCGCCGTGGACCGCTCCGTCACCGCCGGGACGTCCGCGAGGGTCCGCGGGGCCTTGCCCGGGTCGGGGGCGTACGACCAGATCAGCGCGTCCAGCTCACCCGGCTCCCACCCCGCGAGCACCTTCGCGTTCGCCAATGTCGCCTCGATCTTCAGCCGGTTGCGGATGATGCCCGGGTCCAGCATCAGCCGCTCCGCGTCGCTCGCGTCGAACCGCGCGACCGCCTCGATCGCGAAGTCCGCGAACGCCTTGCGGAAGCCCTCGCGCCGCCGCAGGATCGTGATCCACGACAGCCCGGACTGGAACGCCTCCAGGCACAGCCGCTCGTACAGGGCGTCGTCCCCGTGGACCGGGCGGCCCCACTCCGTGTCGTGGTAGGCGATGTACTCCGGCGCCGAGAGCGCCCACGGGCAGCGCAGGATGCCGTCCGGTCCGGCCGTCGCCGGGGCGCCGCTCACCGGTCCTCTTTGGTGAGGTCGACGCGGGCGTGGGCGGCCGCGGCGGTCAGTTCCGCGATGCGCGCGTCCCGCTCGGCCAGCTCGGCCGCCAACCGGTCCAGTACGTCGTCCACCTCGGCCATCCGGTAGCCGCGCGGCGCGACGGGCAGCCGCAGGGCGTCGATGTCCGCCCGGACCACCGGCCGGGTCTCGGGCAGCGCGTCGGCCACCCGGTCCGGCTCCGCCTCGGGCAGCACGGCCTCCGAACCTCCGCCGACCACCGCGAGGGTGACCGCGGCCACGACCACGACCAGCGCGATCAGCAAGAACCAGAACACGATCAACTCCCCTGAGAGACTCCGGCCACCAGGTTAAGGTCGCAGGCGAGGCGCGAGGGCCGCCGAAGGAGGAAAGAGCAGGATGCTGCGACTGGGCAGGCGCGAGTTCGACACCCACGAGCCGGTGATCATGGCCATCGTGAACCGGACCCCGGACTCCTTCTACGACCAGGGCGCGACGTTCCACGACGAGCCCGCGCTGGACCGGGTCGAGCAGGCGGTGGCCGAGGGTGCCGCGATCATCGACATCGGCGGGGTCAAGGCGGGCCCCGGCGAACACGTCGACGCGGCCGAGGAGGCCCGCCGTACGGTCGGCTTCGTGGCCGAGGTGCGCCGCCGCCACCCGGACGTGGTGATCAGCGTGGACACCTGGCGGCACGAGGTGGGCGAAGCGGTGTGCGAGGCCGGCGCGGACGTCCTGAACGACGCGTGGGGCGGGGTCGACCCCAAGCTGGCCGAGGTCGCGGCCCGTTACGGCGCCGGGCTGGTCTGCACGCACGCGGGCGGGGTCGAGCCGCGGACCCGGCCGCACCGGACCGCGTACGAGGACGTGATGGCGGACGTCCTGCGGGTCACGGTGGGCCTGGCCGAGCGGGCCGTCGCGCTCGGGGTGCGCCGCGACGCCGTCATGATCGACCCGGGCCACGACTTCGGCAAGAACACCCGGCATTCGCTGGAGGCCACCCGGCGGCTCGGCGAGATGACGGCGACGGGCTGGCCGGTGCTGGTGTCGCTGTCCAACAAGGACTTCGTCGGCGAGACCCTCGACAAGCCGGTGAAGGAACGTCTGCTCGGCACGCTGGCCACGACGGCCGTGTCGGCCTGGCTCGGCGCGCAGGTCTACCGCGTGCACGAGGTCGCGGAGACCCGGCAGGTGCTCGACATGGTGGCCTCCATCCAGGGCCACCGGCCCCCGGCGGTCGCCCGCCGGGGACTCGCCTGACCGGACCGCCCGCGAAGGCGGCCCCGGCTCGGGCGGGCCGGCTAGTCGCCGGCCTCCCGGGCCGCCTCTTCGGTCGCGGCGCGGGCGGCGCGTTCGTTCGTGCCCTCGCCGACCTCCTTGCTGACCAGCGTCACGGCCTCCTCCACGTCGTCCGTCACGTGGAAGAGGCACAGGTCGTACTCGGACGCCTTGCCCTGGGCGACGACGGTGTTCTTGAGCCAGTCGATCAGGCCGCCCCAGTACTCCGTGCCGAACAGCACGATCGGGAAGCGGGTGATCTTCCGGGTCTGGACCAGGGTCAGGGCCTCGAACATCTCGTCCAGCGTGCCGAGGCCGCCGGGCAGCACCACGAAACCCTGGCTGTACTTCACGAACATCGTCTTGCGGACGAAGAAGTACCGGAAGTTCAGCCCGAGGTCGACATGCTGGTTCAGCCCCTGCTCGAAGGGCAGCTCGATGCCCAGCCCGACCGAGATCCCGTTGGCCTCCCGGGCGCCCTTGTTGGCCGCCTCCATCGCGCCCGGGCCGCCGCCCGTGATGACGGCGAAGCCGGCGTCGACCAGCGCGTGCCCGATCCGTACGCCCGCCTCGTACTCCGGCGAGCCCTCCGGGGTGCGGGCCGAACCGAACACGCTGATCGCCGGCGGCAGCTCCGCCAACGTGCCGAACCCCTCGATGAACTCCGACTGGATGCGCAGGACCCTCCACGGATCGGTGTGCACCCACTCGGAGGGTCCGGCGGAGTCCAGCAGCCGCTGGTCCGTCGTACTGCCCGCCTGCACCTGGCTCCGCCTGCGCAGCACCGGTCCGAGCTGCTGCTCCTCGGGCCGACGAGCGAAACCCTCGGAATTGCGGTGGTTGCCCATGATGTGCTCCCTCCTGCCGATCGTTGGATCAGGTTAGGCGCACAAAGGTGACGAGGAGCGGAATTCAGGAGGTCAGCCAGGCGCGGAGTCGCTCCTCGCAGTGCAGGATCGCCTTCGTCTCGACCCGCTCGTCGACCTTGTGCGCCAGCAGCGCGTCGCCCGGGCCGTAGTTGACCGCCGGGACACCCAGCGCGCTGAAGCGGGCCACGTCGGTCCAGCCGAACTTGGGCATGGCGCGCCCGCCGACCGCCTCCATGAAGGCCGCGGCGGCCGGGTGGGACAGGCCCGGCAGGGCGCCGCCGGAGAAGTCGTCGACCACGAACTCGGCGATGTCGCAGTCCGCGAAGACCTCCTTCACGTGCGCCAGCGCCTCGTCCTTGCTCCGGTCCGGGGCGTAGCGGAAGTTGACCGTCACCGTGCACGAGTCGGGGATGACGTTGTTGGCGACGCCGCCCTCGATGCGGACCGCGTTGAGGCCCTCGTGGTACTCCAGGCCGTCGATGACGGGCCTGCGGGCCTCGTACGCGGCGAGCCGCGCGAGGATCGGGGCGGCGCCGTGGATGGCGTTGGAGCCCATCCAGCTCCGCGCGGAGTGGGCGCGCTCGCCGGCCGTGCGGAGCAGCACGCGCAGGGTGCCCTGGCAGCCGCCCTCGACCTCGGCGTTCGACGGCTCCAGCAGGACCGCGAAGTCGCCCTTCAGCCAGTCGGGGTGGGCCTCGGCGACCTTGCCCAGGCCGTTGAGGTCGGCGGCGACCTCCTCCTGGTCGTAGAAGACGAAGGTGAGGTCCCGGTTGGGCGCGGGCACGGTCGCCGCGATCCGCAACTGCACGGCGACGCCGGACTTCATGTCCGTGGTGCCGCACCCCCACAGGACGTCGTTCTCGTCCAGGCGGGAGGGCACGTTGTCGGCGATCGGGACCGTGTCGAGGTGACCGGCGAGCACGACGCGCTCGGCGCGGCCGAGGTGCGTGCGGGCGACGACGTTGTTCCCGAAGCGGTCCACCGTCAGGTGCGGAAGGCCGCGCAGCGCGTGCTCCACGAGGT
This sequence comes from Streptomyces sp. NPDC058279, assembly GCF_042881255.1. Classification (NCBI taxonomy): domain Bacteria; kingdom Bacillati; phylum Actinomycetota; class Actinomycetes; order Kitasatosporales; family Streptomycetaceae; genus Streptomyces; species Streptomyces sp. NPDC058279. Next base: position 9,122 of record NZ_JBHVYA010000021.1, on the reverse strand, counting down.
CGGCGAGGACCTTCTCGTCGCCGCTCACGGAAGGGATGTCGACGAGCCGGGCGGTCAGCTCGGCAGCGTCCAGGGTGAGGTCCAGCTCGGATTCGGACATGAGCCGACCCTAACGCCCGGGCGGTGGAGCGGGCCTGCCGGTCCGGCGGGTGGACGCGTCCGGCGAGCCGGTCACACAGCTCAAGTACGGTGGGCCGCGTGTCCCCCACCGATCACTCCAGCCCGCGCCGTCGCCGACCGTTGCTCAAGGTCGCCGGTCTGCTCGTTCTGCTCGCGCTCGGCGGTTACCTCGTCGTGCAGTACCAGTCCAACGGCGGGGCCGGCGCCCCGCACTGCACGGCAGGCGCGCCCGGGGGCCAGAGCGGCGGCGAGCCGTACCGGATGTCGCCGGAGCAGGCGGGGAACGCGGCGACGATAGCCGCCGTCGGCGTCGCCAAGGGCGTTCCCGACCGGGCGGTCACCATCGCGCTCGCCACCGCCATGCAGGAGTCGGGGCTGCGCAACCTCGACCACGGCGACCGGGACTCGCTCGGGCTGTTCCAGCAGCGTCCCTCGCAGGGGTGGGGCACGCCGCAGCAGATCCGCGACCCGGTGTATGCGGCGGGGATCTTCTACGACCGGCTGCTGGAGGTCCGGGGCTGGGCGCGGCTGCCGCTGACCGAGGCCGCGCAGGAGGTGCAGCTCAGCGGTTTCCCGCAGGCGTACGCCAAGCACGAGCCGAACGCGACCGTCCTGACTGCGGCCTTCGCGGGCGGCGGCTCGGTGACGTGCGCGGGGCCGGCGCCCACCGAGCCCGGCCGGCCTGACCAGGTGCGGGCGGAGCTGGTGCGGATCTTCGGCAAGCAGGTGCGGGTGGACACCCCCGCCGGCCCCTCGCCCGCCAAGGAGGGCGCCGCCGCCCCGGAGGCGGAGGTCACGGTAGGGCAGCCGCAGGGTCCCGCCGACGCGGCGTTCCGGCGCGCGCGGGTGGTGGCGTACTGGGCGGTGGCGCACTCCCACGACCTGGGCATCGCTCGGGTCTCGTACGCCTCCCGGGGCTGGACGGCGGGCGGGGCGGGCGGCGAGTGGCGGAGCGAGCGGGCCGCGTCCGCACGGTCCGGTGCGCCGGGGGACGCGACCGCGCAGGCGGACGAGGTACGGATCTTCGTGCACCGCTGACTTCGGCTGTGAACCGCCCCCCGACCCGGATATCGCTCGGGCGTGCGGGACGTCCCCCGCCCGGGGGTGACCGGCGCGGGGGCGTCCGGGGCGCGGAAGCGACGGAATGCCTGGTCGGCCCCCGTCCGGTGCGGTTGTCGCGGAACCCGATTAAACGATGCGTTACCGATCCTTTACCGATCGGGTCCGCAACTTACCCCGCCCCGGGAGCGGTTGTACCGGCGTACTCAGCCGCTACCGCTTAGGAGCATCATGTCCCTCCCCCTGACCCGTCGGATCGCCCGTACCGCGCTGCTCCTCGCAGCCGGGGCAGCTCCCGTGGTCGGTGCGGCCGGCGCGGCCAGCGCCGCGGGCCTGGAGTCCGTGCCGCAGCTGGGCGCGCTCACGTCCCCGGACGCAGCCGCCGCCACCGTGGGCGACACCGCCGCCACGGCCACGGACACCGCGGCGAAGGCCGCCCCCGCCCAGCTCACCGAGGCGGCCGGTCCGCTGCTGGCCGGTCTGCCGACCTCGGGTCTGCCGACCTCGGGCCTGCCCACGTCGGAGCTGCCCACCTCGGGCCTGCCGGCCGCGCCGCAGCTTCCGCTGAACGCCGGACCGCTGGGCGGTCTCGGCCACTGACCCGCCGCCGCGGGAAAGATCGAGGGCCCGGGAGTGCGCACTCCCGGGCCCTCGGGCTGTTCCGGACCGGCCCGGCCTGCCGGGTCGGTGGAGCCGTTTACGCGCCGAGCCGCTTGACCGCGGCCGCGACCCGCTCGTCGGTGGCGGTGAAGGCGACGCGGACGAAGTTCGCGCCCGCCTCGCCGTAGAAGTCGCCCGGCGCGACCAGGATGCCCAGCTCGGCGAGGTGGGCGACCGTCTGCCAGCAGGGCTCGTCACGGGTGGCCCACAGGTACAGGCTGGCCTCGCTGTGTTCGATGCGGAAGCCGTGCGCCTCCAGGGCCCCGCGCAGCGCCTCCCGGCGGGCGGCGTACCGCCCGCGCTGCTCCGCCACGTGCGCGTCGTCGCCCAGGGCGGCGACGACGGCGGCCTGCACCGGCGCCGGGGTCATCATGCCGCCGTGCTTGCGGATCTCCAGCAGCTCGCCGAGCACCTCCGGGTCGCCGGCGATGAACGCCGCCCGGTAGCCCGCCAGGTTGGACCGCTTGGACAGCGAGTGGACGGCGACGAGACCCTCGTAGGAACCGCCGCACACCTCGTCGTGCAGGACCGAGACCGGCTCCGCCTCCCAGCCCAGCTCCAGGTAGCACTCGTCGCTGAAGACGAGGATGCCGTGCTCCCGCGCCCACGCCACGATCCGGATCAGCTCCTCCTTGGGGAGCACCCGGCCGGTGGGGTTGGAGGGGGAATTGAGCCACAGCAGCTTGAGGCCCGCCGGGTCGAGCTCGGTCGGGTCGTCGTAGACCACCGGCTCGGCGCCGCACAGCCGGGCGCCGACCTCGTACGTGGGGTAGGCGAGCCGGGGGTAGGCGACCTTGTCGCCGGCGCCCAGACCCAGCTGCGTCGGCAGCCAGGCCACCAACTCCTTGGAGCCGACCACCGGCAGGACGTTGCGGTGCCCGACGGCGCTCGCGCCGAGGCGCCCGCGCAGCCAGCCCGTGATCGCGTCGCGCAGGGCGACCGTCCCCCACACCGTCGGGTAGCCCGGGGAGTCGGAGGCGGCGACGAGGGCGGCGCGGATCAGCTCCGGCACCGGGTCGACGGGCGTGCCGACCGACAGGTCGACGATGCCGTCGGCGTGGGCGGCCGCCGTCGCCTTGTACGGCTCCAGCTTGTCCCAGGGGAAGGCGGGAAGACGTGCGGATACTGCGGCCACGGTGCTCTCTGCTCTCTGCTCGCTCACTGCTCGCTCACTGGTCCTGCTCGCTACGGGTCCCGCTTCCGCCGGACCGCCCGCTACGGGTGCTCCGGCGGGCGGCGCCGCGGAAACGGCTCGGTCCCGCGCGGCACGGGGCCGTACGGGACCGAAGCACACTGCGGCGGGGCGACGGCCGTCAGTGGCCCTCGCCCATCGGCGGCAGGGCGGCGATAAAGGGGTGGTCCCGCTCGATCAGACCCAGCTTGGAGGCGCCACCGGGCGAACCGAGATCGTCGAAGAACTCGACGTTCGCCTTGTAGTAGTCCTTCCACTCCTCCGGGGTGTCGTCCTCGTAGAAGATGGCCTCGACCGGGCAGACCGGCTCACACGCACCACAGTCGACGCATTCGTCCGGGTGGATGTACAAGGACCGCTGGCCCTCGTAGATGCAGTCGACGGGGCACTCTTCGATGCATGCCTTGTCCTTGACGTCGACACAAGGCTCCGCGATGACGTAGGTCACGCTCTCGTTCCTCCTCGGTAGGGCTTTCCATATCGCGCGGGAGCGCGGCGTCGTCGATGCCCACGCCTAGTATCTCCGTTCCCGGGCACGATCCGAACAGGAGGGGCGGACAGAGCTGTGGAAATCACTGCCGGTGGACTGCTGGAGATCCGTATTACCCACGCTGACGTGGGTAAACGGGTTTCTGTGCGACGGGTGGAGGCGGACCCGAGCGGGCGCCCCTCGTTCACGGACACGGTCGGGGTTCTCACATCCTGGACCGAGGGTGTGCTCACGATCACACGCAAGGACGGGCTGTCCGTCCACATCGCGGAATCGACGCTGGTAGCAGGCAAGATCGTCCCTCCGGCGCCGGCCCGGCGCAAGGGGCCCACAGCGTCCTTCGAGGAGCTGGCGCGGGTCACCGCGCGGGCCTGGCAGCCGCTGGAGAGCGAGCCGCTGGGCGAGTGGACCTTGCGGGCGGCGGCGGGATTCACCCGGCGGGCCAACTCGGCGCTGCCGCTGGGCGACCCGGGGATACCCCTGGACGAAGCACTCGCGCGAGTGACCTCCTGGTACGCGCGACGCCGCCTTCCGGCGTACGTGCAGGCCGCGACCGGCGCGCTCGGCACCCAGGAACGGCTGTGCGCGGAGCTGGAACGGCGCGGCTGGGCGAACGAGGTCTCGGCGGAGGTCCGGATCGCGGCGCTGGCCCCGATCGGGGACGTGGCGGCCGCCGCGGCGTCCGAGGTCCGGCTGACCCGGGCGCCCGACGAGGAGTGGCTCGGGCGGTACGGCCGGGTCAAGGATGCCGAGGTGGCCCGGAAGGTGCTGGTCGCCGGGGGCTCGGTGTGGTTCGCGACGCTGCCCGGACGGGCGATCGGACGCATGGTGGTGGACGGCCGGTGGGCCGGGTTCGCGGCGGTCGAGGTCGATCCCGGCGAGCGGCGCCGGGGCCACGCGACGGCGGTGATGACGGCCCTGGCCCGGCGGGCCCTGGAAGAGGGCGCCTCGGCGGCGTGGCTCCAGGTGGAGACCGACAACCCGGGCGCCCGGGCCCTGTACGACGGGATGGGCTTCGCGACGCACCACGCCTACCACCACTTCCGGGCGGCGGTGTGAGCCCCGACCGGCGGGCGCGGTTCGCGGCGGAGGCCCGCTCCGAGCGGCCGGACCTGGCGCTGTTGTGCCTGCTGCTGGCGATGGAGGCGGATCCGGGGCTGGACGAGCCCGCCATGGACCGGGCGCAGATCGAGCTGGACCGGCTGGCGGGGATGCTGCCGTACGGACTGCGCGGCGGGGCGGCGTGGGCGTCGGCGGTGACGGAGCTGCTGGGCGGCCGGCTCGGCTTCCACGGGACTCCGGCCGACTACGACCGGCTCTCCTCCTCGCTGCTGCACGAGGTGCTCCGGCGCCGCCGGGGGCTGCCGATCCTGCTGTCCGTGGTCTGGCTGGAGGTGGCCCGGCGCGCGGGTGCGCCGGTGTACGGGCTGGGGCTGCCGGGGCACTTCGTGGTGGGCTTCGGGGACCCGGAGGAGGGGATCGTGGTGGACCCCTTCGCGGGGGGCGCCTCGCTCGGGGCGGGCCCGGCGGAACAGGCGACCGGGCCGCGCACGCCGGCCCGCACGCTGGACATCGTCCTGCGGATCCTGAACAACATCCGGGCGTGGGCCGCCACTCGGCCGGAGCAGTCGGGGGTGGCGCTGTGGGCGTTGGACCTGTCGCTGCTGCTGCCCTCGCACCCGGCGTCGCTGCGGTACGAGCGGGCGCGGGTGCTGGTGGAGCGGGGGGAGTTCGTGACGGGCGCGGCGGAGTTGGAGGCGTACGCGGAGGTGGTCGACGCGGTGGACACGGCGGCGGCGGCCCGCGTCCGCGCGGAAGCCCACTCGGCCCGAGCCCTGCTGAACTGACCCACCCGCCGGGCGGGGCCCGGGGCCGGAGGCCAGGGGAAGATTCGTCCGCGCCGCCGCCGCGCGAGCGCCCCCGGCTGCGCCGGGCCCCGGGGCCTAGAGCCAGCCCTTTTCGCGGGCCACGCGGACGGCTTCGGCGCGGTTGCGGGCGGCCAGTTTCTGGATGGCCGTCGAGAGGTAGTTGCGGACCGTGCCCTGGGACAAGTGCAGTCGGGCCGCGAGTTCGGCGTTGGTCGCACCGAACTCCGCGGCGCGCAGTACCTCGCGTTCCCGGTCGGTCAGCGGGTTCGCCCCCTCGGCGAGGGCGGCCGCCGCCAGCGTCGGGTCGATGACCCGCTCCCCCGTGAGGACCTTGCGCACCGCGTCCGCCAACTGCGCGGCCGGGGCGTCCTTCACGAGGAACGCCGACGCTCCCGCCTCCATCGCCCCGCGGAGGTAGCCGGGGCGGCCGAAGGTGGTCAGGATGACGATCCGCAGGTCCGGCAGGGCGTCCCGCAGCGCCGCGGCCGCCTCGATGCCCGTCATGCCCGGCATCTCGATGTCGAGCAGTGCCACGTTCACGTCGTGGGCGCGGGCCGCCGTCAGTACCTCGTCGCCCCGCGCCACCTGGGCCAGCACCTCGATGTCCGGTTCGAGGCCGAGCAGCGCGGCGAGGGCTTCCCGGACCATGGACTGGTCCTCGGCGAGGAGGATCCGGATGGGCCGTGGCGTCATGAGGTCGATCCTAGGGGGACCCGGGCCAGCAGCCGGAAGCCGGTCCTGCCCACCGGGCCCGCCTCCAGGGCGCCGCCCACCGCGTGAAGACGTTCCGTCAGACCGGTGAGTCCGTTGCCGTGGGGCGCCGCGCCACCCGCGCCGTCGTCGAAGACGACCAGCTCGACGACGTGCCCGGCCAGGGTCTGGCGGGTGGTCAGGGTGACCGTGCAGCGCTTGGCGCCGCTGTGCCGCACCGCGTTCGTCACGGCCTCGCGCAGCGACCAGGCCAGCGCCGACTCGATCTCCTGCGGAAGGTCCTCCGGGACGTCCGAGGGGAGGTCGGCGAGCACGCCCGCCGCGGTCAGGGCGGTGCGCGCGCCGGCCAGTTCGCCGGGCAGCGTCGGCCGCCGGTAGCCGCTCACCGCTTCCCGTACGTCGACCAGCGCCTGCCGGCTGACCTGTTCGATGTCCGCCACCTGCTGGGCGGCGAGCTCCGGGCGGTCCGGCAGCATCCGGCCCGCCAGTTCGCTCTTGAGCGTGATCAGCGACAGCGAGTGCCCGAGCAGGTCGTGCAGGTCGCGGGCCATCCGCAGGCGTTCCTCGTTGGCAGCGAGCTGCGCCACCGTCGCCCGGGCCTCGCGCAGTTCGATCGTCGTGCGGATCATCGCGCGGATGGCGACCATCGCGAAGCCGCCCATCACGGCCGGGATCAGCAGGCCCGCCAGGTAGCCGTCGCCGCCGGGCACCGCCATGGCGGTCGCCGTCAGCAGCGCGGTGGCGGCCGGTACCGTCCAACGGGAGATCTCCCCCGGCAGCGAGGCTCCGGAGGAGATGGAGACGTAGACGAACAGGACCAGCCATTCCCGGCCGAGGCTCAGGGAGAGGACGGTGGCCTGGATGGAGAGCGCCGCGATGGAGATCAGCAACCAGCGCACTTGGTCGTCCCGGGCGGTGCGGAACACCAGGACCAGGTACCAGACGACGAAGGCCGCGAGGCCGAGGCCGCCGAGCACCCGGGCCTGCGTACCGTGTCCGCCGCTGACCAGGTCGACCACGGGGGCGCTGAGGTAGAACAGCCACAGGCTGATCCACATCGACTTCACGATCTTGTGGCGTCGGGTGTCCGGCCGCACGCCGATCCTCGGGCCGCCGGGCACCCCCATCAGTCTGCCGTCAAGGGGCTTGGTCGGGCTGGTCACTTGCGTCGTCACGCCTTCAGAGAGTCCTTGCGGTACAGCCAGGCGGCGGCACCAGTGAACAGTACGAAGTAGACCGCGAGGATCGCCACGTCCTTCAGGTGGGGCGCGCCACCCAGTTCTATCGCCTGGCCGAGGCCCGCGTAGGCGTGGGTCGGCAGCCACTCGCAGATGTCGCGCAGCCACTGCGGGAAGGCGGCGGTGGGCATCCACAGGCCGCCGAGGATGGAGAGGCCGAAGTAGAACAGCATGGTGATGGGGCGGACGGTGTCCCCACTGGCCAGGTAGCCGAGGGCGACGCCGAGGGCGGCGAAGACGAGGCTGCCGGCCCAGATGGAGCCCGTCAGGGCGAGCCACTGCCAGGCGTCGAACCGGACGCCCTTGACCAGGGCGGCCACCGCGAAGACGACGAGGATCGCGGGCAGGGACAGCACACCGGCGCTGGCGGTCTTGGCCAGGACGTAGCCGCGGCCGGGCAGGGCGGTCAGGCGCAGCTGACGGACCCAGCCCGACTCCCGCTCCTTGGCTATTCGCTCGCTGTTGCCCATGAGGACGGCGGTCAGGGCGCCGAAGGAGGCCATGGCGACCATGTAGAAGGCCGGCATGGTCAGTTCGGTGCCCATGACCTTGGTCGTGCCGTTCAGGGTGCCGCCGAGCATGAGGAAGAGCGCGGCCGGATAGAGGACGGTGAAGAACAGGTACTTCTTGTTGCGCAGGGCGCGGGTGACTTCGAGCTTGACGAGCTTGAGCGTTCCGGTGTTCATGATGCGTTGGCCTCCTCGGCCTCGGTGAGGGCGATGAAAGCCTGTTCCAGGCCCAGCCCGGCGACTTCCAGGTTCCGGGGGTAGAGCCCCAGGGCGTAGACGGCGTGCACGGTCGCGTCGGCGTCGCGCGACTGGAGCTTCACGGTGTCCCCGTGCCGCTCGTATGCGGTGAGGTGCGGGAGGGCGCGCAGTGCCTGCTCGTCCACCTCCTCGTCCGTGAGGTCGAAGGCGATGCGGCGGGCCCCGGCCTTCGCCTTGATCTCGGCGGCGGTGCCGTCGGCGAGCAGCCGGCCCTTGCTCAGGACCAGGACCCGGTCGGCTATCGCGTCCGCCTCCTCCAGGTAGTGCGTGGCGAAGAGGACGGTCCGGCCGCGGGCGGCCTGCTCGCGCATCGTGGCCCAGAACGCCTGGCGGGAGGTGACGTCCATGCCGGTGGTGGGTTCGTCCAGCACGATCAGCTCGTTGTCCCCGGCGGTGGCGAGCGCGAAGCGGACGCGCTGTTCCTGGCCGCCGGAGAGCTTGTTGACGAGCCGGCCCGCGATGTCGGAGATCCCGGCGCGGCTGAGCACCTCGTCCACCGGGTACGGGCGGGGGTGCAGGGCGCAGGTGAGGGCGACTATCTCGCGTACGGTCACCTCCTCCATCAGCCCACCGGTCTGGAGCATGGCCCCGACCCGGCCGGCGGCTATCGCCTCGCGGGGCGTGGTCCCGAAGAGCCGGACGGATCCGGAGTCGGCGGGGCGCAGTCCGAGCAGCAGGTCGAGGGTGGAGGACTTCCCGGCGCCGTTGGGGCCGAGGAGTGCGACGGTCTCGCCCGGGTGGAGGTCGAGGGAGAGCCCGTCGACCGCACGGACGGCGCCGTAGCTCTTGGTCACGTTCTGGAAACTCACCACGGAACCGGTGCCGGCTCCGGAGCCCGTGGCGGCGGCTGTTTGCGTCGCGGTCGTCGTCTTCATGGCCCAAGGTTCGCCCGCCGGCGGGGGTCCGCGTCAGTGTCGCGCGTCGTGACTGCCGCATGACAGTTGTCATCCGGTGGAGGTGACGGCGTGCCGGAACGGGCCGGAGCCCCGGCCGACCTCCTCGTACGAGGAGGTCGGC
>NZ_JBHVYA010000020.1:0-108501 GCF_042881255.1 Streptomyces sp. NPDC058279 | reverse complement strand
GGCCCCTCGGGGCCGGGCCGGGCCGGGAGCACGGCGGCGACACCTCCGGTCGCGGGCGGCAGGGCCCACCACGCGGCGAGCCCGATGATCACTCCGGTCAGCACGGTCGACGGCCCCCCGATGTCGGCGTAGAGGAAGTCGGTCAGCTGCCACACCAGCAGCCCGACCGCGATCAGCCCGCAGTCGCGCAGGTCGCGTTCGCCGCCGGCCGCGTACCGGCGCAGGCCCGCGACCAGCAGCACGGCCCAGCCACCCGCCAGCGCGGTCAGCCCGATCAGTCCCTGCTCGCTCAACACCAGCAGGTACATGTTGTGCGGGGAGAGCAGCGGCTGCTTGACGAACGCCTGGCCGGCGCCCGCGGTGTCACTGCCCGAGGACAGCGCCAGCGAGGAGTGGCCGTCCCGGTTGGCGGGGAAGCCCTTCAGGCCCACCCCGGCGGCCGGTCGTTCGCGCCACATCGACTCGGCGGCGGCCCACATCGTGTAGCGGTCGGTGACCGACTGGTCGGGGGCGTCGGAGACCTGGGTGATCGAGGTCAGCCGCTCGGTGACCATCTGGGAGCCGACCCCGAACCCGCCCACCAGCACCACGCCGACCGCCGCGAGCGCCACGACGACCTTGAGCGCCCGCCGGATTCCGGCCAGCACCATCACCAGGACCGCCGCGCCGACCGTCGCGATCCAGGCGCCCCGGCTGAACGACAGCACCAGTGGCAGCGTCAGGGCCGCCGCGCAGCCGGCCGCGATCCGCCGGACCCGGCCCGGCAGCCTCGGCGCGAGGGCGGCGGCTGTCGCCACGACCAGCCCGTACGCGACGACCGTGGCCATGCCCATGACGTCGCCCGGTCCGAAGGTGCCCACCGCCCGGATGTCGGCGCCCTGGTAGGAGGCGCCGGTGTGGGTGACGAACTGGACGACGCCCAAGGCCCCTTGGACCACCGCCAGGACCACGAAGCACCCCGCGGCCAGCCGGAACTCCCCCGCGTCCCGCACCAGCAGCACGATCGCCGCCGGTACCAGCACGAAGACCTGGAGGTAGCGCACGAACCCGGGCAGGGCCGCGTACGGGTCCCCCGCCGTCACCGTCGCCACCGCGAGTCCCACCGCGGGCACCCCGAGGACGAAGGCGCCCAACGGGCTCAACGGCCGCACCCGGCTCTGAAGGGCCCGCAGCGCGCAGACGGCCACCAGCAGCAGCGAGGCGGCGTCGGCGGGCCCGACCTTGCCGGAGGTGCTCGCGTCGCCCGCGGGCAGCGGGGCGAGCAGCAGCAGGACGGTCGCGGCGAGCGGCAGCAGCGGCCAGTGCCGGCGCAGCAGCCGGCGGGCGTACGGGCGGCCGGTGGACGGGCGGCCCCGGGGGCGGGAGTTCGATACGGCGAGGGTCATGCTCAGCTGCCTCCCAGCCGGAAACGGAAGAAGGAGGCCGCGGTCCGGGCCAGGATCCACAGGTCCTGCCACAGCGACCAGGTGTCGATGTAGTGGTTGTCGAAGCGGGCCCGGTCCTCGATGGAGGTGTCCCCCCGCAGGCCGTTGATCTGTGCGAGCCCGGTGATCCCGACCGGCATCCGGTGCCGGGCCTCGTAGCCGGGGTGCAAGGTGGCGAACTTCGCGACGAAGAAGGGCCGCTCGGGACGCGGCCCGACCAGGCTCATGTCGCCCCGGACGACGTTCCACAGTTGTGGCAGCTCGTCCAGCGAGGACTTGCGCAGGAAGGAGCCGATCGGGCTCATCCGGCGGTCCCCGGCCACGGTCCACCGGGTGGCGGACTCGTGCGGGTCGGCGCTCAGGGTGCGGAACTTCAGCAGGGTGAAGGGTCGCCCGTACAGGCCGACGCGTTCCTGCCGGAAGATCACCCCGGGCCCGTCGGAGAGCCGTACGGCCAGCGCGCAGGCGCCCATCACGGGCGCGGCGGCCAGGAGCGCGACCGCGGCGAGGGAGGAGTCGATGACGCGCTTCGCGTACCGCTCCAGCGGCCGGGCGGGGCGCGGGAGCAGCGGCTGTACGGCGTATCCCCAGAGCTGGTCGGCGGGTTCCGGCACCCGCATGCCGGTGACCTTCGCGGTCCCGGCGGGATCGGCGAGCCAGAGCCGGCAGCCGTGGTCGTGGAAGAGCCGGACCAGCGAGGCGGTGCGCTCGTCGGCCTCGGGCGGCCGGGTGAACACCGCGTGTCGGACGGAGTTCTGGATGACGGCGCGCCGGACGTCCTCGTGCGTGGACAGGAGCGGCAGCGGGCCGCTCTCGGCGTCGGGCGCGGAACCGGTGTCGGCGATCCCGACCGGCCGCAGCCCGTATTCGCGCCGCCCGTGCAGGGCGGCGGCGACGGCGCTCGCGCCCTCGCCGCGCCCGACGACCAGCGCGGAGCAGGGTCTGCGGACGGCCGCCCGGCGGCGGAGCTGGTTGACCAGCCCCCGGCCGGCGCAGGCCAGTACGGTCTGCACGCACAGGGCGCTCAGCAGCGCCTCCCAGCCGAGCGCCTGCCCCGGCCGGACGGCGGCCAGCACAGCGGCGGCGCCGCACCACAGCACAGCGGCCCGCCCGGCCAGTACGGGCAGTTCGCGCAGCGCGGACGGCGCGAGCCGGGGCCGGTAGAGCCCGGCCTGCGCGTGCAGCGCGGTCACCAGTACGGCGAGGGGCACCGCGAGTCCACCGGTGGTTCCCGGACCGGGTACGGACGTCGCGGTGAGTGCGGCGGCCAGCGCGTCGGCGGTCAGCAGCGGGAGGTTGCCGTCGCCACGCCGGGCCCGCTGCGGCCGGACGGCGGGCCGGGCCTGCTCGGCCTTGGGTCGGCGCGGGGGGTGGATGGCGGTCACGGCACGGCGGACGGCGGTGGTGCCGCCGGCGGGCCCCGTGCCGCTCTGCCCGGTGTGCCGGGCGGGTGCGCTGTCCATCGTCATCGGCTGATGCGCTCCATGTTCGAGGGCTTGGGGGTCCCCCCGGCCGAGCCGGGGGGCGAGTCCCCCCGGTGGGGCGAGGGGGCGGGCCTGCCCAGCAGTTCGTGGTAGAGACCGGTGACCGCGTCCGTGGTCCGCCGCACGTCGAACTCGGTCCGGGCGTGTTGCCCGGCCTGCTCCCCCAGTTCGGTGAGCAGCCTCGGTTCGGCGAGCAGCCGTCCCAGGGCCTTGGCCAGCGCCGTCGGGTCCTCCGGAGGCACCAGGCACAGCCGTCCCTGGCCGGGCGGCAGGCTTTCCCGGGCACCGCTGACGTCGGAGACCAGGACCGGGCGGCCACAGGCCATGGCTTCGAGCGGGGCGAGCGCCATTCCTTCCCACCGCGACGGCAGTACAACGATGTCGGCGGCCCGAAGCCACGGTCGGATGTCGGCGGCGGCTCCCGCGAGGTGCACGCCGGACGGCGCGGCGCGGCGCAGTGCCTCGCCGTCGGGGCCGTCGCCGACCAGCACCAGCCGGGCGTCCGGGACCGTTCCCAGCACCTCCGGCCAGGCGCGGAGCAGGATGTCCTGTCCCTTCTGCGGGCAGAGCCGTCCGACGCAGACGGCCAGCGGCCCGTCGCCCCGGAAGGCGGCGGGCAGCGGCAGTTCGGCGCGCGCGTCGGCCCGGTCCTCGGCGCGGACGGCGCGGCCGGGGCGGAAGTGGGACAGGTCCACGCCGTTGCGGATCACCGACCAGTGGGCGGTGACGCCCTCCGACTCCCCGGTCCGGCGTTCCGATTCGCTGACGCAGAGCACCCGGTCGGCCCAGCGTGCCCCGAACCGCTCCCAGCGCAGCGCGAGCGCGGCGGTGGCGCCGCCGACGGCGTCGAAGGACCAGGCGTGGGGCTGGAAGACGGTGGGCAGGGAGCCGCGTACGGCGAGCCGACCGGCGAGGCCGGCCTTGGCGCTGTGGGCGTGCAGCAGGTCGGGGCGGACGCGGCGGACGAGGCGTAGGGCGCCGAGGACTTCGGCGGGCAGGGCCGGTCCGGGGGAGCGTCCCGCGTGCCAGGTGTGGACCTCGGCCCCCGCGTCGCGGGCCGCCGCGCCGAGCCGTCCGCCGTCGGGACAGCCGACGACGACGCGCAGCCCGGCGGCGGACTGGGCCCGGACGAGGTCGGTGACGACCCGGGCGACCCCGCCGTCGACGGGCTGGACCAGGTGGAGGACGGTGAACGGCCCGGTGACCGTCTCGGAGGGTGGGTGCGGGGACTGTGCTGTCGGACGATGTGTCGACACGTGGAGTGGTCTCCTGCGTTCAGCGGCGCGCGTCTGTCTGAACGAAGAGCACACCGAGGAATTGACCCTGGCTTTCGCCCGTGAACGTGAAGTTCAGACTGCGGGCGCCACCGGACAGGGCGGGGCTCAGATCGAACACGTCCGCGTCGTATCCGAGATTATTCATATATTCAGGCTGTCGTACGAACGACTGCCCGAATTCCGTGATCGTGGAATTCATGATGTCGTTGAAAGGGTTTTCCGCGTCGCTGATGCTCACCCGGCGTCCACTGTCGGCGGTCACCGTGAGCGAGTCCCCGAGGTTCCCCCGGTCGCCGTCGTACGCGACCACCCCGATCCGGCCCGAGGACCCCGCCGGCGCGTTCAGCCCGGCCAGCTCCACCGTCTGCGCGGCCGCCTGGCCCGCCCCCGCCGCGATCCCCTCGAAGCCGTCCCACAGCGAGACCCGCCGCAGCGGCTCCTGCGGCTGCTCGTACGCGGCGACGAGGGTCCAACCGCCCCAGGCACCCGCCTCCGAGCGGCCCATCGCGATGTTCAGTTGGGCGACCGTCCACATCCCGGTACCGCCCTTGCGCACCAGCGGGGTCACGTCGGCCGACGCCTGGTAGGCGTCGCTCGCCGCGTCGGTGCGGTGCCCGACCACGGTGTCGGCCAGCACCTCCTTGTACGCGCCGCCCGGTTCGGCGACCAGCACCCGGCCGCTGTCCTCCGGTGGCTTCTGCTCGCCCACCCGCAGGTTGCCGCCCCAGTACAGCCGGGCGTACGAGACCTTCGCCCCCTGCGGGATCTTGAGCTCGGCGCGGGTCGAGTTGTAGGTGTCGGGGTCCTTGTCGACCTCCGTGTAGAACATGTCGTAGTCGCCGTTGACCCCGCTCGCGCCGCGCCTCACCTCGGGGCACGGCTCGGCCTGCGGAGCCTCCTCCTTGCGGCAGGTGATCGAGGAGTTGGAGGCCCGGACGAGACCGCCGTGCCGCACGGCCTGGTAGCGCTGGGTGAACGGGACGCGGGGCAGCTCCCTGAACGTCGCGGTGGTCGCCGGGGCGGACGCGGCCACGGCGCCGGCCGCGGGAACGTACGTCGAAAGGACGAGGGAGGACAGAAGACCGAGCGCGCCGAGGATTCTTCGGGGGGAACCCATGACCCTGCCTCCTATTTTCGATCAACGGAACAAAACAGGAGTGAACTTTGTCAGAACTCAGGGCTGAAATCACGCGGGACTCGCTCGTACGGCCTTTTGGGCGATAACACGCACCCTCGGAGCGGTCGGGTCGTTATGCGGGTGCACCATTGTTCGAACCCAAAGGGGAAAAGCGGGCGAGCACAGGCACCGCCCCGGCGCCCACGGCGTCGCCGCCCCCGACCCCTGGTTCGACACCCCCGCGTCAACGCCCGACGTCAACCGTGATGTCCGAAACTTCGGCATCCGGGTGAAGACACGCAACCCGAGCCGGGACCACGCCGTTGATCCGAGTGCTCCAAGTAACGGGCAATCCTGCAAAAAAGGGACGACAATGATCAAGAAGTTTGTGGCCGGCGCAGCGGTTGCCGCCTCCGTCGTGGGCCTTGGTGCCGCCATGGCGCCGCAGGCGATGGCCATCGGCAACGACAACGGCATCAACACCGTCAACGGCAACGGCGCCTCGCAGATCTACGGCAACCAGGCCACCTACGGCAACATGAGCCCCCAGATGGCGCTGATCCAGGGCTCCTTCAACAAGCCCTGCATCGCCCTGCCGGCCAAGGCCAACGTGCAGTCGGTCCTCGCCCTGCTCAACATCGGCATCCAGGACGTCAACGTCCTGTCCAACCCGCAGAACCAGCAGTGCACCGAGAACTCGACCCAGGCCAAGGGCGACGAGGCCCTCTCGCACATCCTGGACAACATCCCGATCCTCTCCGGCAACGTCTCCGCCGGCAGCTGATCGCGCCCCGCACCGGGGAAGGGGCCGCCGCACCTTCGGGTCGCGGCGGCCCCGCCGCGTATGCGGCCCGATATCGCACGGGCCCGGTCCGGGGCTCGCGCCCCATTCGTACCGATAACTCGGAAAACGGGTGACGGGCACCCGGCGGTGGCGCATCGGGGTGAAATAAACGCCCCCTCCCGAAAATCCCCGGTTTCTTTTTCCGGAGCCACTCGTTATTGATTTCGCAGTGGATACGCCTCTGCAGGAAGGATCGAAAACAAATGACGTACAAGAAGGCAGTGGTGCTGGCCGCCGGCGTTCTGATGGCCGCCGGTGCCGCCGCTCCCGCCATGGCCGACGCGGGTGCCGAGGGCGCGGCCGTGGGCTCCCCGGGTGTCCTCTCGGGCAACCTGGTCCAGGTCCCCGTGCACGTCCCGGTCAACGTCTGCGGCAACACCGTCAACGTGATCGCGCTGCTGAACCCCACGTTCGGCAACGTCTGCGTCAACGACTGACGGAGTGCGCGCGCCCGCAAGGGCACACCTCCTCGCCAGTGGCCTCGGAGTGCACGGCGGTGCACTCCGAGGCCGCTTCGATACAGCACCGGCGCGAACGCCGGTAGACAGGGAAGGACCCATGCGACAGGTACTGAGCCGACAGGTACTGGGCAAGGGGGTGCTCACGGCGGCGGCCGCTTCCAGCCTGCTGTCGATCGCTACCGGCGCGGCCTACGCGTACCCCGGGGCGATGGCCGAGGCCGCGCACTCGCCGGGTGTGGCGTCCGGCAACAGCGTCTCGGTACCGATCACCTTCAGCCCCAACGTGTGCGGCAACAGTGTGGACGGGGGCGCGGCTCTCAACCCGGCGTTCGGCAACACCTGCGCCACGACCACCGGTTCCGACACCGACTTCGACTACGAGCGGTACCTGAGCCCCGAGCACGCCCAGGCGTTCGAGCACTACCTCGACGAGCGGCAGGGGCGCCACGCGCTGCCCCGCCCGACGCACGAGGAAGAGCGGGAGCAGGGCGCGCCCCGTGGCCGGGCACCCCGCCACGCGGCCCCGCAGCAGGAAGCCCCGCAGCACGCGGCACCCCGGCAGGAAGCCCCTCGGCACGCGGTGCCCGAGCGACCGGCCCCCGAGCACGCGGCGCCCCGGCACGACCTTCCGCCGCAGGCCGGCCCCCGGCACGAGGTCTCGCACAAGGTCTCGCACAAGGTCTCGCACCAGGACGGGTACGGCCGGAGCGGCGACCAGGAGGAGTGCGACGAGCACCCCCGGTCCGCCCACCCCGCGCCGCCCGCGCCCGCCCCCGCCGAGGAAGCCCCGCACACCCTCCCGGCCCCGGTGGAGGAGGCCCCGCACACCCTTCCCGCGCCGGTGGAGGAGGGTTCCGGGCCGCCGCACGGCAGCCAGGTCGTGGAGCGACCGGCCCCGGCGCCGGTACCGGAGGCGCCACGTCCCGCCGACCAGCCGCCGGCCGCCCCCGCCGGTGACGTCCCGGTCCACGTGCTCCCCGCGCCGGCTCCGGTACCCGCCCCCGCCCCCGCTCCGGCTCCCGCCCCCGCTCCCGTCGTGGCCCACCCCCAGCTCCACGCCCCGGAGCTGGCGGCCACCGGAGCCGGGCAGCCCGGGGTCGCGGCGGCGCTCGCCGCGGCGTTGGTCCTGGGCGGCGCCATTCTCTACCGGCGATCCCGCGCCGCCTGACCGGCAATACCGGTAATCGGAAGAAATATCGGCCGGAGAATCCCTTGTTCGGATTCTCCGGCCGTCGCCTTGTTCGCTCGCGCGTTTCCGTATCCACCGGGAATCGTTAACCAGGCCGAAAGCGGCGCGACGGTCGCCGCTGGAAAAGGATTTCGAAAAAATGAAGTTCACGAAGGTCGCCGCTGTCGTCGCCGGCTCCGTCGCCGCACTCGCCGCCACCGCCCCCGCGTTCGCGGCCGAGACGCCTGCCGCGCTGCCCCCCATGAGCCTGACGGGCGGGGTGACCGAGACCTTGAACGCGGTCAACCCCGTCTCCGAGGCGCTCCCCCAGACGGCGGGCAACGCCCTCGCCGAGCAGGGCGACTCCGTGGGCAAGGTGGTCGGCACCGTGCAGAGCGTCAACAAGGTCCGCAACGACGTGCCCGGCGAGGTGATGAAGCTCGCGGACGGCGCCACCCAGGCGACCCCGATGCTCGGCGGCGTCCACCTGAACGGCGGGGCCAACTGAGCAGACGGGACCGATCCGGTCCCGACATGACTGTGGGCGCCACCGGCGAGGCCGGGGCGCCCACAGTCGGATGTGCCGACGTCAGTCGTTGACGCAGACGTTGCCGAACGCCGGGTTCAGCGCGCCGATGACGTTGACGGAGTTACCGCACACGTTGATCGGAATGTGGACCGGGACCTGGACCAGGTTGCCCGAGAGGACACCGGGGGATCCCACGGCCGCGCCCTCGGCCGAGGCGTCGGCGGAGGCGGCGCCCGCGGCACCGGCCACAGCGAGACCAGCGGAGGCCAGGGCCACGGCGGCCTTCTTGGCAGCAGAGTTCATGGGGAGTGCACCTTCTCTTCGACGTCCTGCCCCGATCCCGGGGCTCACATCGAGCGAAACGGTTCTGGTTCCCCGACGACACGGGTACGGACGAGATCAGACCTGTTCAGCCCAATAGTCGTAACCTCGCGGCCCGTCCCCGCAGCGCTCCGCCGCCCGGCCTACGGCCCTTCGTGTCCTCAGGGAAGGTCGGGCACGTCGGGGATCTCGGGGACCAGGTCGGTCGGCGGCTTGAGCGGAGTCGCCGCCGGCGGTGCCGCCGGGTCGGCGGGGATCGAAACGGACGGGGTCTTCTTGGGCGTCATGACGGGCAGCGTCGGCAGCCCGGGGATCTCCGGCAGCGTCGGGAGCTTCGGCAGCTCGATCGGCGGCAGTGTCACCCCGGCCGGCAGCAGCCCCGTCAACGACTTGAGCAGGTCCTGCAGCGTCTTCAGGAGACCCGCGAGGAGGTCGTCGACCGGACCGGCCGCCGCGGCCCGGGCCTCGACTCCCTGGATCTGCTGCTGTACGGCCGCCACTCGACGCGTCAGCGCGGCGGAACTGTCACCGCCCGCGGCGCCCGCAGGGGCTGCCGCGCCGGCGAGTATGACGGCGGCGAGGACCGACGGGACAAGGACGCGGGTGCGGAACGGCTTCGTGCGCATGGGTCTTCCTCACAGTGGTCGCACAGACGTGGACCCCAACGATCCACTTCCTTACCCACCGTGCGAACGCCTTGCACGGAGCGCAACCGGAGGACCACGGACGGCCCCGTCCGTCCACGTCGCGTACGGACTTCGCGCACACGTCCGGAGCGCCCTCACCCGGGCCGGGTAAACACGCTCGCCCGAACGGGCCGTTTGAGTGAAGCAGCGGAACCAACCACTCCGGCAGGCAGTTGATCAGGGCGCTCCACTAGCGGGCACTCGTGCGACAAAAGGACCAATGATGCTCAAGAAGATCATGACTGCTGCCGCGGTCACCGCCGCCGCCGTCGGCGCGGGCGCTGCTGTCGCGGCCCCGGCCATGGCCATCGGCAACGACAACGGGATCAACACCGTCAACGGCAACGGGGCCACCCAGATCTACGGCAACCAGAAGACCGAGGGCCCCATGAGCCCGCAGCTCGGCCTGGTCCAGGGCACGCTGAACAAGCCCTGCATCGGCCTGCCGGTCAAGGTCAACGCCCAGTCGATCCTGGCCCTGATCAACGTCGGTGTCCAGGACATCAACGTCCTGTCCAACCCGCAGAACCAGCAGTGCACCGAGAACTCCACCCAGGCCAAGGGTGACGAGCCGCTCTCGCACATCCTGGACAACATCCCGGTCCTGTCCGGCAACCTGTCCAACGGCAGCTGATCGTCGTTCCCCCGGCGGCCTGACCGGCCGTACGGTCGGGCCCCGG
The DNA here is from genome assembly GCF_042881255.1 of Streptomyces sp. NPDC058279. NCBI lineage: Bacteria > Bacillati > Actinomycetota > Actinomycetes > Kitasatosporales > Streptomycetaceae > Streptomyces > Streptomyces sp. NPDC058279. Next base: position 98,510 of record NZ_JBHVYA010000020.1, on the reverse strand, counting down.
CGCCTGTGGAGCGACGCGGTGACGCGGTCGAAGCGATGCGGTGTGTGATGTGACGAGGGCCCCGGCAGCCTCCAGCTGCCGGGGCCCTCGCGCGTGGCCGGGCGGCCCTCAACTCGTCCAGAACTCCCACCACCGGGTGAGGATGAGCATCCCGATGATCCCCAGGTGCAGGGCGGGCGGAGCCCAACCGAACTCGGCGAAGAACTGCCGCAACGGGCCCGGGGCCGCGCTCGTACGGAGATTGTGCGCGGTGACCGCCCAGAACATCAGCAGCGTCGCCGTCCAGGTCAGACAGCACCACAGGCAGAGCGCGTTGATCTCGTAGAGGGACTGGACCATCAACCAGGTGCAGAAGCCGGTGCCGAAGAGCGTTCCGGCGTTCAGTCCGAGCCAGAACCAACCCCGGTAGCGGGCCCCGGCGAGCAGGCCGACGCCGACGCAGACGACGACACCGTAGGCCACCAGCCCCAGCATCGGATTGGGGAAGCCGAAGGCGTGCGCCTGCTCGCTCTTCATCACGCTGCCGCAGGAGACCACGGGGTTGAGGCTGCACGCGGGCTTGAAGGACGGGTCTTCCAGCAGGAGGAACTTGTCGAGGGTGATCACCCAGGAGGCCAGCACGCCGGCGGCCCCGGTGAGGATCAGCAACCAGGCCAACGCCAGGGGGGTGCGCGCCGGTTCGTCCCCGGTGCGTCCGGAGCGCTCCTGTTGGCGCGGGAGGGCCGCCGGGGCGGTGGTGGTGCTGTCGGGTGCCGTGCCGTTCGTTGCCATGCGGCCCATAGTCCCGCGCTCCGTCGCAGACCGGGGCCAACCGTACGTATCCGTACGCAAGTTGACCTGAAGGGGTGGCGGGAACCCCTGATACTTCCCGGACGTTTTAACGAATCCCGGACGTGATGTCAGTGCCAGGGGCTACGTTGTGCTTCCGCGAAGTGACAAGCTGCGACGGCCTGGAGACCCACCTTGAGCGATCCGTACGAGACAACCGAGGCCCACCTCGATCGACTCCTGGGCCGCGCCCTGAACTCCTTCGACCTGCCGGACGGGCTGGTCGGGCGCCTGCGCACGGCGCTCGCCCACAGCTCTTCGCTGCACACCACCCACCACAGCCCGTCCGCGGGGCTGTGGCGGGAGACCCACCGACACACCTACCTACTGGCCGACGGCCGGGCGCGATCGCTCTGGGAACTGGTCTACCGGCGCAAGGACGACACGGTCGTGCGCCACGAGCTGTTCGCCGGCCGGTCCGAGCTCTGCCTGGCGGTGGCGCGCCTGTTCGGTGAGGTCCCCTCCCAAGTGGCGCGGGAACTGGAACCGGCGGGGGCGGAGCCGCAGGACGGGGCCGCCGCGTTGAGCGCCCTGTTCACGGACCCGGCCCCGGCCCCGCACCGGGAGTACGCGGTGGAGCAGTCCGCCGACCACGCCCGTCGGGTGCTGCGGCGCGCGGAGAACGCGGACCGGCCCGGCGAGGGCGTGGCGCTGCGCCTGCGCTCGGCGTACGCGCACCAGATCACGCAGGCGTTCGGCGGTCGGCAGTGGCCGGGGGACGGGCGGGGTGCCGGATTCACCCTGTACGAGCACGCGTTCGTGCTGGTGGACGGCGGCGAGGTGAGCCTGTGGGAGGTCGAGCACACGGCCACGCCGGACGGCCGCCACATGTGCGAGGTGTACGAGAGCGAGGCCGCGGCGCGCGAGGCGATGGAGCTGCGCGCCCGGGTCCGCTGACGTACCGGCGCGGGCGCGCGAACGGGCGCGCCCGCCCGGAGGCGGACGCGCCCGTCGCACCCGTGGCTCAGGCGGCCTTCGCCGCCTCGGCGACCTCGGTGGCCTCGGCGCCTTCGCGCTCGGCCATCGGGACCTGCTTGCGCGGCAGCATGAACATCACCGCGAAGATCACGACCAGCACCGCCACCACCCACCACAGGGCGCTGCGGAACGCCTCGACGTACGGGGCCCCGTAGACCATGTCGTCGTCGATCACCCCGAAGAAGACGACGGACGTCAGACCCAGACCCAAGGCGTTGCCCATCTGGCCGGTGGTGTTGATCAGGCCGGAGGCCGAGCCGGCGTGCTCGCGCGGGACCTGGGAGAGCACGGTGTCCGTGAGCGGGGCCACGATCAGGCCCATGCCGATGCCCATCACCACGAGGGGGGCGGCCATCTGCCAGGAGGCGATCCCCATGCCGTAGTGGGCGGACTCCCAGATGTAGAGGAGGAGACCCGCGGCCATGGTCAGCGCGCCCGCCTGGAGGACCTTGCGGCCGAAGCGCGGTACGAGCTTCTGGACGGACATGCCCGCGGCCGCCGAGACGGCGATCGAGAAGGGGATGCCGGTGGTGCCGGCGCGGAGCGGGGTCCAGCCGAGGCCCATCTGCATGTAGAGCGTCCAGACCAGGAAGAAGATGCCGGTCGCGATCCCGAAGGTCAGCTGGACGGCGATGCCGCCCGCGAAGCTCTTGATGGAGAAGAGGGAGAGCTCCACCAGCGGCGATCCGTCCTTGCGGATCTTGTACTTCTCGTACGCGATGAAGCCGGCGAACAGCAGCGGCGCGGCGGCCATGCAGACGAAGCCCCACAGCGGCCAGTCGTTCTCCCGGCCGTGGGTCAGCGGGAAGATCAGCATGACGAGGGCGACGGTGGCGAGCACGACGCCGATCAGGTCGAGCCGCAGGGCCTTGGGGGCCTTGGACTCGGTGATGAACTTGGCGCCCAGGATCACGCCCGCGATGCCGACGGGCAGGTTGATCAGGAAGATCGGGCGCCATTCGAGGCCGAGGAGGTTCCACTCGGTGAGCAGGGCGCCGAGCATCGGGCCCGAGACGGCACCGAGGCCGACGATCGCGCCGAACATGCCGAAGACCTTGCCCCGCTCCTGGGGCGGGAAGGTGACGTGGATGATCGCCAGTACCTGGGGCACCATCATGGCCGCCATACCGCCCTGGAGGATGCGGGAGGCGACGAGCACGGAGGGGTTGGCGGCGATGCCGCAGAGCGCCGAGGCGGCGGTGAACCCGGCTATACCGATCAGGAAGAGGCGCTTGCGCCCGTAGATGTCACCGAGACGACCGCCCGTGATCAGACCGGCGGCGAAGGCGAGGGCGTACCCGGCGGTGATCCACTGGATGGCGCTGGTGGAGGCGCCGAAGTCCGCGCGCATGCTGGGTATCGCGATGTTGACGATCGTGACGTCCACCAGGTCCATGAAGGCCGCGGTCATCACGATGGCGAGCGCCAGCCAGCGGCGGCGGTCGGCGGGTGAGCTGCTGCTCGTGTCGTCGTTGAGGGTGTCGTTCCGCTCTTCTTGTACGGGCCCGTTCTCTCTTTCGGGCGATGTCTGGGCTGTCTCGGTGCTCATGGGATGAACCTAGACCCCATGTAGGTCAGATGGTGTCCTATTTCCCTGGCAGCCTGTTGTCATGAACGACACTCCCGCGCGGCTGCTGACTCTGCTCTCCCTGCTCCAGACTCCGCGCGAGTGGCCGGGCAGCGAGCTGGCCGAGCGGCTTCGGGTGAGCGCCCGGACCATTCGGCGGGACATCGAGCGGTTGCGCGAGCTGGGGTACCCGGTGGAGGCCACGCTGGGGGCCGAGGGCGGGTACCGGCTGGTGGCGGGCGCGGCGATGCCGCCGCTGCTGCTGGACGACGAGGAGGCGGTGGCGATCGCGGTGGGCCTGCGGGCGGGGGCCGGCCACGCCATCGAGGGGGTGGACGAGGCGTCCGTACGGGCCCTCGCGAAGCTGGAGCAGGTGCTGCCGGCGCGGCTGCGGCGGCGGGTGGGCGCGTTGCAGTCGGCCACGGTGGCGGTGACCCGCGGCGACGGGGCGAGCGTCGACCCGCGGACCCTGACGACGATGGCGGCGGCGGTGGCGGGCCCGGAGCGGCTGCGGTTCGCCTACCGGGCGCGGGACGGGGCGGAGTCCCGGCGACTGGTGGAGCCGTACCGGCTGGTGAGCGCGGGCAGCCGGTGGTACCTCGTCGCGTACGACCTGGAGCGGGACGACTGGCGCACCTTCCGGGTGGACCGGGTCGGCGATCCGTTCGCGACGGGAGCGCGCTTCGCGCCGCGGGAGCTGCCCGTGGACGCGGCGGAGTTCGTGCGGCGGGGGCTGCGGGGGGCCCAGACGTACGTGGTGGAGGTGACCTTCGCGGCACCGGCGGAGGCGCTGCCGGACTGGCTGCTTGGGAACGAGGTGCCGGTGGCGGGGGGTTGCCGGGTGCGGTTCGAGAGCGGGGACGCGCCTGAGTGGCTGGCGACCCGGCTCGCCCTGACGGGAGCGGAGTTCACGGTCCACGCCCCGCCGGCCCTCGCGGAGGCCGCCCGGGTCCTGGGTGCGCGGCTCACGAGGTCGAGTCCCGTCGGCGCGTGAGGCGCGCGGACCGCGACCGGGGGCGGGGGCCGGGCCGGGGGGCCGAGCCGCGGAGGCGGGCCCGGCAACCGGGAGGCGGCGGCCCCGGGCAGCGGGGAGCCCCCGGCGCCTGGGGGGATAGGCACCGGGGGCTCGTTCGGGGGGCTTCGCCCCGCCGTGGCCGATCAGGCCACGGCGTCGAAGCCGGTGTCGCGCGCCATCCGCTTCAGTTCCAGCAGCGCGTGCTTCTCGATCTGCCGGATCCGCTCGCGGGTCAGGCCGTGCTGCTTGCCGACCTCGGTCAGCGTGCGCTCGCGCCCGTCCTCGATCCCGTACCGCATCTTGATGATCGACGCGGTGCGCTGGTCGAGCTTGCCGAGCAGGTCCTCCAGCTCCTCGCTGCGCAGCAGGGAGAGCACGGACTGCTCGGGGGAGATCGCGGAGGTGTCCTCCAGCAGGTCGCCGAACTGGGTGTCGCCCTCGTCGTCCACGGACATGTTGAGGCTGACCGGGTCACGCGCCCAGTCCAGTACGTCCCCGACGCGCTTCTCCGTCGAGTCCAGCTCGGCGGCGATCTCGGCGTGCTCCGGATCGCGCCCGTTCTCACGGTTGAACTCGCGCTGGATCCGGCGGATCCGGCCGAGTTCCTCGACCAGGTGGACGGGGAGGCGGATGGTGCGGGACTGGTCGGCGATGGAGCGGGTGATGGCTTGGCGGATCCACCACGTGGCGTACGTGGAGAACTTGAAGCCCTTGGTGTAGTCGAACTTCTCGACCGCACGGACCAGGCCGGCGTTGCCCTCCTGGATCAGGTCGAGCAGCGGGAGGCCGCTGCGCGGGTAGCGGCGGGCGACGGCGACGACCAGGCGGAGGTTGGAGCGGATGAAGACTTCCTTGGCGCGCTCTCCCTCGGCCGCCAGGGCTTCCAGCTCCTCACGCGCGGGGGTCTCCCCGGCGGGCTCTATCGCGCCGTCGAGGATCTGCCGGGCGTAGACGCCCGCCTCGATGATCTGCGACAGCTCCACTTCCTTGGCCGCGTCGAGCAGGGGGGTGCGCGCGATCTCGTCCAGGTACATGCCGACCAGGTCGCGGTCGGCGATCTCGCCGCCCGCGGCGCGGGCACTGCCCGTGGACTGACTGCGGGCGACGGCGCGGGTTGCCATGCGTGCTCCCTTGCGATGCGATGGATTTCGGTCGCGGTGCGGCTGCCGGACGCCTCGGCTGCGAGAGGTGCGGCACGGTCGACGCGTCCTTCGGACACTCTCCCGAGTGCCCGCTTCCGAAGGAAACAACGACTGGAATCGGGACAGAATTCCCACGCGGTCCCCTCTTTTTCCAGATCTTGCAGTATCCTGCGCCGCCATCCCCTTGGCGATCGAGGAGACGCGATGCCGCGAGAGCCCGAAGAGGTGCAGGTCAGGCCCGGGGTCGAGGCCGACTTGGCGGCCCTGACGGAGATCTACAACCACTACGTCCGTGAGACGCCCGTCACCTTCGACACGGTCGCCTTCACCCCGGAGCAGCGCCGCCCGTGGCTGCACTCCCACCCTGAAGACGGCCCCCACCGGCTCCTGGTTGCCTGGACCGGTGAGTGAATGGCGGGATACGCGACAAGCAGCGTGTTCCGCCCGAAACCGGCGTATGCCGGTTCGGTGGAGGTCAGCGTCTACCTCGCCCCGCACGCGGTCGGCCGCGGCATCGGCACACGGCTGTACGACGCGCTCTTCGCGGCGCTCGCCGACGAGCCCGTCCACCGGGCCTTCGCGGGCATAGCGCTGCCGAACGACGCCTCGGTCCGCCTCCACGAGCGCTTCGGCTTCCGACACATCGGCGACTTCACGGAGGCCGGCCACAAGTTCGGCCGCTTCTGGGACGTCGGCTGGTACGAGAAGGCGCTGGTCGGCAGCGGGGCGGGGGGCGGTGGGGCGGGCGGCGGTGGGGCGGGCGGCGCCTAGCCGAACTGGAGGGAGCGCTTGGACAGGCCCATCCAGAAGCCGTCCACGGGCGTGGTGGGGGCGGTGAGGTCGCCGGACGCCTCGGCCGCGCCCAGGGTGACGAAGAGCGGCGCGAAGTGCTCGGTACGGGGGTGGGCCAGGCGGCCCGCCGGCGACTTGGCCTCGAAGTCCAGCAGGGCGTCCACATCGGCGGCGGCCAGCGCCTCGCGGCCCCAGGCATCGAACTCCGTCGACCAGCCGGGTACGCCCCCGTGCCGCAGCGCGGCGAGGTTGTGCGTGAAGAAGCCGCTGCCCACGATCAGCACGCCCTCGTCGCGCAAGGGGGCGAGGGTGCGGCCGATCTCCATGAGCCGGACCGGGTCGAGCGTGGGCATGGATATCTGGAGCACCGGGACATCGGCCTCGGGGAACATCTCCACGAGGGGGACGTACGCGCCGTGGTCCAGTCCCCGGTCCGGGATGTCCTGGACGGGGGTGCCGGGCGCCCGGAGCAGTGATCGTACGGAGGCGGCCAGCCCGGGGGCGCCCGGGGCGTCGTAGCGCACCCGGTAGTAGTGCTCGGGGAAGCCCCAGAAGTCGTACACGAGCGGGGCCCGCTCGGTGGTCCCGAGGGCCAGCGGGGCCTCCTCCCAGTGCGCGGAGACCATGAGGATCGCGCGCGGGCGGGGCAGGCCGGCCGACCAGGCGGCCAGTTCGCCCGGCCAGATCGGGTCGTCGGCCAGCGGCGGGGCGCCGTGGCTGAGGTACAGCGCGGGCATGCGGCCCGTCGTGGGGGTGGTGTTCGTCGACACAGCGCGCTCCTCGTGAACGGTCGCGGGGCTCCCGTAGGTCCTCGCAGGCGGATCGCCGTAGGTCCTCTTACGGCGTCCCCTGAAAAGACTAACCCCGCCTCGTTCAAATTTGAACGAAGCGGGGTCATCCGTCATTCCCGTACGGCGCGCGGGCCCGTCAGTGGGCGAGCACCGGGATCTTCACCTCGTCCGCCACGCCGTCGCCCGAGGCCACCGGGCCACCGGAACCGGGCCGGCCCGTGTTGATCAGGGTGAACGCGAGGAAGGAGCTGGTCACCAGGATGCCGACGGCCCACCAGATGGCGGAGGAGTAGCCCTCGACCATGGCCTGCGCCTGGACCAGCTTCGCCGCCGCACCGCCCGCGGCGACCTGCGCGGCGTGGTCCGTCAGGTACGCGGTCGTCGCCGAGGCGGCGATGGTGTTCAGCAGCGCCGTACCGATGGCGCCGCCCACCTGCTGCGAGGTGTTCACCATGGCGGAGGCGACACCGGCGTCGGCGGGGTTCACCCCGTGCGTGGCCAGGGACATCGCCGGCATGAACGCCGAGCCCATGCCGAGGCCGAGCAGCACCTGCGCCGGGAGGATCAGCGCCGGGTAGGAGGAGCCGACCTCCAGCTGGGTCAGCAGCAGCATGCCGGTGGCCGCGAGCAGGAAGCCGGGGCCCATCAGGAACCGCGGCGGGACGCGGGTCATCAGGCGGGCGCCGATCTGGGTGGAGCCCGTGATCATGCCCGCGATCATCGGCAGGAAGGCGAAACCGGTCTTGACGGGCGAGAAGCCCTTGACCACCTGGAGGTAGTAGGTGAGGAAGAGGAACAGGCCGAACATCGCGATGACGGCCAGACCGAGGGAGAGGTAGACACCGCCGCGGTTGCGGTCCAGTACGACGCGCATCGGCAGCAGCGGGGACTTCACCACGCGCTCGGTGCGGACGAAGGCGCCGAGCAGCACCGCGGAGGAGACGAACATGGTCACGGTGAGCGCGTCCGACCAGCCGGCGGACTCGGCGCGGGTGAATCCGTAGACCAGGGCGACCAGGCCGAGGGTCGACAGGATCACGCCGGGGACGTCCAGCCGGGCGCGGTTGCGGCCGCCGGCGGGTTCGCGGATGACGAGCCAGGCACCCGCGGCCGCGATGATCGCGAACGGGATGTTGACGAAGAACGTCCAACGCCAGTTGAGGTACTCGGTGAGGAAGCCGCCGAGGATCAGGCCGACGGCGCCGCCGCCGCCCGCGATCGCGCCGTAGATGCCGAACGCCTTCGCCCGCTCCTTGGCGTCGGTGAACATGACGGCCAGCAGGGACAGGGCGGCGGGCGCCAGCAGCGCGCCGAAGGCGCCCTGGAGGGCGCGGGCGCCGAGCATCATGGCCTCGCCGCCGGCGGCGCCGCCGAGCGCGGAGGCCAGGGCGAAGCCGGTGAGGCCGGTGATGAAGGTCTTCTTGCGGCCCCACTTGTCGGCGATGCGACCACCGAAGAGGAGGAGCCCGCCGAAGGCCAGCGCGTAGGCGGTGATGACCCATTGGCGGTTGCCGTCCGAGATGCCGAGGTCTGTCTGCGCGGACGGGAGGGCGATGTTCACGATGGTCGCGTCGAGGACGACCATGAGCTGCGCCAGGGCTATGAAGACGAGGGCCTTCCAGCGGCTGGGATCCGCAGCCGACGGTGGTGTCGCGGCTGTTTTCGACATGGGGGTACCCACTTCACTGTACGGAACGACGGAATGTCGGAATGGCGGAGGATCGGAACGGCGGAACGGTTACCGAAGGTCGGGAGGGAGTCGTCGCCGGGGCGTCACATGGCGGCCCGCCTCAGGTCCTCCAGGGTGGTCGCGGCGCCCGGCAGCTCGGATCGGGCCGGGGCCCGCAGCCCGTCGAGGAACACCTGGAGATGACGGTGGACGAAGCGGTCCGCGTCCGGGCAGCCGGTGCCCGGCAGGGGGCGGCCGAGTTGGGAGAGGGCCACCATCAGATCGCCCGCGCCGATGTCGGTGCGGACGAGCCCGCGGTCCTGACCGGCGGCCAGCAGGTTCTCGATGGCTTCCGCCAACGCGCCGCGGGCCGCGATGAGTTCGGGGTGGTCGTGGTCGAAGTCGGCGGAGAGCATGGGGCACAGGGCGCCGAACCGCTCGTCCGCCGCCGCGTGCGTGAACCGGCACAGTGCGGCGAAGGCGTCGGGCTCCTGGGCGAGGGACTCCTCGGCGTGGAGGACGACCCGGTCCATGACGTACAGGACGACGTGGTGGACCAGTGCGGCCCGGTCGGGGAAGTGCCGGTAGAGCGTGGCGTTGCCGACGCCGGCCCGGCGGGCGACCTCGTCGAAGGGGGCGGCCGAGCCGAACTCGACGAAGAGCTCGCGGGCGGCGGCCAGGATGCGCTCCCGGTTGCGGACGGCGTCGGCGCGCGGACGCGGCAGCCGCCCGGAGCCGCCGGTGGTGCCGGTGGTGCCGGTGGCGCCGCAGGCGGGCCGCGTGGGGCTCGGCGCCGCCGGGTCCGTGAGGTCCACCGGCGCCCGGAGGGCGGTCGGGGCCGCCGCGGCGGTGGTGGAGCGCTTCATTCCGGTGCCTCCTCGGCGCGGGACTCGTAGAAACGGGGATCGAAACGGGGACGTGATCCCCGTTTGGCGGGGCCTCTGTGCAAACGGGGATCGACTCCCCGGTTATTTCACCCGCCCGTGTGACCTGGCCCACACCCGTCATGGCATCGTGCTCCCATTCGGCCGATCTCGACGCGCGGGCGCACCGCAACCGTCGGAGGGTGAGCGCACAGAGCAGACCGGGCCCGGCCGGCTGCCGCGGCCCGAAGGCGATCTCCATGACGCAGACCCGCCACCGGATACGCAGTCCACGCCGCACCTGTGCGTACGTCGGCATCGCCGTGCTGGCCATCGGTGTCACGGCGACCGCCAGTACCGGGATATCCAGCCCCACCCACTCGACCGCCGGTCCCGTGGCCACGAGCGTCGATTCCGCGCTCGCGCCCTGCCGGATCGCGAGCACGATGGGCGTCCAGATGTCCGAGGGGATTCCGACGCCCCCCGGATACTCTCGGTCGACCGGCGAGGTCCGGGCCCTGAACCTCATGATCGACTTCCCCGACGCCAAGGGCGAGGGCTCGGCGATGGACCGCCTCGCGGAGTTCTTCCCCCAGACCTCGGACTGGTTCCGGACCAGCTCGTACGGCCGGCTCACCTACCGGGCCGAGGCCCCGATCCGGAACTGGCTGAGGATGCCGATGCCGTTCGCGGCGTACGGGATCGGGCGCGGGTCCGCATACGAACCCGGCTACCGGCAGCTCGTCGAGCACATCGCGCAGGCCGCCGACTCCGAGGTGGACTTCAGCCGCTACGACCTGATCAACGTCCTCGTCACCCCGAACGCGGGGCCGTCGGCCCTGGACACCGTCCTGTCGGTGACGTTCTCCGGCAACGGCGAGGCGCCGATGGCCGACGGGGTCCCGCTCGCCAACACGTCCTTCGTCTTCAGCCGGCAGGACGACGGCTCGGGCTCCTACCGCGAGACCGGCTACCGGGTGCTCCCCCACGAGAACGGCCACGTCTTCGGCCTGCCGGACCTCTACACCGCCGACGGGGGCGGCGCGGTCGGGCACTGGGACATCATGAGCGAGGACTGGGGCTCCAACAACGACCTGCTGGGCTGGCACAAGTGGAAGCTGGGCTGGTTGGACAGCGACCAGATCGGCTGCGCGTCGAAGTCCGGGGTCACGGATCAGGTGCTGACACCGCTGGCGGTGGAGGGCGGCATGAAGCTGGCCTTCGTACCGCTGACGGAGAACAGCGGGTACGCGGCGGAGGTGCGGACCCGGGCCGGGAACGACGAGGCCGTGTGCAAGCCGGGCGTACTGATCTACAAGGTCGACTCACAGGTGGACACCGGGCGCGGCCCGGTGACGGTCTCCGACAGCGCGAGCGGCAGCGGGGGCTGCACGCGGAGCCCGAACGTCCACTCGGAGTTGTCGGACGCGCCGTACCGGCCGGGCGAGACCTTCACCGACGGCAAGGCCGGCGTCACCATCGCGGTGGTGGGCGAACTCCGCAACGGCAGCTTCCAGGTCCGCGTCACCCGCCGATAGCCACGCCCGGGCCGGAGCGACCGTTCACCCGGGGAGCCGGCGGAGCGCGGTCTCCCGTACGTCCGTCAGCCATCGACGCAGCCGCCCGCCCCGCGGAGGGAGCACGCCGAGCCCCAGCATCGCCGCCGACCGCTCAAGCGGTCGATCCGACGCGTTGAGGATCAGGAACGTCCGGATCTCGACGGCCAACTGCCGCAGGTCGCCCTCCGAGGCGTCGTCGAGGCAGTCGTTCAATGCCTCGTCGTACGAGGAGTATTCCAGCGCGAAATCCTGGTGGAAGTACGCGCCCAGCAGGTGGGACAGTCCGGGGAAACACTCCCTCCATTCCCGTGCGCAGCGCGGCGGGGGCGGGGGCGGGGAGGGCTCGGCCGGCGCCGCGAGGCACTCCGGGGGGCTCGGCGCGGGGTCGGGGCGGCGGTACCACCACCAGCCGGACGGGGGGGTGTTCGGGTGCGCCCGTAAGCTCGCGGCGGAGGGTTCCGGACGGGTCATCCCGCGTTGCCGCGGCGAACCGGCCGTCCAACTCCCCCAAGGCCCGGTCGAGCAGCTCGGCCGCGACACGCGGCAGTCGGGCACCGATGGCCGCGAGCGCGTCGCGGGACTCCAGTCGCTCCCGGTAGAGGTCCGCCGGATACCACCCCGAGGGCGCCCACCCGGATTCGAGTTGCCGGACGACCCGCTCCCACACGGTCAGGTTCCCCTTGGCGACCCAGACGGGGCTTCCGGGACCGTCGTCGAGGGGCAGCCGCGCCCGGCCCGGGGCGGCTCGTCGCGCCCGATCCACCGATGCCGCGAACGCGTCGGTCACGGGGGTGCCCGGCCGTTGCTCCCGCACGATCTCGGCGAACCTCGTCACGACGGCCCGCGGTAGGTCCGCCACCGGCGCCTCGACGGCGGTGACCGTGTAAACGGGTGGATCGTCGTCGGAGAGTTCGAGCCGGGCACGGGTGTGGAGACCCTCCGGCGTCACGGCCCAATAGGCGCTCGGAAGCACCTCTTCCGCAGGGAACAGGACGGTCGTCGCGGCCGCCTTCGCGAACGCCGCGGCGAGCTCGGACTCGCGTGCGGGACGCAGCGGCCGATCGGCCGCCCCGTCCTGCACGTAGATGTCCAGCGACCACGTGATGTCGCCGAGCACCGCCCGGTGTTCGCAGGAGACGGGCGCGGCCCAATTCCTGAGGTCGGGGTCGCCGTCCGGATCGGCCACCTCCACCTCGCCGACCGCGAGACCGAGGCTCGCGGCGAGCACGGCGGCCATGACCCCGGGGCGGACGGCGCCGACGGTGAGGAGGTTGTACGTCACGGACCCGTCCCCTTGTCGATGGCTCTACCGGAGGGGCTGTCGCCGGTTCGGCCGTCCCTCTCCTGCCAGCTTACGAGCGGGCCGCGAATCGGTCGTCCGAGGGGGTGGCCGGGACGAAGTTCCGGTTCCGGGCGGAATAAGCGGTGTTCGCGTTCCACGCCCCAACCGGCCACCGACACGGCCGAATTCCGTTTCGCCCCTTGGCCGAGAAGCGGCGGGTCTGGAGTATCAACCAGGGACGCCATCCGGCGCCGATCCGTTCTTGTAGAAATCCACGAAGGGCCGGTCTCGGCCCGCAGGCATCTTCATGTCTTCCACCCCTAGCTGACTCCGCTCCACCGACTGTGTACTCGTCCTCAAGTGGCAAACGCGGCAAGGGATTTCCGTCATACGGCAAGGAGTTCTCATGGCGAACAAGCAGAAGCGCACGATGCACCACTCGACGATTGTCGACGCCGATCCGGACACCGTCTGGTCCGTCGTCCGCGACCCCATGCAGCTCGTGCGGATCGTGTCCGGAGACGCGGTGAAGAACGTGGGCTGGGCCGAAGGCGGATCGGTCGAACGGGTGCCCTCGCGTTACGACTTCACGCTCGTTTTCAATGACGGTCTGGTCCAGCAGGAGATCGCCGGGCGCAACGAGGTGAAGCGGGCCTCCACCTACCGCGCCACCGCTCCGACCATGGGCATCTACAGCTACGCGGCCACCATTCGCATCCGTCCGATCACCAATGACCCGAACCGCAGCTTCTTCGAGTGGACGCGCGAGTTGGGGATTTCCGACGATGCCGAGACCGAAGTCGTCGACGCGGTCATCACCATGATGGAAAAGCAGACCGATTCCGTGCGGGACCACTTCGCGGCGTCGAAGTAACGGCCGCCGCACCACCCGGGTCCGGCGCTCTTTTCCACCGCCCCGCCGACCCCACGACTCCCGCTCCACAATCCCGAGCAAAAGGAAATACCGTGACTACGACGTTAATCGGTCGCAATGTCGAGATCGCCTGGCCCGATCTGGGTATCACCGTTACCGCGGAACTCGACGATCGCAATCCCGCGCTGGCCGACGCGCTGTGGGAGTCGCTGCCCTACCAGAGCCTTCAGGGACACGCGCTGGTGGCCGGAAGCCACCTCTACCACATGGCCCCGATCCACTCGCTGCTGTACACCCACGCGTCCCACCGCATCCCCGACCGCCGTGACGCGCCCGACGGAACGGTGTTCTGTTCGGCGTTGCAGCACCTCGGCATCAAGTACGGCACGCTGAGCGAACCCATGCCGGCCTCCCCGGTCGGCCAGGTCCGGCCGGCGGACATGCCCGCGTTGCGCGAGGCCGGCCAGGCCGTGTGGGACGCGGTCTACTCGACGAAGAAGCCGATCACGGTCGAGGTCCGCAGGGCCGGCACGGCGGGCGGCCACCGGATACCCCGCCTGGCCGCCACCGACCCCGACGCCGACCAGCTGATCCGGGACATCCACGCGGAGACCGACCGGATCTGGCTGACTCCGCCGCCGGAGCTCGCCGACCTGCACCAGGGCTGGATCCCCTCCGGAGCGGGCAGCTTCGAGACGGTCCTGCCGACCCTCCTGTTCGTCAACGGCGAGACCCGCCCGCTCGGCTATGCCACCTACGGCGGCCTGATCCGCGGCGCGGTCTCCGACATGCCGATCGACGCCCTGCGCCACATGGCCCGCCTGCTGGTCGGCATCCCCGCCGAGTTCCTCGGCTACTGCGGCCTGGAAAAGCTGTGGGCCTTCACCCAGCGCTTCCTGGCCTGCGTCGACCGGCTCGACCGCGAGGACTTCCTCGCCCTCTCCTGCCAGATGGCCCTCTACATCAACTGCCTCGGCGGCTGGAACCTCCACCTGTTCCCCTGGGACGCCGGAGACCACCTCCGCCAACAGCGCCCGGTCGAGGTGAGCGCACCGGCATGAGCGATCTGCCCACCCACACGAACACCGTCGTCATCGGCGGCGGCGTCATCGGCACCTCGATAGCCGCCCAGCTCACCGAGGCGGGTGTCGACACCGTCCTGCTGGAGCGCGGCACGCTCGGATCGGGCGCCTCCGCGGCCACCGCAGGCGTCGTACGGACGTACTTCCCCGGCGACCCCGACACCGGCGCCCTCGCCGTCCGCAGCCTGGCGGCGTACCACGCCTTCACCGAGCGGACCGGGACCCCGCTGGGCCTGGAGCGCGTCGGCTTCCTGGTGCTGTTCACCGAAGAGCACCAGGTGGACGAGTTCCGACGCACCGAAGCGGCCCAGCGGGCCGCGGGCGTGGACGTCGAACTCGTGACCGCGTCCGAAGCGGTGAAGCTCAACCCGCTGCTCGACGAGCGCGGCGTCCTGGCTGCGGCCTGGTCGCCGCAGGCGTACGCCTGCGACCCCGCGGCGATCGTGCGCGGCTATGCGGCGGCCGCCCAGGAGGGCGGCGCCGTCCTGCGCACGGAGACGCCCGTCACCGCAATCGACCCGGACGGGCGGGTCCACACCCCCGGCGGCAGCGTCCTCGCCGAGAACATCGTCTGCGCGGCCGGCCCCTGGTCCGGGGCGGTCGCCTCGATGGCCGGTGTCGACCTTCCGCTGACGACGTATCCGATCGAGCTGCTGCTCACCGACGCGCCGGACGTCCCGCTCGACACCCTGCCGATGACCCTGCACGCCTCCAGCGGCCTGCGGATCCGAGCCTGGAAGGACCGCGTCCTGATCGGGATGGGTCGCCCCGGCCCGGACGAGGACCGCGGCGCGTGGCTCGGCCGGCTGTCGCGCCGGCTCGGCGCCACCTACCCGGCCCTCGACGGAATCCGCCTGCACCGCGGGTGGAGCGGTTCCTTCGACGGCAGTCCGGACGGGAGCGCCCTCATCGGCCGGCATCCCTCCCGCCGCTTCTTCCACGCGGCCGGGTTCTCCGGCCAGGGGCTGTGCCAAGCCCCGGCGGCCGGAGAGATCATCCGCGACCTCGTGGTCGAGAAGTAGCCCCGGGCCCACACGGCCGACCTCTCTGCCGACCGCCGTCCGACGGTCGGCGGAGTCGCCATGCCTTCGTGACGTCCCTCGCGTCGCCGCCGCCCCGCCGCCGCCCGGCCGCCCCCGTGTGCGGCCGGCCGCGGCTGCGGCGGCGCGTGCCGGAGTCCGTGCAACAGAGAAGGAAACAGTCATGATCGTCCTAGGGTGCAACGGTTTCACCCGCGTCTCGGAGGTCTTCGCCGAGCACTTCGGCGCGGTCGGCACCGAGAAGCACTACCTCCTCGGCCACGACGCCGGCGCCTCGCTGCTGGTGGACGGCGAGCTGGTGGCCGCCGTGGAGGAAGAGCGGCTGAACCGGGAGAAGAAGACCACCGACTTCCCCTTCAACTCGGTGAAGTGGTGCCTTGAGCAGGCGGGCCTGCGGTTCTCCGACATCGACCTCATCGCCATTCCGTGGAACTTCTCCACCGAGGTCTTCGACCGGATGCTGGCCGGCATCACCTCCGCGCCGATGACGCCCTCGGCGAAGCCGGCGCTCGTCGGCAACATCGGCAAGCTCTTCACCGACGTCGTGAGCCACGACGCGATCCTCGCCGACTTCGCCGCGCGCACCGGCTTCACCCCCGACCCGGCCAAGGTGGTGTTCGTCCCGCACCACCTCGCGCACGCCATGACCGGGTACTACACGGCCGGGATGAAGGACACCGCGTTCCTCGTCAGCGACGGCCGCGCCGAGGTGTTCTCGTCGCTGATGGGCGAGATCCGCGACGGCCGGATCCGTGTCTTCGACGAGTCGACCATCGACGCGGAGTATTCGATCGGGCTGCTGTTCGGCGCGATCACCAGGTTCCTCGGTTTCGTGCCCAACAACGACGAATACAAGATCATGGGCCTGTCCGGGTTCGCCGCGCCCCCGGTGCCGAACCCGTTCCTGGAACACCTGGTCGAACTGCGCGAGGACGGTCGGTACACGTTCCGCAGGCCCCTCGAGACGGACAACCCGCGCGGCCTGGAGCCTTTGTTCGAACAGTTCTTCGGCCCCGTGCAGGAGACCCGGGAGTACAAGGCCCGGGTGGCCGCCGCCGCCCAGGAGATGCTGACCGTCGTCACGAGCCACCAGGTGCGCGCCCTGGAGGCCAAGACGGATCTGAACCACCTGCTGTTCGAAGGCGGCGTGGCGCTGAACTGCCTCAACAACACCCCGCTCTTCGAGGGGTCGCGGTTCGACGACATGGAGGTGAGCTTCGGTGCCAGCGATACCGGCATCGTCATCGGCGCCGCCGTCCACGCCTGGCTCCACCACCCGGACAACGCCGGCGAGGTGAAGTCCGCGCCGCCGGTCACCCCCTACCTCGGGCCCGAGTACGACGACGCGACCATCGAGCGGACCCTGCGGGAGTTCGGCGGCCGGGTGACGTGGAGCAGGCTGAACGACGACGAGGTCGTCGACCAGGTGGCGAAGCTGCTCACCGAGAAGGTCGTCATCGGCTGGTTCGAGGGCCGGATCGAGCACGGTCCCCGGGCGCTGGGCCACCGCAGCATCATCGCGAACCCGAACTTCCCGGACATCAAGGACGTGATCAACACCCGGGTCAAGCACCGCGAACCGTTCCGCCCGTTCGCACCGCTCGTGTTGGAGTCGGACGCGCCGAGGATCTTCGAGATGGGGCGCAAGGCCCGCTCGCCGTACATGACCTTCGTCTTCCCGGTGCGGCCGGAGTTCCGGGACGTGATCCCGGGCGCGACCCATGTCGACGGCACCTCCCGGGTACAGACGATCACCGATGAGGGCACTCCCCGGCTGGCGGCCCTGCTGCGCCGGTTCACCGCCCTGACCGACGTCCCCTGCCTGATCAACACCTCGTTCAACGTGGCGGGCGAGCCGATCGTGTGCAGCCCTGCCGACGCGCTGAACTGCTTCCTCGGCACGGAGATCGATTACGTCGTGCTCGGCAACTACCTCGTCACCAAGACCGACGCCTCCGCATGACCGACGTACCCGTCGAGCAGGACGCGCCCACCACCCTCCTCCTGCTGCGGCACGGCGAGACGGCGCTGACCCCGCGAAAGCGCCTCTCCGGCAGCGGCGGCTCCGACCCGTCGCTGTCGGCGGCCGGGCGGCGGCAGGCCGAGGCGACCGCGGCGGCGCTCACCGCGCGCGGGACGGTACAGGCGGTCGTGACCTCTCCGATGCGGCGCTGCCGGGAGACCGCCGAGGCGGCGGCCGTACGGCTGGGGCTCGACGTACGGGCCGACGCGCGACTGCGGGAGGCCGACTTCGGGGCCTGGGAGGGGCTGACCTTCGCCGAGGTGCGGCAGCGGTACCCCGAGGAGTGGGCGGCGTGGCTGCGCTCCCCCGACGCCGCGCCGCCGGGCGGCGAGTCCCTCGGGGAGGTGGCCCGCCGGGCGGCGCTCGCCCGGGACGAGCTGCTGGGGCGGTACGCGGGCAAGACGGTGCTCGTCGTCTCGCACGTGGTGCCGGTGCGGCAACTCGTCCGGTTGGCGCTCGGCGCACCGCCGGAGTCGTTCTTCCGGATGGAGATCGCGGCGGCCTCGCTGTCGGAGATCGCGTACGACCCGGAGGTGAACGCCACGGTGCGCTCGTTCAACGACACGGCGCACCTGCGGTAAACCCTGACCGGCCCGGCCCGCCCCCACCGGTCCTCGACCCGGCGCGGGCGGGCTGGGGCTTTCCTACCAGGGCGGACGGGGCCCCCGGGGCCGGGGGTCGCGCTCCCGGACGGCCGGTTCTCGTCGTTCTCGTCGGGGCGCCGCCGACGTCGGGCGAGGCCGACCGGCGGACGCCCACATTCCGCTCGGGCGACGCCCCGGCGGGGCATCGGCGCGGCACCGCTCCGCCGGCTCGATCACGCACCGCGTCTGGAGCATCGACCAGGGGTGACATCACGGGCGAACCGGCTCTCGTAGAAGTCTACGAAGAGCCGGTTTCAGCCGGCGGAGTTTTCATACCTTCCACCCCTACCTGACTCCCCCCCGTTGCCTGTGTACTCATCACAAGTCGCAACCAAGCGGGGGATTGTGCTCGCTGTGTCCGCCTCGCCCCACATCCGTGGGGCGTTCGCGTGATGCCGGATTACCGGCCAGGATCTCGGCCCTCCTGACATCTTGCCGAAGGAAGGGGAAAGCCGTGACGGGAACGTGGTCCGGTCGGACTGTCGAAAGCCTCTGGCCTGATCTGTGCACCACCGTCACCGCGGAACCCCGTCATCGCGTCCCCGCACCGGTCGACGCGCCGTGGGGGTCACCGCCCTACCAGGGCCTCTCCCTGCCGCCTCCGCCCGAAGCCGGACAGGCCGTACGGGACAGCCGAAACGTGCACACCACCCTCCGCCCTGCGACCGGGCCGGGCTTGCCTCACGCCCCCGTCGCACCGGAGCACATCGTCGGCGCCCAGCCGAGATGACCTCCCGCGGGTACCGCCGACAGCGCTGATCGCCAGGCGGCGCCCGCGGGGCCACTTGTTGTCCCGGGTGCCGTGACCCGCACAGGCAGGCATCCGGAGAACCCCCACCGTCTCCAAAAGGAGTGAACGTGACCGCGCACATTCAAGAAGCGAGCATCCAGGACCTCGAAAAGGGCTGGATCGAAGAGGCGATCAGATTGGCCACCAACAGCGTGGCGAACGGCGGCGGTCCGTTCGGCGCCCTGGTGGCCAAGGGCAACGAGATCGTCGCGCTCGGGAACAACCAGGTCACCTCCACCCTGGACCCGACGGCCCACGCCGAGGTGAGCGCGATGCGCGCGGCCTGCAAGGAGCTGGACACGTTCTCCCTCCAGGGCTGCGTCCTGGTCACCTCCTGCGAGCCGTGTCCGATGTGTCTGTCCTCGGCGCTGTGGGCGCGGGTCGACCGGATCGTCTTCGCCGCCGACCGGGACGACGCCGCGGTGGCCGGCTTCGACGACCGCAAGTTCTACGACCTGTTCGAGAAGACGCCCGCGTCGATGTGGCCCATGTCGGTCGAGCAGCTGCTCCTGCCGAACCGCACGGCGCCGTTCGAGGCGTGGCTGGCCAAGACCGACCGCATCGACTACTGACACGCGCCGCGCACGACGGACGACCGGGCCTCGGCCTGTATCCGCAGCCGACGGGTACAGGCCGCCCCGAGACCACCCGCGAAGATCACCCCCGAAGATCACCCCGCCCTCGCGGCCCGCTCCGGTACGCGGGTATCTCCGCTTACGGATCAGACACCACCCGCTACACTGACCGCGGTGACCACGCCCTCCCGGGCCGCCACCACACGCCTTCGTAGCTCAGGGGATAGAGCACGGCTCTCCTAAAGCCGGTGTCGCAGGTTCGAATCCTGCCGAGGGCACGTGAACCAGAGAAGGCCCCCCGCCGGTGACGGCGGGGGGCCTTCCGGGTTCTTGGGGGTTCTTCTGGCTTCCTCGGGTTCTTCGGTGCCTGAGGGGCGGGGGCGGCCGAAGGGCCTCAGCTCAGACCTTTGCTGCGTTCGCCGATGCGGTCGCCCTGCGGGGAGCCGGACCGCTTGAGGGCCGCCTTCGTGTGCGCTCCGCCCTTGACCTTGCTCGGGACCGGACCCTCGAAGCCGTGGCCCGGCGTGCGGGGCAGGTGGGTCTGGTCCGCGGCCTTCGCGATCGCCGTCCGCGCGTCCTGCTTGTGCTGTTTACTCATCCCGTCGTCACTCCCTCGGGAAGCACCCCATAGGTCTGCCAATCGGTCTAACGGGATCGTATGCAGGTATGGGGGGCGGCGCACGCCGATCAAGGGCCGCGCAGGAGTTCCTCCGGGCACGGCGTGCCCCGGGGCAGCTGGTACTTCGCCGCCACCCGGTACTCCCCCGCCGCCGGGGCGAGCAGCTCCGTCCACACGTCCCCCTCCGCGTCCAGGGGGGCCTTGAAGAGGCAGCCGGCCGTGTTCGCGAACTGCTTCGGCGCCGCTGCCGCCGCCTTCGAGGCGAAGGTCTCCTGCGGCGGCGGCACCGCCTTGCCCGCCCCGTCGACCAGCCCCAGCCAGGGCGAGTGCGGGATCCGCACCAGGACCCGCCCCGCCCGTCGCACCTCGATCACCAGCTGATCGGCGCTCGCCCGCACCACCGTGGCCGGACCGGCCACCAGGTCCGTGGGGGCGAGCACCTTGAAGAGCCGCCAGTTCGCGTCGCCCCACACCTGCTGGAGGTACGGCAGCCCCTCCCGCACCAGCTTCGCCTCGTCCGCCCCGCCCGAGTCGGGTTTGTCGGCGGGCAGCACCACGTAGTGCACGGCCCAGCGCTCCAGCCAGGACCGGTAGCTGTCGGCGGTGAGGGTGTCGTCGTAGAAGAGCGGGTTGCGCTCCAGGTCGGCCTGCCGGTTCCAGCCGCGCGCGAGGTTCACGTACGAGGGGAAGGCCGACGACTCGCGGTGGCTGCTGGCCGGGACCACCTCCACCCGCCCCCGGTCGGCGCCGACTTTCTGGAGCTGGTCGACCAGCGGGGCCAGCTCCCGGTTCCAGGCGGCCAACGGGGTGGTGCGGATGATGTCGGTGATGCTGTTGGCGGTGATCCAGGCCGTCAGCCCCGCGAAGGCGACGACCACCGCGTACCAGCGCCGCGAGCGCGGGACCGCGTACGGGAGCGCCGCGAGCAGCACCGCCCCGCCGAACAGCATCACGAGGCGGGTGACGTTCGACCCCACCTGGGAGTCGATCGCCCAGGTCAGGAACACGCCCACGGTGTAGACGGCCGAGGCGATCCGGACCGTCTTCCAGCCCTTCGGCACCAGGAACAGGATCGCCAGCCCGAACACGAACGGCAGCCAGGCCGAGCCCAGCTTCATCGGCTGCGTGCCCGAGAAGGGGAACAGCCACGCCGACAGCCCGACCACGGCCACCGGCGCCAGCCCCAGCGCGTACGCCCCCGGCCGCCGCCCGCTCAGGAACAGCGCGGCCGCGACCACCCCGAGGAAGAGTCCGGCCACCGGGCTGGAGGCGGTGGCCAGCCCGGCGAGCGGGGCGGCGACGGCCGCCTTGGCCCAGCGCCGCTCGGCCCACTTGCGCGGCCAGCAGAACACGGCCGCGACGGCGGCCAGCGCGAACATCGCGCCGAGCCCGAAGGTGACCCGGCCGGACAGGGCGTTGCACAGCAGCCCGAAGACCCCGGCCAGGGCCGGCCACAGCGGACGCCGCACGGCGCCGCGGCACCGGGTCAGGATCAGTGCGAGCAGCCCGGCCGAGGCCGTACCGGCGAGCATCATCGTGGTCCGGACACCCAGCACGTGCATGAGGTACGGCGAGACGACGCTGTACGAGACGGGGTGCATGCCCCCGTACCACGCGAGGTTGTACGCGGTGTCGGGATGGCGGCCGACGAACTCCGCCCACGCGTCCTGCGCGGCGAGGTCGCCGCCGCTGTTGGCGAAGCTGAAGAACCAGACGACGTGCAGGACCGCGGCGAGGGCGGTGGCCACGAACACCGGGTGCCGGTGCGCCCGGCCCCAGCCTCGGCCCCCGCCGACGCCGACGCCTTCGCCCGGCCCGGTGTCGCGGGCGGGCTCCGGTCGCCTGTACTGCTCAGCGGTGGTCACTGCCGACGCTCTCTTCCGTCGCGTTCAGGGATTCCGGCCCCGTGCGGGCTGCCCGGTGCACAGACGCGCTCAGGCGCCCCGGGGTTGTCCGGGGCGCCTGGCGGGGTCGTGGGCCGTGAATGGTGGATCGTGGATCTCCCGGAGGGGATCAGCCGACGCGAGTCAGTTTGCTGCCGATGCCGGGCGCCACGAGATCGCGCTGCAACGCCACCGGAACCTTCACCTGACTGGCGCCCTCACCGACGGTCAGCACCCCGACCTCGGTCCCCGCCTTCGCGGTCTCCGGCAGCTTGGCGCCGCCGTCGCCCAGCTTGACGGTGACCGTGAGCGAGGGCCAGCCGACCGCCTCCACGTCGGCGGTGGCGATCACGGGGGTGTGACCGCCGAGCCCGTCGTCCACGTACCCGACGACATCGCCCTTCTTCACCACGGTCGCGTTCGTCAGCGCCTTCTGCGTGGCGAGCATGACGTCCTTGCTCGCCGCGATCGCGGTACCGAGGATCGGGACGCCGTACTGGCCGAGCACCGCGCCGACGATCAGCTGGTTGGTCTTGCCGACCTTCTTCTCGGCGGCGAACAGCAGGTTGCCGCCGGCCTTGGTGGTGGAGCCGGTCTTGATGCCGACGGCGCCGTTGTACGGGATGAGGTCGTTGTAGTTCCGCCAGGACTTGCCGGAGGGGTCGGTCCAGCTCGGGAGCTTGGTGATCGCCAGCAGTTCCGGCATTTCGACGATCTTGAGGCCGAGCTTGACCTGGTCCTCGGCGGTGCTGACGGTCGTCGGGTCCAGGCCCGACGGATCCGTGTAGGTGGTGTTGCTCATGCCCAGCTCCTGGGCGGCGTCGTTCATCTTCTTGACGAACGCCGCCTGGTCACCGGCGGTGTCCCAGCGCGCGAGCAGGCGTGCGACGTTGTTGGCCGACGGGATCATGATCGCGGCGAGGGCGTCGTACTCGGAGATCTTGTCGCCCTCCTTCAACGTGTTGACCGTCGACTCGCCCTCGGACTCCTTGCGCCCGTCGTCGACCGCCGTCCTGTCGACGTCGATCATCGGGCCCTTTTCCTTGGGCTTCATGGGGTGGTTCTTCAGGATCACGTAGGCCGTCATGGTCTTCGCGACGCTGCCGATGGCGATCGGCTTCTGCTCGCCGAAGGTACCGACGGTGCCGAGGCCGGCCGCGGCCATGAAGCCCTGGCCCTCCTTCGGCCACGGGAGGGTGGGGGCGCCGCCGTCGAAGGTGTAGGAGGACTTCGCGCTCAGGGCGAGGCGCGGCGCGGGCAGCGGGCGTACGAGCTGTACGACGGCCAGGACGACCGCGAGGAGCACGACGATCGGCGCGTAGATCTTGAACCGCCGGAGCGCGGTGCGCAGCGGGGTCGGCGGCGGGGGCGGGTTGTTGGTGAGGTCCGCCAGCATGTCGAGCGGCGGCTTGGGGGGCAGCGGCTGCTGCGTGGTCCGCTCGGCGTCGGGCGAAGGCTGCGGCCGGGTCGGCTGCGGGGCCGGGCGCGGGGCCGAAGTCGGGGCGGGGGGCTTGGGCCCGTTGCCGCCCAGCGGTACGAAGGTGCTTCCCCGGCCCTGCGGTCCGGACGCGGCCGGCTTCTTCTCCGGCGCGGCGGCATCCGGCTTCACGGCACGGAAGACGGCGGTGCGCTCGCTGTCCGCACCGGCATCGGCCGCGCCGGGCTTACCGGGGGCGCTACGAGGATCGCCGGAAACCTTCTTCTCCGGCCCGACGGTACGCGACCCATCGGCCGGCTTCTTCTCCGGCGCGGCGGCATCCGGCTTGACCGCACGGAAGACGGCGGTCCGCTCGCTGTCGGCTGCCGCAGACTTGCTCGGGGCGGCGGTACGCGGCTCCTCGGCCGGGGCCTCGGCAGCGTCGCCCTTCGGCTTCTCGTCTTTCGGCTTCGCCTCCTCCGACGCGGCCGACCGTCGATCCGCCGACCCGGCACCCGAAGCGGAACCCGACTTCACCACACCGAACGCCGTCTTCTCCGGCTCCGCCGGGCGGGACGCCTTGGCCGAATCCCGCTCCTCGGCATCGGCGGCGCGCTCCGGCTCGTCCTCCGCCGAAGCGGAACCCGACTTCGGGTCCTCGGCGTCGGCCGGCCGCCGGTCGGCCCGAGCCTCGGAGTCGGCCCCCGCCTCCGCCCCCGCACCCGGCTCCGAGTCCGTCGAATCACCGGAGGCACTCGTGGCGACCCAGGCCGCCACCGCTTCCTTCAACGCGTCCCGGTCCCCGGACCCCGCCTCGCGCGGACGCAGGACCGACAGCCTCGGGTCCCGCTCCGCGGACGGCGCGGCGGACTCCGCCGTCCCCGACGCACCTTCATCTACCGACTTGTCGGGGGACTCGCCCGCCACCAGTTCCTCCTCGTTCGCCGTCCGGTCGCTGTCCGAACCGTCTAACAGTGTCCCGTCTCGGGGGCATCGCCCACCCGCTAGACGAGAACGACATAGCTGCCGGTTCCCCCACAAAGCGTCCAGGCGCTCTCGACAGATGAATGTGAGAGGCGTCACCCTGTCACTCATCCACGCGGGGAGGCATGGATGGGCAGGAGCCGCAGAACAATTCCGGAGGAGCTTCTGCTGCTCGCCTTGGACCCGACCACGGGAACCACGGCGCAGCCGCAGTCGCTCGACCTCGGCCTGGCCGGGGCACAGCTAGTAGAGCTGGCTCTGGCAGGACGGATAGCCCCTGACGGGGATCGTATCGCCGTGGTGATGCCACGGCCGACAGGAGATCCGACTCTGGACTCCGCACTGGAACTGCTGCGCAGGCGCGGCAGCCCGGTCCGGGCCGTTCACTGGATCGGCGGACCCCGACTGGGGCTCCGTCAGATTTATCTCGCTCACCTGGAGCGCTGCGGCATGGTGCATGCCGTCGCGGGACAGATGTGCGGGGTGCTGCCGACGACTCGCTACCAGGCGACGGACACGGCGAACAGCCGGGAGATCCGTGCCCGGCTCGACAGTGCGATCCGCACCGGCGTACCGCCGGACCCGCGGACCGCGGCGCTCGCCGCACTGGCCCACGCGGTCGGACTCGGCAAGCACCTGTACCCCGGCAACGAGGGGCGGTCGTCCAGGTCCCGGCTGCGGGACCTGATCCGGCACGACCCCATGGGCGGTCTCGTGGCGCACGCCGTCATGGACGTCCAGAACGGGGTGGCGGCCCAGCCGAGGCGCGACCGTGCCCCGGCCACCGCGACAGCATCGGCATCGGCATCGGCCACGGCTTCGGCGGTACCCACCGCCCGAGCCGCCGGCGTACCGATGCAGCCGCGCCGTACGGGTGCGATGGCCCGAGTGGCCGCGCACTGAGCAGCAGCACACGCAGCACACGCAGCACATCCAGTACACGCACCACCCGCACCGCAGCCCGCGACACCCCTTGACCCACCGGCGGGCACGCACCGCACGCATCGCACGCATGCATCACACGCACCACAGCGCCACCACCGCAACCGGTCGTCCCCCCAAAGACCCGGTTCGGGAGCCGCCAGTGCGCGGGGTGACGGGCCGGTCCACCGGTCCCGTCACCCCGCGCGTCTGTCTTTCGGTCCGTTCCCCAGCGCCGCCGCACCCTTCGGTGGCAGTCTGCTGAACATCAGACACGCAGAGAGACAGAACCAGAAGAAGGCGGAGGTGCCGTCCCCGTGGCGTCCAATGTCAATCCCACCGTCCGACGCCGCCGATTGGGCATGGAGTTGCGCGAGGACAAGGGCATGACGGCCGAGCAGGTCGCCGAGCGTCTGCTCGTTTCCCAGTCCAAGATCAGCCGGCTGGAGAACGGCCGTCGCTCCATCAGCCAGCGCGACGTCCGCGACCTGTGCGACGTGTACGAGGTCGAGGACCGCCGGCTCGTCGACTCCCTCATGCAGATGGCCAAGGACTCGCGCCAGCAGGGCTGGTGGCACGCCTTCGGCGACATCCCGTACAGCGTCTACATCGGCCTGGAGACCGACGCGGCCAGCCTGCGCACCTACGAGCCCCAGATGGTCCCCGGCCTGCTCCAGACCCCCGAGTACGCCCAGGCACTGATCCGCGGCGCGCTTCCGGAGACGGCGCCGGCCGATGTGGACAAGCGCGTCCAGGTCCGGATGCACCGCCAGAAGCGGCTCTCCGAGACCGACAACAACAACCCCGAGGTCGGGCCGCTGCGCCTGTGGGCGGTGATCGACGAGGCCGCCCTGCGTCGACACGTCGGCGACGCGCAGTTGATGATCCGACAGCTCGAATACCTGATAGAGCAGTCGGAACAGCCCTACATCACCGTGCAGGTGATGCCGTTCTCGATGGGCGCGCATCCGGGCGTGAACGGGCAGTACGCGATCCTGGAATTCCCGGACGCCTCGGACTCGACGGTGGTCTACATCGAAGGCGTGACGAGCGATCTGTACCTGGAGAAGGCCAACGACGTACAGAAGTACAGCGTGATGTACGAGCACCTGCGCGCCCAGGCGCTCAATGTCGACCAGACCCGTCAGTTCATCGCCGAGATCATCGAGCATTATGCGGGCAAGGGGAAGTAAAACGGGAGGCAGCGGGCACGCCACGAGCGGGCGGCCGGCGAAGGGCCCGGTACGGTACACCGTCACTCCCCGGCCGCAGAAGCTCTGAATGGAATATGCCACCCGGTCGAGTGAATGCCCACTTCAGCCGTCGGGCGGTGCCGGTAGCGTCGATCACGTCAGCCGGAGTAATGGCTGGCGCGACCAGGAACTACTCGCTGAACCGGAGAGAAACATGGCTATTCGTCAGGGCGCTACGGAAAACTGGACCAAGTCCTCCTACTCCGGCGGAAACGGCGCCTGCGTCGAAGTCAAGTCCCCCGTCATGGACGCCATCGCGGTCCGCGACTCGAAGGTGCAGGACGGTCCGTCCCTCACCTTCGCGCCCGGGTCCTGGAACTCCTTCGTCACCGATGTCACCGAGGGCCGGCTGGGACGCCTCGTCTGAACGTGACGACGACGTCCGCCCCGACCGTCCGCACCACGACGACGGCCGCAGATTGAAGCCCTCTCGACCGGTCGCCGTCCTGGCCGAGGGGGCTCGGCCGTGCCCACCGCGGGTGCGCCCCGCCCCGGACCCGCCCCGCCCTCAGCGCAGTCGGTCCACGTAACGGTCCGTCCCCGGCACCGTCGGGATGAACGGCGCCACCAGCTCCACCCGCCCCAGCCCCTCCTCCGCGACCTCCGTGTCCAGCCCCTCGAACCGGTGCCAGCAGGTCCGGGGATCGGCTTCCAGGAACCACAGCAGCGTCAACCGGGTGTCGATGCCCTCGACCTGCTTGACGTAGGTCATCCGGTCACCCGGCAGGGGCGTCGGCCGGAAGACCGTCACGATCGCCGCGGGTCCGCCTGCCAGCCGCTTCGGGAGGGCCCGTGAGCACAGCCACTCCAGCAGTGACGCCCGCTGCTCGGGGCCGTCGGCGTCGATGACCTGGAGCACCAGCCCGGCGTACGGGTGGTCGAGGGCGTGGAAGTCCCGCGGTCCGGCGGCGCCGTCGCGGTAGACGGTGGCCTCGTGGTCCTGGAAGGCCGTGAAGACGTGCGTACGGTCCTGGTAGACGCGGCCGTCGCGGTTCAGTCGCTTGTTGATGCCGACGGTCCACTTCATGTGCTCGTCGTAGCGGCCTTCGGTCACCCAGTAGGTCGACAGGTAGCAGCCGGCCGTGACGGGCCGGGCGACTGCCGATTTCTCCGGGTAGCGCAGCTCCTGGAGGTCCCTGGTGGCAACCCAGCGGCGGCCGGCGTACATCCAGGGCATCGCCATGGCGCCGGCGTAGTAGTGGTCGTCCTCGTACCAGCGGTTGTACGCGAACTCGTGGCCCGGATGCGGTTCCACCATGGTGATCAGCGCATGGCCGGGGCGGACGCCGTACGGGCCCACGGCGGCCAGCGTCGCGTAGTCGTCGGCCCGGGTGTCACCGTGGCCGTCGCCGCGGCCATGGCCGTCCGGCAGGTGCGTCTCGTCTGTCGTCATGGGACCGGTCTATCTGATGCAGCGTCAGTTGGGGAGGGTGTCGACGCCGCCGTCCGCGCGCCCCGTTCACCTGGCGGACAGGTAGGTGCCCTCTGCATCTTTCGTGGCTAGGCTGCGCGCACCCGCCTCCCCGAAGGAGCCACCGTGCCCGGTCCCGTCACCGCCCTGTCCCTGCCCGCCCTGGCCACCAGGACGACCGCGGTGGCGGGTTCGCCCATCCGCGACATCCTCTCCGTCACCGACCGCCCCGAGGTGATCTCCTTCGCGGGCGGCTACCCGGCCCCCGAACTCTTCGACACCGCCGGTCTGCGGGCGGCCTACGCCGCGACCCTCTCCGCGCGCGGCTCCGCCGCCCGGGCCCTGCAGTACTCGACCACCGAGGGCGTGCCGGAGCTCCGCCGGGCGATCGCGGCGCGCGCCGGCGCCCGGGGCCTGCCGACCGCCGCCGACCAGGTGGTCGTCACCACCGGCTCGCAGCAGGCGCTCTCGCTCCTCGCCGGCGCCCTGCTCGACCCGGGCGACGTCGTCCTCGTCGAGAACCCGACCTACCTGGCGGCGCTCCAGGGCTTCGCGCTCGCCGGGGCCCGGCTCATGGCCGTCCCCTGCGACGAGGACGGCATCCTCCCGGACGCCCTGGAGGAGATCGTCCGGCGCGAGCGCCCGAAACTGCTCTACACCATCCCCACCTTCCAGAACCCGACGGGCCGCACCCTGCCCGGAGCCCGCCGCGCGGCGGTCGCGGACATCGCCGGGCGGCTCGGCCTGTGGCTGGTGGAGGACGACCCGTACGGGGACCTCCGCTACGAGGGGGCCCCCGAGCCGTGGCTCGCCGCGCACCCCGGGGCGCAGGACCGTACCGCCCTGCTCGGCAGTTTCTCCAAGGTCATGGCGCCCGGCCTGCGGCTGGGCTGGCTCCGCGCCCCGGCGCCCCTGCTGCGGGCCGCCGTCGTCGCCAAGCAGGCCGCCGACCTGCACACCTCGACGGTGAACCAGTTGGCGGCGGCCCACTACCTGGCCGCGGTGGACCTGGACGCCCACGTCGCCACGGTCCGCGATGCCTACCGCGTCCGCCGGGACGCGCTGCTGGCCGGCCTGCCCGAGGCGCTCCCGCCGGGCTCCGAGTGGAACCGGCCGGAGGGCGGCATGTTCGTCTGGGCCCGCCTGCCGGCCGGGTACGACGCCACGGCCCTGCTGAAGTCCGCCGTCGCCCACGACGTGGCGTACGTTCCCGGCGCGCCCTTCTTCACCGGCACCCCGGACCACCGCACCCTGCGGCTGACCTTCGTGACGCACACCCCGGTCGAGATCGCGGAGGGCCTGCGCCGGTTGGGCCGCGCCCTGCGGTAGCCGCGAGCTCGCAAGGGCGCCCCGGGCCCTACGGGTCAGCCGTACAGCTTCTCGATCTCGGCGGCGTACCGCTCTGCCACCACCGCCCGCCGGAGTTTCAGGGTCGGCGTCAGGGTGCCCGCCTCGACCGAGAAGTCCTCCGCGAGCAGGTGGAAGGCCCGGACGCGGGCCGGGCGGGAGACCGTGGCGTTGGCCTCCTCGACGGCCCGCGCCACCAGCGCCCGCACCGCCGGGTGTTCCTCCGGCCGGCCCAGTGCGTCCGGGGCGATCCCCTCCCGGGCCGCCCAGCCGGCGATCTCGTCCGCGTCCAGGGCGATCAGGGCCACCGGATGGGGGCGGTGGTCGCCGATCAGCACCGCCCGTGAGACGTACCGGGAGGACTGGAGGGCGAACTCGACCTCGGTCGGGGTGATGTTCTTCCCCGCCGAGGTGATGATCAGCTCCTTCTTCCGGCCGGTGATCGACAGGAAGCCGTCCGCGTCGAGCGAGCCGAGGTCCCCCGTGTGCAGCCGGCCGTCGGCGTCGACGGTCCGGGCCGTCGCCGCCTCGTCGCCGTGGTAGCCGGGGAAGACCATCGGGCCCCGGGCGAGCACCTCGCCGTCCCCCGCGATCCGGACCTCGCAGCCCGCGATCGGCCGCCCGACCGTCCCCGGGCGGACCGACCCGGGGTGGTTGATGCTGATCACCCCGGCGGACTCCGTCATCCCGTAGCCCTCGTAGACCGGGATGCCGCAGGCGCGCAGGAAGTCCAATGTGGCGGGCGCGATCGGGGCGCCGCCGGTCAGCGCCCAGGTGAGCCGGCCCCCGAAGGCGGCGCGGACGGGGGCGTACAGCGTTTCGCGCGCCGCCTCGTACGCCTCGCGCGCCTCCTCGGGCAGCCGGCCCTCCGCGGCCAGTACGCCCAGCCGTACCGCCTCCGCGAACCGTTCCCGGCCGCCCTCCACCGACTCCGCCACCGACAGCACCACCGCGTGGAGCTTCTCGAACAGGCGCGGTACGGAGGGCAGGTGGGTCGGCGCCACCTCGGCGACTTCGGCCAGGACGTCCTCGATCCGGCCGCCGAAGTAACACAGCTCGCCGCCCTGGAGCAGCGTCGTGAACTGGATCAACTGCGCCGGCAGGTGCGCGAGTGGCAGGTACAGGTACGTCGTGTCTCCCGGCCCGCCGCGCACCAACGGCAGGGTGGCGTCCTGGACCGCGCCGAGGTTGCCGTGCGTGAGTCGGCAGCCCTTCGGCGGCCCGGTCGTCCCCGAGGTGTAGACGATGGCGGCGTCCGCCTCCGGGCCCACCGCCCGCGCCCGGGCGAGCAGTTCCGCCTCCGGGGCCGCGGGCAACTCCGGCAGGGCGTCCAGCAGGACCACCGCCCGCAGCGCCGGGAGCCGCCCGCGCAGGGCTTCGACCCGGGCCGCCTGGGCCGTGTCGTCGCAGACCGCCACCACCGCCGCGGAGTCCGACAGCACCCACGCCAACTCCTCCTCCCCCGCCGTCGGGTACACCGGCACCAGGACCGCGCCCGCCGCCAGCACCCCGAAATGCGCGTACGTCCACTGCGGGCGGGTCTCGGCGAGGACCACCACCCGCTCGCCCGCGCCGACGCCGAGGCCGAGCAGCGCCCGTCCGGTGCGCCGGACGCGCTCCCGCAGTCCCTCGTAGGAGAGCGTGCTCCAGCCGTCCCGGGGTCCGCTGCCCGACCGGAAGCGGAGCGCGCTGTGGTGCGCGTACCGATCCCCGGTCCACTCGGTGAAGAGGGCCAGTGTCCGCGGTCGCGCCAAGCCCTGTGCGGCGTCCATCGTCTTCGCCTCCTGGGGGTGGGTACCTCGACGCTAGGCACCGCGGCCACCCCTGCGGCATGACCGGAAGCGTCAGCACCGCTGACCTCAGCGCTCATCGGGGTTACCGTCGGTCCCATGGGGAGGCGGACGATCACCGTGCACCATGTGCGCGCGCTGCTCGCGGGGGCGCGGCGCGCCGGCATCGACACCGTGCCACTGCTGCAAGAGGCGCAGATCCCACCGCTGTTGCCCGGCGACGACCGGGCGCGGATCACGCCCGCGCAGTTCGCCCGGTTGTTCCGGGCGCTGTACCGCACGACGCAGGACGAGTTCCTCGGCCTCGGTACGGTGCCGAGCCGGCCCGGCACCTTCGCGATGATGTGCTACGCCTCGCTGGGCTGCCGGGACCTGGGCACGGCCGTCGAACGGGCCGCCGCCTTCTATGGGTTGTTCCCGGGCGGACCCCGACTGGCCTTGGAGGTCGAGGCCGGCGAGGCCCGGTTCACCGTGCACGGCCACGTCGCCGGAGGCGCGGAAGGGGACAACGCGGGGGATCGCGCCGGCGACCTGGACGGCGAGCGGTTCCTCTCCGAGTGCGTGCTGGCGATCTGGCACCGGCTGAGCAGTTGGCTGATCGGACGCCGCGTTCCGCTGCTCTACGCGGCCTTCGCCTATCCCGCGCCGCCGTACGAGGACGAGTACGAGGTGCTCTTCGACTGCCCGGTCCGCTTCGACGCCGACCGGACGACCGCCGCGTTCGCCGCCCAGTGGCTGACCGCGCCGCTCGTCCGGGAGGAGCCCGCGCTCGACGCGATGCTCCGCCGGGCCCCCTTCGACCTGCTGTCGCGGCCGGAGTACGGGACCACGGTCGCGGAGCAGGTGCGCCGGACCCTGACCCGGCGACTGCGCACCTCCCCCCGGCTCCCGGAGCTGGGCGAGGTGGCGGCGCGGCTCGCGGTGTCCCCGGCGACGCTGCGCCGCCGACTGCACCGGGAGGGAACGTCCTTCCAGCAGTTGAAGGACCACGTGCGGCGGGACGCGGCGATCGCGGGACTGGCCGAGAGCGGCGAGCCCATCGCGGACATCGCCGCCCGCCTGGGCTTCTCGGAGGACACCGCCTTCCACCGCGCGTTCCGCCGCTGGACGGGCACGACCCCGGGTGCCTACCGCATCGCGTCGGGCGGCTGAGGGGCCGCCGGGGACGGGGGTGGGGCGGGGGCCGAAGCGGAGGGGCGAGGCGGGTGGCGAGGCGGGTGGCCGCTCGGGTCAGCAAAGGTGAGCTGCGCAGTCAACGACATGCCGACCGGTCGGTCACTACCTTCTCCTCACCTGCCCCCACACGCACCCTCGGGAGAGCCGCCCATGCGTTTCCGCAGCACCGCCCTCGCCGCCGTGGCCGCACTCGCCCTCACGGCCTGGCTGCCCGCCACCGCCACCGCGAGCACCGACGCCACCGCGAGCGCCACCGCCGGCGGCGCCCGCCCCGGTGACCTCGTCTCCAGTGCGCCCTCCGCCTTCCATCCGCTGCCCGGCCAGTTGACCAACACCAAGGCATGGAAGGTCACCTACCGCTCCACCACCGCCGACGGCGCGCCGAACGTCGTCTCCGGCACCGTCATCGTCCCGCAGGACGGCCGCACCGGCCCCCGCCCCCTGATCACCTACGCGGTCGGCACCGTCGGCATGGGCGACTCCTGTGCCCCGAGCACCAACCTGCCCAACGGCACCGCCATGGAGGCCAACCTCATCCAGCAGCTCACCCTGCGCGGCTGGGCGGTGGTCGTCACCGACTACGAGGGCCTCGGGACCCCCGGCGTGCACACCTACACCGTCGGCCCCTCCGCCGGTCACGCCATGCTCGACGCCGCACGCGCCGCCCTCCGCCTCCCCGAGGCCGGCCTGCCGACGAACACCCCCATCGGCATCATGGGCTACTCCCAGGGCGGCCAGGCCAGTAGCTGGGCCGCCGAGCTCCAGGGCACGTACGCCCCGGAATTGCAGGTGAAGGGCACGGCGACCGGCGGTGTCCCGGCCGACCTGATGAAGGTGGCCGACTTCAACAACGGCTCCTACGGCTCGGGCCTGATCTTCATGGCCGCCGCCGGACAGGACGCCGCCTTCCCCGAGCTGAAGCTCGACTCCTACCTCAACCCGGCGGGCAAGGCGCTGGTCGACGGCCTGCGCGAGGGCTGCGTCGCCATCGACGCCATCGCCGGCTCCTTCAAGCGGATCTCCGACCTCACCACCCGCGACCCGCTCGCCCAGCCCGATTGGCAGGCCCGGCTCGGTCAGAGCAGGCTCGGCGGAACCGCACCGGCCGCGCCGGTGTACCAGTACCACGCGCTCGGCGACGAACTGATCCCCTACGCGGTCGGCCGCGAGCTGCGCTCGGAGTGGTGCGCGCGGGGTGCGAACGTCGAGTTCGACACCGTCTGGGTCGGTGAACACGTCAGCGGCGTCATCACCCACTCCCCGGAGGCCGGCGCCTGGCTGGCGGACCGCTTCGCCGGCCGCCCCACCCACGCCAACTGCTGACCCGCCGCCCAGCGCCCCGCGTTCCGGCCCCGCCGGCCCCTGCTCGTCGCCGGCGGGGCAAATTCAGCCTCGCCGGGGCGCCCCTTCCGGCCCCGTCGGGGCATTCAGCCTCGCCGGCGTTTGAGGCGCGGGGTCCGGGGCGGAGCTCCGAAAGCCCGGCGCAGCCGGGGCCGCGCAGCGCAGCGGCGCCGCACCCCGCCCCGCACCCCGCCCCGCGCCCCGCTCCCCGCTCCCCGCCGCAGCCGCCCAGTCACCCCCGGAGGGCTACCGTCCCCGGTACATCGCGTCGATCTCCCGCGCGAACTCCCGCCCGATGACCCCCCGCCGCAGCTTCAACGACGGCGTCAGATGCCCCCGCCCCTCCGTGAACTCCCCCTCCAACAGCACGAACCGCCGTATCGACTCCGCCCGCGACACCAACGCGTTCGCCTCGTCGACCCCCCGCTGCACGTCCGCCCGCAGCTCCTCGTCCCGTACCAGCTCCGCCACCGGCACGCCGACCTTCTTGCGCATCTGCCTCCAGTGCGCCAAGCCCTCCCCGTCCAGGGTGATCAGCGCGGCGACATAGGGCCGGTTGTCGCCGACCACCAGGCACTGGGCCACCAGCGGGTGCGCCCGCAGCGCGTCCTCCAGGACCGCCGGGGCGACGTTCTTGCCGCCGGAGGTGATGATCATGTCCTTCTTGCGGCCGGTGATCGTCAGGTACCCGTCCGCGTCCAGCTCGCCGATGTCGCCGGTCGGGAACCATCCGCCGGGTTCCGCCGCCCCGCCGTTCCAGTACCCCGCGAAGACGTGCGGCCCGCGCAACAGCACCTCCCCGTCGTCCGCGATCCGTACCGCCGTCCCGGGCAACGGCCATCCCACCGTGCCGAGCCGCGGCTTGAGCGGGGGCGTGACCGTCGCCGCGGCCGTCGTCTCCGTCAGCCCGTAGCCCTCGAAGACCTCCACGCCCGCGCCCGTGTAGAACGCGGCCAGCCGCTCCCCCAGCGGCGAGCCGCCGCTCAGGATGTACCGCACGCGGCCGCCCAGCGCCGCCCGGATGCGCCGGTACACGAGCGGGTCGTACAGCGCCCGCGCCGCCCGCAGCCCCCACCCGGACCCGCCGCTCTCCCCGTACCGGCGGGCGATCCTGGCCGCCCGGTCGAAGGACGCGGCCCGGCCCATCCGTTCGGCCGTCGCCCGCGCGGTGTTGTAGACCTTCTCCAGGACGTACGGGATGGCCAGCAGGAAGGTGGGCCGGAACCCGGCCAGGTCCGCCAGCAGGTCTTCCGTACGGATGCTCGGCGCGTGTCCCACCTTCACCCGCGCCCGCATGCACCCCACGGCCACCATCCGCCCGAACACGTGCGACAGCGGCAGGAACAGCAGGGTGGAGGCCGGCTCGCTGGTCACCGACCGGAACACCGGATGCAGCAGCTCCACCGCGTTGTCGACCTCGGCGAAGAAGTTCCCGTGCGTCAGCACGCACCCCTTCGGCTGCCCGGTGGTCCCGGAGGTGTAGACGAGCGTCGCCACGTCCTGCGGGGTACGGACCCGCCGGCGCTCGTGCACCAGCGCCTCCGGGATGCGCTCGCCGGCCTTGACGAGTCGGGCGATGGCGCCCGTGTCGAATTCCCACAGGTGCACGAGGCCCGGCAGGTTCACGCGTTCGGCGCTGATGATGCGGGCCTGCGAGGTGTCCTCGACGGCGCAGGCCGCCGCCCCCGAGTCCTGGATGATCCACCGAGCCTGGGCCGCCGAGGAGGTCGGGTAGATCGGCACCGTCACCAGTCCGGCCGCCCAGCCCGCGAAGTCCAGCAGGGTCCACTCGTACGTGGTGCGGGCCATGATGGCGAGCCGGTCGCCGGCCCGCAGCCCCTCGGCGATCAGCCCCTTGGCGACGGCCAGCACCTCAGCCGCGAACTCGGCGGCGCTCACGTCGCGCCAGCTGCCGTCCGGCTCCTTGCGCGCGAGTACGGCCTCGCCGGGCGCCTGGGCCGCGTTGTCGAACGGGATGTTCCCGAGCGACCCCCGTACCGGCGGCCCGACGAGCGCGGGCACCGCGACCTCCCGCACCACCCCGTCGATCAGGGTCTTGACGGGCTCGACCAGCTGCGGCTCGGCTTGCACGGGCGCTCTCCTCGGCTCGACTCCGGAGTTACCGCCGGTAATCTACGCACGGGTAACCGCCGCCGGCCAGCCCCTGAACAGGCCCTTGCCATCGCGAACACGACTCCTCCACGGGGCGCGCACGCCATCCCGCCCGGGCGCCCACGTGCACGGACGACCGGGACGCGGGGCCGGCTACGCGGCGGACCGGACGACCCTGCAGTCGCCGCAGCGGCCCGGCTCCGGGGCGCGGAAGGCCCGTTCGCAGCTGTCGCAGTTCTGCAACGGGTGCGGGGCGGGCGCCTTCTCCGGTTCGGGCGGGGCTGCGGGCAGCGGCGGCGGCAGCATCGCGGTCAGCCGGTAGGCGAGCACGGACGCGGGGTGGCGGATGTGCTC
This sequence comes from Streptomyces sp. NPDC058279, assembly GCF_042881255.1. Taxonomy (NCBI): domain Bacteria; kingdom Bacillati; phylum Actinomycetota; class Actinomycetes; order Kitasatosporales; family Streptomycetaceae; genus Streptomyces; species Streptomyces sp. NPDC058279. Next base: position 62,388 of record NZ_JBHVYA010000020.1, on the reverse strand, counting down.
CGGGAGGTCCGCGACCAGCTTCCGCGCGATGGCGGCGGGGGCGATCCCGCGTTCCAGCCAGGTGGAAGCGCCGGGTGCGAGGCGGAGGATGTCCCGCTCGGACAAGAGCAGGCGGGGGTCGAGCGCACGCAGGCCGGCCAGCAGGTCCAGGGCGGCCGGGTGGAGGGGGGCGGCGATGTCCGGCTCCTCGGCCTCCGGGACCGGTTCTTCCGCCTCGGGGTCCGGCACGTCGGGCTCCCATACGGGCTCGGACGCTTCCCGTACCGGCCCGGGCCCTGCTTCCGACTCCGAGTACCGGCCCGGGCTCGGGCTCGGGCTCCCGTACCGGCCGGGGCTCGGGCTCCGTCGCCCCGGGCGGGCCGTACCCGCCTCGGACGGGGGCGGTCGAGGCGAGCGACCTCGTGCTCCTCAGCCTGACCGACTACCAGGCGATGTACGACGTCCTCACCGGCGATACCTCATCGCTCGCCGGCCGAACGCTGGTCAACCTGAGCTCGGACACCCCCGACCGAACGCGCGAGGCGGCGGGGTGGGCGGCGGCCCACGGAGCCGCCTTCCTCACCGGCGGTGTGATGGTCCCCGCGCCGATGGTCGGCACGCGGGCCGCCCACGTCTACTACAGCGGTCGACACGAGGTGCTGGAAAGCCACCGCACGGCGCTGGCCCTCCTCGGCACGCCGAAGCACCTGGGCGAGGACCCCGGCCTCGCCCAGATGATGTACCAGGCTCAGTTGGCGGTGTTCCTGACCACCCTCTCCGCACTGATGCACGCCACCGCGATGCTGGGCACCGCCGGGATGAAGGCCGCCGAAGCCCTGCCCGAGTTGCTGTCCTCCGCCGACTCGATCGGCGCCATCCTGCGGGCCGGGGAAGAGACCCCGGGCGCCGCGCTGGACGCCGGCGAGCATCCCGGTGACCTCAGCACGGTCACCATGATGGGGGCGACGGCCGACCACATCGTGGAGACCAGCACGTCACTCGGCCTCGACCTCACCCTCCCACTGGCCGTGCGGTCCCACTACCGGCGGGCGATCGAGGACGGGTACGGCGGCGACAACTGGACCCGCATCATCGACGGCATCCGCGACCCGCGCTGACCGGCCCCGGCGCGAAGGGCATCACGCTCCGTCGGCTGCCAGCAGGTCCACGACGATCTCCGCGCCCAGGGCGTAGGCCGGGACGCCCGAGGTGATCAGGGCGGTCTCGGCGACGCCGATGAGGTCGGCGACGGTGGCGCCGGCGTGCAGGGCGCCCCGGGCGTGGATGCGGGCGGGGTGCTCGCGGCCCAGGGACAGGAGCTGACCGAAGTGGACGAGTTGCTGTACGCGCGCGCCCAGCGGGTTGTCGGTCAGCACGATGTGCCGCAGGGCCGCGAGCGCCTCTTCGGTGGGGAGCCGGTCGAAGTCCCGTGCCAGCCGCAGCCGGTCCTGCACGCCGCCCGGGACGCCCCCGAGGGTGGAGCGGTAGCGAGCCCGTACGGCCTCGGTGCGCGCGTCGGGCGTCGGCGCGTTGCCCGTCATGACGCGACCCGGGCGATCGAGGCGCGCACGGCGGCCAGGGCGCCCTCGGGGAAGTCCACGGCCCCGCCGATCGCCGCCGCGGCGAGCTCCGCCTCGGCGCTCTCCTCGATGGCCACCACCAGGTGCGCGGTGGCCGCCGAGTCCGGGCCGAACACCAGCAGTCCGTGGTTGGCCAGCAGGGCCGCGGAGGTCGTCGGGTACCGCTCCAGGACGTCGGCGATCCCGCGGACCGATACGTCGGACCCGCGCGGCCCCCACGGCACCACCGGCACCTCCTCGGGCTGACCGAACCGCAGCATCGGCTCGGTCCGGCACGGCAGCGGCCGGTGGGCGACGGCGAAGGCGGTCGCGGAGGGCGAGTGGGTGTGGATGATGGCGCCCACCTGCTGGCGGGCCCGGTAGACGGCGCTGTGCATGGCGATGATCTCGGCGCTGACGGACCGGAGTTCGCCCGCCAGGACCTCGCCGTCGAGGCTGACGGTCGCCAGGTCCCCGGGCCGCAGCCCGCGGACGAACCCCGGCGTCAGCAGAAAGCTGTCGGCGTCGAGCCGCGCGCTGAGGTTGGCGTGCCCCGAATGCGACATCACCCCCGCCGTGAAGAGCGCCTCCGCCGCCTCGACCAGCTCGTTCGCCCGCTCGGTCCCTGCCTGTGTGGTTGCCATCGCGGCACCTCCGAAGTCTGCTGCCGGCGGCTCTTCCGTTCGCCGCCGTCCTCGCGCTCCCCACTCTTCAACTTGAACTAAGGTTCAAGTCAAGCGGCGGACCGCCGACCGATCGGATATGGGGAGGAGCGGCCCGTGCGCATGACCATCGGACAGCTCGCGGAGACCACCGGGGTACCGGCGTCGGCCATCCGGTTCTGGGAACGCCACGGCCTGCTGCCTGTGCCCGAGCGCCAGGGCGGGCAGCGCCGCTACCCCCCGGAGGCCGCGCAACGGATCGTCGTGCTGCGCACGTGCCAGCAGGCCGGGCTGACCCTGGCGGAGATCGGCGAGCTCCAGGAGGACCCGCCGCGCCGCCAGGCGATGATCCGCGCCAAGATCACGGAGGTCGAGCAGCGCATGATCGACCTCGAACACGCCCACCAGCTCCTGGTCCACGCCCTTCAGTGCGGCGAGGAGGACATCACCGGCTGCCCCAAGTTCCGGGAGCAGATGGCCGCCTGGGACACGTCGTCGCGCTAGCCCCGGTCCAGGAGACCTCCGCCCACACCACCTTCCCGGGCGCGGGCCCCTCCCGTACGCCCCACCGGTCGGCGTACGCGTCGACCAGCACCAGCCCCCGCCCGGGGGCGCGCAGCACGGGCAGCAGGTCACCGCGCGTATCGGTCACCTCGATCCGCAACAGGCCCGGCCACGCGAGCAACGCCAGCCGGAACCCCCGCCCCGGCACCCGCCCGTGGGTGACGGCGTTGGCGGCCAGCTCGGCCACGATGGCGCGGGGTGCGTCCAACGGAAGCCCCCAGCCGCGCAGTTGCTCGACGGCGAGCAGTCGGGCGAGCCGGGCCGCGCGGGGCGTGGCGGACAGAAGGACGTCATAGTGCCGGGCGTCGAGCGCGGGTCCGGCGGATTCGCTGTTCACCTCACAGAGCGTGGCGGTGCGTGCGTAGCGTGAGAAGGCACGACGCCCTTGCGTCCGGGCTTTGTCCGGACGTTGTCCGGTGCTGTCCGGCCGGTCCGCACCGTTGCCCCGGGCAGGGGGCGTTGAGGACATCGGCTCGTCGGAGGTAGCGCGCATGGGCGTGGACAGGGACAGCACGGAAGAGCCCGGCTGGGATGTCGATCCAGAAGATGAACAAGGGACGGCGGTCGTGGCTGCCTTGGGCCACCAGCTCAGGGCGTGGCGTGAGGGGGCCGGGATGCGGGCCGCCGACTTCGGAGCGGCGATCCAGTACGGCGAGGACCAGGTACGCAAGGTTGAGGCGGGCAAACGGATCCCCCGGCCGGAGTACCTGGACAGGGCGGACGAGGTACTCAACGCCTGCGGCAGGATCGCGGCGATGAAGGAGGACCTGCTCAGCGTCCGGTACCCGAAGAGGATCCGAGCCTTGGCCAAGCTGGAAGACAAGGCTGTCGAGATCGGCGCGTACAACAACCACAACATCCATGGCCTCTTGCAGAACGAGGAGTACACCCGCGCACTGTTCCGTACATGGCGCCCCGCCTACACCGCGGACGAAATGGAGCGGATGGTTGCCGGGCGCATGGCGAGGCAGTCGATATTCCAGCGCTCCCCCGCGCCCACCCTCAGTTTTGTGCAGGAGGCCGTGACCCTGCGGCGGCCGATCGGAGGCACAATGGTGAGGCGTCGGCAGCTCGAACATCTTCTCCAGGTAGTCGACTTGCCGAACGTCGAGTTCCAGGTGATGCCGACCGACCGCGAGGACCATGCGGGCATGGGAGGTCTGATCCACATCCTGAAGTTCGCTGATGGCACGGCGATCGGGCGATCTGATGGGGCGTTCTACGGACGGCCCGTTTCGGACCCGAAGCAGCTCCGGATCCTTGAACTGCGCTATGGCATCATCCGAGCTCAGGCTCTCTCGCCCCGGGAGTCGCGGGCCTTTATTGAGGAACTGCTGGGAGAAACATGATCCACACGACCGAGCTGGATTGGTTCAAGAGCAGCTACAGCGACAGCGGTGACATCAATGACTGCGTCGAGGTGGCCTGGTTCAAGAGCAGTTACAGCGACAGCAGTGACGGAAACGACTGCGTCGAGGTGGCCACCACCCCCGCCGCCGTCCTCGTCCGGGACTCCAAGGACACCCGGATCCCCCACCTCGCCTTCGGCCCCGCCGCCTGGGCCGGGTTCGTGGCCTCCGCCAGCTGAGCCGGGAAACACCGCGGCCCCCGCCCGGACGGGGGCGGGGGCCGCGGTGCGTGCGTACCGGCGTCAGGCGGCCACGGCCACCGGGGTGCGGGCCGGCTCCTCCTCCAGAGGGGAGGACGAGGCGGCCGCGTAGGCCGTCTTGTCCAGGATCCCCTCGCGGGCCGAGACGATCACCGGGACCACGGCCTGGCCGGCCACGTTGGTGGCGGTGCGCATCATGTCCAGGATCGGGTCGATCGCCATCAGCAGGCCCACGCCCTCCAGCGGCAGGCCCAGCGTGGAGAGGGTCAGCGTCAGCATGACCGTGGCGCCCGTCAGACCGGCCGTGGCAGCGGAGCCGACCACCGACACGAACGCGATGAGCACGTACTCCTTGATGCCGAGCTGGACGTCGAAGATCTGCGCGATGAAGATCGCCGCCAGTGCCGGGTAGATCGCGGCGCAGCCGTCCATCTTGGTCGTGGCGCCGAACGGGACGGCGAAGGAGGCGTACTCCTTCGGGACGCCGAGGCGCTCGGTGACCTTCTGGGTGACCGGCATGGTGCCGACCGAGGAGCGGGAGACGAAGGCCAGCTGGATGGCCGGCCAGGCGCCCTTGAAGAACTGGAGCGGGTTGACCTTGGCGACGGTCGCCAGGAGCAGCGGGTACACGCCGAACATCACGAGGGCGGAGCCGATGTAGACGTCCGCGGTGAAGGTGGCGTACTTGCCGATCAGGTCCCAGCCGTAGGTGGCGATGGCGGTGCCGATGAGACCGACGGTGCCGATGGGCGCGAGCCGGATGACCCACCACAGGGCCTTCTGGAGCAGCTCCAGGACGGACTCGGCGAGCGTGAGGACCGGCTGCGCCTTGCTGCCGAGCTGGAGGGCGGCGATACCGGCGACCGCGGCGAGGAAGACGATCTGGAGGACGTTCAGCTCGGTGAACGGCGTGACGATGTCCTTCGGCACGATGCCGGTCAGGAAGTCGAGCCACGAGCCGTGGTGCTTGGGCAGCTTGCCGTCCTGCGGGGTGAGGCCGGTACCGGCGCCCGGGTTGGTCAGCAGGCCGATGGCGAGGCCGATGCCGACCGCGATCAGCGACGTGATCATGAACCACAGCAGGGTGCGGGAGGCGAGGCGCGCGGCGTTGTTCACCTTCCGCAGGTTGGTGATCGACACCAGGATCGCGAAGAAGACGAGCGGTGCGACGGCCAGCTTGAGCAGCTGGATGAAGATGTCGCCGATCTGCTCCAGCGTGGTGCCCAGCCAGCTGATGTCCTGGCTCTTGGCGAGCCAGCCGAGCAGCACGCCGAGCGCGAGACCGGCGACGATCTGGGCCCAGAACGGGAACTTGAACGAGGCCTTGGCGGCCGGGGCCGGGGCCTGGGGGGTGGCGGACACGGACACTCTCCGGGGGTGACGCGTACGGGACGACGCGTGAAAACGTGACGAACGGGGACGCGCGGGAACGGACGGAAGGTTCCTGCGGCAGTGATGGGGACGGTGATGACGACGCGCTGGTGACGACGCGGTGGTGACACGGTGCGGCAGCACCCGGAAAGCGCCGGGCCGGCCGGGACCGCTGCTGTGTCGTCAGCGACAACAGCAACAGGCCGCGGACACGCGGCGGCAGAGGTCGACGTGCAGGCGCGCCACGAGCGGAACGCTCGCGGTCATCTGGTGCGCAACTGTGGTCAACATGTTGAACACGCTAACACTCTTGCTTTGAGAATCTCAAAGGCGCCCTTTGAGCCATGGTCGCGCCGGAACGCACGAACGCCCCAGCGTGACGGGTGGTGTTCCCGTGACTGGGGCGGTTCGGTGTGTGATGAAGCTAACCGGGCAGGCAGCCGGGCGGGCGGCGGCGCGGAACCCGGGCGGTGCGTCAGGCGGCGCGGGCGGCGTCGTCGGCCGCGTCCTCCTGGCCGCGGTTCTCGGCGAGCTTCTGCTTCGCGCCCGCGACACGTCCGGTGATCTGCACGGACATCTCGTCGCGCTGCTTGCGCAGGAGCACGAAGGACAAGGGAGCGGAGAGCACCAGGGCGAGGAGCACGATCCAGGCGAAGTTGGCGTCGCCCAGCCCGGCGGGCACCCAGCCCAGGCGGACGAATACGGCGACGAGCACCAGGCACCCGACGAAGATGCCCAGGCGCATCGCGGTGTAGCGGATCGTCGCGCTCGGCTTGAGGGACACGGTGACCCCTTCTCTCTCGTCTTCGTACGGCGGCACGTGCCCATCCAGTGAAGCACGCCGCGGCCGGGCTCCGGTCCGCCGGGGTCGGCCGCCCCCGCGGCCCCGCCGTCAGTGCAGCGGCAGCAGCATCGTGATGTCGTCGCGGTCGTCGCCGGGGCCGACGCGGATGGCGTCCGGGACGCGGCCGACCTCCTTGTAGCCGCAGGCGGCGTAGAAGTGCTCCAGGCCCAGGCCGCCGCGGCAGGTCAGGCGGATCGCCTCGATGCCGTCCAGGCTGCGGGCGGCGGCGGCGACGGCCGTCATCAGGGCGCGGCCGGCGCCCCGACCCTGGAGGCGTGGGGCGACCATCACGGTGTAGGCCATGACCCAGTGCCGCATGAGGCGGTGCGAGTTGTGGGCGAGGACGGCGGCGGCGACGACCTTGCCGTTCTCGTCGTGGCCGACGACCAGGCGTTGGGTCCCCTCGACCATCGCCACGAGGTGCCTGACGAGGGACGGCCGCACGTCCTCGGTGGTGACGGGCGGGACGAAGCCGACCGCGCCCCCCGCGTTGCTGACCTCGGTCCAGAGTTCGAGGAGTCCGTCGCGCAGCGCCGGGTCGACGACGGGGTCCACCGTAAAAGTAAGGGTCATGAAGCGAGAGTATCCATTACCTTTGCGGCTCGGCAACCGGTTTCCGCCACCTCTCGCACCGTCCGGAACGGCGCGAGCCCCGGTCCACCGGGACCGGGGCTCGCCTCCGTACGACCGTCGTGCGCCGTTCGACCCGCGCGGCGCGCCGCGTCAGACGCGCATCGCCTGCGGCGACTCGCGCAGGTCCGCCTCCGGGCCGGGGTACTCACGGATGATCTCGTAGCGCGTGTTGCGCTCGACCGGGCGGAAGCCGGCTTCCCGGATGAGCTCCAGGAGGTCGTCGCGGCCCAGCTTGTTCGGGGTGCCGTAGTTGTCGGCGTCGTGCGTGATCTTGTACTCGACGACCGAGCCGTCCATGTCGTCCGCGCCGTGCTGGAGCGCGAGCTGGGCGGTCTGCACGCCGTGCATCACCCAGAAGACCTTCACGTGCGGCACGTTGTCGAACAGGAGCCGGGAGACCGCGAAGGTCTTGAGCGCCTCGGCGCCCGTCGCCATCGTCGTGCGCGCCTGGAGCTTGTTGCGGACCTTGCCGTCCTGCATGTCCACGAAGTCGTGCTGGTAGCGCAGCGGGATGAAGACCTGGAAGCCGCCGGTCTCGTCCTGGAGCTCGCGCAGCCGCAGCACGTGGTCCACGCGGTGGCGCGGCTCCTCGATGTGCCCGTAGAGCATGGTCGAGGGGGTCTTGAGGCCCTTCGAGTGCGCCAGGCGGTGGATGCGCGACCAGTCTTCCCAGTGGGTGCGGTGGTCCACGATGTGCTGACGGACCTCCCAGTCGAAGATCTCGGCGCCGCCGCCGGTCAGCGACTCCAGCCCGGCCTCGATCAGCTCGTCCAGGATGTCGGAGGCCGACATGCCGGAGATCGTCTCGAAGTGGTGGATCTCGGTGGCCGTGAACGCCTTCAGCGAGACGTTCGGCAGCGCCTCCTTCAGCGCGGAGAGCGAGCGCGGGTAGTAGCGCCACGGCAGGGTCGGGTGCAGGCCGTTGACGATGTGCAGCTCGGTGAGGTTCTCGTTCTCCATGGCCTTGGCCAGGCGGACGGCCTCCTCGATGCGCATCGTGTACGCGTCCTTCTCGCCCGGCTTGCGCTGGAACGAGCAGTACGCGCAGGACGCGGTGCACACGTTGGTCATGTTGAGGTGGCGGTTGACGTTGAAGTGGACGACGTCGCCGTTCTTGCGCGTGCGCACCTCGTGGGCGAGGCCGCCGAGCCAGGCCAGGTCGTCGGACTCGTAGAGGGCGATGCCGTCCTCACGGGTCAGCCGCTCGCCGGAACGGACCTTCCCCTCCAGCTCACGCTTGAGCCCAGCGTCCATGCCGGTCCTCTCCTCTGTCTGTCCTGATCTGTCCTGCACTGCCCGTGCCCTGCCTACGCGCTGCCGCCGCCCGCGACCCGTGGTCCGGGTGGCCGCAACCGCCACCCACCGTACTCTCAGCCCTCCTCGGGCAGTTCCCCGACCCGGTTCTCCCACTTGGTGGAGAGCACGATGGTGGTGCGGGTGCGCGAGACGCCCTTGGTCCCGGAGAGCTTACGGATGATCTTCTCCAGGCCGTCCACGTCGTTGGCGCGCACCTTCAGCATGAAGGAGTCGTCTCCGGCGATGAACCAGCAGTCCTCGATCTCGGCGAGGTCGCGCAGCCGACGGGCCACGTCCTCGTGGTCCGCGGCGTCGGAGAGGGAGATGCCGATCAGCGCGGTGACACCGAGGCCGAGCGAGGCCGCGTCCACGGTCGCGCGGTAGCCCGTGATCACGCCCGCCGTCTCCAGGCGGTTGATGCGGTCGGTGACGCTGGGGCCCGAGAGGCCCACGAGACGGCCCAGCTCCGCGTACGAGGCACGACCGTTTTCCCGGAGTGCCTGGATGAGCTGCCTGTCCACCGTGTCCATTACGTGGAGCCTTCCATTATTCGGCGATTCTGCGAGTCTAGGTATAGAATCTAAGGCACACAGGGGTCAACGCCCTGTGAAATCTTTCAACAGATCAAAGACGATCTTCAGGAGTGGTTCACCGTGTACACGATCGAGATGGCCTACGCGCACATGCGACAGCTCCAGGAGCTGGCCAACCGATCCCGCACCGACCAGCCGTCCGCCGCCCACCGCGTCGACAAGATGCGCAAGCCGCGCACCGACAAGAAGCGCTAAGCACCGCTCGCCTCCCGGGGGGCACGGGAACCTCCGAGCTCCCCCTCCCACCTGCGGTACAGCCGGTGCGGCACACCCGCCGCATCGAGCACGCGCCCCGCGACGAAGTCCACCAGATCCTGGATGTGCGTCGCACCCGCGTAGAACGCCGGAGAGGCGGGCAGCACGACCGCGCCCGCCTCGTCCAGCGCCACCAAGTGCTTCAAGGTCTGCCCGTTCAGCGGAGTCTCCCGCACCGCGACCACCAGCCGGCGCCGCTCCTTGAGCGTCACGCTCGCGACGCGCTGGAGCAGGTCCTTCGACAGTCCCAGCGCCACCCCCGCCACGCACGCCGTGGACGCGGGCACGATCAGCATCCCCTTCACCGGGTACGAACCCGAGCTCGGGCCGGCGGCCAGGTCCCCGGCCCCCCAGTGGCGCACGTCGTCCAGCGCGGGCGTCGCGAAAGCGCCCGGTTTGCCGTCCGCGCCGCGTTCCAGCCACTGGGCGAGGTCCTCGCGCCAGTGGGCGTCACGGAAAGCGATGCCGGTTTCGTCCAGCAGGGTGAGGCGCGACGCCCGGCTCACCACCAGGTCGACGCTTTCCCCCGCCGCGAGGAGCCCCCGGAGCACCGCCGCCGCGTACGGCGTCCCGGACGCCCCGGAAACCCCGACCACCCACGGGGTGCGCTTGCCGTCAGTCATGACTCCGAGACTATCCGGCCACCGCGAGCGGGCACGGAGTAAGGTGCCCGGACGTTCAAGGGGTGGACACGAAAGACTTGCGGCGTTCGCCCCGGCACCGCCCGGTTACAGGGTGAGTCCCCGCACGGCCAGGTCCAGGACGGCGCAGACGAAGAGCGCGATCCCGATGAAACCGTTCACCGTGAAGAAGGCGCGGTTCAGCCGGGACAGGTCGTGCGGCGTGACGATCGTGTGCTCGTAGAGGAACGCGGCCACGACGATCACCAGGCCGGCCCAGAAGAACACCCCGGCGTGCGTGGCCACCGCGTACCAGGCCAGCAGGCCGGTGGTCACGACGTGCGCGCCGCGCGCGCCCCACAGCGCGGCCGGGATGCCGAAGCGGGCCGGGACCGACTTGACGCCCTCCGCGCGGTCGGCGGCCACGTCCTGGCAACCGAAGATCAGGTCGAAGCCGCCGATCCACACGCCCACGGCGAGGCCGAGGATCACCGCGTCCCAGGACCAGGTGCCGGTGATCGCCAGCCAGGCCCCGACCGGACCCATCGCCTGGGCCAGGCCGAGGATCGCGTGCGGGAAGTTCGTGAACCGCTTGCCGTACGGGTACACCACCATCGGGACCACGGCGAGCGGCGCGAGCGCCAGGCACAGCGGGTTCAACAGGGCCGCCGAGCCGAGGAAGACGGCCAGCGCGATGCCGGCTCCCGTCCAGGCGGAGCGCACGGACACGGCGCCGGTGACGAGTTCGCGCCCGGCGGTGCGTGGATTGCGGGCGTCGATCTCGCGGTCGATGATCCGGTTGGCGGCCATCGCGAAGGTCCGCAGACCCACCATGCAGACGGTGACGAGCAGCAGCTTCAGCCAGTGCATCGTCCCGTCGAGCCGGAACATGGCGGTCAACGCCGCGATGTAGGCGAAGGGCAGCGCGAAGACCGAGTGCTCGATCATCACGAGCCGCAGGAACGCCTTGACCCGGCCGGGGGCCTGCGGTGCGGGGCCGGAACCGACGACCCCGTCGGCTGTGGTCATCATGCGAGGCTCCCGCGGAAGTCTTCGAGATCGGCGCGCAGCGCGTCGGCGTCCACGGCCGGGATCTCCAGGGTGAGCGGGGACAGCTCCTCGCCCTCCGGCGGGGTGATGGTGGCCAGGAAACGGCAGTCCGCGCCGCCCGCGCCCGGGTATGCCTGGAGGCGCAGCACCTCGCCCGCCCCGACGATGAACGGCCCGGTCTCGAAGGACAGTTCGGCCAGCAGGCGGGCGGCGAAGTCCTCGGCCTCCGCGTCCCGGAGGCCGGGCAGCTCGAAGCCGCCGCCCGCACCGGTCTCGTCCTCCCACATCAGCGCCCAGACGTTGCCGGGCCCCGCGAACTCCTCGGGCGTCACGCCCGCTTGTTCGGCGGCCAGCCGGACTCCCGGGTCGGCCGGGTCCAACCGCGGTCGCACCAGGGCCACGTAGGCCGTGTCGGTGCCGATGAAGAGCTCGGGGCCGCTCACACCGATCGGGCTCACAGGCCGTACTCCTTCCAGCGGCTGTCGACCAGGGCGGCCGTCGCGGGGTCGGACTCCACCATGTCGGGCCAGCCACCGTCGCGGGTGTAGCCCTCCTCGGGCAGTTTCCTCGTCGCGTCGATGCCCGCCTTGCCGCCCCAGAACTGCTGGTAGGAGGCGTGGTCGAGATGGTCGACGGGGCCTTCCACAACGGTGAGGTCGCGGCTGTAGTCGGTGTTGCCGAGCGCCCGCCAGGACACCTCGTGCAGGTCGTGGACGTCGCAGTCCTTGTCCACCACGATGATCAGCTTGGTCAGCGACATCATGTGCGCGCCCCAGATGGCGTGCATGACCTTCTGGGCGTGCTTGGGGTACTTCTTGTCGATCGAGACGATCGCGCAGTTGTGGAAGCCGCCGGACTCGGGGAGGTGGTAGTCCACGATGTCCGGGACGATGATCTTGAGCAGGGGCAGGAAGAAGCGTTCCGTCGCGCGGCCCAGCGGCCCGTCCTCGGTCGGCGGCCGGCCGACCACGATCGACTGGAGCAGCGGGCGCTTGCGCATCGTCACGCAGTCGATCGTCAGCGCCGGGAAGGGCTCCTGCGGGGTGTAGAAGCCGGTGTGGTCGCCGAACGGCCCCTCCGGCAGCATCTCGCCCGGCTCCAGCCAGCCCTCGATGACGACTTCGGCGTTCGCGGGCACCTGGAGCGGGACGGTCTTGCAGTCGACCATCTCGATGCGCTTGCCCGCGACGAAGCCGGCGAACAGGTACTCGTCGATGTCCCCCGGCAGCGGCGCGGTGGACGCGTACGTCACCGCCGGCGGGCAGCCGAAGGCGATCGCGACGGGCAGCCGCTCGCCGCGCGCGGCGGCGACCGCGTAGTGGTTGCGGCTGTCCTTGTGGATCTGCCAGTGCATGCCGATGGTGCGCTTGTCGTGGCGCTGGAGGCGGTAGAGCCCGAGGTTGCGCACGCCCGTCTCCGGGTGCTTGGTGTGCGTCAGACCGAGGTTGAAGAAGGAGCCGCCGTCCTTGGGCCAGGTGAACAGGGCCGGGAGCCGGTCGAGGTCCACGTCGTCGCCGGTGAGGACGACCTCCTGGACGGGGGCGGAGTCGCCCTTCACCTTCTTCGGCGGCACGTGCACCATCGAGCCGAGCTTGCCGAACGCCTCGCGCACCCCGATGAAGCCCTGGGGCAGCTCCGGCTTGAGCAGACCGCCGATCTTGTCGCTGATCTCCGCGTACGACTTGAGGCCGAGGGCCTTGAGCAGTCGGCGGTCGGTCCCGAAGACGTTCATGGCGAGCGGCATGGCCGAGCCCTTGACGTTCTCGAAGAGCAGCGCGGGCCCGCCGGCCTTGTTGACTCTGTCGACGATCTCCCCGACCTCCAGGTAGGGGTCCACTTCGGCCTTGATGCGCTTGAGGTCGCCCTCCCGCTCCAGAGCCCGGAGCAGCGAGCGGAGATCGTCGTAAGCCATGGGGCCCAGTATCCGTCACCTACTACCCTGGGGGCGTCACCGGGGCTCCGCGTGGGCCCGCCGCCACTGCCTGGGAGTCGGTCCCGCACCGTGCTGCGCTACCTGCCGTTCCTGCTGATCATCGCGCTGACCATCTACGCCTTCATCGACTGCCTGAACACGCCGGAGGAGGAGGTCAAGCACCTGCCGAAGGTGGTGTGGGTGCTGATCATCCTGCTGTTCTCGATCGTCGGACCGGTGGTGTGGCTGTTCGCGGGCAGGACCCGGACGACGGCCGGCGGCGGCCGGGCCCGCCGCACCGAATGGGTGGCCCCCGACGACAACCCGGAGTTCCTGCGGTCCCTGCGCGAGGAGCGCGACAAGAACGAGGACAAGGACTGAAGACGAGGACTGAAGACGAGGACTGGGCGTGGCGCCCGCGCTCAGGGCCGCCGGGCGAGGGGGCGCGCGTAGGAGTCGCGCAGCTCGGCGCGGCGGGCGCGCGACCAGCCGACGGGGGCCGTGAGCGCCGCTTCCAGGAGTTCGAAGTGCTGGTGCCAGTCCGCCAGGACCTCCGGCGGGACGGGCCCCGGGCCCTCGCCCTCGCGCTCGTTCAGGAACCGGATCACCGTCGAGTCGGTACCGACCGGCTCCAGGTGGAAGCGGATCCGGCCGAGCCCGCCGAGGGTGTACTCCACGACCCGCTCCACGTCCCAGGCCGTGATCCGGCCCGATGCCGGCGGGCCGCCGTCGAGCGGGCGCAGGGTGACGGCCCCGCCGAGGTGCCGCTCCAGGACCTCCGCCTCGCCCAGCCAGCCGCGCAGCCCGTCCGCCGTGGTCAGCACGGGCCACAGGGCTTCGTACGCGTACGGCAGGTGCGGCTCGAAGCGGATCAGCCGGCGGTCCTCGCCGCGGCTCTCGCTGGTGCCATGGCTCACGGGAGACATGACACCAGCGTCCCACTCCCGCCGGTCAGACGCCCGCGTACGAGTGCTTGCCGTTGAGCAGGATGTTCACGCCGTAGTAGTTCCAGATCCAGCAGGCGAAGGCGAACAGCGCCAGGTAGGCGGCCTTGCGGCCCTTCCAGCCGGCCGTGGCCCGCGCGTGCAGGTAGCAGGCGTACGCCACCCACGTCACGAAGGACCAGACCTCCTTGGGGTCCCAGCCCCAGTACCGGCCCCAGGCGTCGCCCGCCCAGATGGCGCCGGCGATGATCGTGAAGGTCCACAGCGGGAAGAACGCCGCGTTGATCCGGTACGAGAACTTGTCGAGCGTGGCCGCCGAGGGCAGCCGCTCCATCACCGAGGTCATGAAACGGCCGGGCTGCTCGCCGCGCTCCAGCCGGGCCTCGTAGCCGTCGCGGAACAGGTACAGCAGCGTGCCGGTCGCGCCGATGTAGAAGACCGCGCCGCAGATGATCGCGGTGGAGACGTGGATCCACAGCCAGTACGAGTGCAGGGCCGGGACGAGCTGGTCGCTGGCGGTGTAGAGCCAGGTGGTGGCGATGCCCAGGTCCAGCAGGACGGTCGTGACCAGGATCAGACCCATCCAGCGGACGTTCTTCCCCAGCACCAGCAGGATCAGGTACGCGGCGACGGCCACCGTGGAGAAGGTGAGCGAGAACTCGTACATGTTGCCCCAGGGGGCCCGCTTCACGGACGTCGCGCGCGCGACGACGCCGGCCGCCTCGATGAGGAACGCGAGCGCGGTCATCGAGACCGCGATCCGCCCGTACAGGTCGCCCTGCTCGGTGCCGCCCGCGGCGCCGGGGCCGTCCGGGACGTCACGGGTGCCGGCGGCGGACCGGGTGACGACCTTCGGCCGGTCGAGGACGGCGGTGCCCCCCTTGGCGCGCACCTGCACCGCAGGGGCCGCGGCGGCCTTGGCACCCGTCAGCGCGGCGGCCGTACGGCCGACCTTGCTGCGGCTGCCGAAGATCCACTCGGCGATGTGGGCGAGGAAGGCGAGCGTGTAGACCGCCATCGACGAATAGACCAGGTAGTTGCTGATCTGGGCCAGGTTCTCATTGGCCTCGGCTGCGAGCGGCGTCATCCGCGCTCCCCTTCAACGGTTTCCTTGACAGGTTGGTCGGGCGCCGTGGGCGCCTGCTGGTGGAGCGCGGCGGCGAGCGCGGCCAGCTCCTCCGGGAGCTTGGTGGACTCGCTGCGGCCGAGACCCGCCATCTCGACGACGGTCACCCCGTCCTCGCCCGTGACCGCGCGGACCCAGATCCGGCGGCGCCGGATGAACAAGGAGCCGGCCAGGCCGCCGATGGCGGCGATGGCGCCCGCGAGCGCGAGACCGCTGCCCGGCTGGTGGGTGATCGAGAAGGTGGCCCAGCGCTCGATGCCCTCGAACTTCACGGTGCCCGCGCCGTTCGGCAGGGTCATCGTCTCCCCGGGCAGCATCTTCTGCTTGAACAGCTGACCCGAGTCGTCCTTGAACATCTGCATCTTCGACGTGTCGAGCTGGTAGACGTTCTGCGGCAGACCGGAGTCCACGCCGAGGCTGCCGTGCCAGGCGCTGAGCATGAGCGCCGGGAAGTCCAGGTCGGGGAACTGGGAGAACATCGTCCCCTTGCCCTCGCCCGCGAACGTCGGCACGAACATGGCGCCGAAGCCGAGCTGCTCCTTCTTGCCGTCCTTGTCCTTGTAGCCGTCGGTGACCTTGATGGCACCGGAGGAGGTGAGGTTGGAGTCCTGCGGGAGCATCGGCACGGCGTCCTTGAAGATCACCTTGCCGGTGGGGTCGGTCACCGAGACGATCGGCGCGTAGCCGTGGCCCAGGAGGTAGACCTTGGAGCCGTCCACCTCCAGCGGCTTGTTGACCTCGATCTCGCGCTTGTGCGGTGCGCCGTTCGCGCCGTCGCGGAAGGTGACGTACGCCTTGAAGTCGCGGGCGGTGCCCTTCTGCGGGCCGGTCTTGGCGTACGAGGCGTCGAACCGGTCCAGGGTGAAGGAGAACGGCGGCAGGTCGTCGGGGGTGAAGAAGGACCCGGACTTGAAGTCGTCGTACTGGGTGAGGGTGTTGGAGAAGCCCTTGCCGCGCAGGACGAGCTTGCCGCCCTCGGACTTGTAGAGCTGCCCCCAGGCGAAGGCCACCAGCATGACGATGAGCGCGACGTGGAAGGCCAGGTTGCCGGCCTCGCGCAGGTAGCCCTTCTCGGCGGCCACGGAGCCGGAGCGCGCCTCGGTGGCGCGCGTCTCGGTGCGGAAGCGGCTGCCGCCGAGCACCTTCCCGGCCGCCGCGACGACCTCGTCGGCGGGCTTGTCGGTACGCCACGTCGTGTACGCGGGCAGCCGGTCGAGCCGCTTGGGCGCGCCGGGCGGCCGGCCGCGGAGCTGGCCCACGAACTGCCAGGAGCGCGGCAGGATGCAGCCGATCAGCGAGACGAACAGCAGCAGGTAGATCGCGGAGAACCACACCGAGCTGTAGACGTCGAAGAGCTGGAGCTTCTCGGCGACCGTCACCCAGGAGGGGTGCTCGCGCTTCCAGGTGGCGACCTTCATCGCGTCGACCTGGGTCTGCGGGATGAGCGAGCCGGGGATCGAGGCCAGGGAGAGCAGGAACAGCAGGATCAGCGCCACCCGCATCGAGGTGAGCTGGCGCCAGAACCAGCGCAGCCAGCCGAGCACGCCGATCCCGACGGGGGCGCCGGGGGCGTCCTCCAGGGGGGCGGTGGACAGCTGCGCCCCGGCGGCGGCGTCGTCCGTCTGCCGGGACGCGTCGGTCTCCGGCGTCTCGGTCTGCGGCGTGTCGGTCTGCTGGGACGCCTCGGGGGACGCCTTGTCGGTCGTACTCATGTCCGTGTAGTCCTCAGATCCCCACCGTGAAGCCGTTGGTCCAGCTCTGCATGTCGCTGATGAGCGTGCCCCACCAACCTGTGACGAGGAGCAGTCCGGTGACGATCAGCATGCCGCCGCCGATCCGCATCACCCACGCGTAGTGCCGCTTCACCCAGCCGAACGCGCCGAGCGCCTTGCGGAACGCGAGGGCCGTGAGGATGAACGGCACCCCGAGGCCCAGGCAGAACACCGTGGTCAGCAGGGCGCCGCGGCCCGCGGTCGCCTGGTCGATGGAGAGCGTGTTGACGGCCGCGAGGGTGGGCCCCATGCAGGGGGTCCAGCCGACGCCGAAGAGTACGCCGAGCAGGGGCGCGCCGATCAGTCCGGCGGCCGGCTTCTTGTGGAAGCGGAACTCGCGCATCGTCAGACCGGGGATCGCCCCCATGAAGAACAGGCCGAGCACGATCACCAGGCCGCCGAGGACGCGCGCTATGACGTCCTTGTTCTCCGCGAGCGTGTCCCCGAAGTACCCGAAGAGCGCGCCCGTCGAGACGAACACGGCGGTGAAACCGAGGACGAACAGGGTCGCCCCGGCCAACATCCGGCCGCGCCGCGCCTCGGCGAGGTCGGCGCCGCCCACCCCGGTCACGTAGGAGAGGTAGCCGGGGACCAGGGGCAGCACGCAGGGCGAGAAGAAGGAGACCAGGCCGGCCAGCAGCGACAGGGGCAGTGCGAGCAGCAGCGCCCCGTTGAGGACGGTGGTGTTCACGCCGGTCGCCTCGGCGGCGAGGAGGTGGAGCTCGGTGACCTCGGTGACCACGGGGTCACTTCTCCGCGAGCAGCGGGTCGATCATCGAGCGCAGTTGGGTCTCGTTGAGCGCCACCAGCGTGCGGGCGGCGATCCTGCCCTCCTTGTCGAGGACGACCGTGGAGGGGATCGACTGCGGGTTCAGCGTGCCCTTGGGGAAGCGGAGGATCAGCCGGCCGTCGGGGTCGTAGAGGCTCGGGTAGGTGATCCCGAAGTTCTCTTCGAAGGCGGCGGCGTTCTGCTTGCTGTTGTCGCGGATGTTCAGGCCGACGAAGGCGACGTCCTTGCCGCCGTCGGTCAGCTCCTTCGACACCTTGGCGAAGTACGGGGCCTCGGCGCGGCACGGCGGGCACCACGAGCCCCAGACGTTGAGGACGACGACCTTGCCCTTGAGGGCGGTGGTGTCGAGCGTCTTGCCGTCGACCGTCTCGCCGTCGAGCTTGGGCGCCTGGGTGCGCTCGCCCTTGGCGACGGTGGAGATCCCGCCGGCGCCGACGACGTAGTTCCCGCCGGCGGAACCGGAGGGTTTGCTGCTGCCCGAATCGCCGCACGCCGTAAGGGTCAGGGCGCTCGCGAGGGTCACCGCGGTCAGCAGACTGACGCGGCCGCTGATCGAGCGGCGGCGGGGGGCTTGGCCAAGGCTCATGTGAAAAGTTTCGCATGACCGATTTGCGGATCTTCCGCGCCCCCCGGGGGTGTGTTAAGCCGCTGGTCAGCCGAGGGTGAGATACGTGCGCCAGCCACCGGCCGGCTCCTGACCGGGGGCGAGGGCGCCCAGCTTGGCCAGGAGACGCTGGTCCTGGACGTCGAGCCAGTCGACGAACTGCCGGAAGGACACGAGCCGTACATCCTTTTTGTCCGAAATGCCTTTGAGGGCTTCCTCGACGGCGTCCATGTAGATCCCGCCGTTCCACTCCTCGAAATGGTTTCCGATGAACAGCGGCGCCCGGTTGGTCTCGTACGCGCGCCTGAAGCCCCCGAGGTAGGCCGCGGTGGCCTGGGTGCGCCAGGCGGGGTAGTTGCCGGGAACGCCCCGGGTGGTGTTGACGGACTGGTTCGCGAGGATGTTGTAGTCCATCGACAGCACCTCGAAGGAGTGCCCGGGGAAGGGCATCGACTGCAGGGGCAGGTCCCACAGTCCCTCCCGCTTTCCCGGCCACCGCTGTTCGCCGCCGGGCGAGGAGGCGTCGTAGCGCCAGCCGAGCTTGCGGGCGGTGAGCAGCAGGTTGTCCTGGCCGAGGAGGCAGGGGGTGCGGGCGCCGACCAGCTCCTTGCCGTAGTCGAAGGGCAGCGGCTCCAGGTCGGTGAAGCCGGTGTTGGTCCGCCAGTTGGTGACGAACGACACGGCCTGGTCGATCTCGCTCTGCCAGTCCTCCGGGCTCCAGTGGGCGACCGAGCCGGAGCCGGCGCAGAAGTGGCCGTTGAAGTGGGTGCCGACCTCGTGCCCGTCCAGCCACGCCTGGCGCACGTGGGTGAGGGTGGCGCGGATGTGCTCGTCGCTCAGGTAGCCGATGTCGGAGGCGCCGACGGGGTTGCCGGGCGGCCGGTAGAGGTCCCTCTTGGACTCGGGCAGCAGGTAGAGCCCGGAGAGGAAGAAGGTCATGGCCGCGCCGTGGTCCTTGGCGACCTTGAGGAAGCGCGGGAAGAGGCCGTTGCCGACCTCGCCGGCGCCGTCCCAGCTGAACACCACGAACTGGGGTGGGGTCTCACCGGGCTGGAGCGGCACGGGGGTGGGCGGCTGGTGGGGCTGGGGGCCGGTGTCGGCGGTGGAACCGTCGCCGATCGGCTTGATCACGGGCGCACCGGCCTTGGCGCCGCCCCTGGGCTTCGCGGGGCCCGGACCGCCCGGGCCCGACGTGGCGCCGCCGCATCCGGCGACGCCGGCCGCCGCGGCGCCAAGTCCGAGGCCGAGCAACACCCTTCGGCTGTAGTCGCGCACATCGCTCATGAAATGTCATACAAACTGACATTCAGGCGGAGCGGGAGGGCGACACGGTCACCCCGGAGCGACTTGTACGAAAATAGGCCAACCCTTGGCACATCCCAGGCCAAGCCCGGGCGGCGGACGGGCGGGCGGCCGGGGCCCGGGCGGTGGCGGGCGGCCGGGGCCCGTAGCCCCGTACCGCCCGGCCCGGGACTACGCGCCGAACGCCTTGGACTTCCCCTTCACCGGCTTCGCCCCCGCCAGCAGATGCGCCGGCACCAGGTCGCGGGCCGGCTCGCTGTACCCCACCGACACCAGCGCGTCGCCCTGGAACGTGAACGAGGTCAACGACGCCAACGTGCACTGACGGCGACGCGGGTCGTGCCACAGCCGCCGCTTCTCCGCGAAGCTGCGCACGATCCAGATCGGCAGCTGGTGGCTCACCGCCACCGCCTCGTGCCCGCGCGCCGCGTCCCGCGCCGCCTCCAGCGCGCTCATCATCCGCACGACCTGCTCGACGTACGGCTCGCCCCAGGACGGCTTGAACGGGTTCGTCAGGTGCTTCCAGTTCGCCGGCTTGCGCAGCGCCCCGTCACCGACGCCGAACGTCTTGCCCTCGAAGACGTTCTTCGCCTCCAGCAGCCGCGCGTCGCTCGCCACGTCCAGCCCGTGCGCCTTCGCGACCGGCGCGGCCGTCTCCTGCGCCCGCTCCAGCGGCGAGGACACCACGTAGGTGATGTCCCGCGACCGGAGGTGCTCCGCGACCCGCTCGGCCATCTCCCGACCCAGCTCGGAGAGGTGGTAACCGGACCGGCGGCCGTAGAGCACGCCGTCCGGGTTGTGCACCTCGCCGTGCCGCATCAGGTGGACGACGGTGATCTCGCCCAACGTGTCGCCGCTCATGCGGTGGCCTCCGCGGCGGCTCGGGCGGCGGCGGGCAGCGCGGCGGCGATGCGCTCGACGGCCTGCTCGTCGTGGGCGGTGGACACGAACCACGACTCGAACGCCGACGGCGGCAGGTAGACGCCCTGCGCCAGCATCGAGTGGAAGAAACCGTTGAAGCGGAAGGCGTCCTGCTTCTTCGCGTCGTCGTAGTTCCGCACCTCGTCCTCGGTGAAGAACACCGAGAACATGTTGGAGGCGGTCTGCAACCGGTGCGCGACGCCCTCCTTGGCCAGCGCCTCGGTGACCAGGCCCTGGATCTGCCGCGACACCGCGTCGACCTTCTCGTACGCCGCCTCGTCCAGCAGCCGCAACTGCGCGAGACCGGCCGCGGTGGCGACCGGGTTACCGGAGAGCGTGCCCGCCTGGTAGACCGGGCCGGCCGGGGCCAGGTGGCCCATCACGTCGGCGCGACCGCCGAACGCCGCGGCCGGGAAGCCGCCGCCCATGACCTTGCCGAAGGTCATCAGGTCCGGCTTGACGCCGTCGACGCCGTACCAGCCGGCGCGGGAGGTACGGAAGCCCGTCATCACCTCGTCGGAGATGTAGAGCGCGCCGTTCTCCCGGCACAGGTCGGCCAGGCCCTGGTTGAAGCCCTCGCCGGGGGTGACCACGCCCATGTTGCCGGGCGCGGCCTCGGTGATCACACAGGCGATCTCGCCCGGGTGCGCGGCGAACGCCGCCCGGACCGCCGCCAGGTCGTTGTAGGGGAGCACGATCGTGTCGCCGGCCTGCGCGCCCGTGACACCCGGGGTGTCGGGGAGCGCGAACGTCGCCAGCCCCGAACCGGCCGAGGCCAGCAGCGCGTCGACGTGACCGTGGTAGCAGCCGGCGAACTTCACGACCTTGGCCCGGCCGGTGAAACCGCGGGCCAGTCGGATCGCCGACATGGTCGCCTCGGTGCCCGACGACACCAGACGCACCTGCTCGACGGGCTCGATGCGCGCGACGATCTCCTCGGCGAGCGCGACCTCGCCCTCGCCCGGCGTACCGAAGGAGGTGCCGCGGGCGACGGCGGCCTGGACCGCCTCGATCACGGCGGGGTGGGAATGGCCGAGGATCATCGGCCCCCACGAGCAGACCAGGTCGACGTACTCGCGGCCGTCGGCATCGGTCAGATACGGACCGGTACCAGACACCATGAACCTGGGCGTACCCCCCACGGCGCGGAAGGCACGCACGGGAGAGTTCACGCCGCCGGGCGTCACTACGGACGCGCGCGCAAACAGGTTCTGCGAGACTGGGGCTTCATAGGGATACGGGTAGCTCACACCAGCCATGGTCTCAGAGGCCGCGACGGACTTGCGGACGGGCGTTTCACCGCGCCGCCCCGGGGGAGGTCACTGCCATGATGATCAGGCTGCGTGGCGGGGGCCGCGGGGCCGGGGCAGGCAATACCAGTCGGGTGGAGATATGCAACGCGGTGGTGGACCGGGCGAGGGTACGGACGGCCTGGATCCGCAGCGCGCCCGCGATGCCCGCCGCCGCGGCAAGCACCGGCGGCGCGGCACCGAGGCCGCCGATGCGGTACCCGAACCCGCCCGCCCGGCGGACGACCTGCCCAAGGGACGTGGCATGGGGGTGACCTACAAGTACTTCGGCGCCCCGGACGGCGCCACGGCGGCGCGGGTGCCCGTCACCATGCGGCCCGAGGAACTCGGCGGGGACGAACTGGGCATGGGCGGCCTGTTCACCAAGATCAAGCCGGAGACTATGGCGGCGATGGTCCTGACCGGCATCGAAGGCATACCCCTGCACAAGGTGCCCCCGCTGGAACTGGTCGTCCTCCACCCCGACTACGCGGTGGTCAAGCTCCCGATGACGGTGGTCGACCCGCTGCGCGGCGTCGGCGAGGAGTCGGTCGGCGCGGCGGCCTTCATCTGGTCCACGGTCCCCGACCGCGGGGGACCGAGCGACGCGTTCAACGTGTACCAGCTCCTGCACGAGTGGCAGGACTTCTCCCACCGCCTCCACGAGGCGGGCCACCAGGCGTACTGCCTCGTCTGGCCGTGACGCCGTGAGGCGATGAGGCCGTGACGCCCGACCCCTCCGCGTGCCGCCTCACCCGGTGAGGGTCTTGAGGGCGCGCTCGCGCAACGGGGCCAGGGGGACGCGGGGGGCGCCGTTGTGGACGGCGTTGGTGGTGATGACCACGTAGCGGCCGGTGGCGGGGGCGAGGAAGAGGCTCGTTCCGGTGAAGCCGTGGTGGTACGCCACCGTTCCGCCGGCGGCGATGATCCAGCCCAGGCCCCGGTAGAGACCCGGCTCGATCTCGACCTGCGGGGCGAGGCTCTCGCGCAGCCACTGGACGAGCGGACTCGCGTGGTCGGGGTCCGTGTGGTCGGGGTCCGCGGGGTCGGTGCGCGTGTGGCCGGTGCCGGTGTGGCCGCCCAGCAGGTGCTCGGCGTACGTGGCGAGGTCGGCGGCCGGCGCGAAGACCCCGGCGTGGCCGGCGACCCCGCCCATCGTCGCGGCGTTCTCGTCGTGCACCACGCCCCAGAGCCGGTCGTGGCCGTCGGGGTGCTCGGTCGGCGCGACATCGGGCGCCTGCGGGATCGGCCCGTAGCCGGTGCGGCCCATGCCCAGCCCGGCCCAGAAGTCGGCGGCCTGACGGGCCAGGGGCCGGCCGCCGACGTGGGCCAGGGCCAGGCCGAGCAGGATGTAGCCGCGGTTGATGTAGCGGTGGGTGCCGGGGAGGTTCTCCATCAACTCGTGGCAGATCAACTCGTGCAGCGGCCGGGAGGTGAGGTCGTAGAGGTCGAGGCGCGTGGCGGCCTGGAGGCCCGAGGTGTGCGACAGCAGTTGGCGCACCGTGGCCTCGCCGCTGGGCATGTGGCCGTCCATCGGCGGCAGGTACGCCCGCACCGGGGTGTCGAGGTCGAACAGCCCGTCGGCCACCGCGCGACCGACGAGCGGCCAGGTCGCGGTGACCTTGGTGAGGGAGGCCAGGTCGTAGACGGTGTTCTCGTCGGGGGCCTTGGGGTTGGTGTACGGGGAGACCACCCCGGCGGAGATCACGGTCCGCTCCCCCGCGGCCGTACCGCAGACGATGACGCCGCCGGGGGTGGCCCCGGCGGCGACGATCTCGTCCAGCGCGTCGCGCAGCCCGTGGGTCTCGGCGGTCGTGAACGGTACGGCCTGGGTCATCTCTGCCTCCGGGGTGGTGCCGTGCGGTGGTGGTGCCGTGCGGTGGTGGTGCCGTGCGGTGGTGATCTCCGCGCTTAGCGTGGCCAGAGCGGGCGCGGGCCGCCCGTCGCCGCGCCGGACCGTCCGCCGGGTCCCCCGCGCGGGTGGTTCCCGTACGCCCCCGGGGCGTTCCGTTCCCGCCCGGGTCAGCGGCGCAGGGCGGTCTCCCTCCCCATGTGCGACAGCTTCTGGGGGTTGCGCACGGCGTACAGCCCGGTGATCAGGCCGTCGTCGATGCGCAACGCCAGGACGGTGTCCAGTTCGCCTTCGAGGTGGAGGACCAGCGCCGGGTGGGCGTTGACCTGCGCCGGGCGCAACGTCGCCGCGGCGACCCGGCCGAGGCCGGCGGCCAGCAGGCGGGCCACCTTGTCGGCCCCCGTGACGGGCCGCAGGACGGCCTGCTTGATCCCGCCGCCGTCGCCGACGAGGACGACGTCGGGGGCGAGGAGGTCGAGCAGCCCCTGGAGGTCGCCCGTCTCGACCGCCCGCCGGAACGCGTCGAGCACGCCCCGGGTCTCGGCCCGGGAGACGGCGCCGCGCGGCCGGCGTGCGGCGACGTGCGCCCGCGCCCGGTGGGCGATCTGACGGACCGCGGCCGGGCTCTTGTCGACGGCCTCGGCGATCTCGTCGTAGCCGAGGTCGAACACCTCGCGCAGCACGAACACCGCCCGCTCGGTCGGTGCGAGCGTCTCCAGGACCAGCATCATCGCCATGGACACGCTGTCGGCCAGCTCGACGTCCTCGGCCACGTCCGGTGCGGTCAGCAGCGGCTCGGGCAGCCACTCGCCGACGTACGTCTCCTTGCGCCGGCCGAGCGCGCGCAGCCGGCTCAACGCCTGGCGGGTCGTGATCCGGACCAGGTACGCCCGCCGGTCCCGCACCGTGTCGAGATCGACCCCCGCCCAGCGCAGCCAGGTCTCCTGGAGGACGTCCTCCGCGTCGGCGGCCGAGCCGAGCATCTCGTAGGCGACGGTGAACAGCAGGTTGCGGTGGGCGACGAACGCCTCGGTGGCGGCCGCGGACCCGCCCGTGTCCCCCGCGCGCTCACGGGCCTCACTGTGCTGTTCGTTCTTCACCGGCTGCTCCTCGTCCGTTCGTTCCGACGCTGACCCGCGCACAAGACGCCGCTCCCCGCGTCCCTGTGACATCCCGGCATCGTGGCGCTCGTCACAGGGCCGCACCTGTCACAGCGAGCGGGCCGCCGGCATCTCGTGTTCGTCACCGCAACACCACGAGCCACGAGTGAGGACGAGGTCATGGACGCCCGATTCAACCTGTTCGACAACGAGATCGCGGTCAGGTTCGCCAAGCGGTTCGCCAACGCCGGTCTGGCCATCCAGCAGTCGCCGCTGGCGAAGTCCACGCAGGAGCTGGTGTCGCTGCGCGCCAGCCAGATCAACGGCTGCGGCTGGTGCATCGACATGCACACCAAGGAGGCCACGGCCGCCGGCGAGAGCGCGGTCCGGCTGCACTTGGTCGCCGCGTGGCGCGAGTCCACGGTGTTCACCGAGGCGGAGCGGGCCGCGCTGGCGCTGGCCGAGGAGGGCACCCGGCTCGCCGACACCCACCAAGGCGTCTCCGACGAGACGTGGGCGCGGGTGCGCGAGCACTACGACGACGACGAGATCGCCGCGTTGGTCTCGCTGGTCGCCCTGATCAACGCGGCCAACCGACTGGCCGTGATCGTCCACCAGCGCGGCGGCTCCTACGAACCCGGCATGTTCACCGCCGCCCTCGCCTGACCGCCACCCCCACCGGCCGGCGACCCGTGGCCCCGCAGGCCCCGACCCCGGCACGGGTGCCGAGCCACCGGCCGACCGCCGGACCGTTACGCCGGGGCCTGTGGCCGCGGGCCGGGCGGTGCCGGGGCCCGGTCGGCCGCGGCGCCGCCGCGCGAGCGCCCCCGGGCTCCGCCCGGGCCTCACGGGGCTCCACCCCGCACCCCGCGCCTCAAACGCCGGCGAGGCTGAATTTCCTCGCCGCCGCCGGCGCGGGGCGGCATCCGGCGCTCCGCCGCTGGCACGGGTGGGGGTCCGCCCGCCGGACTGGCGGCAGCCGGCACCCGGCCCGGGCCGGCGGTCGGCGCCCGGGGGCCCGGTGCCGAAATTCCCCCCGGGGCGCCGGGGGCGAATGGCATGCTGGCAGGGTGAACGGACCCGGCATTCAGCTCACCCTCGCGCCCGAACTGCACGTCTTCGCCGCCCCCAGTCGGCGCGCCGCGCGCGTTCCCACCGCGACCGACGGCGCCTCCAGCCTCGGGCACGTCGTCGAGTCCGCCGGCGTCCCGCTCACCGAGGTCGGTCGGCTGCTCGTGGACGGCCACGAGGTGCCGGTCTCGTACGTGCCCCAAGCAGGCGAACTCGTCGAGGTGTTCGGCGTCGACCGACCCCAGCGCGTCCCGCAGCGCAACGGCCACGGCGAAGGCCACGGCGACGACGACGGCACCACCGCCCTCCGCTTCCTCCTCGACGTCCACCTCGGCACGCTCGCCCGCCGCCTGCGCCTGCTCGGAGTCGACGCCGCCTACGAGAACGAGGACATCGGGGACCCCGCCCTCGCCACCCGCTCCGCCGCCGAGCACCGCATCCTGCTCTCCCGCGACCGCGGCCTGCTGCGCCGCCGCGAGATCTTCGCCGGCGCCTACGTCTACAGCGACAACCCCGACGAGCAACTGCGCGACGTACTCAGCCGCTTCGCCCCGCCCCTCGCGCCCTGGACCCGCTGCACCGCCTGCAACGGACCACTGCGCGAGGCCGACAAGGACAGCGTCGGCGACCGCCTCCAACACGGCACGCAGCGCTCCTACGACGTGTTCGCCCAGTGCGCCGACTGCGAGCGCGTGTACTGGCGCGGCGCCCACCACGCCCGCCTGGAGCGGATCGTCTCCGAAGCCCTCGCCGAGTTCGGCGGCGGTGACGCCGCCGCCTGATCTGCGGCAGACTGCCGAGGCATGACTGCCGCAGAGGACACCACCCCGCACGCCGTCGTCGACGTCGCCGTGGTCGGCGCCGGACCTACCGGTCTCCTGCTCGCCGGCGACCTCGCCGCCGCCGGCCTCTCCGTCACCCTCATCGAGCGACGCCCCCGCACCGCCGCCAATCTGACCCGGGCCTTCGCCGTCCACGCCCGCACCCTCGAACTCCTCGACGCCCGCGGCGTCGCCGACCAGCTCGTCTCCACCGGCCGACGGATCGACCGCCTTCGCCCCTTCGGTGGCATGACCCTCTCCCTCCAACAGCTGCGCACCCGCTACCCGTTCGTACTGATCACCCCCCAATATGAGACAGAGAAACTGCTGGAGCGTCGCGCTCTGTCCACAGGGGCGGTCATCCGATATGACTGGCAAGTCACCGGCCTCCACCAGGACGACGACACCGTCACCCTCGATATCACCACCCCCACCGGCCCCGTGCGACAGACCGCCCGCCACGTCGTCGGTACCGACGGCGTCCGCTCCACCGTCCGCCAGGCCCTCGCTCTGCCCTTCCCCGGCCAGGCCGTCGTCCGCTCCATGGTCCTGGCCGACGTACGCCTGACCCGGCCCCCCGAGGACTTCCTCGCCGTCAACGGCAGCGCCGACGCCTTCGCCCTCGTCGTCCCCTTCGGCGACGGCTGGTACCGCGCCATCGCCTGGCACCGCGACGGCCGCGCCGCCGACACCGACCCCGTCGACCTCGAAGAGCTGCGCACCATCACCCGCGCCGCCCTCGGCACCGACCACGGCATGCACGACCCCCGCTGGATGTCCCGCTTCCACAGCGACGAACGCCAGGTCCCCCGGTACCGCGTCGGCCGCGTCTTCCTCGCCGGCGACGCCGCCCACGTCCACTCCCCCGCCGGCGGCCTCGGCATGAACACCGGCCTCCAGGACGCCGCCAACCTCTCCTGGAAGCTCGCCGCCGTCCTCCACGGCCACAGCCCCGACCCCGAGGCCCTCCTCGACAGCTACCACCGCGAGCGCCACCCCGTCGGCCGCCTCGTCCTGCGCGCGAGCGGCGCCCTCCTCCGCACCGCCATGGTCAGCGACCCCGCCCGCCGCGCCGCCCGCGCCCTCGGCGCCGCCTTCCTCGCCCGCTCCCGCCCCGCCCGGGAACGCGCCCTCGGCCTGGTCTCCGGCATCGGGATCGGCTACCCGCCCCCGCCCGGCACCCACCGCCCCACCACCGCGGGCCGCCGCGCCCCCGACCTGCCCCTCGCCGGCGGCCTGCGCCTCTACGAGGCTCTGCGCACCGGCGGCTTCGTCCTCGTCACCCCTCCCGACCGGCCGACTCCGCCCGGCAGCCCGCTCGCCCACCACCACTGGCCGACCGGGCGGCGTACGACGGCAGCCGTCCTCGTACGCCCCGACGGCTACGTCGCCTGGAGTTCCGAGCACGCCGACGACGCCGCCACCGCGTCCGCCGTCGCGTCCTGGCTCCTGCCGCGGCCCGCGCCGCACAAGGAGGAACCGCACAAGCAGGAACCCCGCGGCCCCTTCGAGGAGTAGCCCTCAGAAGGCGTACGGGTCCCCGGTGTCCAGCGCCAGTACCGCCTGCTCGTTGTTGACGCTGTTGCGGTCGGCGACATCGCCGTTCCACCACGTGTCGATCCGCACCACCACCTCCGGAACCCGCTCCCGCAGCCCGAGCAGCAGCGCGATGTGCCGGCCCTGCCCGTGCGCGGGCAGCGGCCCGGTCTCGCACACCACCTCGCGCCGTCCCGCCCGCGCGCAGCCCTCCGCCGGCTCCTGCCGGTCCGCGAGGTCCGCCGACAGCCGCACCCGCAGCGTGGCGCCGGCCACCGCGTCGGGCCCCTCGTTGCGCGGGACCAGCCACACCCGCAGCCGTCCGTCGTCCAGCGAGACCCGCCCGTGGTACGAGACGTCCGCCTCGGGCTCGGGCGTCCGCGCCCCGGCGCTGCCCGCGCCCCACGCACCGCCCAGCACCAGCAAGCCCGCCACCACCACACTCCGTACGGCACCACGGCGCACCGCCACCACCTCCACGCGCGGACGCTAGACCGCCCGGACGCACGCCGATCGGACCATCACACGAACGAGGGCGCGGCGCGGCACCTGACGGCGGCCAACCGGCCGCACCCCGCGCCCGACCGCTGTCCGACCGGCGCCACCGTGTCATCCGCCTATGCTGGCCGGGAATCGACCGTACGAACGAACGACGCACGACGAACGAACGAGGAGCACGCCCATGAGCCCCGCCACCCGGACCGCCGTAGTCACCGGCGCGAGCAGCGGCATCGGCGCGGCCACCGCCCGACAGCTCGCGGCGGCCGGCTACCACGTCGTCCTCACCGCCCGCCGCAAGGACCGCATCGAGGCCCTCGCCGCCGAGCTCACCGACGCCGGACACGAGGCCACCGCCCACGCCCTCGACGTCACCGACCGCGCCGCCGTGGACGCCTTCGCGGCCTCCCTGCCGCGCTGCGACGTGCTCGTCAACAACGCCGGCGGCGCACTCGGCGCCGAGCCCGTGGCGACCGGCGACCCCGCCGACTGGCGCACGATGTACGAGGTGAACGTCATCGGCACGCTCCACGTCACCCAGGCCCTCCTCCCGGCCCTGGTCGCCTCCGGCGACGGCACGGTGGTCGTCCTGTCCTCCACCGCCGGGCACTCCACGTACGAGGGCGGCGCCGGCTACGTCGCCGCCAAGAACGGCGCCCGCGTCCTCGCCGAGACGCTCCGCCTGGAGATCGTCGGACAGCCCGTCCGCGTCATCGAGATCGCGCCGGGCATGGTCAAGACGGAGGAGTTCGCGAAGACCCGCTTCCGGGGCGACGCCGAGAAGGCCGAGAAGGTCTACGCGGGCGTCGCGCACCCCCTGTCCGCCGACGACGTGGCCGACACCATCACCTGGGCGGTGACCCGCCCCAGCCACGTCAACATCGACCTGCTGGTGGTCCGCCCCCGCGCCCAGGCGTCCAACACCAAGGTCCACCGCGAACTCTGACCGGTCCAAGTGCTCGCCCCGGCGCCGCAGCCCCCTGGTCGCCGGGCCGGCACACCGAACCGGCGCATCGAACGGGTGAAGTCTCACGAAGTGTCAGCACACGCGGCTACGCTCCGAAAGTGTGAGTCACGAAAAGGAGGAAGCTGTGGCCGTGATACAGCACGAGACCACGATCGCCGAGGCCGCCGATCGTCTCTCCAAGGAGCTTCCCGGACACCGAGTGGAGATTCTCCAGGGGAGGCTCACCGTGACACCACCTGCCGACGGGGCGCACGCGGAGTCCTTGACCTGGCTCATCGAACAATTCTTCACGGCCGGGGCCCGGCAGGCAGGTATGAGATACCTCCAGGGCATCGGTCTCTGGCTGCCATCGGGACCGACAGACTTCGCGATCCCGGACTTCTCCCTCGTCGAGGCCGACTACCGCGACGCACACGTCGAGAAGAACTGCTTCGCGCCGCACGTCTTCCGCATGGTCCTTGAGGTCACTTCGTCCAACTGGTCCGACGACCTGGGCTCCAAAGTCGACTGCTACGCCCAAGCCGGAATCCCGGTGTACGTCGTGGCCGACCGCCGCCACGACGAGGCCGTCCTCTACACCGACCCGCGCGGCGGCGAATACCGCTCGCGCAAGTGCTTCAAACGGGGCACGTCCCTCCCTCTCCCCGGGTCCACCGGGGTAACGCTGGAACTGCCTGTGGACCGCCTCCTCGACGGCGACGAGGGTCGATGACACGCGGAGGGTCCCGGACCGTTGACGGTCCGGGACCCTCCGCTCCCACCGGTGCTCGTCAGCCCTTGACGCAGATGACCTGCTTGAGCTTCGCGACCACCGCGACCAGGTCCGTCTGTTGGTCGATGACCTGCTCGATCGACTTGTAGGCACCCGGGATTTCGTCCACCACACCTGAGTCCTTGCGGCACTCCACGCCCTTCGTCTGCTCGGCGAGGTCCCGGGCCGAGAACCGCTTCTTCGCCGCCGTCCGGCTCATCTTGCGGCCGGCGCCGTGCGAGGCGGAGTTGAAGGACTTCGCGTTGCCGAGACCCTTCACGATGTACGAGCCCGTCCCCATCGAGCCCGGGATGATCCCGTAGTCACCACTGCCCGCGCGGATCGCGCCCTTGCGCGTGACCAGCAGGTCCATCCCGTCGTACCGCTCCTCCGCCACGTAGTTGTGGTGGCAGCTGATCTCCTGCTCGAAGGAGACCTTGGCCTTGCGGAACTCCTTGCGGATGACCTCCTTGAACAGGCTCATCATCACGGCGCGGTTGAACTTCGCGTACTCCTGCGCCCAGAAGAGGTCGTTGCGGTACGCCGCCATCTCCGGGGTCGCCGCCAGGAAGACGGCCAGATCCTGGTCGACCAGGCCCTGGTTGTGCGAGAGCCCGCGAGCCACCTCGATGTGGAAGTTCGCCAGTTCGTTGCCGATGTTGCGCGAGCCCGAGTGCAGCATGAGCCAGACCGAACCTGACTCATCAAGACAAAACTCGATAAAGTGGTTGCCCTGGCCAAGGCTTCCCATCTGCCGCATCGCACGGTCCCGCCGGTACTTCACCGCGTCCGTGACGTAGTCGAAGCGCTCCCACAGGTCCCCGAATCCCGCCGCCCCGAAGCCGTACAGCCGGGCCGGGTCCACCGGCTCCCTGTGCAGGCCCACGCCCACCGGGATGGCCCGCTCGATCTTCGACCGGAGCGCCGACAGGTCCCCCGGGAGGTCGTTCGCCGTGAGGGAGGTCTTCACCGCCGACATGCCGCAGCCGATGTCGACGCCCACCGCCGCCGGGCAGACCGCGTCCTTCATCGCGATCACCGAACCGACCGTGGCGCCCTTGCCGTAATGCACGTCCGGCATGACGGCCAGGCCCTTGATCCACGGGAGCGTGGCGACGTTGTGCAGTTGCCGCATCGCGTGGTCCTCGACCGACGCGGGATCGGTCCACATCCGGATCGGGACCTTCGCCCCGGGCACCTCTACATACGACATAACAGCCTCAAAACCCCGTTACCCACAGGAAAGTAGGAATACGCAAAAAGCCTCGCTCATGGCTCCAAAGCGGACAAGGAACCGGCGCCGGCACCAGCGTGTGCGATAGACATTGTGTCCAGCCGTGCCCCAGCCACGGCAAAGCAATTTCCTGACCGCCGGGCAGCCGGCCGGCCGAAGGGAGCCATGGGACGTGCAGCGCAAGGCGGTACGACGGCGGGCCCTGCCAGGCGTCGCGATCCTCACCGCGCTCGTGGCCGGGGTCACCGGCCTCACCGGGTGCACCGAGACGAGCGGCTCCGGGGCCACCACCGACGCGAAGGCCGGCGGGAGCACCGCCGTCCCCGTCCAGCCGGGGAAGTACCGCAACCTCCCCGCGCCCTGCAAGGCCGCCGACGCCAAGCGGCTGCGGGCCATGCTCCCGGCCGACGAGAGCCTCACCACCGAACAGCGCGAGCGGCTCTACGCCGGCACCGCGGACGCCTCGTACGACGCCGACCGGCGCGTCGGCTGCCGTTGGACCGCGCAGACGCCCTCCGAGACCCGGCTGCTGTCCATCGGCTTCGAGCGCGTGGTCTCATACGACCGGGCCACCACGAGCGACGACGACAAGGCGCGCCAGGTGTACGTGCGCCGCCTCACCGACGCGCACCTGCCGTTCCCCGGCGCTTCGGCGACGCCCTCCCCGACCGCCTCCGCCGCCGCCCCGAGCACCGCCCCGAGCGCGGCCCCGAGCGCGCCCCCCGGCCAGGGCGGCAGCCCCGGTGCCAGTGCCGGTAGTACGAATGCCGGTACCAGTACGAGTGCCGGCGCCGGCCCTACCCCCACCGCCCCGCCCGAGCTCGGCTCCCGCGTGCTGGAGGGGCTCGGCAACGAGGCCTACATCGAGGACAAGCTGAGCCCCGCCGGCACCACCGCCCCCCAGTCGCGCACCGTGCGCACCGTGTTCCGCACCTCGAACGTCATCGTCACCATCGAGTACAGCGTCCAACCCGCCCAGCCCGGCGTCGTGCCCTCCAGCGTGGAAACCCAGGGTCAGGTACGACAGTTGGCGCAGGCGCTCGTCGAGCGTTTCAACGAATGACCGCACGCGCCGGAAAGGGGCGCGCGCGGCCCGCGTGACGGCGCGCACAGCAGCCGGGCGCCGGGTCGGGCTACCGTTGTTCGAGTCCCGCGCCCGCAACGCGCCGACACCAAGGGCCGCACCAGGGCCGCAGCAAGGCCCGCACGAAGGCCCGTGAGACGGCCCCAACGACTGAAGGAACCATGCACCGATCAGCCTCGCGCCTCACCCGCGTTCTCGCCTGCGCAGCCGTCCCGGTGATCCTCACCGTCGCCGGATGCTCCTCCGATTCAGGCGGCAAGGGTACGGGCTCGGACGGCAAGAAGTCCGATTCCTCCGCATCCTCCAAGCCGGGCGGGAAGAAGACGCCCGCCCTGGAGAAGGTGGCGTTCACCACGCTGCCCGAGCCCTGCAAGGCCGTGCAGTCGAAGACCATCGACACGCTCGTACCCGAGGCGAAGGACAAGAACGGCACGGCGACGAAGTCGAACGACCTCTCCAGCCGCGCGAGCTGCTCCTGGAACGGCCTCGACGAGGACGGCCTCAAGGGCTCGCAGTACCACTGGCTGTCCATCTCGCTGGTCCGCTACGACTCCCACGCCACCCTCGGCAGCGGCGACAAGCGCGCCGAGGACCAGTACAACAAGCAGGTCGAGACGGCGAAGAAGGTCGACGGCGCCCACGACGTCAAGGTGGAGCAGGCCGGCGGGATCGGCGACCAGGGCACCTCGGTCGTCTACGGCGTGAAGAAGGACGTCGACTTCTTCAACAACACCATCGTCGTCCGCGACAAGAACGTCGTGATCACCCTGGACTACAACGGTGCCGCCTACGAGGGCGCCTCCGCCCCCGACCAGGGCAAGCTGCTCCAGGACGCCATCGCCGCGGCCAAGGAGACGGCCGCCTCGGTGGAGGCCGCGGGCACCGGACAGCCGACCCCCAACCAGCCGGCCCCCGGACAGGGTGCCGGGCAGGGCGCGTCGCAGTCCCCGCAGTCCCCGCAGCCGTCGCAGTCGGCCCAGGAGTCCAAGTCCCCGGAGCCCTCGAAGTCCCCGGGCCAGTAGTCGGGGTGCGGTAGTCGATGCGGTAGCCGGCGCGGGACGGCGGTGGCCGCCGGTAGTCGCCGGGGGTGGCCGGTGGCTGCGGGCTGCCGGCGGCCCACGACGCCGGGAAACGGCAGGACCGGGGGCAGCGGTAGGGCTGACATCCAGTCACCCGTACTCTGTGCCTGCCCGGGCTCGTCACAGTCCCGGCAGCAGCTCGTAGCACGTCGAAGGGGAGGGGATCTCGGGTGGCCGCGATGCAGCTGACTCGTACGCACCGGATACTCATCGGTGTCGTGGTCGCCGGAGCCGTGGTCATCGCGGGCATCGGTTTCGCGGGGTCGTACTCCGCAGTGCGCGCGCTGGCCTTGAAGAAGGGCTTCGGCAACTTCTCCCTGGTGTTCCCCATCGGCATCGACGCCGGCATCTGCGTGCTGCTGGCGCTCGACCTGTTGCTGACCTGGATCCGGATACCCTTCCCGCTGCTGCGCCAGACGGCGTGGCTGCTGACCGCCGCGACGATCGCGTTCAACGGCGCGGCGGCGTGGCCGGATCCGCTCGGTGTCGGCATGCACGCCGTGATCCCGATCCTGTTCGTGGTCACCGTCGAGGCGGCCCGGCACGCGGTCGGCCGGATCGCGGACATCACCGCCGACCGGCACATGGAGGGCGTCCGGATCACCCGCTGGCTGCTCTCCCCCGTCCCCACCTTCAAACTGTGGCGCCGGATGAAACTGTGGGAGCTGCGCTCCTACGAGCAGGCGGTCGGCATGGAGCAGGACCGGCTGATCTACCAGGCCCGCCTCCAGGCCCGCTACGGGCGCGCCTGGCGCCGCAAGGCCCCCGTGGAGGCGCTGATGCCGCTGCGCCTGGCCCGTATCGGCGTGCCGCTCGCCCAGACCGCCCCGACGGGTCTGGCCGCGGCCGGCATCGACCCGCTGCTGCTGCCCCCGGCCGAGGCGGGCGCGGACCCCGCGGCCGGCGCCCCCGCCCTCGAAGCGGCGCCCGACGCCCCGGCCACCGCCCAGGCCCGGGCCCAGGCGTCCGAAACCCCCGCCCCGCAGGCCCAGGCCGCCCAGGGCGCCCCCCAGCCGGTGGTCCCGGGCCCGCTCCCGGCGCAGCTCCCCTTCGCGGTGGAGCCGACCGCCATGCCCGCGGCCCACAACAGCGCCTGGTTCGCCGCGCCCCTGGCCCCGCAGGCGGCGTACGAAGGCGGCTACAACCCCCAGTACGTCGAGGGCCTGGAGCCGACCCCGGTGATGGCCCCGGCCGGTCCCGACCAGCAGGAGCAGGCCGCCGCGCCCGCGACCGCCCCGGCCCCTGAGCACGCCGCGGGACCGGAGTACGGCCCGGACCCGGACATCGACGAGGTGAAGTTCGCGGAGGCCGCCTACGAGGTCTTCCGCGCCTTCCTCGACGAGCACTCCCAGTTCCCGACCCCGGAACAGGTGGACATACACCTCTCGGACCGCCACGGGATCGTGCACCCGCGCAGCGCCTCGATGATCCGCCGCCTGATGCCGGAGCTCAAGCTCCGCTACCAGCGCGACCTGGAGAACGAGCACATCGCCTGACCCGCCCACGACACGTGGGAAGGGCCCGTACCCCCGGAAACCACCCCGGGGTACGGGCCCTTCCCATGTCCTACGGACGGGTCCTACGAGGACTCAGGCGGCCAGCAGCTTGCGCACCCGGTCCGCCCCCACCGCCAGCAGCAGCGTGGGCAGCCGCGGCCCGGTCTCCCGGGTCACCAGCAGCCGGTACAGCAGCGCGAAGAACGTGCGCTGCGCGACCTTGAGCTCCGGCGTCGGCTTGGCGTCGGGCTCCAGCCCGGCCATCACCTTCGGCACGCCGTAGACCAGCGTGGTCAGCCCGTCGAGCGACCAGTGCGAGTCCAGTCCCTCCAGGAGCAGCCGCAGCGACTCCCGGCCCGCGTCGTCCAGCGAGGCGAGCAGCTCGGTGTCGGGCTCCTCGCGCACCAGGGTGCGCTGGTCGGCCGGGACCTGGGTGGTGATCCAGTTCTCGGCGCGGTCCAGCCGCGGCCGTACCTCGTCCAGCGAGGCCAACGGCCGCTCCGGCTCCAGGTCGGACAGGATGCGCAGCGTCTGCTCGTCGTGTCCGGCGGTGATGTCGACCACCGAGGCGAGCGTGCGGTACGGCAGGGGGCGCGGGGTGCGCGGCAGCTCGCCCGCGGCGGTCCGCACGGCGCGGGTGTGCGCGGCGGCGTCGGCCGGCAGCACGGAGCCGTCGGCGACCTTGGCCTCCAGCTTGTCCCACTCGTCGTACAGCCGCTGGATCTCCTGATCGAAGGCGATCTTGAAGGACTGGTTCGGGCGGCGGCGCGCGTACAGCCAGCGCAGCAGCTGCGGCTCCATGATCTTGAGCGCGTCGGCCGGGGTCGGGACCCCGCCCTTGCTGGACGACATCTTGGCCATGCCGCTGATGCCGACGAACGCGTACATCGGTCCGATCGGCTGCTCGCCGCCGAAGATGTGCACGATCTGCCCGCCGACCTGGAACGACGAGCCGGGCGAGGAGTGGTCGACGCCGGAGGGCTCGAAGATCACGCCCTCGTAGGCCCAGCGCATGGGCCAGTCGACCTTCCAGACCAGCTTGCCGCGGTTGAACTCGCTGAGCGCGACCGTCTCGGTGAACGCGTCCTCGGTGCAGACGTAGGTCAGCTCCGTGGTCGCGTCGTCGTACGAGGTGACCTTGGTGAAGTCCTTGCCGCACTGGCCGCAGTACGGCTTGTACGGGAAGTACTCCGCGCCCTCGGCGCTGCCGTCGTCCTCGGCGGCGGCGCCCGACCCCTCGGCGGCCTCCAGCTCGGCCTCGTCCACCGGCTTCTGCTGCGGCTTCTTGCCGCCCGGCTTCTGCTTCGTGCGGTACT
The DNA here is from genome assembly GCF_042881255.1 of Streptomyces sp. NPDC058279. Lineage (NCBI taxonomy): Bacteria > Bacillati > Actinomycetota > Actinomycetes > Kitasatosporales > Streptomycetaceae > Streptomyces > Streptomyces sp. NPDC058279. The sequence goes on along the minus strand of NZ_JBHVYA010000020.1, from coordinate 25,888 downwards.
GGTCGAGTACGGCGTCGATGTCCGCGCGGTGCTTCATCGCGAACAGCACCTGCTCGCGGTAGACGCCGGTCGTGTACTGCTCGGTCTGGCTGATCGGGTCGTACTCGACGCCCAACTCGGCCAGCGACTCGACCATCGCGGCCTTGAAGTGCTCGGCCCAGCTGCCGTACGGGGACCCGGCCGGGGCCGGGACGGCGGTCAGCGGCTTGCCGATGTGCTGCGCCCAGCTCTCGTCCACGCCCTCGACGCCCGCCGGCACCTTGCGGTAGCGGTCGTAGTCGTCCCAGGACAGGACGTGCCGGACCTCGATGCCCCGGCGGCGGATCTCGTCGGCGACCAGGTGCGGGGTCATGACCTCGCGCAGGTTGCCCAGGTGGATCGGGCCGGAGGGGGAGAGTCCGGACGCGACGACGACAGGTTTGCCGGGTGCTCGGCGCTCCGCCTCGGCGATGACCTCGTCCGCGAAACGGGAGACCCAGTCGGTCTCGGTGCTGCTCTGAGCCACGACACGTCCTTCTATCTCGAATGCTGGCTTACGCCATTCTCCCAGACGGAAGAGGCCGCTCCGGGGTTGCTTTTCTCCCGGGAAAGCGCGGGGCCTCCCGTGGGATACTCGGGCTTTGTCGGAACAACCAAGTTCACCTCCCAGCGTGCCCCCGGGCGCGACCTCACAGGAACGGCAGCTCATGGCCTCGGTCCCTTCCCTCGCTTCGTCCGTCGACCAGCGCGTCGCGGACGCCCTCGCCTCCGCCCTGCCGGAGGCCGGTGCCGTGGACCCGCTGCTGCGCCGTAGCGACCGGGCCGACTTCCAGGCCAACGGCATCCTGGCGCTCGCGAAGAAGGCCAAGGCCAACCCGCGCGAGCTGGCGGCGGACGTGGTCGGCGCGATCCCGACCGGTGACCTGATCCAGGAGATCGAGGTCTCCGGCCCCGGCTTCCTCAACATCACGATCACCGACCGGGCGATCATCGAGACGCTGGCCGCCCGCGCCGCCGACGACCGCCTCGGCGTCCCGTACGCCGCGAACGCCGGCACCACCGTGATCGACTACGCGCAGCCCAACGTCGCCAAGGAGATGCACGTCGGCCACCTGCGCTCCGCCGTGATCGGCGCCGCGATGGTCGAGATCCTGGAGTTCACCGGCGAGACGGTGGTCCGTCGCCACCACATCGGCGACTGGGGCACCCAGTTCGGCATGCTCATCCAGTACCTCCTGGAGCACCCGCACGAGCTGGACCACAAGGCCGAAGGCGCCGCCGAGGACGTCGAGGTCTCCGGCGAGGAGGCCATGTCCAACCTGAACCGCCTCTACAAGGCCTCGCGCGCCCTCTTCGACTCCGACGAGGAGTTCAAGACGCGGGCCCGCGCCCGGGTCGTGGACCTCCAGGCCGGGGACCCGCAGACCCTCGCACTGTGGCAGCGGTTCGTGGACGAGTCGAAGATCTACTTCTACTCCGTCTTCCACAAGCTGGACATGGACATCCAGGACCCGGACGTCGTCGGCGAGTCCGGCTACAACGACATGCTCGCCGAGACCTGCAAGCTGCTGGAGGACTCGGGCGTCGCCGTCCGCTCCAACGGCGCGCTGTGCGTCTTCTTCGACGAGTACAAGGGCCCGGACGGCAACCCGACGCCCCTCATCGTCCAGAAGTCGGACGGCGGCTTCGGCTACGCCGCGACCGACCTCTCCGCGATCCGCAACCGGGTGGGCGACCTCAAGGCCGACACCCTCATCTACGTGGTGGACGCCCGCCAGTCCCTGCACTTCAAGATGGTGTTCGAGACGGCCCGCCGGGCCGGCTGGCTGAACGACGGGGTCAAGGCCGTCCAGCTGGCCTTCGGCACCGTCCTGGGCAAGGACGGCAAGCCGTTCAAGACCCGTGAGGGCGAGACCGTCCGCCTGGTGGACCTGCTGGACGAGGCCGTCGAGCGGGCGACGGCCGTCGTGCGCGAGAAGAGCGAGAAGATCGGCCTGACCGAGGAGGAGATCGTCTCCAACGGCCGGTACGTCGGCATCGGCGCGGTCAAGTACGCGGACCTGTCCACCTCCGCCGGCCGCGACTACAAGTTCGACCTCGACCAGATGGTCTCGCTGACCGGTGACACGTCCGTGTACCTCCAGTACGCGTACGCCCGTAACCGCTCCATCCTGCGCAAGGCGGGCGAGGTCCGGCCCGTCGCGCACCCGGAGCTGGCCCTGGCCCCCGCCGAGCGCGCGCTGGGCCTGCACATCGACCAGTTCGGCGAGGTCATCGCGGACGCGGCCGCCGAGTACGCCCCGCACAAGGTCGCGGCGTTCCTCTTCCAGCTGGCGACGCTCTACTCGACCTTCTTCGACCAGTGCCCGGTCCTGAAGGCCGAGACCGCCGAGCAGATGGAGAACCGCCTCTTCCTCTGCGACCTGACCGCCCGCACCCTCTCCAAGGGCATGGCGCTCCTCGGCATCCGCACCCCCGAGCGCCTCTGACGGGCCCGGGGCGGCCCCGTACGGCCGCTCAGGTCCGCTCGGGTCCGCTCGGGTCCGCTCGGGTCCGCTCAGAGCGCCTCGGCGACGGCGCCGGGCAGCCAGTCGGCCGTGCGGGAGAAGGCGAAGCCCAACTCCCGCGCCCGGTCGTTGGCCATGGCGTAGTGCCGGTCGACGGAGAACGGCGACGCGACCGCGCCCGGCGCGACGGTCCGGTACCCGGGCCGTCGCCCGGTCTGCCCGGCGATCACGGCCACCAGGTCGCGTACGTCGAGCAGACCGTCGGAGCAGGCGTTGACCGGGCCGGTGAACGCGGTGGCCGTCGCCGCCCACAGCAGCACCTCGGCCAGCTCCCGGTAGTGGATGAAGACCGTGGGCCGCGCCCCGGCGTGCACGGCGATCTCCTCGCCCCGGGCCACCCGCTCGACGTAGTGCGCCAGCCGCCCGGTGAACTCCCGGGCGCCGCCGCCGAGTACGTGGGCGCTGCGCACGCAGGCGAAGTCGAACCGGCCCTCGCGGGTGAAGACCGCCTCCGCCTGGCGCTTGCCCTCGGCGTAGTGCGCCTCCCGGTACGCCGCGTCGTGCCAGGGCAGATCGGTGCGCACCGGCCAGCCGGCCGGGTCCACGACGTCCTCCGCGACCGGCGTACCGGGAGCGCCGGCCGCGAGCGCCCCCGGCGCGGCGGTCGCCGGGTCGTACACCTCGATCGTGGAGGTCATCACGTACCGCCGGGTGCGCCCGGCGAAGGCGCGGACGGCGATCGCGGCCTGCACGGGGGTGTAGCAGACCTGGTCGACCACCACGTCGAAGGTGCGGTCACCGAGCGCGGCGGTGAGGGCGGCCTCGTCGTCGCGGTCCACGACGAGGTGCTCCACGCCCGCCGGCGGCCGGGCGGAGCCGCGGTTGATCACCGTGACCCGGTGTCCGGCGGCCCGCAGCCGCTCGACCAGGAGCTTCCCGAAGTACCGGCTTCCGCCGATGACGCAGACCTCTTGCTTGTGGACCTGGGGCTTGTCGACCGTGTGCATGCCGCCATCCTGAAGACGTACGGCCCCCAGCAGAAGTGCCCACTTCCTGTCCACGCGTGAAGGAAAACTGTTGATCGATGTGCAACGGCTCCGCGTCCTGCGGGCGGTGGCGGAACACGGCAGCTTCAACCGGGCCGCGGTCGCCCTCCACCTCACCCCCTCGGCCGTCTCCCAGCAGATAGCCGCCCTGGAACGCGGCCTCGGCGCGCGGGTCGTGGCGCGCAGCACCCGCGGGGTCACCCTCACCCCCGCCGGGCGGATCATGGTCGGCGCGGCCGAGTCGGTCGCCGCCGAACTCGCCCACGCGACACGGCAGGTCGACCGGCTCGGCACCGGCCGCACCCGGCTCACCCTCGCCACCTTCACCAGCGGCGGCAGGCTCCTGCTCCCCGACGCCCTCGCCGCGCTGACGGCCGCCCACCCCGACACGGTCGTCCACGTCCGGGAGGACGAGCCCGAGGAGAGCCTGGCGCTGGTCCGCCGGGGCGCGGCCGACCTCGCGCTCGCCTACCGCTTCGACGGCCCGCTGCCCGGACGCACCGGCCGCAGCCCCGCCCCGGAGTGGATTCCCCTGATGGAGGACCCCCTGTACGCGGTCCTCCCCGAAGGGCACCGCCTGGCGGACCGCGCGACGCTCGACCTCGCCGAGCTGGCCGCCGAACCCTGGGTGCTCGGCTGCCTGAAGACCGAGGCGTACCTGCGGCGTTACGCCGAACGCGCCGGCTTCGACCCCCAGGTGCGCGGCACCACGACCGACTACTTCTTCGCCCGCTCCCTCGTCGCCTCGGGCCTCGGCCTCTCGCTGATCCCGTCCATCGCCCTCGCGCCCCCGGTGCCGGGCCTGCGCGCCGTCCCCCTCGAAGCGCCCACCCCGACCCGGCACATCGGCGTCGCCACCCTCGGCAGCCGCCGCGACCAGCCGGAGGTCGCCACCCTGATCCGCGCCCTGCGGGAACGGGCCGCGGCACAGCCCGACACCCCGCTGTGACGCGGAACACAGGGAACGTTCCGCACGGGCGGCTCCTCTTCGGGGTGTTGGTACCCGATACCGAGGGGGAGCACATGAACGACACCACCCGCCGCAGCCTGGGCACGGCGCTCGCGGCCCTGCTGGCCGTGGACGGCCTCGTCCACCTGTACTGGGCGACGGGGCGGACCTGGCCCGCCCCCGACGCGCACGCGCTGTCCCTCGCCGTTCTCGGCACCGAGGTCTCCTTCGCCCCGCCCGTCGTCCTGCCCCTCGCCGCGCTCACCCTCACCGGAGCCGCCGCCGTCCTCGCCCACTCCCACCGCCGCGGCGGTCCCGCGACCCGCCTGGTGACCGGCGCCGTCGCCGCCGGACTCGCCGTACGGGGCCTCGCGGGCCTGGGCTGGGCCGCCCGGGTCATCGACAGCCCGCCCGGGCCCTTCTACGTACTCAACCTCGCGCTCTACACCCCCGCCTGCCTCGGCTTCGGCTGGGCCGCCGGCCGCCTGGCGCGCGCCCGGTGAGCCCGGACGAACGCGAGCGCGGAGTCGCCCTCGCCCGGGCCGCCCGCGCCGGCAACACCCTCGCGATGCACGACCTCCTCGACCACCTCACCCCGTACGTGGCCCGCGTCTGCACCCCGATCGCCCTCGCCGACGGCCCGGACGCCACCCAGGAGGCCCTCGTCACCGTCTTCGGGGCGCTGCGCACCCTGCGGGACCCCGAGGCCCTGTACGGCTGGGTGCGGGCCATCGCGGTCCGCGAGGCGGTGCGCACCGCCCGCCGCGCGGCCCGCGCCCGGCCCGCCGAACTCGCCGACGTACCCGGGCGCGGCGACCCCCAGCTCGCCGCCGACATCGACGACGTGCTGGCCCGGCTGTCCCCCGACCACCGCGCGGTGCTGGTGCTGCGCGATGTCGAGGGGCTGGACGAGGAATCCGCCGCGGCCGTCCTCGGCGTACCGCCCGGCACCGCCAAGTCCCGGCTGCACCGGGCCCGTACGAGCTTCCGGAAGGCGTGGTTCTCATGACGTACGCGATCGACACGGTCGCCCGACTGCGGGTGATGGCGGCCGGCATCCCGGGCGCACGGGTCGCCGAACGAGTGCTGCCCGCCGACCCGGAGACCGTCTGGGCGGTGATGGCCGACCTTGAGGGCGAGTTCGGCCGCTTCCAGCCCGACATGCGCACCGTACGGGTGCTGCGGGTGAGCGGCGACCGGGTGGAGGCCCTGGCCCGCAGCAAGTACGGGCTGCGGGCCCACTTCCGGGGGGTGCTGCGCCCGGGCTGGTGCTGGCTCCAGAGCCGCTTCCTGATCATCGGCATGGCGGCGGCCCCGGAACCGGGCGGCGGCACCCGCGTGGCCCTGACCGGCGGCGTACGGGTCCCGGCCCGCGCGGCGATCGTCCCCTGGGGCACGGCCGCCGAACTGGCCCGAGCGATGTCCCGGCTGGCGCAGCGGGTCGAGGAGGTGCGTCTCTAAGGCACGTCCAGCTCGCACCACACCGTCTTGCCGGGGCTGCGCAGCCCGACACCCCACCGGTCGGCGACGGCCGCAACGAGCAGCAGTCCCCGGCCCCGCTCGGCGGCGGCGTCCCGGTTCCCGACGCGCGGCCGGCCGCCGCCGCTGTCGTGCACCTCGACCCGGACGACGCCGTCGAAGCGGAACAGCCGCAGGCGGTAGCCCCGGCCGGGGGGCACGCCGTGCAGCAGGGCGTTGGTGGCCAGCTCGCTCACGCAGAGCAACACGTCGTCCAGCCGGGCCCGGGCGTCCCACGCGTCCAGCGTCTGGGCCGCGAACTCCCTGGCGGCGCCCACCGTCTGACGGCTGCGCGGGTAGAACCGGTCCCGCATCAGGGCGGGTTCATTCGTCACGTTCACCTGACGAGCGTCGCGGTGTGTGACTAGCGTCATAGAGGCGACCGACCCGTACTCCTCACCGAGTACGGGTTGGCACGGCTATCACTCGTGCTCAGGTGGGGAGTTCACTTTCATGCCACCAAGGAAAAGGGTCCGGCCGAACGCGACGGCCATGAAGATGGTCGGCGAGCTGGTCGCCGTCGCCCGCGTAGCAAAAGGACTGACCCAGCGCGCCCTGGCCGAACTGGTCGTCATCGACGTCGAAACGCTGGCCTCCATCGAGCAGGGCAGACGCGTCCTGATGCCGGACGTCGCCGAGCGGATGGACCGGATCCTCGGCCTGCCCGGCCTGCTGACGGTCGCCGCGAACCGGCTGCCGGAGGTCGACACCATCCCGGCCTGGGCCGAGGAGTACATGGAGCGCGAGCGGGAGGCCCTGGCACTGTCCTGGTACGACACGATGACCGTGCCGGGACTGCTCCAGACCGAGGCGTACGCCCGCGCGGTGCTCGGCTGCCGCGTCCCGTACGCGGGCGAGGACTGGATCGAGCTCCAGACCGCCCTGCGCATCAAGCGGCAGGAGATACTGCGCCGCCCCACCCCGCCCACCCTCAGCTTCGTCATCTGGGAGGCGGCCCTGCGCGACCGGATCGGCGGCGACGAGGTCTGGCGGGAGCAGCTCCGCCACCTGCGCGCCTGCGCCGACCGGCCGGCCATCGCCCTCCAGGTGCTGCCCCTCGGCATCACGGCCCACGCGGGTCTCGACGGCCCGTTCACCCTGCTCGAAACCCCCGAGCACCAGCACCTGGCGTACTCGGAAACCCAGCGCGGCAGCATCCTCGTACGGGACCCCAATGAGGTCAGCATCCTCACTCAGAAATATGCGATGCTGCGGTCACAGGCCCTCAACTTCGTGGAGACGAAGGCCCTGTTGGACCGGCTGCTAGGAGAGCAATGAGCACCGAACTCGTGTGGTTCAAGTCCAGCTACAGCGGCAGCGAAGGCGGCCAGTGCCTCGAAGTGGCGATGACCTGGCGCAAGTCGAGCTACAGCGGCGACGAGGGCGGGCAGTGCGTCGAGATGGCCACCTGCCCCGCCGACCAGGTACACGTGCGGGACTCGAAGGTCCCGCACGGTCCCGTCCTCACCCTCTCACCGGCTACCTGGACCCGCCTCGCTCACTGGGTCAGCGGGTAGGAGTGCCGGCCCGATTCCGCGTCGATCTCGGTGTGGGCCTTGTCCAGTAGTTGCGACGCGAGATCCATGAGCGCCCGCGCGCCCGCGATCTCCTCACCGACCCGGAGCTGGTCCGTGTCGGACGGATGGCGCATGGCGTAGCCGTGCGCCCGCAGTTCGGAGCCGTCCATGAGCCTGAGCAGGGCTGCCGCGCTGGTGCGGTGGCCCTCCTCGGTGAATTCCAGTTCCACATGCCACCCGGCGAGCGTGGCCATGAGGGATCACCTCCAGAGGTCGACCTCTTCCCTCCAGGGTGCGCCCACCGCTCGGCCTACGGCCAGTCGACCATGCCGTAGAAGAGCACCCAGGCCAGGACGACGGCCGAGGGCGCGAGCGCGGCGAGGACCACGCGCTTCGCGGCGTGCCGGCGCTGCCAGGGCAGCGCCCAGGCGGTGACCAGCAGGACGAGCGCCACGGCCAGGCCGGCCTGGAACACGGTGAAGGCGGCGGCGAAGCTGTCGTCGAAGGAGTGGGCCTCGTCGCCGTTGCAGGAGTCACAGGCCATCGGGCTGATCCCGGCGAAGCACAACGCCACCAAGCCGAGCGGCAGCGTGATCAGGGTCGCCACGAGCGGCGCGACGAAGGCGCGGGGGTCCCGGGCGGCGGCGGGGGTGGCGGTGGTGGCGTTCTGGCTCATGCCCCCATCCAGCCACGGCGTGGCTTCCCGGCGCATGAGTGCCCGTACTCATCGCGGCGGGCGGGGCTACCCAGGCGGGGGCGGTGTTCCCTTCCTCGGAATCAGGGAGGTGCTGGGGGCGTCCCGCCGGAACCCCGCCCCGCCCCTCAGCCCTCGCGCCCCAGCCGCTGCGCGACCTCCGTCGCCCAGTACGTGAGGATCGTGTCCGCGCCCGCCCGCTTGATGCCGAGCAGCGTCTCCATGACGGCGCGGTCGCGGTCGATCCAGCCCTTCTCGGCTGCCGCCTCGACCATCGCGTACTCGCCGCTGATCTGGTACGCGGCCACCGGCACGTCCACCGCCTGCGCGACCCGGTACAGGATGTCCAGGTAGGGGCCCGCGGGCTTGACCATGACCATGTCGGCGCCCTCCTCCAGGTCCAACGCCAGCTCCCGCAGGGACTCGCGCGCGTTCGCCGGGTCCTGCTGGTAGGTCTTGCGGTCGCCCTGGAGGGAGGAGGCGACGGCCTCGCGGAAGGGACCGTAGAACGCCGACGAGTACTTCGCCGTGTACGCGAGGATCGACACGTCCTCGTGGCCCGTCTCGTCCAGCGCGTCGCGGATCACCCCGACCTGGCCGTCCATCATCCCGCTGGGCCCGACCACGTGGACACCCGCGTCGGCCTGGACCTGCGCCATCTCGGCGTACCGCTCCAGCGTCGCGTCGTTGTCGACCCGGCCGTGCTCGTCGAGCACCCCGCAGTGGCCGTGGTCGGTGTACTCGTCCAGGCAGAGGTCGGACATGATCACCAGATCGTCGCCCACCTCGGCCTTCACGTCGCGGATCGCGACCTGGAGGATGCCGTCCGGCTCCGTGCCCGCCGTGCCCAGCGCGTCCTTGTTCTCGTCCGCCGGGACACCGAACAGCATGATCCCCGCGACGCCCGCCGAGACGGCCTCCACGGCGGCCTTCCGCAGGGTGTCGCGGGTGTGCTGGACCACGCCCGGCATCGCGGAGATCGGCAGGGGCTCGCTGATGCCCTCGCGCACGAAGGCGGGGAGGATCAGGTCCGAGGGGTGCAGGCGGGTCTCCGCGACCATCCGCCGCATCGCCGGGGTGGTGCGCAGCCGGCGGGGGCGCGAGCCGGGGAAGGATCCGTACGTGCTCATCTTCTAGTCGCCTCTTCGAGCGTCGAGAACAGTCGGGAACCAGCGTAGGCCGTGCCCGCCCGCGCCCCCGCGCCGCACCACGCCCCGTACGCCCCCGCACGTCCCCCGGGTACGCCGCGGGGCCCGGACGCAACGCGTCCGGGCCCCGTCGAGTCCTACGACCGCCCTCAGGTGGTGCGACGGCGGCGCGCGCCCGGGCGGCGCTCGCTCGGCCGGTACACCGACTCGCCGGCCTCCTTGGCCGCCTCGCGGCGCGCGGCCCCGTACTCGGCCAGCGCCTCCGCCAGCTTCGACACCGACGGCTCGGGCGACAGCACGTCGACCCGCAGGCCGTGCTCCTCCGCCGTCTTGGCCGTCGCCGGTCCGATGCAGGCGATCACGGTGACGTTGTGCGGCTTGCCGGCGATCCCGACGAGGTTGCGCACCGTGGAGGACGAGGTGAAGAGCACGGCGTCGAAGCCGCCGCCCTTGATCGCCTCACGGGTGTCCGCCGGCGGCGGCGACGCGCGCACCGTCCGGTAGGCGGTGACGTCGTCGACCTCCCAGCCGAGCTCTATCAGGCCCGCGACCAGCGTCTCGGTCGCGATGTCGGCGCGCGGCAGGAAGACGCGGTCGATCGGGTCGAAGACCGGGTCGTACGGCGGCCAGTCCTCCAGCAGTCCGGCGGCCGACTGTTCGCCGCTCGGCACCAGGTCCGGCTTCACACCGAACTCGACCAGCGCGGCGGCGGTCTGCTCGCCCACCGCGGCGACCTTGATGCCCGCGAAGGCGCGCGCGTCGAGCCCGTACTCCTCGAACTTCTCCCGCACCGCCTTCACGGCGTTGACGGAGGTGAACGCGATCCACTCGTAGCGGCCGGTCACCAGGCCCTTGACGGCCCGCTCCATCTGCTGCGGGGTGCGCGGCGGCTCCACGGCGATGGTCGGCACCTCGTGCGGCACCGCGCCGTACGAACGCAGTTGGTCGGAGAGCGAGGCGGCCTGCTCCTTGGTGCGCGGAACGAGCACCCGCCAGCCGAACAGCGGCTTCGACTCGAACCAGGCCAGGTCCTCGCGGCGCGCGGTCGCGCCGTGCTCGCCGACCACGGCTATGACCGACCGCGAGCCCTCGGGCGAGGGGAGCACCTTGCCCTGCTTGAAGACCTGCGCGATGGAACCCAGCGTCGCGCTCCAGGTCCGCTGTCGGGTCGTCGTACCGGCCACGGTCACCGTGAGCGGGGTGTCGGGCTTGCGCCCGGCGCCCACCAGCTCGGCGGCGGCGGCCGAGACGGTCTCCAGCGTCGCGGAGACGACCAGGACGCCATCGCTGGCGCCGACCTCGCTCCAGCAGCGCGCGGAGGCGGTCCGGGCGTCCAGGAAGCGCACGTCGGCGCCCCCCTGGCCGCGCAGCGGCACACCGGCGTAGGCGGGCACGCCGACGGCGGTCGCGACGCCGGGCACCACCTCGAAGGGGATGCCCTCGGTGGCACAGACGAGCATCTCCTCGGCCGCGTTGCCGTCGAGTCCGGGGTCGCCGGTGACGGCTCGCACGACCCGCCTGCCGGCCCGCGCGGCCTCCATGACAAGATTGGTGGCGTCGCGGATCACCGGCACGCCGGCGGCTGCTGACATTTCGTCAGCTACCGTCAGCTGCGGCGTGTCGACACCCGCGCGCGCATGGGTACGGACGACCTCCAGCACCTCGGGCTCCGCGATCAGCACGTCCGCCGAGGCGAGCGCCTCGACGGCGCGCAGCGTCAGCAGGCCGGGGTCACCGGGGCCCGCGCCCAGGAAGGTGACGTGCCCGTGGGCGGCGACCGCCGCGAAAGCGGAAGGGGTGGGACGTGAGGGGTTCAAAGCGATCGCTCCCCCATCAGACCGGCCGCGCCCTTGGCCAGCATCTCGTCCGCGAGTTCGCGGCCGAGCGCCATGGCCTCGTCGTAAGACTGGGGCACGGGACCGGTGGTGGACAGCTGCACCAGCGTCGAGCCGTCGAGGGTTCCGACGACTCCGCGCAGGCGCATCTCATTGACAGTCTGCCCGTCGGCCAGCAGGTCGGCGAGCGCGCCCACGGGGGCGCTGCAGCCGGCCTCCAGGGCGGCGAGGAGGGACCGCTCGGCGGTCACGGCGGCCCGGGTGAACGGGTCGTCGAGTTCGGCGAGGGCGGCGATCAGGGCCGTGTCCGACGCGAGGCACTCCACGGCCAGGGCTCCCTGGCCGGGTGCCGGCAGCACGTTGTCCACGGACAGCAGGTCGGTGGCCTCGTCGCCGCGCCCGATCCGGTTCAGGCCGGCGGCGGCCAGGACGACGGCGTCGAGCTCACCGGCGCGCACGTACCCGATCCGGGTGTCGACGTTCCCGCGGATCGGCACGGTCTCGATGACCTTGCCCAGGCTCTTGGCGTACGCGTGCAGCTGCGCCGTGCGGCGCGGCGAACCGGTACCGATCCGCGCGCCGTCGGGCAGCCGCTCGAAGGTCAGGCCGTCACGGGCGACGAGCGCGTCCCGCGCGTCCTCCCGCTTCGGCATGGCCGCGATCACCAGTTCCCCGGGCTGCGTGGTCGGCAGGTCCTTGAGCGAGTGGACGGCGAAGTCCACCTCGCCCCGGGCCAGCGCGTCCCGCAGGGCGGTGACGAAAACGCCGGTGCCCCCGATCTGCGCGAGGTGCTCCCGGGACACGTCACCGTAGGTCGTGATCTCCACGAGCTCGACGGGCCGGCCGGTGACCGCCCGTACCGCCTCGGCGACGTGCCCGGACTGGGACATGGCCAACTTGCTGCGTCGCGTGCCAAGCCGGAGGGGCTGGTCGGGACGTGTGTTCATGATGCCCGTCCTGGGTCGTCGTTCTTCGGATCGGCCGCGTCCGCCCGGCTGACGGAGGCCACCGTCTGAGGGTCGAGGTCGAAGAGTTCACGCAGCGCCTCCGCGTACCCGGCTCCGCCGGGCTCGCTCGCGAGCTGCTTGACGCGCACGGTCGGCGCGTGGAGGAGCTTGTCTACGACGCGCCGCACGGTCTGCGTCACCTCGGCCCGCTGGCGCTCGTCCAGATCCGGCAGGCGTCCGTCGAGCCGGGCCACCTCCATGGCCACCACCTCGGCGGCCATGGCGCGCAGCGCGACGACGGTGGGCGTGATGTGCGCGGCCCGCTGCGCCGCGCCGAAGGCCGCCACTTCCTCGGCGACGATCGCGCGCACCGCGTCGACGTCGGCCGCCATCGGGGCGTCGGCCGAGACCTCGGCGAGCGACTCGATGTCGACGAGCCGCACGCCGGGGATCCGGTGGGAGGCCGCGTCGATGTCGCGTGGCATGGCCAGGTCGAGCAGTGCGAGCCGGACCGGCCGGACGTCGACCTGGCTCCGGGCGCCCTTGCGGGGCTGCCGGTGCGCGGCGGCCTCGCCCTGGTCGGCCCAGGTGCCGTGCAGCTCCAGGGAGTTGGCGTCCACGCCGGTGAGCGCGGAGCGCCCGTCGGGGCCCACGGGGCACCCGTCGGTCTCGGCGGGGGCGCTGGTGATGGTGCGCGCCGCCCCGGCGTCGGCGAGCCGTCGGCCGCCTTCGGCGGCGGCGACCAGCCGGGCGAGTACGTCCCGGTCCAGCCCGGCCACGTCCGGCGCGGCGGGGGCCGCGCCGGCGGGGTCCGCGGGGGTGTGGGGCACGGGTTCGGGCGCGGTGTCGCGGGAGACGGCGGCGAGCACGTCGTCGGCGGTCAGCACCAGCCCGGTCGCCCCGGTACAGGAGACGACCACGTCGGCCCGCGTCAGCTCGTCCGCGACCGAGGCCATCGGAACGGCCCGCGCCGTCACCCCGGTGCCCGAGGCAACCAGAATCCCGGCCAAACGCTCCGCCCGCTCCGCGGTCCGGTTCGCCACGACGATCTCGGCGACGCCGACCCGGGCCAGCGTGGCCGCCGCCAGGGACGACATCGAACCGGCGCCGATCACCAGCGCCCGCTTGCCCGCGGCCCACGCGGGGACCTCGGCCCCCATCGACAGCTGTTCCAGCCCGAACGTCACCAGCGACTGCCCGGCCCGGTCGATCCCGGTCTCCGAGTGCGCCCGCTTGCCGACCCGCAGCGCCTGCTGGAACAGGTCGTTGATCAGCCGGCCGGCCGTGTGCTGCTCCTGCCCGAGCGCCAGGGTGTCCTTGATCTGCCCGAGGATCTGGCCCTCGCCGACCACCATCGAGTCCAGCCCGCACGCCACCGAGAACAGGTGGTGCACCGCCCGGTCCTCGTAGTGCACGTAGAGATAGGGGGTGAGCTCTTCCAGGGCCACCCCGCTGTGCTGCGCCAGCAACGTCGACAGCTCGGCCACACCGGCGTGGAACTTGTCCACGTCCGCGTACAGCTCGATGCGGTTGCAGGTGGCGAGCACCGTCGCCTCCGTCGCCGGCTCGGCGGCGAGGGTGTCGTGCAGCAGCTTGACCTTGGCGTCGGCGGACAACGAGGCCCGCTCCAGCACGCTCACCGGCGCGCTGCGGTGGCTCAGCCCTACGACCAGCAGACTCATGCCGGCATCACCGCCGGGACGTCACCCTCGGGGCCGCCCTTGCGGGCGGCGGACGCGGAGGCGGAGGCGGTGGTCGTGGCGGGAGAAATGGCGGCGGCTGCCGCGGCGGCGGTCACCGGGTTCGCGGCGGCGCCGGTCGCGGAGTCCGCGGCGGCGGCCGCTTCCTCGCCGGCCTTGCGCTGCTCGTGGAAGGCCAGGATCTGAAGCTCGATCGACAGGTCCACCTTGCGCACGTCCACGCCGTCCGGCACGGACAACACGGTCGGCGCGAAGTTCAGGATCGAGGTGACACCGGCGGCGATGAGCCGCTCGCTCACCTGCTGCGCCGCGCCCGCCGGGGTGGCGATGACCCCGATGGAGACGCCGTTCTCCTCGATGATCTTCTCCAGCTCATCGGTGTGCTGCACGGGCATGCCGGCCACCGGCTTTCCCGCCATCGCCGGGTCCGCGTCGATCAGGGCCGCCACGCGGAACCCGCGCGAGGCGAAACCGCCGTAGTTGGCCAGGGCGGCGCCGAGGTTGCCGATGCCGACGATGACGACGGGCCAGTCCTGGGTCAGCCCGAGTTCGCGGGAGATCTGGTAGACGAGGTATTCGACGTCGTAGCCGACCCCGCGCGTCCCGTACGAGCCGAGGTAGGAGAAGTCCTTGCGGAGTTTGGCGGAGTTGACCCCGGCGGCGGCCGCGAGCTCTTCGGAGGACACCGTGGGCACCGATCGCTCGGAGAGCGCGGTGAGGGCACGCAAGTACAGCGGAAGCCTGGCGACAGTGGCCTCGGGAATACCTCGGCTGCGGGTCGCCGGTCGGTGAGTTCGGCCAGTTGCCACGATGCTCCTGCGGGATGAGCGGGGCTGCAGGCGGTCACTTGTCCCAAGACCGCCCCGTCGGAAGCAGGCTATGTCTTTGTGAACGCGTGCACAAAGATTGTGTCCGCTTTGTCCGTCCAAAGTGACCGGGGTCACGCGGTCCGGTCGCCGGGGGGCGGAACCGGGAGCGGGCCGAACCCGTTCAAATCCGGAGGGGGGCAAAGCGGTACACACTCCTCATCGATACGCGCCCGAGCCCCCACAAAACGCCCATGATGGTAACCGGCCGGACGGTCAGCCCTCCAACGCCCGGCGCAGTCGCTCCGGGTTCACCCGCCAGAAAGTGTGCTGTTCACCGTCCACCAGCACCACCGGGATCTGCTCCCAGTGCAGCCGGTACAGCTCCTCGTCCTGCGAGATGTCCTTCTTCTCCCACCGCGCCCCGGTCTCGGCGCAGATCTTCTCGACCACCTCCTGTGCGTCGTCACACAGATGGCATCCCGGCTTCCCGATGAGCGTGACCAGCCGCTCCTCGGGGCGCTTCTTCTCCTTGCGGCGCAACAGAGGACTCATGTCCTCATTGTCCCGCGCCCCCAGGGGGGTCGCCGACGGGCGCGGAAGCGGGCGTTCCGAAGAGTTCACGCCCCCGTTCCTCCTCGGTTCGGGAACTCCCGAACACAATGGCTATGCTCGCGTCATGGCCGCTCTGGGATGGCTCACCCCCCGTAGGCGCTCCGCCACCGCGCGGAGCGTGCTGGCAGGCGAGGCTTCGGCCGAGGCCGCCCGCAAGAGCGCGCAGGAGGAGGCGCCACCGCTGCCCGGAGCGCCCGAAGCGGCCCCGCGCGAGTCCGCCCGGAAGGCTGCGGAGAAGCCCGCCGAGAAGCCCGCCGAACCCGAGTTCCCGGTCCGGGGCGACGATCTCGCCGCCGCCTTCTTCGACCTCGACAACACCGTCATGCAGGGCGCCGCGATCTTCCACTTCGGCCGCGGCCTCTACAAGCGCGAGTTCTTCCGCCGCCGCGAACTGGCCCGCTTCGCCTGGCAGCAGGCGTGGTTCCGGCTCGCCGGGGTCGAGGACCCCGAGCACATGCAGGACGCCCGCGACAGCGCGCTGTCCATCGTCAAGGGCCACAAGGTCTGCGAACTCATGGCGATCGGCGAGGAGATCTACGACGAGTACATGGCCGAGCGGATCTGGCCGGGCACCCGCGCCCTCGCCCAGGCCCACCTCGACGCCGGCCAGAAGGTGTGGCTGGTCACGGCCGCCCCGGTCGAGACCGCCACGATCATCGCCCGCCGCCTCGGCCTGACCGGCGCCCTGGGCACCGTCGCCGAGTCCGTCGACGGCGTCTACACGGGCCGCCTCGTCGGCGAGCCGCTGCACGGCCCCGCCAAGGCGGAGGCGGTACGGGCCCTGGCCGCCGCCGAGGGACTCGACCTCGAACGCTGCGCCGCCTACAGCGATTCGCACAACGACATTCCGATGCTGTCGCTGGTCGGACATCCGTACGCGATCAATCCCGATACAAAACTGCGCAAGCATGCCCAGGCACACGACTGGCGCCTGCGCGACTATCGGACCGGCCGCAAGGCCGTGAAGGTCGGCGTCCCGGCCGCCGCCGGAGTCGGCGCGATCGCAGGCGGCACGGCCGCGGCGATCGCCCTGCACCGCCGCCGCAAGTAGCCGGCGCCCGCACCCGCCGCCCGCCCGTGATCCCCGGCGGGCAACCCCGCACCTCTACCCGCGCCGTCGGCGCGGCACTCCGGCATGCCCGACTCGGTCGCGCCACACCCCGGAAGCGCCCATTCCGCGTATCCAACCGATCAAGAACCGATCACCAACTGCGACTGAATATGCCCTCGGTACGCAACAGAAGTGTCGGAACCGGTGATTTGAGCAACTGGGTGTAGCGCTGCCTGTACGAAGCGTTATTCTCCTCAAACGCATGCCACCGACCATCCGTCGCCACGACGGGTGAACGGTCCCGCACTGCACGTGATGGAAGCTCTGCCTCTGGGAGTCCCGTGTACCCACCTGTCGGGGTTGACGCCTCGGGCCTGGCTACGCTGCGCGCAACGGTCCTCGACCACCTGCGCGGCTTCGTCCCCACCGCGTACGCCGTCCCCGCCCTCGCCGCCGCGGTCCCTGCCGGCCTCGGCCCGGCCGGTCCTTGCTACGCCCTGACCGACGGTGGGGCGACGGTGGGCAGACGCGGTCGCGCGGGTGGTGCGGGCACCGCCACCGGCACGAGCGCGCCCGCCGCCCGCCGCCCCACCGCGGACAGCGACCAGGCCCGCATGATGGACCTGGTCGAACGCGCCCAGGCCGGCGAGGCCGAGGCGTTCGGCCGGCTCTACGACCAGTACAGCGACACGGTGTACCGGTACATCTACTACCGCGTCGGCGGCAAGGCGACCGCGGAGGATCTCACCAGCGAGACCTTCCTGCGCGCGCTGCGCCGTATCTCCACCTTCACCTGGCAGGGCCGCGACTTCGGGGCCTGGCTGGTGACGATCGCGCGCAACCTGGTCGCCGACCACTTCAAGTCCAGCCGCTTCCGCCTGGAAGTGACCACGGGCGAGATGCTGGACGCCAACGAGGTGGAACGGTCCCCCGAGGACTCCGTCCTGGAGTCCCTGTCCAACGCGGCCCTGCTGGAGGCCGTGCGAAAACTCAACCCGCAGCAGCAGGAGTGCGTGACCCTGCGCTTCCTACAGGGCCTCTCGGTCGCCGAGACGGCCCGGGTGATGGGCAAGAACGAGGGCGCGATCAAAACGCTCCAGTACCGGGCGGTCCGCACCCTGGCCCGCCTCCTGCCGGACGACGCCCGCTGACCGCCTCCCGCCCCCGATCCCCTTGATGACTCCGATGCCGCTGTGGTCCGATCATCCTTCGTCCGTAACCCAAGTGCCGCGCCGCTCGTTGTGCGGAATGCAGGCTCCCTGTGGACACGCCCTGCCCGAAGCCGCTCACTCGAAAGTGTGGATGTGCTCAAGGAAGGCAACCTTCCGGACACCTGGGGGAGTCGATCGTCATGACGAGAGGAGGTGCCGCCAGTGATCGCGAACGTGACTCCGCACCGGCGGGCGAACGCCTTCGCCCTGGCCCTGGAGGATCGGACCCCGTCCGACCTTTCGGAACCGGACCCGGCGGCCGAGCAGTCCGAGGCACCTGCCGAATCTGCCGACCACGACCGGTTGTTGGCCCTGGCGAACGTGCTCGGCGAGAGAATGCCGCGCCCGGTGCTGGATCCCGAGGTCAAAGTGGTGCAACGAGCACAGCTCGTCGCCGCCATGGAGGCCCTGGTAATGGAAGAGAGGGCCGGGGGCGGTGCCGCACCGGACCCTCTGGTGCCCGAACAGCGGACCGGCCGCGGCGCCCACCGGGCGACCTCGCTCCGGAAATTGCGGCCCCGCTCCCGCTGGTCCAAGGGCATCGCGGCGGGCGGCCTCACCGTGGGTGTGGCCGCGGGGGCCTTCGGCGGAGTGGCCGCTGCCAGCACCGACGCCCTGCCCGGTGACTCCCTCTACCCCGTCAAGCGGGGCATGGAGGACATCAAGCTGGGCATGGCCGACGAGGACTCGGACCGGGGCGAGCTCTACCTCGACCAGGCTTCGAACCGGCTGTCCGAGGCCCGCAGACTCATGGAGCGCGGCCGGACCGGCGTCCTGGACCACGAGTCCCTCGGCGCGATCCGCCGCGCCCTGGCAGGCATGAGCCACGACGCGGCGGAAGGCCACCGACTGCTCCAGGCGGCGTACGAGCGGGACGGATCGCTCGGCCCGATGCAGATGCTGTCCTCGTTCTCCCGCTCCCACCGCGACGCGTGGGGCAAGCTCCGGGAAAAGCTCCCGGCACAGCTCACCGACGTCGGGGGCCAGGTCGAGTCGGTCTTCCAGGCCATAGACGAAGACGTGGCGCCCATCCAGAACCTGCTGCCCAAGCCCCCGGAGCAATCCCGCGGGTCCACGGGCGGCCAGGCGAAGCCCAGCGCCTCCCCCGGCAAGCAGCAGTCCGAAACCCCCGCAGGCCGACCGGCGGCGTCTCCCCCGAGCGCGCCCCCGTCAGCGGCCGCCAAGCCCCCGACCCCCGGCGGGCTCCTGGGCGGAACCGGTGATCTGCTGCACCCGCCGGCCGACGGCCACTCCGCGCCGCCCCCCTCGGGAGCGGCCCCGGACCAGCCCCAGCCGGACATCACCCTCCCGCCGCTGCTGCCCGGCCTGCTCCCGGGCCTGGGCCTCAAGGCGGAGGACACCGAATAGCGCGAAGCGGTGCCCGGCGGACCATCCCGCCGGGCACCGCCTTGTCGTGTCCCGTCAGAAGAAGACCGACCGCCGCTGCACGAGCAACCGGTACAAGGTGTGCTGTATCTGCTCCCGCACCTGGTCCGTCAGGTTGAACATCAGCATGGGGTCCTCCGCCGCCTCCGCCGGGTACCCCTCCGTGGAGATCGGCTCCCCGAACTGGATCGTCCACTTCGTCGGCAGCGGCACCATCCCCAGCGGCCCCAGCCACGGGAACGTCGGAGTCACCGGGAAGTACGGCACCCCCAGCAGCCGCGCCAACGTCTTCGCGTTCCCGACCATCGGGTAGATCTCCTCCGCCCCCACGATCGAACACGGCACGATCGGCGTCCGCGCCAGCAGCGCCGTCGACACGAACCCGCCCCGCCCGAACCGCTGGAGCTTGTACCGCTCCCCGAACGGCTTCCCGATCCCCTTGAAGCCCTCCGGCATCACCCCGACGAGCTCCCCGGCCTCCAGCAGCCGCTGCGCGTCCTCCGCGCAGGCCAACGTGTGACCGGCCTTGCGCGCCAGCTCGTTCACCACCGGCAACATGAACACCAGGTCCGCGGCCAACAACCGCAGGTGCCGCTCCGCCGGATGGTGGTCGTGCACCGCCACCTGGAGCATCAGACCGTCCAACGGCAACGTCCCGGAGTGGTTCGCCACGATCAGCGCGCCGCCCTCCTTCGGGATGTTCTCGATGCCCTTGACCTCGACCCGGAAGTACTTGTCGAACAGCGGCCGCAGCATGGACATCAGGACCTGGTCCGTCAGCTCCTTGTCGTAGCCGAAGTCGTCGACCTCGTACTCCCCGGTGATCCGCCTGCGCAGGAACGCCAGCCCGCCGGCGATCCGCCGGTCCCAGTCACCCGACCGCGCCCCGGGCCCGGCGGCCTCCGCCGCCCGCACGGCCTCCGCGGCCGGCTCCGGTACGGGCTGCGCCACCGGCTCCCCCGCCGGTGGAGCCACCCGCACCCGTCGCGCCGGCCGCCGGCGCGGCCGCTCCTCGTCGAACGGGATGACTTTCGCGTCCGCCACTATCGCTCCGCTCCCTCAGCCGCCGGCCCGACACCCGACAGATCCGCGTTCAGCATCCCGGCCACCCGATCCACGGCCCGCCCCACCCGCTCCGGCGGCAACAGCCCGCTTCCCCGACTCCGCGCGAAGTCCGCGAACGTCTCGGCGGTCGTGTACATCGGCTCGAACCCTAGAGTGGACCGCATCTGCGTGGTCTCCACGACCCGCCCGTGCGTCAGCAGCCGGATCTGTTCGGGCGAGAACTCCGTCACCCCGACCGCCCGCAGCGCCGACCCCACCCACGTCACCGCGGGCATCACCAGCGGCAGCGTCGGCCGCCCCAGCCGCCGCGCGCACTGCGACAGCAGCAACACCCCGTCGCCCGCGATGTTGAAGGTACCGCTGTTCAGCGTCCCCCGCTCGGGCTCCCCGGCCGCCAGCCGCAGCACCTCCATCACGTCGTCCTCGTGGACGAACTGCAGCCGCGGGTCGTACCCCAGCACGGTCGGCATCACCGGGATCGAGAAGTATTCGGCCAACGCGGAATCCGCGTACGGCCCCAGGATGTTCGCGAACCTCAGCACGCACACCGCCACGTCCGGCCGCCTGCGCGCGAATCCCCGTACGTACCCCTCGACCTCCACCGCGTCCTTCGCGAAGCCGGCCGCCGGCAGCGACTTCGGCTGCGTGGTCTCGGTGAAGACGGCCGGATCGCGCGAGGTGCCCCCGTACACGCTGGTACTGGACTTCACCACGAGCCGCCGCACCGTCGGGGACTTCTGGCAGGCCCCGAGCAGCTGCATCGTCCCGATGACGTTCGTTTCCTTCACGGCGCTGCGGGCGCCGCCACTGCCCGCGCTGCCTCCCGTCACGGCGAGGTGCACCACCGTGTCGACGGCGTGCTCCGCCAGCACCCGGGCGATGGCCGAGCGTCTGATGTCCGTCCGCACGAACTCCGCCGTACCGAGCCGGTGCGCGGGACTCACCGAATCCACCGCGATCACCCGATCGACATCCGGCTCGCGCTGGATGCGGCGCACGAAGCGGCTCCCCAGCTGCCGGGCAGCACCAGTGACGAGAACGACCTTGCCCACGAGTTCAGCGCCTCCCTCGAAGAAGTCCCCCGGCTACACCGCAGCCCCTCCACCAGGATGGTGGAGGGGCTGCGGAGAACACGTACAGCTGCCGTTTACTTCTTGTTACGGCGCTGGACGCGGGTGCGCTTGAGCAGCTTGCGGTGCTTCTTCTTGGCCATCCGCTTACGCCGCTTCTTGATAACAGAGCCCACGACTACCCTCGCTCACTTCTCGGAACATCCCCGCGCCAGCGGGGATCGGTGCGGGGCGTCTGGGCCCACACGACCTACGTCGGCCTAGCCTACCCGCCCGAGCTCTGAGCTTGTAATCCGAGCCCAACCCGAGAGTCATCTCAAGCCGACTCCACCCCCACATAAGACTCCCGGAGGTACTCGTGCACCGCGTTCTCGGGGACCCGGAAGGACCGGCCCACCCGGATGGCGGGCAGATGACCGTTGTGCACCAGGCGGTACACGGTCATCTTCGACACTCGCATCACCGAGGCGACCTCCGCCACGGTCAGGAACTGAACCTCACTGAGAGGCCTCTCGCCAGCAGCCATGACACACCTTGACCTTCCGCGCATGACGGGCACCGGCTTCCCCTCCGGTTACGCCCCGTCGTCGCACGCTCACTCCCCAGAGTAGGGGCGGGTGATACGAGTGGGGAAGAGGAGCTACGGCCACTCCTGACGCCACGGCAGACCCACCCGGTCGAGCAGGTAGCGCGTGAGGGGTCTGTAGAAGTCCGCGGCCACTCCGTCATCAAGCGGAACCGTCACCGCGACCCGCCCCTCGGCCTCCCCGACGAACAGTGCCGGATCATCCGTATCCGCCAACCCGATCGCCTCCACACCCAACTGACCTGCACCGCAGACCCACCCGTGGTCCCCCACCACCAATTCCGGCAACGGCCCGCCGGCGGCCGCCAACGCTCCCAGCGCGACCCGAACCGGCAGCGGCGAATGGGTGTGCGCGCCGGTGACACTCGCGGGTGGACGCGCGCCGGGTTCCCGCACCAGTGCGACCCCCCGTACGTAATCGATGCGGTGGGGGCGTACGCCGAACCGGGTCGCCATGTCGACACGGACCCCCTGCGCCGGGGTGAGGACAACACAGCCCGCCGCCGACAGGGCCTGGGCCAAACTGGCGTAGAACCCCAGGAGGCGGTGCGGATGCCCCGTCCCGAACAACACGGGCGACCTCAGCCGCGCCGCCTCCCGCAGCCGCGCCGCGAACGCCTCCAACCCGGCCAAAGTCCGCTCCGGATCGATCACGTCCATCCCGCTGACCTGCGACGGGTCCGCCGACACCCCACACCGGTCGGCCATCAGCCGCAGCAGATCACCCTCCGCCCAACGCCACTGCGGCTCCAGCCCCAGCAGCACCCGCGGATCACCCGCCGCGAACAGCCTGTAACTGCGCAGGCTCTCCTCACGCGAGGTGGCGACGGGCCCGGCCAACCGGGAAGCCAGCAGATGCGCACGTAACGCGCCGGTGCTCAACACCCTCCGATGCTGCCGCACCGAACCCGGCGCCTCATCAATTCCGCCGAACAGCCCCACCGTTGGCGTAACGATGCTTCGCCACGAGCGCCCCCTACACGTCCGCTACACGAGCATCCCGCGCAGCGGGAACACCGCCCGCCGCGTCGCCAGGACGGCTTGATCCGTGCTGTCCGCCGGATCGTATCCCGCCTCCCAGTCCCGCCACCCGACCGTCCGGCCGTCCGTCATCCGCGCCGGCCCCGGCTGCCGGGTCCGCGCGTACACCTCGCTCCGCCACTCCTGCGGCACCTCCGCGGCCGGATCGACCGGCCGGTGCGCCGCGATCCCCACCAGATGGGTCCAGGAGCGCGGTACGACGTCCACCACCGCGTAGCCGCCCCCGCCCAGGGCGAGCCAGCGGCCGTCCGCGTACTCGTGCGCCAGCCGGTGACAGGCCTCCTGGACCGCCCGCTGCGCGTCCAACGACACCGCCAGATGGGCCAGCGGATCCTCGAAGTGCGTGTCGGCCCCGTGCTGGGACACCAACACCTGCGGCCGGAAGTCCGCGAGGAGCTCCGGCACCATCGCGTGGAAGGCGCGCAGCCACCCCTCGTCACCGGTCCCCGCCGGCAGCGCCACGTTGACCGCCGAGCCCTCGGCGGCCGGGCCGCCCGTCTCCTGCGGCCACCCGGTCTGCGGGAACAGGGTCCGCGGATGCTCGTGGAGGGACACCGTCAGCACCCGGGGGTCGTCCCAGAACGCCGCCTGCACCCCGTCGCCGTGGTGCACGTCGACGTCCACGTACGCGACGCGCTCGGCGCCCAGCTCCAGCAGCCGGGCGACCGCCAGCGCCGCGTCGTTGTAGACGCAGAACCCGGCCGCGCCGCCCGGCATCGCGTGGTGCAGCCCGCCCGCGAAGTTGACCGCGTGCCCGGCCTCCCGGCGCCAGATCGCCTCGGCCGCCGCCACCGACTGCCCGGCGATCAGCGCCGACGCCTCGTGCATCCCGCGGAACGCCGGATCGTCGACGGTCCCGAGCCCGTACGAACCGTCGGCCGTCCCGGGATCGGCCGACACCTCGCGCACCGCGGCGACGTAGTCCTCCCGGTGCACGAGCCGCAGCGTCGAATCCCCCGCCGCGCGGGCCGCCCGCACGACCATGGCCCGGTCCAGCCCGAAGGCCCGCACCAGGCCCATGGTCAGCGCCAGGCGCACCGGATCCATCGGATGGCCCGGCCCGAAGTCATACCTCGTTAGCGCCTCGTCCCACATCAACAGCCCGGTCACCGGCTCGCCGCTCATGCCCGACACCGTATCGGGCCCCGCCGATGCCGAAGGAACGGGCATAGAACAGCGTCACCAACACCAGCACCATCGGCACCAGCATCGCGCCCCGGTAGCTCCAGGCGTCCCCGATCCCACCGACCAGCGGCGAACCGACCAGGAACCCGACGTAGTTGAAGATGTTCAGGCGGGCGATGGCCGTGTCCGACGCCCCGGGGAACAACCTCCCAGCGGCGGCGAAGGTCTGCGGCACGATCACGCACAGCCCGATCCCCAGCAACGTGAACCCGAGCATCCCCGTCCACGCCCCGGGCGCGGCGGCCACCACCGCGAAGCCGGCCGCCGCGACGACCGTCCCCGCCCGTACCACCGCGACCGGCCCGAAGCGGCGTACGCCCAGGTCCCCGACGGCCCGCCCGAGCAGCGTGGTCACCATGTACACGTTGTACGGGACCGTCGCGAGCTGCTCCGAACTCCCCAGCACGTCCTGGAGGTACTTGGCGCTCCAGTTCGAGACGGTCGAGTCCCCGATGTACGCGCAGGCCATCACCAGGCACAGGGGCAGCAACAGCCCGAACCCGCCGGGCCCCAGTCCCCTCCCCGCGTCCTCGCCCGGCCCCGGGCCGCGCTGGTCCACGTAGAACCGGCTGCCCGCCAAGGCCGCCGGCAGCAACAGGACGACGGCCGGCAGGTAACTCGTGAAGAGCCCCAGATGCCAATGGGCCCCCGCCCACGCGGCGGAGGCCCCGACGATCCCGCCCAGGCTGTAGGAGGCGTGGAACCCGAGCATGATGCTGCGGCCGTACGTCCGCTGGAGGCTCACGCCGAGCATGTTCATGGAGGCGTCGAGCGCCCCGACCGACAGTCCGAACGCCCCCAGCGCCAGGGCCACGTGCCACAACTGCCCGCCGGCCCCGACCCCGAGGAGCGCGAGCAGCACCAGCGGCTGGGCCCACCTGAGGACCAGGCTGGGCGCGACCCGCTTCACCAGGTGCTCGGTCACCACGCTGGCGGCCCCGGCGAGGATCGGGACGGCGGCCAGGAAGGCGGGCAGCAGCCCGTCGGATATCCCGTACTGGTCCTGGATGGCGGGAATCCGCGTCACGAGCAGGGCGAAGGTGACGCCCTGCACGAAGAAACTGAACCCGAGGGACAACCGGCCACGGCGCAGCCGCACGTCATCTGTCATGGCGGCTCAGCGTAGGGCGCCGGGCTACCGGTGGGTAGAGCGATCACACACCAATCGCCGCCGGCTCCTGGGGAGTCACTCCTCGATGCCGAGCAGCCGGATCAGGTCCTTCATCTCCCCGAAGCACGCCTTCGCCCCGGCCAGCCGGTCGGCGGGCATCATCCCGGTGAACCCGAACACGTCCATCCCGGCGGCCACGGCCGCCTCCACCCCGAGCGGGCTGTCCTCGACGACCACGCACCGCGCCGGGTCGACGCCCATCCGGTCCGCGGCGTGCAGGAACAGATCGGGAGCCGGCTTGCCCCGGCCCACATCCTGCGCGCTGAAGATCCACTCCTCCTCGAACCACCCGTCGATCCCGGCGGCCCGGTGCCCGACCCTGATGCGCTCGTGACTCCCGGAGGACGCGAGGCAGTAGGCGATCCCGTGCGCGGTCAGCGCCCCGAGCACTTCCTCCACCCCGGGGACGGGCCGCAACTCCCGCGCGAACGCCTCGAACGTCCGGGAGTGGAGCTTCTCGTCGAAGTCCTCGGGCAACCGCTGCCCGGTCCGCTCCAACACCAGATCGTGCACCCGGTGTACGGCGCCCCCCATGTAGTCGCGGAGCGACTCGTCGTACGAGGTCGGATGGCCGAGCTCGCTGAGGTAGCCGGCGAGGATCGTATTGGCGAGCGGCTCGCTGTCCACCAGCACGCCGTCGTTGTCGAAGATGACGAGGTCGTAGCCCATACGAACACCCTACGAGTCAACGGCTCGGCAGCCCCGCCACCCCATGCCGGGCATCCGTAGGACTTTCACCGGTGGAGGGGGGATTGGATTGCCCCGAAAACGCAGAAAAGCCCCGCACCGAACCCGATAACGGGCTGGTGCGGGGCTTTCCCACAATGATTGTTCGGCGGCGTCCTACTCTCCCACAGGGTC
>NZ_JBHVYA010000019.1:0-118201 GCF_042881255.1 Streptomyces sp. NPDC058279 | reverse complement strand
AGCGCTTCGAAGAACCTTGCCTTCAAGTCCCCAAAATCCACGATCCCCGCAACTCCCTGAACAACAGGGTGTTGCGGGGATCGCTAGAACCCGCCCGTTCCGGTCGCGGGGCCCTTCCCGTATCCCGATATCCCGCACGCGGTCGTGCCGTACGGGTCTGCGGGTCTGCGGGGGTCTACGGCTCTACGGGGCCTGCGGCGCGCCCCACTCGCGGGCCCGCAGCGGCATCCCGGAAACCCCGCCGTCCCCCGGGCGGACCGCCAGGACCTGGTTGACGCCGAGCCGGTTGTGTTCGAAGCCGAGCGCGGACGCCGCCATGTAGAGCAACCACACCCGGGCCCGGCCGGGCGAGGTCAGCCGGACGGCCTCGTCCCAGTGCCGCTCCAGCCGGGCCACCCAGGCCCGCAGCGTCAGCGCGTAGTGCTCGCGCAGCGCCTCCACGTCGCGGACCTCGAAGCCGGCCCGCTCCAACTCGCCGACGGTGGTGCCGATCGGGGAGAGTTCCCCGTCGGGGAAGACGTAGGCGTCGATGAACTCGTCGACCCGGTACGCCTCTTCGTCCGGCTCCGGCGGCCGGGCGATCTGGTGGTTCAGCAACCGGCCGCCCGGGCGCAGCAGCGCGTGCAGGGTGTGGGCGTACTCGCGGTAGCGGGCGGCGCCGACGTGTTCGGCCATGCCGATCGAGGAGATCGCGTCGAAGGGGCCGTCCTTGACGTCCCGGTAGTCCTGGACGCGGATGTCGATCCGGTCGGCCAGGCCCTCTTCGGCGGCCCGCTTGCGGGCGTAGACGGCCTGTTCCTGGGAGAGGGTGATGCCGGTGACCTGGACGCCGTACTCGCGGGCCGCGTGCAGGGCCATGGAGCCCCAGCCGCAGCCCACGTCGAGCAGGCGCTGCCCGGGCGCCAGGTCGAGCTTGCGGCAGACCAGGTCGAGCTTGTCCCGCTGGGCGTCCTCCAGGGTGCCGCCGGGGCTCCAGTAGGCGCAGGAGTACACCATCGAGGGGCCCAGCACGTGCTCGTAGAACGCGTTGCCGACGTCGTAGTGGTGGCTGATCGCCTGGCGGTCGCGGCCCTTGCTGTGGGCGGTGCCACCGCGGCGGACGGCCTCCTCCGGGGGCGGCGCGGGCGCCGGCCAGGGCCGGGCCAGGGCGATCAGGTCGCGTACGGCGGCCCGCACCTCGGGGTCGCGCAGCAACACGGCCGTTCCGGCGACGCCGGCGGAGGCGGCGGGCAGGTGCGGGCGCAGCGCGGCGAGTTTGGCCAGTCCCGTCGGCACCGGCTTCGGGGCCGGGGCGGGGACGGGCGCGCGTTCCCAGAGCAGTCCGGCCACCCGGTCCAGCAGCTCGAACAGGTCGCCCTCGACGGTCAGCTCACCGGCCACCCACGCCCGGGCCAGTCCCAGCTCGCCCGGCTTCCACAGCATGCGGCGCAGTGCCCGGCGGTGGTTGAGGACCAGGGTCGGCCCGGTGGACGGGCCGGCCTCGCTGCCGTCCCAGGCACGTATGCGCACGGGCACGGGGGCGCCCAGCAGGGTTTCGGCGAGAGCGGCCAGCCGCGGCGCGGCGTCGGTCATGGCAGGCACCTCCATAAGTTCCGACCGAACGGCCTACCCATTTCCGCCAAGGGTTAGGCCCTGTCCGGACGATCTTCGCGGAGGCGGCTCAAGGAACACCCCAGGACGGCACGAGGACCCCGTGCGAGCGGTCACCGGCGTGCCGGGAGGGGCGGCAGGGGGCGGGTCGGCAGGAGGGGCGGCAGGGGGCACGGGGGAACGCCGAAGGGGCCGCCCGCACCACGGATGGCGGACGGCCCCTTCGGGGACGTGCTGGTCGAACTCAGGCGTGCCGCGGCTCGCGCCGCGTCAGGATGCCTTCGCCTTCTGGGCCGGGGCCTGGGCGGCCGGGGCCGGCGCCGGCTTGGCGGCCTCGTAGAACTCCTCGCGCGGCGATTCCAGCGCACCGAGGGAGACGACCTCGCGCTTGAGGAACATGCCGAGGGTCCAGTCGGCGAAGACGCGGATCTTGCGGTTCCAGGTCGGCATGGCCATGCCGTGGTAGCCACGGTGCATGTACCAGGCGAGCCGACCCTTGAGCTTGATCTTCATCTTGCCCATGACGATCATCGCGACGCCCTTGTGGAGGCCGAGACCCGCCACCGCACCCTTGTTGGAGTGCGCGTACTCGTGCTGCGGGAAGCCCCGCATGCCCGAGATGACGTTGTCGCCGAGGACCTTGGCCTGGCGCAGCGCGTGCTGGGCGTTCGGCGGGCACCAGGCGTTCTCGACGCCGGCCTTGCGGGCGGCGACATCGGGGACCTGGGCGTTGTCGCCCGCGGCCCAGATGTAGTCGGTGCCCGTGACCTGGAGGGTCGGGGAGGCGTCGACGTGACCGCGCGGGCCCAGCGGGAGGCCGTAGCGGGCCAGGACCGGGTTCGGCTTGACGCCGGCGGTCCAGACGATGGTGTTGGAGTCGACCTCGAGGCCGTTCTTCAGCACCACGTGGCCGTCCACGCAGGAGTCCATGGAGGTGTTGAGGTAGATCTCGATCCCGCGGGACTCCAGGTGCTCCTTGCCCCAGGTGCCGAGCTTGGGCCCGACCTCGGGAAGGATCTTGTCGGCCGCGTCGACCAGGATGAAGCGCATGTCCTCGCGCTTGATGCTGGAGTAGTACTTGGCCGCGTCGCGGGCCATGTCCTCGACCTCACCGATGGTCTCCGCGCCGGCGAAGCCGCCGCCGACGAAGACGAAGGTGAGGGCCTTGCGGCGGACGTTCTCGTCCGTCGTGGACTCGGCCTTGTCGAGCTGCTCGAGTACGTGGTTGCGCAGGCCGATGCCCTCTTCGACGCCCTTCATGCCGATGCCCTGTTCGGCGAGGCCGGGGATCGGGAAGGTGCGGGAGACGGCGCCGAGCGCGATCACCAGGTAGTCGAAGGGCAGCTCGTACGCCTCGCCGACGAGCGGCGTGACGACGGCGACCTTGCGGTCCTGGTCGATGCTGGTGACCCGGCCGGTGAGAACCTCTGCCTTGGGCAGCACGCGTCGCAGCGGGACGACGACGTGCCGAGGCGAGATGCTGCCTGCGGCCACTTCGGGGAGGAAGGGCTGGTAGGTCATGTACGAGCGCGGGTCGACGACCGTGACGGTCGCCTCGCCGTAGCGCATCTTCTTCATGATGCGCTTGGCCGCGTACAGACCTACGTACCCACCTCCTACAACGAGGATCCTGGGACGCTCCGTGGTGCTCATGGAACGAGTATCCAGCACCCCAAGGGGTGACGCTCGTGAGCCCCTTCACAAGGTACTCGGGCCCCTCTGCTACACTGCGCCGCCCACGTGACCCAGATCATGGCGCGGAACGGGAACCACCGTGTAACGGGAGTCGTTGTTCACCCGTCCTGAACTGGCCTCCTAGGCCGAAAACGGAGTAGACCACCGGGTTCGTGGATACCTACCGGCGACCTCCGCCCGGCTCCGACAATCGCACGAACGCTCGGCCAAAAAGGGCTCACGGGGGTCGCGAGCGCCCCTAAGGGCCCTCCGCTTCACCCTGCGGGCCTTTTTTCCTTGTGAAGAACTTCACGAAGCTCGTGCATTCGAAGGCTCTTCCGGCTCTCGAACAGGCCCCCACAAGGTCCCGTCCACGCCCGCTCCATGCCCGAACGACCCGCGAACCAGGCCGACTCAGGCCACCCCGGGCCGGCTTGCGGGTACCTGGGCCCACCCTTGCGACGGTCATCACGCGCAACGGCGCTCCGGTGGCCGCGGTAGCGCGATCGCGGACTTCGAAGCGCTGGAGGAAGCGGCCGACGTGATGTCGGCCCGGGAGGCGGAAGCGGTCCTGGCCGAGGACGCCCCACCGTGACGATGGCCGGCCCGCAGTGGCTCAGGCCACGGACCAGGCGATGCCGTCGAGGATGTCGTGTTCCGAGACGACGACCTCCGAGGCGCCGACGCGTTCCATGATCGCGAGCAGGACGAGGGCGCCCGCGCCGATCACGTCGACCCGGCCCGGGTGCATGACCGGGATGGCCTCCCGCTCGGCGTGGGTGGAGGTCAACATCCGCTCGGTGATCTCGCGGACCTGCTCGTAAGGGATGCGGGAGTGGTGGATCGCCGACGAGTCGTACTCCGCCAGGCCCAGCGCGACGGCGGCGACGGTGGTCACCGAGCCCGCGAGGCCCACCAGGGTGCGGGCCCGCGCCAGCGGCACCGTCTCGGCGGCCAGGTCCAGGGCCGCCTCGATGTCGGCCCGTATGGCGGCCACCTGTGCCGCGCTCGGCGGGTCGCTGACGACCCCGTCCGCCACCAGGTGACGCTCGGTCATCCGGACGCAGCCCACGTCCACCGAACGCGCCGCCTCGACGTGCTGCGAGCCGACGACGAACTCGGTGGAGCCGCCGCCGATGTCCACGACCAGGAACGGCCGGTCCAGGTCGGTGCGGCCCGAGAGTTCCTTGGTGGCCCCGGTGAAGGAGAACTCCGCCTCCTGGTCGCCGGTGATCACCTCGGGCTCCACGCCCAGGATGTCCAGCACCCCCCGGACGAAGTCCTCGCGGTTCTCGGCGTCCCGCGAGGCCGAGGTGGCCACGAACCGCACCCGCTCGGCGCCCAGCTCCTTGATCACGGCGGCGTACTCGCGGCAGGCCGCGAAGGTGCGCTCCAGCGCCTCCGGCGCCAGCCGGCCCGTCTTGTCGACGCCCTGGCCGAGCCGGACGATGGTCATCCGGCGGTCCAGTTCCACGAACCCACCCGTCGCGGCGTCACAGTCCGCGACCAGCAGCCGGATGGAGTTCGTACCGCAGTCGATGCCCGCCACCCGGGTCACCGCGACGACTCCTTCTCACCCGTGCACGGCGTGACACAGGGCCCCTTGGCCCACCACTCCGGCAGCATCGCCAACGCCTCGTCGCCGAACGGGTTCACCCCGGGCCCGGCCGCGAGCGAGTGGCCGACCAGGACGTGCAGGCACTTCACCCGGTCCGGCATGCCACCGGCGCTCGGGAAGCCCTGGAGCACCTCGATGGCGTCGCGGCGGGTGATGTAGTCCTCGTGCGCGGCCCGGTAGGCCGCGGCCAGCTCCGGGTCCTCGGCGAGTCGGGCCTGCATCTGCTTCATCACGCCGTTGGCCTCCAGCGTGCCGATCGCACCGGCGGCGCGGGGGCAGGTCAGGTAGTACAGCGTCGGGAAGGGGGTGCCGTCGGGGAGCCGGGGCGCGGTCTCCACGACGTCCGGCTGCCCGCAGGGGCAGCGGTGGGCGATGGCGCGCAGGCCGCGCGGCGGGCGGCCGAGCTGCTGCTCGAACGCCTCGATGTCCGCGGCGGTCGGCTCGGTGCGGTCGGTCTGGGGCGGGGGCGTCTGCATGCCTGGAGTGCGTCTCTTCGTTTCGTAAGGGTGGTCTGGGTCAGTCGCCGGGGTCAGTCGCCGGGCCGGTCGGCCTTGTCGACGCCGTCCCAGACGTTCGAGTACCAGGGCCGGTCGGAACCGGCCTGCCCGGTGCGGCGGTGCTCGGCGGCCTCGGCACCGGGGTCGTTCATGATGTAGCCGACCTCGCCGGGGCGCAGGAAGTGCAGGTGCTTGCGCGCCTGCTGCTCGGCGTAGGCCGGGTCCTGCCAGCGGGCCTTCTCGTCACGCAACTGTTCGAGGCGCTTGCGCGCGCCGTCGGCGGCCCGCTGCTGGTCCGCGATCTCCGAACGCTGGGACACGTACTGGCGCATCGGGTACGCGAGGGCGACGACCAGCGTACAGAGGACGAGCACCAGCAGCGCCGCCCGGCCGGTGAGCCGGCTGCGGCGGACCTGGCGGCGCGACTGCGAGCGGTAGACGTGGGCGGCGGTCCGCTCGCCGAGCTGCTTGAGCCTGGTCGCGGTCGAGAAGGTGGAGAACCGATCCCGGTTCCCGGCCATGGTCCCGCCTCCCCTTCGCACGCGGTACGCAATACGTCCCCGCACACGGTACGGGACCGAGTGCGGGGACGTACGGAGGCCGGCGCCGCGAGGCGCTCATTGGCCCTGGTGCCTACTGGTCCGCGAAACGGAACCGGGGGAAGGCCGAGCGGCCCGCGTACACGGCGGCGTCGTCGAGGATCTCCTCGATGCGCAGCAGCTGGTTGTACTTGGCGACGCGGTCCGAGCGGGCCGGGGCGCCGGTCTTGATCTGGCCGCAGTTCACGGCGACGGCGAGGTCGGCGATGGTGACGTCCTCGGTCTCGCCGGAGCGGTGCGACATCATGCACTTGAAGCCGTTGCGCTGGGCCATCTCGACGGCGTCCAGGGTCTCGGTCAGCGAACCGATCTGGTTGACCTTGACGAGCAGGGCGTTCGCGGAGCCCTCCTCGATGCCGCGCGCCAGGCGCTCCGGGTTGGTGACGAAGAGGTCGTCGCCGACGATCTGGACCTTGGCGCCCAGGCGGTCGGTGATGGTCTTCCAGCCGGCCCAGTCGTCCTCGAACAGCGGGTCCTCGATGGAGACCAGCGGGTACGCCTCGACGAGCTCGGCGTAGTAGTCGGTCATCTCGGCGGCCGAGCGGGACTGGCCCTCGAACTCGTACTTGCCGTCCTTGTAGAACTCGGACGCCGCGACGTCGAGCGCGAGCGCGATGTCCTTGCCCGGGGTGTAACCGGCCTGCTTGATGGCCTCGATGATGAGGTCGAGCGCGGCGCGGTTGGACTCCAGGTTCGGGGCGAAGCCGCCCTCGTCGCCCAGACCGGTGGAGAGGCCCTTGGTGTGCAGGACCTTCTTGAGGGTGTGGTAGACCTCCGCGCCCCAGCGCAGCGCCTCGGAGAAGGACTCCGCGCCGATCGGGGCGATCATGAACTCCTGGATGTCGACGTTGGAGTCGGCGTGCGACCCACCGTTGAGGATGTTCATCATCGGGACGGGCAGCAGGTGCGCGTTCGGGCCGCCGAGGTAGCGGAAGAGCGGCAGGTCCGACGCCTCGGACGCGGCGTGCGCGACGGCGAGGGAGACGCCGAGGATGGCGTTGGCGCCGAGCGAGCCCTTGTTGTCGGTGGCGTCCAGGTCGAACATGGCCTGGTCGATCAGCCGCTGCTCGGTGGCGTCGTAGCCGACGAGCTCCGGGCCGATCTGCTCGATGACGGCGAGGACGGCCTTCTCGACACCCTTGCCCATGTAACGGTTGGGGTCACCGTCACGGAGCTCGATGGCCTCGAATGCACCGGTGGAGGCGCCGGACGGGACTGCAGCACGGCCGGTGCTGCCATCGTCGAGGCCCACCTCGACCTCGACCGTGGGGTTGCCTCGGGAGTCCAGGATTTCCCGGGCTACGACGACGTCGATGGACGGCACGAGCATCTCCTTCTGGGATGTGACGCTGGGTGTGCGGTGGCAGGGGGCCGTGGGACGGCCCTGCCGACTAGAGCCTAACCGGCTCCGGGCACTGGACCGGCCGACCGCCCGGGTCCTGGGACGAAAAAGCGGCCGTACGCCTGCTTTCCCGGACAAAGGGACCGCCCGTGGACCGCCTCCCGGCCGTGGTCCGGCCCGGATCCGGCCGCGATCCAGCCATGATCCGGTCCGATCCGGCCGCGGACGCGCCACCGCCCGGCGCGTGGAGGGGTACGCGCCGGGCGGTGGTCGGACTCGGTGTCACCCGAGGTTTCAGCTCAGCTTCAACTTCTGGCCCGGGAAGATCAGGTCGGCGTCGGAGACGATGTCCTTGTTCAGCTCGAACAGCTTCTCCCAGCCGCCCTTGACGGCGTTCGCCTCGGCGATGGTGCCCAGGGTGTCGCCCTCCTTGACCTCGTACGAGCCGTTGCCCGTCTTCGGGGCCTCGGTCTTCGGGGCGGCCTTGGGGGCGGCCTCGGAGCGCTCGGAGCGGGTGACCGGGGCCTCGGGCCGCTTGGTCTCCTTCTTCGGCGCCGGGGCGGCCTTGGTCTCGACCTTCGGCTTGGCGGGCTTGGGGGTCTCGGCCGAGCCGCCGCCGCTGTACGAGGA
This sequence comes from Streptomyces sp. NPDC058279, assembly GCF_042881255.1. Lineage (NCBI taxonomy): Bacteria > Bacillati > Actinomycetota > Actinomycetes > Kitasatosporales > Streptomycetaceae > Streptomyces > Streptomyces sp. NPDC058279. The sequence continues at coordinate 110,251 of NZ_JBHVYA010000019.1, read as the reverse complement.
GTTCGACAGGCCCACGCCACAGGACGGCCACGCACCCTTGCCCTGGCCCTTGAGGACCTTCTCGGCGATGGCTATCTGCTGGGCCTTGGAAGCCTGGTTGGCCTGCGCGGCGTACGCCTTGCCGCCGTAGGCGGCCCAGGTGGAGGACGTGAACTGCAGGCCGCCGTAGAAGCCGTTGCCGGTGTTGATGGCCCAGTTGCCGCCGGACTCGCACGCCGCGACGCGGTCCCACTCGGCGCCGGTCGCGGCGCTGGCGGAGCCGGCCGCCATGAGGGGCGCGGCGACGGCGACACCGGTGACACCGGCGAGCGTGACGATGCGGGTGGCCTTGGAGGCGCGGCGGTGCTTGCCCTTGCCGGAAAGCAGCATGGAGTTTCTCCTCACCGACGCCTACGAGGTGAGCTGTCGGGTTCGGGCGAGTGAGTTGCCCGGCCGCGCGACCAGCGCGCGGCTTAACCCCTAGCCGGTGTGACCGTCTCTCGACGGCCGCTCCCGGCGCTTACCTTGGTTCCCCCGCTCCTGCCTTCGGCGCTTGACGCGACGACTGTTCTCTCCGTCCGCCGGCAGGATTCGGCGATGCGGTCGAAGAGGCCCGCGGTGGCGAGCGATTCAGAAGGTAGACAGGTCTCTCCCCGATGTTCAACGAGGGACATCGGGGAGAAATCGACCTGCTTGCGTTCCGCTTAGGGGCGTTTTCGCAGGTGAGGGCGGGGTTTGCGGGAGCTTCGGTACCAGACACGCCAGTTGACCGGAAGAGACGCATGTCTCACTTGCGGATAACGGGCATTCAGCTCTTTACGCATGCCCGAAGTGCCCGTTATTTCTTGGTTAGATCCAGATTCTGACCGGGCTTGATGAGGTCGGCGTCCTTGCCGATGACCTGCTCGTTGGCCGCGTAGAGCGCGTTCCAGCCCCCCTTGAGCCCCTTGGCGTCCGCGATGGCGGTCAGGCTGTCGCCCGCCTTCACCGTGTACGTGGGGTCCGACGCGGCGTCAGTGGCCGCGGGCGTCTCCACCGCCGCCGGGCCGCGGTGCTTGCCGCCGCCCGCCGTGGCGGAGTCGGTGGTGGGCGCGTTCGACGTGGCGGACGGGGTCCCGGTGGTCGGGTCGGCCGGCGTGGAGGGGGTTCCGGACGGGGACGGCGTGACCGGGGTCGTCGGGGTTCCCGAGACGTCGCCGGGGCCGGTCGGGGTCGTCGGGGTCGTCGGCGCCGTGCCGGTCTGGTCGCCGGGCTGGGTCGGTGTCGTCGTCGGCAGGTCCGGATCGGGCATGACGGGCAGTCCGCTGTTGGGGGCGAGCGGCGCGATGGGCAGCGTGAACGGCGCCGTGGCGGACGGGCTCGGGGCGCCGGCGGCCGGGGCGGCCGGGGTGGGCGCGCCGAAGTCGGTGGCGGGGTCGCCCGCGTCGGTGCCCGGCACCGCGTCGTCGGGGCGGGAGGGACTGGGGGCGACCTGCCGCGGGGTCCCCAGTGCGCCCGGGTCCACGTTCGCGGCGGGGCCGTCCTTCACCAGCCCGGACGACGCCGCGCACAGCGGCCACGCCTGGGGGCCCTGGGACGCCAGCACCCGCTCGCCCACGGCTATCTGCTGCGACCGGCTGGCGAGGTCGGGACGCGCCGCGAACTCCCGGCCGCCGGCGCTGTTCCACTGGTCCTGGGTGAACTGCAGTCCGCCGTAGGCCCCGCTGCCGAAGTCCGCGCTCCAGGTACCGCCGCTCTCGCATTCGGCGACGCTGTCCCACGTGGACGTGTCGGCGGCCGAGGCGTTGGTGGCCGCGAGCAGCGGCAGCGCCAGCGCGGAGCCCGTGACTCCTGCGGTGACGACGAGGGCGGGTACCTGGCGGGGGCGTCTGTGGCGGCCGTTCCCGGAACGCATGTAGTGCACCTTTCGCATAACGGCGGGGTAACGGCAGAACCTAGCCCCCTTCGAACGCATGTCACAAGTTCGGCCGGTAACTGACTGCGGGTCAGGGGCTGTCCCGTTACGCCCTCATGTGTTTCGGGGTGTGAAGCGGACCGGAAGGGTGCGCAGGCCACGCATGATGAGTCCGCCCCGCCACCGCAGGTCCGAAGGTGGAACGGCCAGTTCCAGATCCGGCAGACGCATCAGCAAACTCGCGAGCGCGGTCTGACCTTCGAGCCGGGCGAGCGGCGCGCCGAGGCAGTAGTGGATGCCGTGGCCGTACCCGAGGTGCTGATTGTCACTTCGGGAGAGGTCCAGGGTGTCCGGTTCCGCGAACCGCTCGGGATCGCGGTCGGCCGCCGCGAGGACCACCAGGACCGGGTCGCCGGTGGCGATGTCCTGTCCGCCGAGGACGACGGGCTCGGTGGCGAAGCGCCAGGTCGCGAGCTCCACCGGGCCGTCGTAGCGCAGGAGTTCCTCGACGCCGGTGGCGAGCAGGGCGCGCTCCCCGGCGGCCAGCGACGCCTGGAGGCGCGCGCGCTGGCCGGGGTTCATGAACAGGGCGTGCAGCCCGTTGCCGATCAGGTTGACCGTCGTCTCGAAACCGGCGAAAAGCAGGATGAAAGCCATGGCGGTGGCCTCGGCCTCCGTCAGGTGGTCGCCGTGGTCACTGGCCCGGATCAGGTCCGAGATGAGGTCATCGCCCAGATCATCCCTTTTGCGGTGGATGAGTTCACCGAGGTAGGTGCGCATCTGCTTGACCGAGCGGGCGACACCGCCGCGCGGCCCGCCACCGTGTCGGATCATCATCCCGGCCCAGTCCCGGAAGTCGTCCTGGTCCTCGCGCGGTACGCCGAGCAGCTCGCAGATGGCGTAGATGGGGAGGGGGAACGCGAACTCGTGGATGAGGTCCGCCTCACCCCTGCTCTCGAACCGCTCGATGAGCTGGTCGGTCAGCTCCTGCACCCGCGGGGTGAACGCGGCCACCCTGCGCGGGGTGAACGCCTTCGACACCAGCCGCCGCAACCGGGTGTGGTCCGGCGGGTCGATGTTCAGCAGGTGCGTCATCAGCTCGGCCTTGCGCTCGCCCGGGATGCCGGTCTTGCCCTTGGCGTGCGCCGGCTCCGCGTGGTGCGCCGGGTTCTTGCTGAGCCGCTGGTCGGCGAGGGCCTGGCGGGCGTCGGCGTACCGGGTCACCAGCCATGCCTCGACCCCGCTGGGCAGCTTGGTCCGGTGCACCGGCGCGTGTTCGCGCAGCCAGGCGTACGCCGGGTACGGGTCGGTGGCGAACTCCCAGTCGAACAGGGTGGGGCCCTGGGGGGAGAGGGGGTCTTCGGGGGCTGCGGGAGTCGGCTCGTGCACCCGTCGACCGTATCCCGGCCGCCGGCCCGCACCCGCTATGGGCGGTTCGTCGGGGGCTGGCCGTAGATACCCCTTCGCTTGACCCGGCCGCGTTCGCCGTTCCTACTTCGGTGCTGTGGACGTAAGGATCTTGAAGAGCAGCTTCGCCGTGGTGGAGAGACGCGCCGAACACGCGGCCAGGTTCTTCTACTCCCACCTCTTCTGGCACCACCCCGAGATCCGTACGCTCTTCCCCGCCTCCGGGCAGGAGATGGAGCGGCAGCGGGACCGGCTGTTCGCCGCTCTCACCCATGTCGTCGCGCATCTGGAGAGCGAGTCGCTCCTCCCCTATCTACGCGACCTCGGACGCGACCACCGCAAGTTCCTCGCCGGCCCCGAGGAGTACGAGGCCGTCGGCGCCAGCCTGCTCGCCGCGCTCGCCGAGGCCGCCGGCGAGGCGTGGACCCCGGCCGTGGCGCGGGCCTGGGCGGAGGCGTACCGGCTGATCGCCGGGGTGATGAGCGCCGCGGCCGCGCAGAGCGAGGACCCGCCGTGGTGGGACGCCGAGATCGTGCGCCACCTGCGGTACGGCCGGGACCTCGCCGTGCTGACCCTGCGCCCGCACGCCCCGCTGGGCTACCGGCCGGGCCAGTACGTGAGCGTGAGCAGCGACCGTGTCCCGGCCTGCTGGCGCGCGTACTCCCTGGGCAACGCGCCCCGCCCCGACGGGACGGTGGACCTGCACGTCAGCCGGATCGAGGGGGGCCGGCTCAGTACCGTCCTGGTCGGCGGGACGGACCCGGGCGAGTCGCTGCGCCTCGGTGCGCCCGGCGGCGCCCTGACGCTGCGCCGGGACGGCCGCCCCGTCACCCTCATCGCCGCGGGCACCGGCTGGGCCCCGGTCCGCGCCCTGCTGGAGGAACTCGGCCGGCACCCGCCCGATCAGGACGTCCGGCTCTTCGTGGTCGCCCGGGACGCCGCGCACCTCTACGACCGCCCGTTCATCGACGCGTACGCCGACGCCTTCGAGTGGCTCGCCGTCACCTACATCACCCCGGCGCCGGGGCAGCAGCGCAACGAGGCCACCGACCGGCTGGGGACCGCCCTCGGCCACCGCGGGCTGTGGTGGGAGCAGGACGTCTACCTGAGCGGGCCGGCGCCGTTCATCGCGGAGACCGCCCGCCTGCTGGAGCAGCTCGGCGCGCACCCGGGGCACGTCTTCCACGACGCGGTGCCCGCGGTCGAGTCCGGCGGCGGCCACGGCCCGAACGGGCGACCGCTCGGCTTCGGCGAATGGTTCCTCAGTCGCCCGTCCCCGCACTGGATCAACCCCGCGGCCCGCGCGCCCCGACAACCGTGACCCCGCACGGGACCGCTTCCCTACTCCGCTGCTCCCCTCCCCTGCTCCCCTCCCCTACTACTCGCTCTCCGGCGCGACGCCCTCCGCCGCGCGGATCGCCGCCCGGTAGGCGCGGGCCGCCGCGCGCAGCGCCGTCTCGGGGTCGATGCCCTGCGCCTCGGCGCGCGCCGCCAGTTCGAGGAGTTCGTAGCCGATGCCCTCCCCGCGGGGCAGTTCCACGGCGAGCGGGGCCGTCCGGACGCGGCCCGCGAGCTTGGCCGCGAGCGCGAGACCGGGCTGGCCCAGCGGAATGCCGTCGGTGACCGACTCCCGCTGCTTCTCCACCGCCTTGGTGCGCTGCCAGTGCGCGCTGACGTCCTCGGGGGTCTCGGCCGTCTCGTCGCCGAAGACGTGCGGGTGCCGCCGGATCAGCTTCTCGACCAGGTCCCCGGCCACGTCGTCGATCGAGAACGGTTCGTCGCCGTCCTCCGGGCGGCCCTCCTGCGCGATCCGCGCGTGGAAGACGACCTGGAGCAGCACGTCGCCCAGTTCCTCGCGCAGTTCCTCCCGGTCGCCCGTCTCGATCGCCTCGACCAGTTCGTACGCCTCCTCGATCGCGTACTTCACCAACCCCTCGTGCGTCTGGCGCGAGGTCCAGGGGCATTCGCGGCGCACCCGGTCCATCACCTGGACCAGGTCGAGCAGGCGGGCGCCGGGCAGGTCGTAGGACCCGGGCAGCAGTTCCAGATCGGGCATGGCGACGCGGCCGGAGCCGGCCAGCCGGGCCAGTCCGTCGGTGAGCCGCCGGTCGCCCTCGCCGATCGGCAGGACGACGACGGTGCGGCCCCCGGCGCACGCCTCGACGAGGGCCTGGGCGTCGGGGCTCTCGTACGCCACCGCCACGCCCGCCTCGCGCAGGTACGGCACCTGCGGATGGCCGGGATCGGCGCACAGCACCCGGTCGGCGGCCTTCAGGGTCTGCCAGGCCGACCAGGACAGCAGGCCGGGGGCGACCCGGTGGCTGGTGGTCAGCAGGACGATGCGGCCGGTGGGCTCGGAGGGCGGCGCGTGCTCAGTCACCCTCCGAACCTACCTCCGCGCGTCCGGCCCGGGCCCCGGCGGGGCGGGCCCGCGCCCGGCGGGCTCCGCCCGGGTACGGCTCAGGCTCCGGCGGGGGCCTGCTCGGACCGGGTCCGCTGACTGATCCACGGGGTGGTCTCGTCGCCGAGCAGGATCTGCCGCGCGTCCCAACGGCCGTAGCGCGGGTTCACCTGGACGTGCAGGGCGTTCGCGGCGGCGGAGAGCTTCTCCAGCGCCTTGTCCTGGTTGCCGTAGTGCTCGAACAGCTTGTCGCGCAGCAGCTTGAAGCGGGTGTCCGCGTCCATCTGGTCCGGCGCGAGCTGTGCCTGCTGGAGGGCCGCCGTCTCCAGCGCCGCCGGGGTGCCGGCCTGCTGGAGCTGGGCCTTGCGGACGTCCTCGACCTCCCGCGTCGTCACGGTGACGCCGGCGTCCTTCGCGGCGCGCTCCAGGACGGCGGTCTGGATCATCCGGTTCAGCTTCGAGCGGTCCAGGCGCGGGGTCGCCTCGATCAGTTGGGCGCCCTGCCCGGAACGGTTCTGCGCGCTGCGGACCTCGTTCACCTGGGCCTGGAGCGCTGCGGTGGTGATCCGCTCGCCGCCGACGACGGCCGCCGAGCCGGGATGGGCCTGGCCGGAGCAGGCGGACAGCAGGGGAGCCGCCGCGAGCAGGGCGGCGGAGACGGAGAGCGCTGTGCGACGGTGCAAAGGAGCCTCCAGGGCCGGGAGATTGTGCGGCAATGCACAAGAAGGCCGTGCGGTGATCGATGGTATGCAGTCGGGGGGTTCCGAGCCACCGGTTCGACCAACGATTACCGGGGTGTCGGGGTGCGGCGGGTGCGGTGTCGGGAGGCCCGGGGCCGGGTCAGCGGACCTGGCCGAGCCACTGGAGGGTGCGGCGGATCTCCGACGGGAGCGGGTGGTTCGGCCCGTGCAGGCGGTCGGCGTCGAACAGGAGGCGGACCAGGGTGTCGTGGGCCGCCGGCCGGTCGCCCATGGCCAGCAGCAGGTGCGCTATCCGGCGCCGGACCTCCAGCGGCAGGCCCGGGTCCGGGTTGGCGTAGTGGTTCTCGAACAGCGGGAGCAGGGAGCGGTACTCGGCGAGGGCCGCCGCCGGTTCCCCGAGTTGTTCGAGGCACTGCGCGGCGTCGTAGCGGAACCGCAGCGACTGGGCGTCGCCGGCGGGGAACTCCTCGGCGAGCCGGCGCAGTTCGGGCAGGGCGCGGCGGTACTGGCCGTCGTCCATCAGCGTGGCCGCGTACTGCTTGCGCAGCGAGCGGACGACCGGCGAGTGCTCCCCGTGCTCGGCGGCGGCCGCCGGGAGGATGCCGCCGAGGATGTCCACGGCCTGGGTGAGCCGCCCCTCGTCCAGCAGCCGACGGGCCTCGTCCACCGCTCCCGGGATGTCCGGGCGGGGCTCGGCCGGGGGTTGGGGGGCCTCGGGGGTGGCGGTGGCGCGGTCGGGCCAGGGCGCGTGGGGGCGCAGGAACGGCCGGGTCGGGTCGAGCGGCCCGGCGGGGGCGCCGCCCTGGCGGGGCAGCAGCGGCGCGAGGGCCTCGTAGACCGCCTGGGCGGAGGCGGGCCGGTCCTGCGGGTCCTTGGCCAGCAGGTGCAGGAGTACGGCTTCCAGCGCGTGCGGGATCTCGGGCCGGGTGCGGCGCACCGGGGCCGGGGGCTCGTACAGGTGCCGGTGCAGGACGCCCAGCGCGCTCGACCCGGCGAAGGGGACGTTGCCGCTGAGGAGTTCGTACAGGAGCACGCCGAGCGCGTACAGGTCGGTGTGCGGGCCCACCGCGCCGCCCATGGCCTGCTCGGGGGCCATGTAGGCGGGGCTGCCGATGGGTGTGCCGGTGCTGGTGAGGCGGGTGGTGTCGGTGTCCATGACGGAGGCGACGCCGAGGTCCAGCACCAGGACGGTGCCGTCGGGGCGGACCATCACGTTGCGGGGCTTCAGGTCGCGGTGGACGATCGGCACCGCGTGCACCGCCGACAGCACGGAGCACAGTTGGGCGGCCACCGCGACGGCCCACTGCCACGGGTACGGGCTGTGTTCCACCAGGTGGTCGGCCAGGTTGGAGCCGTCGACGTAACCCATCACCAGGAAGAGTTCGTCACCGTCGTCGCCGGCGTCGTGCACGGTGACCAGGCCGGGGTGGTCGACCTGGGCCGTCACCCGGCATTCACGCGCGAAGCGGCGGCGCAGTTCCTCGGCGACGGTGCCGGGGCCGGCGACCTTGTCGGGGCGCAGCAGCTTGACGGCGACGCGGCGGTCCAGGCGTCGGTCGTAGGCGGTCCACACCTGGCCCATGCCGCCCTGGCCGAGGAGGGAGGCGAGCTGGTAGCGCTCGCCGATCAGCCGGTCGGTCACTGCTCGGGGTCCTGCACGGCGGTCGGGTTCGGGTCCTGGTAGGGGCCGCCGGGGCGCGGCGGGTGCGGGGTCTGCTTGCGCAGCAGTTCGCTGAGCTCGTCGAGTTCGGCGCGGACCTGCCCGATGCGCGGCGGCGGGGTCGGCTGCGGCGGGACCTGCGGCGGCGGGGGCGTCGGCACCGGGGACGGGACCGGCGTGTGGACCGGGTTCCGGACCGGCGTCTGGACGGGCGGGTAGCCGTAGGCCGGGTTGGGCGCCGGGTACCAGGGCGCGGCCGGCGCGAGGGCCCGGTTCTCGTGGTGGCGGATGTCGGCGACGAGGAAGTACACGCAGGTGGCGAAGCCGGTGAGGAGCGTGCCGCCGGCTCCGGCGTTGCCCTGCCAGCCGCTGGTGTCGGGGGTCGGGTCCATGCCGATCAGCACGACCCAGGCGACGGAGAGCACACAACTGAGCGCGAGCAACGTCCAGTCGCGGGTGGCGCGGGTCACGATCGCGAGCCGCAACATCGTGCCCCATGCCAGGAACCCGCAGCTCAGGACCGGCAGCAGCGCGAACACCACGCGCAGGGCCACCACACCCTCGTTACCGGGCCGGTGGTGGTGCTGCGGCGGGATGCCGGGGGCGTGCATCGGTGCTCCTGACGGGCCGAGCGGAAGGGTTGCGGGTATGAGCGTATACAGCGTTTCCGGCCATGGTGAGGGGATGTGCCCAACCGTTGTACGGTCGCAGCGCGATCCCCGGCGAAGCGGCCGGAACAGGCGGTTCCGGCCGCCGCGCGTCCGCTGTCACGCGTGTTACGAGCCGAGGATGGTGGTGAGGAATTCGCCCGTCCACCCGAGCAGTTCCCGCCCGACGAGCGGCTTCCCGCCGACCTTCGCGGTCTTGGGCCGCGGGATCAGCACCTGCGAGGTGGCGGACTTGAGGACCGCCCCCGGGTAGAGCCGCTTGAGCCGCAGCTCCTGCGATTCGCGCAACTCCACGGGCCCGAACCTGATGTTGTTGCCCTGGAGGGTGATGTCGCCGACCCCGCAGGCCCGGGCCAGCATCCGCAGCCCCGCCACCAGCAGCAGGTTCTCCACCGGTTCGGGCAGCTTGCCGTACCGGTCGGTCAGCTCCTCCCGCACGGCCTTGATGTCGGCCTCGGAGTTCGCCGCCGCGATGGACCGGTACGCCTGTAGGCGCAGCCGCTCGCCGGGCGCGTAGTCGTGCGGGACGTGCGCGTCGACCGGCAGCTCGATCTTCACCTCCAGCGGCGGCTCCTCCTCCACGGCACCTTCGACGGCGGCCCGGTAGTCGGCCACGGCCTCGCCGACCATGCGGATGTAGAGGTCGAAGCCGACGCCGGCGATGTGGCCGGACTGCTCGCCGCCGAGCAGGTTGCCCGCGCCGCGGATCTCCAGGTCCTTCATCGCCACGTACATGCCGGCGCCCATCTCCGTGTGCTGGGCGATCGTCGCGAGCCGCTCGTGCGCGGTCTCGGTCAGCGGCTTCTCCGGCGGGTACAGGAAGTACGCGTACCCGCGCTCCCGGCCGCGGCCGACACGACCGCGCAGCTGGTGCAACTGCGAGAGGCCGAAGTTGTCGCCGCGCTCCACGATGAGGGTGTTGGCGTTGGAGATGTCGATGCCCGACTCGACGATCGTGGTGGAGACGAGCACGTCGAACTTCTTCTCCCAGAAGTCCACCACGACCTGCTCCAGGGCCTGTTCGGACATCTGGCCGTGCGCCGTCGCGATCCGCGCCTCGGGCACGATCTCACGCAGCTTGGCCGCGGCCCGGTCGATGGACTCGACCCGGTTGTGGATGTAGAAGCACTGGCCCTCGCGCAGCAGCTCGCGCCGGATGGCCGCGCCGATCTGCTTCTCCTCGTAGGGGCCGACGAACGTCAGCACCGGGTGCCGCTCCTCCGGCGGGGTGGTGATCGTCGACATCTCGCGGATGCCGGTCACCGCCATCTCCAGGGTGCGCGGGATCGGCGTCGCGGACATGGTCAGCACGTCCACGTTGGCGCGCAGCTTCTTCAGTTGCTCCTTGTGCTCGACGCCGAAGCGCTGCTCCTCGTCGACGATGACCAGGCCGAGGTCCTTGAACTTCGTCTCCTGCGAGAACAGCCGGTGCGTGCCGATGACGATGTCGACCGAGCCCTCCTTGAGGCCCTCCAGGGTCGCCTTGGACTCGGTGTCGCTCTGGAAGCGCGACAGGGCCTTCACACTGACGGGGAACTGGCTGTAGCGCTCGGAGAAGGTGCCGAAGTGCTGCTGCACGAGCAGGGTGGTGGGGACGAGGACGGCGACCTGCTTGCCGTCCTGGACCGCCTTGAAGGCCGCGCGTACCGCGATCTCCGTCTTGCCGTAGCCGACGTCGCCGCAGATCAGCCGGTCCATGGGGACGGACTTCTCCATGTCCTCCTTGACCTCGGCGATCGTGGTGAGCTGGTCGGGGGTCTCCGCGTACGGGAAGGCGTCCTCCAGCTCCCGCTGCCAGGGCGTGTCCGGGCCGAAGGTGTGGCCGGGGGCCGCCATCCGGGCGCTGTAGAGCTTGATCAGGTCGGCGGCGATCTCCTTGACGGCCTTCTTCGCGCGCGCCTTGGTCTTCGTCCAGTCCGCGCCGCCGAGCCGGTGCAGGGTCGGGGCCTCGCCGCCGACGTACTTGGTGACCTGCTCCAGCTGGTCGGTGGGGATGTAGAGCCGGTCGCCGGGCTGGCCGCGCTTGGCCGCCGCGTACTCCACCAGGAGGTACTCGCGGGTGGCGCCCTGGACGGTGCGCTGCACCATCTCGATGTAGCGGCCCACGCCGTGCTGTTCGTGGACGATGTAGTCGCCGGTCTCCAGCGTGAGCGGGTCGATGGACTTGCGGCGCCGGGTCGGCATCCGGCCCAGGTCCTTGCTGGCGGTGCGCTGGCCCGTCAGGTCGGTCTCGGTCAGCACGGCGATCTTGCGGTCGGGGTCGACGAAGCCCTGGTCGAGCGAGGCGCACGCCACGTGCACGATCGACGGTTCCAGGGTGCGCAGGTCCGCCTCCAGGCGGGCCGCGATGCCCTCGCCGCCGAGCACCTCGACGGTACGGGCGGCCGGGCCGTGGCCCTCGGTCAGGTAGACGGTGTGCCAGCCGTCGGCGATCCACGCCTTGGTGTCGGCGAGGGCCCGGGCGGTGTCGCCGCGGTACGCCTCGGGGGCGTGCATGCCCAGCTTGAGGGTGTCACCGCCCAGGTCGGTGTCGTCGGCGGCGAACGGGGACACCGACCACCACATCATGCCCAGCTCGCGCGCGTGGTCGCGGACGTCCGCGATGCCGCGCAGCGAGGCCGCGCCGACGTCGATGGGCGCCACGCCACCGCCGGCGGTGGCCGCCCAGGACGCCATCAGGAACTCCTGCGAGGTCGCCACCAGGTCGGCGGCCCGCGTCCGGACCCGCTCGGGATCGCAGACCACCGCCATGGACCCGGCCGGCAGGACGTCGATCAGCAGTTCCATGTCGTCGACGAGGACGGGCGCGAGGGACTCCATGCCCTCGACGGCGATCCCTTCGGCGATCTTGTTCAGCAGTTCGCCGAGCTCCGGGTGGGCCTCGGCCAGTGCCGCCGCCCGCTCCCGCACCTCGTCGGTCAGCAGCAGCTCCCGGCACGGCGGCGCCCACAGCCCGTGCTCGGCGATCTCCAGGGACCGCTGGTCGGCGACCTTGAAGTAGCGGATCTCCTCGACCTCGTCGCCCCAGAACTCCACGCGCAGCGGGTGCTCCTCGGTGGGCGGGAACACGTCGAGGATGCCGCCGCGCACCGCGAACTCGCCGCGCTTCTCCACCAGCTCGACCCGCGCGTACGCGGCGGCGGCCAGCGCCTGCGTGACCTGCCCCAGATCGACGCTCTCGCCCTGCCGCAGGCTCACCGGCACCAGCTCGCCCAGCCCCTTGACCTGCGGCTGGAGCACCGAGCGGATCGGCGCGACCACGACACTGACGGGACCCGCGGCCGGATCGTCCTTGCTGGGGTGGGTGAGCCGGCGCAGCACCGCCAGCCTGCGGCCCACGGTGTCGCTGCGCGGCGAGAGCCGCTCGTGCGGCAGCGTCTCCCAGGAGGGGTACTCCGCCACCTCGTCGGCGGGCAGGAAGGACCGCAGCGCTGCCGCCAGGTCCTCGGCCTCGCGCCCTGTGGCGGTCACCGCGAGCACGGTCCGCTCGGTGCGCCGGGCCAGCGCGGCGATCGCGAAGGGCCGCGCGGCGGGCGGCCCCACCAGGTCGACGTGCATCCGGTTGCCGTCCCCGGCCGCGGCGACCGCCTCGGCGAGCGCGGGGTCCCGGGTGACGGCGTCGAGCAGTCCGTGCAGGCTCATGAAGGAGGCTTTCCGTCCGGTGGAGGGGCAACGCGAAGGGCCCGACACGTGAACGGGCCGGGGGCTCCCAGCGTACGACGCGCCGCCGACAGCCGCGCGAGGGATTGCCGCCGCCGCACCCTCCCGCTCGCCTCCCCCACCCCCGGCCCCCGTCCGCCGTCGCACCGCCGTTCTACGATGTGCGGACGTACCGACCGAGCGTGCCGCGTCGCCCTGCCGCAAGGGTTCACCCCCGACCGGCAGAGGGAGCACCACCGCGTGACGACTGACGCCATAGCCGGGCCCGCCCCCGTCATCCGGGGCGCGGCGGGCCGGCGCTTCCACCGCGCGGAGCCGTACGCACTGGCCGCCCTGCTGTTCGTCGCGTACGCCGTGCTCTCCCTCTCCCGGCACCGGCGGATGGAGGCCACCTCCTGGGACCTGGGCATCTTCGAGCAGGCGGTCAGGGCGTACGCGAACCTCCAGGCACCCGTCGCGGACCTCAAGGGCCCCGGCGCCAACATCCTCGGCGACCACTTCAGCCCCGTCATCGCCGTGCTCGCGCCCCTCTACCGGCTCTTCCCCGGCCCCGCGACACTGCTCCTCGCCCAGGCCGCGCTGTTCGCCGTCTCCTGCGTGCCCGTCACCCGCGCCGCGTCCCGCCTGCTCGGCCGCGCCCGGGGCCTGTCGCTGGGCGCCGCGTACGGGTTGGCCTGGGGCATCCAGCGGGCCGTCGACTTCGAGTTCCACGAGGTCTGCTTCGCCGTGCCGCTGCTCGCCTTCGCCCTGGAGGCGCTGCTCGCCCGGCGCCCGCGGGCCGCGCTGCTGTGGGGGTTGCCGCTGTTGCTCGTCAAGGAGGACCTCGGTCTCACCCTCGCCGTCCTGGCCCTGCTCGTCGCCCGGCAGGCCCGGCGCACCGACCGGCGGGCCGCCCTGGCCGCCGCCGTGACCGCGGCGCTGGCCGTCGTGGCCGCCGCCCTGGTGTTCACCGTCGTGATCCCGGCCTTCGGCAGCGGTTACGGCTACTGGGAGAAGGTGGGGCACGCCTCGCCGCTCGCCGGGCTCGCCACCAAAGCGGACACGCTCGCCTGGGTGCTCGTCCCCACCACCGGGCTGTTGGCGCTGCGCTCCCCGCTGCTGTTGCCGGCCCTGCCCACCCTGGGCTGGCGGTTCCTGTCCGGCGACGACCACTACTGGTCCACCGACTGGCACTACAGCGCCGTCCTCATGCCGATCGTCGCCCTGGCGCTGGTCGACGCCCTCGCCGCCGCCGGGCGTTCCACCCGGCCCTGGCTGCGCGCCTACGCCTTCCAGTTGCCCGGCGCCCTCCTCGCCGTCGCCCTCACCCTCAGCGTCACCACCCTCCCCCTGCGACGGCTGGGGGACGCGTCCACGTACACCACCCCCGCCCGCGTCACCGCCGCCGACCGGCTCCTCGCCCGCATCCCGGACGGGGCGAGCGTGGAGGCCGACACCGCGCCCCTGTCCCGGCTGACCTCCCGCTGCCGGGTCTACTGGATCGGCTCCGCCCAGGGCGTGCTGCCGGCCTTCGTCGCGTTCGACACCTCCTCCGGTTGGGCCGGCGACGACCCGGTCGGCTACGCCCTGCGCCTGCATCCCGGCGCCCGGTTCGGGGTGCTCGGCGAGGCCGGCGGGATCATCGTCCTCCAACGGCTGTGACGCGGGGTACGACATCGGCCCCGGCCCCGCCCCCAAGGGCAGGACCGGGGCCGGTGTACCCCCGTTGACGACCGCCTTCCGAACTAGTCGGTGGCGATCGCGTTCAGTACGTTCATCCGCCCCGCCCGGAACGCCGGGACCAGCGCGGCGAACAGGCCCACCAGGGCCGAGCCGGCGAACACCCCGAGGATCGTCGGCCACGGGATCTCCAGCACCTTCAGACCCTCCAGGGCCAGCAGCCGCTGCGCCGTCGCACCCCAGCCCATGCCCAGGCCCAGCCCGAGCAGCGCGCCGAACAGGGCGATGACCACCGACTCCAGGCGGATCATGCGGCGCAGTTGCCGCCGGGAGAGACCGATGGCACGCATCAGGCCGATCTCCCGGGTCCGCTCGACCACCGAGAGCGCCAGGGTGTTCACGACACCCAGCACCGCGACGATGATCGCGAGGGCGAGCAGCCCGTAGACGATGTTCAGCAGTTGACCGACCTGGTCGCGCAGGGCCTGCTTGTAGTCGGCCTGGTTGAGCACCTTGTACTGCGGGTACTGCGCCAGCGCGGCCTTGACCCCGTCGTAGGCGGCGTCCGCCTGGCCGGACTTGGCCGTGGCCAGCAGCATGAAGGGGCGCGGCAGCCTGTCGGCCGGGAGGTTCGCCTCGGCGACGGCGGTGCTGGTGTACTTCATGCCCTTGTCGAGGTTGCCCTCGTCGCTGGTGATCGCCGCGATCCTCAGCTTGGTGGTCTTGCCGCCGTTGAAGGCGACCGTCAGCTCGTCGCCGAGCTTCAGGTGGTGCTCGGTGGCGTAGAGCGAGCCGACCGACATCGCGTTCGGCCCGTACGCGGCCGCGTGCTCGCCGGCCGTCATCGTGCGCCGGATGTCCTTGGCGTACGTGGGGTCCTGCGCGCCCAGGTCGTCGTCGGTGGTGGACCCGTCGGGAGCGGTGATCTTCACCGGGATCTCGCGGTAGGCGGTGACGTGGTCCAGCTTCGCGGCGGCCCGCAGCGCCTGTTCGGCCTGCGGCACGACCGGCTGGCCGGAGGGGGCGTTGACGATGTAGTCCGCGCCGACCGACTTGTCGAGCTCGGCGGTCGCGGAGGCCACCATCGAGGAACCGACCACCGACAGGCAGGCGACCAGCGCCAGACCGATCATCAGGGCGGCGGCGGTGGCGCCGGTGCGGCGCGGGTTGCGCAGCGCGTTGCGCTCCGCGAGCCGGCCGACGGAACCGAAGGGCCGCAGCACCGGCGCGGCCAGCACCCGTACGACGATCCCGGCGAGGAGCGGGCCGACCACGATGAACCCGATGAGGGTCAGCACGACACCGAGCCCCAGCCACAGCGAGCCCTGCGTGGCCTTGTCGGCGGCCGAGGCGAGGTAGAGCGCGGCGCCGCCGAGGCCGGTCAGCACCAGCCCGAACGCGGCCCGGACCCGGCCGGCCCGCTTGTCGCCGGGAGTGCCGGCCTCGCGCAGCGCCGCCATCGGCGAGACCTTCCCGGCTCGGCGACCGGGGATGTAGGCGGAGACGACGGTGACGAGGATGCCGAGGAACAGGCCGACGGCGGGCGTGGTCCAGGCGACCGTCAGGTCGTCGGTGGACAACTCCATGCCCATCCGGCCCATGAGCTTCATCAGGCCGACGGCCAGTCCCACCCCGGCGCCGACGCCGAGGAGCGAGCCGACGACGCCGAGCAGGAACGCCTCGACGAGGACGGATCGGTTGATCTGCTTGCGGTCGGCGCCGATGGCGCGCATCAGGCCGATCTCGCGGGTGCGCTGGGCGACCAGCATCGAGAAGGTGTTGAAGATCAGGAAGATGCCGACGAGGAAGGCGATCAGGGCGAAGCCGAGCATCGCGTACTTCATCACGTCGAGGAACGAGCCGACGCTCTTGCGGTTGGCGTCCGCCGCTTCCTTGGCGGTCTGCAGCTTGTACGTGTCCGCGCCGACGGCCTTGGCGATGTTCTGCTTGAGCTGCTCGTCGCCGACCCCGTCCTTGGCGGTGACGTTGATGTGCGTGAAGCTGCCGGGGGCGCCGAGCAGCAGCTGCTGGGCGGTGGCGGTGTCGAGGTAGACGACGGTCGCGCCCGGGTTGGTGACGGTGAAGGACGCGATGCCGACGATCTTGGCCCGGTTGTCGCCGGTGACGGCGATCGTGCGGATGTCGTCCCCGAGCGCGAGGTGGTGCTTCTTCGCGGTGTCGGCGTCGATCATGACCTCGGTCGGGCCGCGCGGGGCGTGACCGGAGGTGATCTTCATGGACTTGAGTTCGTTCTCGGTCCAACTGCCCGCGAGGGTCGGCGCGCCGCCGTCGGAACCGAGGTTCTCGTTGCGGGCGTCGACGACGGTCACGGCCGCCGAGATCACCCCGCCCTCGGCGGCCTTGACGCCCTCGATCTTCGAGACCCGCTCGACGACCGCGCCGGCGAGCACCTCGGGCTTGCCGCGGTCGCCGGACGCGGTGTCCGCGTCGACCTCCTTCGGGCTCACCGTCACGTCGGAGCTGGTGACCGCGAACAGCTTGTCGAAGGTGGTGTTCATGGTGTCGGTGAACACCAGCGTGCCGCAGACGAAGGCAACGGAGAGCAGTACGGCGACGGCGGAGAGGACCATCCGGCCCTTGTGCGCGACGAAGTTGCGCCGCGCGGTCTTCATGACGGTCACGAGGTCCGCCCGCGTGCGTCGAAGTCCTTCATCCGGTCCAGCACCTGGTCGGCGGTCGGGTTGGCCATCTCGTCGACGATCCGGCCGTCGGCGAGGAAGATCACGCGGTCCGCGTAGGAGGCCGCGACCGGGTCGTGGGTGACCATCACGATGGTCTGGCCCAGCTCGTCCACCGACTGCCGCAGGAAGCCGAGGACTTCGGCGCCGGCGCGGGAGTCCAGATTGCCGGTCGGCTCGTCACCGAAGATGATCTGCGGCCGGGAGGCGAGGGCGCGGGCGACCGCCACGCGCTGCTGCTGGCCGCCGGACAGCTCGGTCGGCCGGTGCTTGAGCCGGCCCGCGAGGCCCACGGTCTCCACCACCCGGGCCAGCCACTGGGCGTCGGGCTTGCGGCCGGCGATGTCCATGGGGAGCGTGATGTTCTCCAGGGCGTTCAGCGTCGGCAGCAGGTTGAACGCCTGGAAGATGAAACCGATCTTGTCGCGGCGCAGCCGGGTGAGCTTCTTGTCCTTCAGGCCGGTGATCTCGATGTCGTCCAGGTGGATGTGGCCGCTGGTCACGGTGTCCAGACCGGCCAGGCAGTGCATCAGGGTGGACTTGCCGGAGCCGGAGGGGCCCATGATCGCGGTGAACCGGCCCCGGTGGATGTCCACGTCGACCCGGTCGAGGGCGACGACCCGGGTCTCGCCCGAGCCGTACGCCTTGACGACTTCGCGCGCCCGGGCCGCGACGGCGGAATGCCCCCCAGTGGCCCCCTGCCTGGTTTCGGTCATGGCCGTTGTCACGGTGTTTCCCCTCGTCGGTGCGGCGCGGATCGCCGGTTGAAGTCTGTTGAGCGGGGGCGCGTGGCGCACTGGTGCCCGTGGCCCTGTCCGTACGGGGGTTACCCCCACCCCCGGCCGGCCCCGCTCATATGAACCAGTTAAGGACCCGCCGGCCTCCGCCACCTCCTCCGCCGGGACGAAAGACCCCTCGCTCTTTGTGGGGAGGGGACCCCTAGGGGATGTCTGCCTGTGGGACGGCGGGGCTCGGGGATACCACCGGCCGGTCCCCGGTGAGAGGGTGTTCCCCGCAGACGCGTGGCAGGGTGGAGGGACTTCGGTGGCCATGGGGGAGCAGGCGGGGAGCCGCCCCGGGGAGGGTGCGCGGAACCGGAGCAGGAGAAACGTTTCAGCCAAAGCTTGCGAGCACGGGGCGGCCGGGGCCGCCGGGGCCGCCTTCGCGCCCGGGGCGGCGGCGAAGGAGGCGGAGGCCGGCGCGACCCCGCCCGGGCGGCCGAAGACCGTCGTCGTCGCCGCACTGATGCTGACCATGGGCCTCGTCGCCCTCGACGGCGCCATCGTCTCCACCGCCGTCCCCCAGATCGTCGGCGACCTCGGCGGCTTCTCCGTCTTCTCCTGGATCTTCGCGGGTTACGTGCTCGCCGGCACGGTCACCCTGCCCGTGTACGGGAAGCTCTCCGACACCTACGGCCGCCGGCCCGTCCTCCTCGTCGGCATCAGCCTGTTCCTCCTCGGCTCGCTGCTGTGCGCCGCCGCCTGGAACATGGCCGCCCTCATCGCCTTCCGCATCCTCCAGGGCCTGGGCGGCGGAGCCCTCCAGGGCACGGTCCAAACCCTCGCCGCCGACCTCTACCCCCTCAAGGACCGCCCCCGCATCCAGTCCCGGATGACCGTCGTCTGGGCGACCTCCGCCGTCGGCGGCCCGGCGGTGGGCGGCGTCCTCGCCACCTACGCGGACTGGCGCTGGATCTTCCTGATCAACCTGCCGCTCGCCCTCGCCGCCCTGGTCATCATCGTCCGCCACCTCACCGAACCGGCCCGGCCGGCCGGGCACCGGGGGCGCATCGACTGGGCGGGCGCCCTCGGCGTATTCGCCTGCGCCGGGGTCCTGCTCTTCGCCGTCGTCCAGGGCGGCGTCACCTGGCCCTGGCTCTCCGCGCCCTCCCTCGGGCTCCTGGCCGCCGGCGCCCTCCTCGCCGCCCTGGTCGTCCGGGTGGAACGACGGGCCGAGGAACCGATCCTCCCCGGCTGGGTGTGGCGCCGGCGCACGATAGCCGCCGTCAACCTCGCCATGGTCGCCCTCGGCCTCCTGATAGCCGCCCCCCAGGTGTTCATGCCGACCTACGCCCAGGCCGTGCTCGGCCTCGGCGCCGTCAACGCCGGGCTCGTCGCCTCCGCCATGACGCTGACCTGGCCGATCAGCGCCTCCCTCGCGCAGCACGTGTACCGGCGCATCGGCTTCCGCGACACCGCCGCCGTAGGGGTCGGGGTGGCCGCCGTGGTGCTGTTCTCCTTCACCCTGCTCCCCTACCCGGCCCGGCCCTGGCAGGCCGCGGTGGTCATGCTGTTGCTCGGCGCCGCCCTGGGGCTGTTCCAACTCCCGCTGATCGCCGGGGTCCAGTCCACGGTGGTCTGGGCGGAGCGGGGCACCACGACGGCCTCCGTCCTGTTCTCCCGGCAGGTCGGCCAGAGCGTGGGGGCGGCCCTCATGGGGGCCGTCGCCAACGCCACCATCGCCGCCCGGTTGACGCCGGCCCCCGTACCCGGGCTACCGGACCACCTGGACGGTGTGTCGAAGGCGCTGGCCCGGCCGGAACTCCTGCCCCGGGCCGCCGCCGACCACCTGCGATCCGCCGTGGACGCGGCCGTGCACCACATCTTCCTCGGTGCGGCCGTCGCCGCCGTGGCCGCGTTGTTGATCCTGCTGACGGTGGCCCCGCGCAGGTTCCCCGTCCTGCCGGGCCAGGAGTAGCCCTTCCCCGGCGCGGTCCGGGCCGCGGTCCGGGCGCGGTCCCGGCCCGGTCCCGGCGCGGTCCCGGCGCGGTCCCGGCGTCCGCCGCAGGGCCGGGAGTAGCCCCCGCGAGTTGTCATGCTCCGGGCCGGCCGGGTATTCCTTCGTGGGGCGACCCACCGCCCCGCGACACCACACGGGGGACCCATGACGTCCGCACTCCTCGCCCTGGCCTTACTCGCCGCCCTGGCCGGCCCGACCGCCCTGCGGCTCTACCACCACCCCGGCTTCATCACCGGCCGCGACGGCCGGCTCTCCACCTCCACCACCCTCGCCCTCGCCTGGACCGTGATCCTGGTCTGGCTGCTGCTCACCTGCCTCGCCTACGGGCTGACGGCGGGCGGCGGAATCAGCTGGCTCCAAGGCGAACACGGCCCGCTGTCCACCCTGGCTTCGGTCTACCTGCCGCTGCTGGGCGGCCCCTACGTGGCGCTGATCGGGGCGAAGACGGTCGTCGGCATCCGGGTCGGCAACGGCAGCCTCGCCAAACCGGCCCCCAAACCCACGACCACGGGCCGCCGGCCGCTACGGGAACTGATCGCGAACGACAGCGGCCGCACGGACCTGGTCGACCTCCAGTACGTGGCGCTGAGCGCGGTCACGATGCTCTACGTCATCCTCTTCTTCCTCGCCGACGTCGGCGGCGGCCTCCCCCACCTGCCCGCGGAGATCTGGGCCCTGACCGGGGCCCCGGCGGGGGCGTACCTGGTGAACAAGGTGGCCACCCGCGCGAACCCGGTGATCACGCACGTCGCCTTCGCGGACGGCGTCCTCACCATCGAGGGCGGTGGCTTCGACGACGCCCGCGTGACGGTGGCCGACACCGTCGTCCCCGCCGTCCGCGACCCCTTGTCCGGCACGCTCACCGTCTCCGTCCCCAGCCCTCCCGCCACCCCGTTCCCGGTGGTGGTCACCTCGCACGGCCTGCGCAGCGACCCGTACCTCGTCACCACCCCGCCGCCCGCCCCGACGAACCCGACCCCCACCCCCACCCCCGCATCAGCCCCGGCCCCGGCTCCGGCGCCCGCGCCGGTGGCGGACGCCGCCGGGCAGCGGTGACGGGCCGCGGGCAAGCACTCGGGCAAGCACCGCCGATCGGCGATCGGATCCCCGTCCGCGGGGCAGGTGTTCAGCAGGTCCGGCGCGACGGCTCCCCGACGAGGGGAACGTCCGTGACCACCCACCGCCTTGGAGGCATGTGATGACCCCCCGTCCCCCCGTCCCTTCCGTCCGCCACCACACCGTCGAGGTGGACGGCGTCACCGTCGCGTACCGCGAAAGCGGACCCGCCGACGCCCCCGTCCTCCTGCTCCTGCACGGCTTCCCCACCTCCTCCCACCAGTTCACCCGCCTGATGGACGCCCTCGGCGACACCCCGTACCGCCTCATCGCCCCCGACTACCCCGGCTCCGGCCGGACCGAGACCCCGCAAGGCTTCACGTACACCTTCGACCGGCTCGCGGACATCGTGGAGGGCTTCACCGACGCCCTCGCACTGGACCGGTTCGCGCTCTACGCCTTCGACTTCGGCGCCCCCGTCGGCCTGCGGATCGCGGTGCGCCGACCGGAACGCATCACCGCGCTCATCGTCCAGAACGGCAACGCCTACGAGGAGGGACTGTCCGACGCCGCCCGCGAGTTGACCGGCCTGCGCCGCGAGGTCCCCGGCACCGAGGAGCAGGTCCGGTCCCTGTTCACCCCCGAGGCCGTCCGGTCCCAGTACGAGACCGGCGTCGCCGACCCGAGCCTGCTCTCCCCCGACGGCTGGACCCTGGACCTGCACTACCTCGGCCTGCCCGGCCGCGCCGACGCCCAGACCGACCTCGCCTTCGACTACGCCGCCAACCTCGGCCACTACCCCACCTGGCAGGCGTGGCTGCGCTCGGCGGGCATTCCGGTGCTGGTGCTGTGGGGCGTGGGAGACCCCTTCTTCACCCCGGCGGGCGCCAAGGCGTACCTCCGCGACGCCCCAGACGCCGAACTCCACCTCTTCGACGGAGCGGGCCACTTCGCCCTGGAAACCCACCTCGCGGACATCGCCCCGCTGATCCACCGCTTCCTGACATCCGGCCGGGGCGGCCCCGGGGGAGTGTGAGGCGCGGGGCGGAGCCCGACGGCGCCGGGCGCGCTCCGCGCCACGGCGTCACGGCGCCATAGAAGGAAGTGCCACAGACCGAGCGCCGCGGACGAGCCCCGCGGGCGCTCGCTCAGCCCTCCGCCGGCGCCCGCCCCGTCAAAGCCGCAAGACTCGACCGCACATGGTTCATGTGCGCCCGCATCTCCTCCTGCGCCTCCGCGTGCTCCCGCAGCACCCGCTCCGTCTCCCGCCCCACCCGCTCCTCCCGGATCCGCGCCGCCGCGAGCAGCTCCGCGGCCCGCGCCTCCGCGTCCTCCTGACCGTGCCGCGCCGCCTCCTCCGCCTCCGCGAAGCCCCGCCGCGCCTCCGAAAGCCGCGCCTCGGCGTGCCGCTCCAGCTCCGACAGCCGCGCCTCCTGGTCCGCCTCCCGCGCGGCGATCTCCCGCTCCGCCGACTCCCGGCGCTCCCGCTGATCCTGCTCCCGCTCCGCCACCAGCACGTCCGCCCGCCGGCGCGTCTCCACCAGCGCCGCGTGCGCCTCCGCCCGCCACCGCGCCGCGTCGTCCCGGGCCTCCGCCCGCGCCTCGTCCGCCTCGCGCTGTGCCCGCTCCAGCCCCTGCCGCGCCCGCACCTCGGTCTGCTCCACCACCGCGTGCGCGTCCTGCCGCGCCAGCTCCGCGACCCGGTCCGCGTACGCGTCCGCCGCGCCCAGCGTCGCCGACGCGTCCCCGCGCGCCTCCCCCCGTACGGCCTCCGCCTCCTCCTGCGCCAACGCCAGGATGCGCCGCGCGCGCTCGCTCAGCTCGTCGTAGGTCTGCGGCGCCAGCGCCGCCACCGCCTCCCGCAGCCGGTCCGCCTCCGACTCCATCCGCTTCGCGAGGACCGTCAACCGCGCCACCCGCTCCCACGCCTCGTCCCGGCTGCCCGACAGCCGTGCGAGGTACCGGTCGACCTGATCCGTCCGGTAGCCGCGACCGCGCGCGGTCGCCAATCCTTGAGGTCCCTGAGGTGACATCGGTGCACTCATCCTGGAAGCGCCTCTCTCGCGGGGATTCCCGTCAAGGATGCGTCATTTGCCACCAGAAGCCGGAATGGCCGGGCCGAAACCCCTTTGCAGGGGCTCCGGCCCGGCCATTGCTCCGACGGGTGCGATCAGAGCAGCCCGTCCCACATCTGCTCCAGCAACACCGACCACCAGCTCTCCGGCGAAGCCAGCGCCGCACTGTCCAGCCCGGCCAGATTCGCCTGGAAATCGACGGTCCACCGACCGGCCTGCTGCGGCGTCAAGTGCTGCCGCAGCCGCCACATCTGACCCAGCATCGCCAGCGAGCGCACGAACTGCGGCAGACTCGAATTCACGAACTGCGGCGGCACCGGCGCCCCGCCCGGCCCACCCTCCACCGGGACCGCCACGATGTGCGCCGTCCCGTACTGCACGCACAGCGCCTTGCCGAAGTCACTGCCGACCACCAGGTACGAACCCGCGTCCGACGCCGGCTGCACCTGCCGCTGCGCCGCCAGCTCGGCCAGCGTCGGCAACGGCTGACCCGGCACGGCCTGCGCCCAGAAGAACGGCCCGAAGTCCACCGGCAGACCCGACCACATCAGCGTCTGCGCCACGATCTCCGGCACACCCTGACGGGACACCGCCCGCTGCTCGAAACGGAACACGCCCTGCGGCCCGAACGCCCCCGCCAGCTCCTGCGCGATCGCGTCCAGCGGGATCGCCGGCTGCAGCGGAACCTGCGGCAGCGGCGCCCGCACCGGCGCGGGGCGCGCCGGACCGTCCGCCACCTGGTGCAGTTCGCTCTGGTGGGTGATCAGGTGCCGCATGCCCTGCTGCCGGCTCGCGTGCTCCGTCCCGTACGGCGCCACGCTCGTGATCCGCACCTGCGGCCACGTCTCCCGGATCATCCGCGCGCAGTAGCCACCGGGCAGCTCACAGGACGCCAGCTCCGTGTGCAGCTCCAGCACCTGCTGCGGAGGCACGTTCATCGCGCGCAGCTCGTACAGGATCTGCCACTCGGGGTGCGGCGTGCCCGGCGCGGAACGACGGATCAGCTGCTGCTCGGAGCCGTCGGGCGCGCGGTAGCGCAAGACGGCCTGGTAGCCGGGACCCACCGTGGGGACACCGGGCTGGGCGACGGGAGCGGGACCGTGCTGCGGCGCGCCGGGCGGGGGGCCGGGAGGGCCGGGAGGCTGCGGCGCGCCGGGGTGGGCGAGCATCGTCGCGGCGTGGTGCGCGCCGCCCGCGGGCCCGCCGGGGCCCGCCGGAACACCGGGCGGGGCAGGCGGAGCCGGCGGCCCCACCACAGCAGGACCCGCCAACATCGTCGCAGCGTGATCAAGCCCACCACCCGGCCCACCACCGGCACCCGGAACCCCAGGCGGACCCGGAGGCACGCCCGGACCCGCCGGCACACCAGGAGCAGGCGGCGGCCCGGGCGGAGCCGGCGGCCCCACCACAGCAGGACCCGCCAACATCGTCGCGGCATGATCAAGCCCACCACCCGGCCCACCACCGGCACCCGGAACCCCAGGCGCACCCGGCACCCCAGGCGGACCCGGAGGCACACCGGGACCCGCCGGCACACCAGGAGCAGGCGGCGGCCCGGGCGGAGCCGGCGGCCCCACCACAGCAGGACCGGCCAACATCGTCGCAGCGTGATCAAGCCCACCACCCGGCGCACCAGAAGCCCCCGGCAGCGCGGGCGGCGCGGGAGGCGCGGACGGCACGTCGGCCGGCGCACCGGCCGCTGCCCTGGAAACCCCCGGCCGTGACACCTGCGCCTTGCTCGTCGGCGCGTCGGCGATGTCCCCGGCACCCTGCCCCAAGGCCGGCGCTATGGCCGTCCTCGGCAACTGGCTACCGCCCGACATCAACGTCGTCTTCGCCTCCGGAGCCACCCCCGAAGGCGCCCCCGCCCGCTCCTCCAGGTCCGATCCCGACAGCGGCGGCGCGAACACCGTCGCCGGCAACGGCACCGACGGCTCGTCCGCGCCGGAGTTCACATCCGTCCCCGCCCACGGCGTCGTCCCCGCCGGCACCCCGTCATTGGCGGTCGGCTCGTACGGCACCTCGCCGCCGCGCCGGAGCGGCACCACGTCGGAAACGGCGCCGGCCGGCCCCGAGGACACAGGCGCGGCAGGCACGGCAGGCGCAACAGGCGCGGCGGCAGCCCCGGAACCGGCAGCGGCGTCTACCCCACCGGAAACCGGAGACCCACCGGACGCACCAGACCCACCCGAAACACCGGACGCGCCACCCACCGAGGAATCGGCACCCGCCGGAGGGATGCCCGCCCGATCCGCCGCCTCCTGCAACCACTCCGGCGGGCTCAACATGAACGACGTCTGCTCCGAGTCGATCCGCGGCGACGGCACCGAAGCCTCCACCACCGGCGTCGACCCCGCCCCGTACTCCTCCTCGTACCGCCGGATCACCTCACCCACCGGCAACCCGGGCCACAACGTCACCTCACCACTGTCCCGCGCGATGACCAGCCGCTGCCGGCCACCACCGGACACCGGACCACCCGCCCGGTCCTCCGACCACACCACGAACCCGAGCCCGAACTCCCGCACCCGCACCTCACGGTGCTGGTACGCGGGCACGTCCCCGTTGATCCACTCCTCGGCGCGCTCCTGCGCCTGCGCAAACGTCACCACCGCGCCGTCACCCCTCCACCGGAGCGGCACCCGCGACGGGAACCGAGCGTGCGAATCCGCCGTCCACCATCAGACCGGCCACCGTCTCCAACTCCGGCGGGTTGCCCGCCAACCGCTCCAGAAAGGCATCGAAATCAGCACCGCACGGCAACAACAGCCGCTCCACGCGCTCCTGCACGGACCAACCGTCCCGGTCCCGCGCGTCGTCGTACGGAGAGAACCACACGGAGCCGATCCCCTCACCCTTCACCTTCACCGCCAGCAACCCGCCCTGGACGAAAGCCACACACAGATAGTCCTTCGTCAGGTGGTCCCGCAGACACTTGTTGACGTACACCAGGTCATTGACCGCAGCCTCCTCACGCACCGTGAAGAACGGCTGGTCCACCAACAGACCCAACTCCACATCCAGCCCCGCACCCACCGGCGCACAACCCCCGGCCGCCTTCAGGAACGAGCGGTACGCCTCCGGCAACCGGTACCCGAGGTCCTCCTCCACACCCTGCACCTGCCGCTCCGACACCGAAACCACCGACTTCGGCAGCTCCAGGTGCACCGGCCGCACCTCCTGCAAGGGCCGCGTACCGCGCTTCTCGTGGTCCACCGGCGCCGTCGCCAACCCGGCGTGGTGCCGCAACAACGCCTTCACCTCGACCGGAACCAACTCCAACCGGCGCGACCCGGCCACGTGGTGCCAGGTCCACCCGTGCGGAGTCGCCACCGCACCCACCGTGTCCCACAACTCATGACCCACCGCGCGCATCGCCGCGTTCGCGGACACGTAGTCCGTCAGCCGCAGCTCGTCCACACCGAAACCCTCCGGCGGCTCCGCGATCTCCACCGCCGCCCGCGCATAAGGAGAGAAATCCGGATGCCCCTCACCGCCCATCCGGACCCCGTGAGGATGCCGGGCAGCCCGGACCGGGTCCGGAAAATGCACGACCTGCCCCGAATAAGCGGCGTTGGGTGGCGGGGCCTGCTGCCCGAGCCGACCTGTCGTCATGGCGGTAGCCCCCTGCTGGATCTGGCTGGTTCACCACAGCCTATGTGCTCCCGCAAGAGCGACATCCGCCCACCGGCCCCGCACCCACACCACGGCCCGCAACATCCGAATTGATACGAAAATTCGACCCCGCTTCCACACCACACGGGACATTTGACAGGCTGTCCCCTCAGCACGGGGGCGTGCGCGACAGCGGCCACCACCGCCGCCACGGGAGGGAAGAGCGACATGCAGCACACGGCAACACGCACGGACCACGCCGAACCGGCACCCACCGGCACCACCGGCGACCCCCGCCTGCGCTGGAGCACCACCGACGGCGCCCACACCGCCCCGGTCCTGCGCTTCCGCCGCGACGGCATCCTCCCCACCATCGCCGCCGCCCTCTCCGTACGCGGCGAAACCCTCACCGGCACCGCCGGCAAAGCCGACCAACCCCCCGCCCTGCACCCCCTCGTCCAGGACTACCTCGACACCCTCACCAGCAACCAACGCGAACGCTTCACCGGCCGATGTCCCGAAGCGATACTCCTCTCCCGCCACATCACCGCCACCGAAGCCGCCCGCAGCAGACGCGCCGCCCGCAAACCCCTCAGCGCGAGCGAAGCCCGCCGCTCCCTGAAACACGCCAAGATCACCGCCCGCCACATCCGCGAGGACGGCGACCCCCTCCACGGCAGCTACGCGCCCCCCTGCCGCTCCTGCCAAGCCCTGCTCGCCCACTTCGGCGTACGCCCCGTCGACCTCTCCCACACCGAGTAGCCGCCATGACCACCTCCGCGTCCTACGACCGCTCCTCAGCCACCCGCTTCCCCACCCCCATCGACACCGCCCTGCGCACCGCCGGATGGGAACCCGGACGCTGGGACATCAAACAAGCCGAATACTGGGCCGACGCCCTCCGCGACCACACCACCCCGGCCGGACACCGCCACACCGTCTTCCCGGCCGCCGTCGAGGCATGGGCCGAATTCGGCGGCCTCACCCTCACCGCACCCGGCCCGGGCCGCCAGATAGCGCCCACCCCCATCCACCTGGACCCCCTCACCGGGCTCCACCTCGCCCGCACCTTCGCCGACCTCGGCCGCGCCCTCTCCACCGAGCTCAGCCCCCTCGGCGCCGAACCCGACACCGGCTCCCACCTCGCCATCGACCGCGAAGGCCGCGTCTACGCCATCGACCACACCGGCGACTGGTACCTCGGCGCCACCCTCGACGAGGCCCTCACCCTCCTCCTCACCGGCCTCCAACCCACCCGCCTCACGACGGGCTAGACCGCACCCACCCCGCGCGCACACGGCAACACGGCCGACACCCGGAAACCACCCGAATCGGTCGACCCCGCCACGAACACACCACCCAACCCCAGCACCCGCTCCCGCATCCCCACCAAGCCGTTCCCCCCGCTCGGCAGACCCGCCCCACCCGCGTCACCGTCACACGGCCCGTTCTCCACCTGCATCGCCACCTCACCCTCCCGATGAGCCAGCCGCACCACGACCTCCGCACCCGGCGCGTGCTTGTGGCAATTGGTCAACGCCTCCTGCACCACCCGGTACGCCGTCTGCTCCACCTCCGCCGCACACCCCGGCCACTCCCCCCGCACCGACAGCTCCACCACCATCCCCGCCGCCCGGGACTGCCCCACCAGCGCCTCCAACTCCGCCAACGACGGCCCCTCCTCCACGGCCGGCACCGACACCGACACCGACGGCACCCGCTCCACCGACCTCGGCGCCTCCGCCCGCAACACCCCCAACATCTCCCGCAACTCCGTCAACGCCTGCCGACCCATGTCCCCCACCAACGCCGCGTTCCGCGCCGCCTTCACCGGGTCCTTCACCGCCACCGCCTGCAACGCCGCCGCGTGCACCACCATCAACGACACCCGGTGCGCCACCACGTCGTGCATCTCCCGCGCGATCCGCGTCCGCTCCTCCGTACGCGCCCACTCCGCCCGCTCCTCGGCCCGCTCCGCCAAAAGCGAGAGCTCCCGCTCCAGCGAATCCGCCCGTTCGTGCAGGCTCTCCATCAGCCGGCGCCGGGCACCGACGTACATGCCGAGCAGCACCGGCGGCACGGTCAGCGCCACCGCCACGAACACCGACAGCGAGATCACCAGGGTCGGCGTCACGCCCGCGTCGCCGTCGGTCCGCAGGTACATCACCACCAGCGTCGCGACGAGCGACATCGACGTCAGGGTCGCCGTGACCCGCCGCGGCACCTCGCACGCGGCCAGCGTGTAGAGCCCGACCACCCCCAGCAGGAACCCCATCACCGCCGGCGTCACCGCGATCGCCACCAGCACCACGGCCACCGGCCACCGGCGCCGCAGCACGAGCGTGGCCCCCACCACGAACCCGAACAGCACCCCGAGCACCACCGGCACCCCGGCCTCGCGGGCGAAACCCACTCCCTCCCACGCACACTCCAGGGCGGACACCGCCCCGATCCCCACGTCCCACACGACGTCCCGCCGCCGCTCCCACCACAAAGGCGGCCCAGCGCGGCCTTGCTCTTCCCCCGTACTGGTCATGCCGTCCAGCGTACGCAGCACCCCCACCACGCCCCGCCGGGATTTTCCGGTAAACCGCCGGTAATCGCACGTACGACTGAACGTCCCGCCTCGCAAGACCTGAATCCCACATTCCGGACGAACCTGGGTCCATGAGCAAATACGCCGACTTCGAGGGTCTGCGCACCCAGGCCGTGGCCCTCCGTCGCGACGGTTTCAGCCGCCGCGAGATCCGCGACCGCCTGCAAGTCTTCAACGGCGAGATCCTGAACCGCCTGCTGCAAGGGGAGCCCGCCCCAGGGTGGACCCGCCGCCCCAACGCCAAGGACGACCTCCGCGACCGAGCCCGCGAGCTCCGCCTCCAAGGCATGACCTACGACCAGATCCAGGTCGAGCTGGGCTGCTCGAAGAGCTCCATCTCCCTCTGGGTCCGCGACCTCCCCAAGGTGGATCACCGCACGCCCCAGGAGCAGGGCCGCGATGCCGCCCTGAAGCGCTGGGCCTTCGAGGGGCCACGCCGGGAGGCCGCGCGCAACGCCTCGATCGACGCCGCGCGAGCAGCGGTCGGCAGCCTGAGCGACCGTGAGCTCTTCCTGACCGGAGTGGCCCTCTATTGGGCCGAGGGCAGCAAGAGCAAGCCGTACCGGCGGGACGAGACCGTGGCGTTCATCAACAGCGACCCCGGGGTCATCCGCGTCTACCTGGCTTGGTTGGGGCTCCTTGGCATCACTCCTGAGCGGCTGCGCTTCCGCGTGATGATCCACGAGACGGCAGACGTGGCCGGCGCGGAGCAGTACTGGGCGGACTTCGTCGGAGTGCGGCGGTCACAGTTCCAGCGGACCACGCTCAAGAAACACAACCCCAAGACCGTCCGGAAGAACACCGGAACCGACTACCGTGGATGCCTGATCGTCCGTGTCTCCGCGAGCTGCGACTTGTACCGTCGCATCGAGGGCACTTGGTGCGGCATAGTAGGTGCCGTCGACTCGATCAACAGAGGCGAATGTCCGATTTAGTCGGGTTTGCTATCCCCTGTGGTGTAATCGGCAGCACTGGGACCTTTGGAGTCCTATGTCCGGGTTCGAGTCCTGGCAGGGGAGCTTTACACGTTCGGGTCCCGACCTCCACGGTCGGGACCCGGCCTCGTTTCCGGCCCCCGGGCCACCGGTATCCTTCACGGGTCCACCCCCGAAGCCGAAGGGCACACCCGTGAGCGCAACCCGCCCGGCAGCCGTCGTCGTACTCGCAGCGGGTGAAGGCACCCGCATGAAGTCGGCCACTCCCAAGGTTCTGCACGAGATCGGCGGGCGCTCGCTCGTCGGCCACGTCGTCGCCGCCGCGCGCGAGCTGGACCCCGCGCACCTCGTGGTCGTCGTCGGCCACGCCCGCGAGAAGGTCACCGCGCACCTCGCCGAGACCGACCCGGGTGTCCGCACCGCCGTCCAGTACGAGCAGAACGGCACCGGGCACGCCGTCCGGATGGCCCTCGAAGAGCTCGGCGGCGAGATCACCGGCACGGTGGTGGTCGTCTGCGGCGACACCCCGCTGCTGACCGGCGAGACCCTGGCCGGGCTGACGGCGACGCACGAGGCCGACGGCAACGCCGTCACCGTGCTCACCGCCGAGGTCCCCGACTCGACCGGCTACGGGCGGATCGTCCGGGACGCGGCGACCGGCGCCGTGACGGCCATCGTCGAACACAAGGACGCCACCGACGCCCAGCGCGCGATCCGTGAGATCAACTCCGGGGTCTTCGCGTTCGACGGGGCGCTGCTGAGCGACGCCCTCGGCAAGGTCCGTACGGACAACAGCCAGGGCGAGGAGTACCTCACCGATGTCCTCGGCATCCTACGCGAGGCCGGTCACCGGGTCGGTGCGGCCGTGGGCGCGGATCACCGGCAGATCCTGGGGATCAACAACCGGGTGCAGTTGGCGGAGGCCCGGGCGTTGCTGAACGCGCGGCTGCTGGAGCGGGCGATGCTCGCGGGCGTGACCGTGGTCGACCCGGCGAGCACGTTCGTGGACGTGACGGTGACGTTCGGGCAGGACGCGCTGATCCACCCGGGTACGCAGTTGCTGGGGCGCACGCACGTCGCGGAGGGGGCCGAGGTGGGTCCGAACACCCGGTTGACGGACACGCGGGTGGGTGCGGGGGCGCGGGTGGACAACACGGTGGCGGATTCCGCGGTGATCGGGGAGTCGGCGAGCGTGGGTCCGTTCGCGTATCTGCGTCCGGGGACGGACCTGGGCGCCAAGGCCAAGGCGGGTACGTACGTCGAGATGAAGAACGCGACGATCGGTGAGGGCACGAAGGTGCCGCACCTGTCGTACGTCGGGGACGCGACGATCGGCGAGTACTCCAACATCGGTGCGGCGAGCGTGTTCGTGAACTACGACGGCGAGCACAAGCACCACACGACCATCGGTTCACATTGCAAGACGGGTTCGGACAACATGTTTGTGGCGCCCGTCACGGTCGGGGACGGTGCCTACACGGCGGCCGGGTCCGTGATCACGAAGGACGTGCCGGCGGGTGCGCTGGCAGTGGCCCGCGGTCAGCAGCGGAATATCGAGGGTTGGGTGGCTCGCAAGCGTCCGGGGAGCGCCGCCGCCGCGGCGGCGGAGTCGGCGGTCGGGGAGGGCTCGGGGTCGCGTTGAGCGGCTGTCCGGGTGAACTGACCGGAAACAGGTGCGCCGGTGACGGCGTACCGTGATAGGTGCACGCAATTCGGCTGGCTCACCGTGTGCGGGACGGACGCACACGGGGGCGAGCAGCTTTCAACACGTCTGAGGAGACTGTGCTGTGACCGGGATCAAGACGACCGGCGAGAAGAAGCTGATGCTCTTCTCCGGCCGCGCCCACCCCGAGCTGGCCGAGGAGGTCGCGCATCAGCTGGGCGTCGCCCTGGTGCCGACGAAGGCTTTCGACTTCGCGAACGGTGAGATCTACGTTCGTTTCCAGGAGTCGGCTCGTGGTGCGGACTGCTTCCTGATCCAGAGCCACACGGCTCCGATCAATAAGTGGATCATGGAGCAGCTGATCATGATCGACGCGTTGAAGCGTGCTTCCGCGCGTTCCATCACGGTGATCGTGCCGTCGTACGGGTACGCCCGTCAGGACAAGAAGCACAAGGGTCGCGAGCCGATCTCGGCGCGTCTGGTGGCGGACCTGCTGAAGACGGCGGGTGCGGACCGCATCCTGACGGTGGACCTGCACACGGACCAGATCCAGGGCTTCTTCGACGGTCCGGTGGACCACCTGTCGGCGCTGACGGTCCTCGCGGACTACGTGGGTGCGAAGGTGGACCGGTCGAAGCTGACGATCGTGTCGCCGGACGCGGGTCGTGTGCGGGTGGCGGACCGTTGGTGTGACCGGCTGGACGCGCCGCTGGCGATCGTGCACAAGCGTCGTGACAAGGACGTGGCGAACCAGGTGACCGTCCACGAGGTCGTGGGTGAGGTCAAGGGGCGGGTCTGTGTCCTGGTGGACGACATGATCGACACGGGTGGCACGATCTGCGCCGCGGCCGACGCGCTGTTCGCGCACGGTGCGGAGGACGTCATCGTGACGGCGACGCACGGCATCCTGTCGGGTCCCGCCGCGGACCGTCTGAAGAATTCGAAGGTGAGCGAGTTCGTGTTCACGAACACGCTGCCGGACCCGTCGGACCTGGAGCTGGACAAGATCACGGTGCTGTCGATCGCGCCGATGATCGCGCGTGCGGTCCGTGAGGTGTTCGAGGACGGTTCGGTCACGAGCCTCTTCGAGGAGCAGCAGTAAGAAGAGCAGCGGTAGGGGGTCGGCGGTCCCGCCGCTGATCCTTTTTGGGTACGGCCTCCGGCCGGGTAGACTCTTCGAGTTGCTCGGCGAGGGAGGCCGTACCTGTTTTTCGGGTGCGGATGCTCCGTTATCGACGCGCTCTTCGTAGCAGGCCGTTTCGGCCGGGTGACTGTCGTCCATTTTCCGTCACCCCACGAGGAGTGAGCATGTCCGAGGTCAAGCTTTCCGCCGAGTCCCGTACCGACTTCGGCAAGGGTGCCGCCCGTCAGGCCCGTCGTGACGCCCTGACCCCCGCGGTCATCTACGGCCACGGCACCGACCCGAAGCACGTCAACGTCGACGCCCACGCCCTTCAGCTGGCGCTGCGCACCCCGAACGTCCTGATCTCCCTGGACATCAAGGACGGCGGCACCGAGCTGGTCATCCCGAAGGCCGTGCAGAAGCACCCGCTGAAGCGTTCGATCTCGCACGTCGACTTCCTGATCGTCAAGAAGGGCGAGAAGGTCACGGTCGACGTCGCGATCGTCACCGAGGGCGAGCTGGCGCCCGGTGGCAACATGCTGGAGACCCTCCAGAACACCATCTCCGTCGAGGCCGAGGCCACGCACATCCCGACCGAGGTCACCGTCTCGATCGCGGGCCTGGAGGCCGGCGCCACCATTCACGCTTCGGACCTGGTCCTGCCGGCCGGCACCACCCTGGCCGTCGACGGTGACATCGCCGTCCTGCAGGTCGTCGCCCCGCAGGCCGAGGAGCCGGCCGCCGACGCCGCCGAGGGCACCGAGGCCTGAGTCACGCCTCTCCCCCTCAGCATTCGCAGCACTTGCTGAACGACCGCCGTCCGGCTCCACTGGAGCGGGACGGCGGTCGTCTTCGTTAAGGAGCTTTTTTGATGTCGGACGACGCGGCGCCCTGGCTGATCGTCGGTCTCGGGAATCCCGGGGCGGAGTACGCGGGCAACCGCCACAACATCGGGTTCATGGTGGTAGACCTGTTGGCGGAGCGGATGCGCGGGAAGTTCAAGGCGCACAAGGCGCGGGCGCAGGTGGTGGAGGGCCGGATGGGTCCTCCGGGTCCGGCGAACCGGCGGGTGGTGCTGGCGAAGCCGATGTCGTTCATGAACCTGTCGGGGGGTCCGGTGTCGGCATTGCGGGACTTCTACAAGGTGCCGTTGGAGCGGATCGTGGCGGTGCACGACGAGCTGGACATCGACTATCCGACGCTCCGGTTGAAGTTGGGCGGCGGGGACAACGGGCACAACGGGTTGAAGTCGATGACGAAGGCGATGGGGCCGGATTATCACCGGGTGCGGTGTGGGATCGGGCGGCCGCCGGGTCGGATGCAGGTGGCGGACTTCGTGTTGAAGGACTTCTCGTCGACGGAGCGCAAGGAGCTGGACTGGTTCGTGGACCGGTCGGCGGACGCGGTGGAGTGTCTGGTCCAGGAGGGTCTGGAGCGGGCGCAGTCGGCGTACAACGCGTAGCGGGTCGTACGGGAAGGGGGTCCCTCCGTGCCTTCGGGGCACGGGGGGACCCCCTTGTCGTGTGTTCGGGCCGGTCAGCCGGTGTTGCGCAGGCCCGCGGCGACGCCGTTGACGGTGAGGAGGAGGGCGCGGGCGAGGAGCGGGTCGGGGTCTTCGCCGCGTTCGGCGGCGGCGCGCTGGCGGGCGAGGAGGGAGACCTGGAGGTAGGAGATGGGGTCGAGGTAGGCGTCGCGGACGGCGAAGGTCTGCTGGAGGACGGGGTGGGAGTCGAGGAGCTTCTCGCCGCCGGTGATGCGCAGGACTTCGCGGACGGTGAGTTCGTGTTCGGCTTCGATGCGGTCGAAGACGTGCTTGAGGTGGTCGGGGACGAGGGTGTCGACGTAGTGGCGGGCGATCCGCAGGTCCGTCTTGGCGAGGGTCATCTCGACGTTGGACAGGAAGTTGCGGAAGAAGTGCCAGCGCTTGCCCATTTCGCCGAGGGCGTCGTCCTGGCCGGCTTCGCGCAGGGCCTTGAGGCCGGAGCCGACGCCGTACCAGCCGGGGACGATCTGCCGGGACTGGGTCCAGCCGAAGACCCAGGGGATGGCGCGGAGGCCGTCGAGGCCGGCGCCGGAGTCGGGGCGGCGGGAGGGCCGGGAGCCGAGGTGGAGGTCGGCGAGTTGGTCGACGGGGGTGGCGGCGAAGAAGTAGGCGGGCAGGTCGGGGTCTTCGACGAGGGCGCGGTAGGCGGCGTGGGCGGCGTCGGAGACGGTGTCCATGGCCGCGTCCCAGCGGGCGAGGTCGTCGTGGGACTGGCGGGGGGCGGTGTGCAGGGCGGATGCCTGGAGGGTCGCCGCGACGGTCAGTTCGAGGTTCTCGCGGGCGAGGGACGGTACGAGGTACTTGTCGGAGATGACCTCGCCCTGTTCGGTGACCTTGATCTCGCCTTCGAGGGTGCCCCAGGGCTGGGCGAGGATCGCGTCGTGGGAGGGGCCGCCGCCGCGGCCGACGGTGCCGCCGCGGCCGTGGAAGAGGCGCAGGCGGACGCCGTAGCGGTGGGCGACGTCGCGCAGCCGGCGCTGGGCGCGGTGGATCTCCCACTGGCTGGTGGTGATGCCGCCGAACTTGGAGGAGTCGGAGTAGCCGAGCATGACCTCCTGGACGTCTCCGCGCAGGGAGACCAGGCGGCGGTAGGAGGGGTCGGCGAGCATGGCGTCGAGGATGACGTCGGCGGCCTTGAGTTCGTCGGTGGTTTCCAGAAGGGGGACGATGCCGATCTTGGCCCAGCCCGCGTGGAGGTCGATGAGGCCGGCTTCGCGGGCGAGGACGGCGGCGGCGAAGACGTCGTCGGCGCCTTGGCACATCGAGATGATGTAGGACTCGATGACTTCGGGGCCGAACTTCTCGAAGGCGTCCTTGATGGCGAAGAAGACGCCGAGGGTCTTGGCGCCGGCGGCGTCGAGGGGTGCGGGGGTAGGGGCCAGGGGGCGCCGGGAGCGGAGTTCCTTGGCGAGCAGCTTGCCGCGGTAGTCGCGGGGCATGTCGGCGTAGCGCCAGGATTCCTCGCCGAGTCGGTCGAAGAGCTGGCCGAGTGCGTGGTGGTGGGCGTCGGCGTGTTCGCGGACGTCCATGGTGGCGAGCTGGAGGCCGAAGGCGGCGAGGGTGCGGATGGTGCGGTCCATGCGGCCGTCGGCGAAGAGGGCCGCGCGGTGTTCGCGCAGGGAGTCCTGGATGAGGGTGAGGTCGGCGAGGAGTTCGGCGGTGCCGAGGTAGTCGCGGCCGTCCTGGTGGGGGGTGCCGTTCGCGAGGCGTTCGCGGGTGTTGAGGAGCTTTTGGCGGACGCAGGTGGCCTTGAGGCGGTAGGGCTCTTCGGCGTTGAGCCGCTTGTAGCGGGGGCTGATCTCGGGCAGGCGTTCGAGGTCGGCCTGGAGGGAGGTGAGGAGTTCCTCGGTGGCCCCGGTGTAGCGGATGGAGTTGGAGAGGAGTCCGCGCAGCTCGTCGATGGCTGCGAGGGCGTCGGTGATGCCGTGTTCGTGCTGGAGGATCAGGACGTCGCGGGTGACGTCGGGGGTGACGTTGGGGTTGCCGTCGCGGTCGCCGCCGATCCAGGTGCCGAAGGTCAGGGGGCGGGTGCCGGGGGGCAGCTCCACACCGACGCGCTGGAGTTCCGCGGCGAGGTCTTCGAGTACGTCCCCGACGGCGCCGGCGTGCAGCTCGTCGAGGTAGTAGATGGCGTTGCGGGCTTCGTCGGCGGGTTCGGGACGGACGACGCGCAGTTCGTCGGTCTGCCAGACGAGGTCGATGTTCTCGGCGAGCCGCAGGTCGTGGCGGCGGCGTTCGCCGGCTCCGGTGGCGGGTTCTTCGAGGAGGGCGGCGATGCGGCGCAGCTTGTTGAGGACGCTGCGGCGGGCGGCCTCGGTGGGGTGTGCGGTGAAGACGGGTCGGACGTTGAGGTTCTTGACCGTTTCGCGCAGGTGGGCGGGGTCGGCGTCCTTGAGCATGTCGGCGGTGCGGGCGAGCAGGCCGCCTTCGGCGGCCCGGTGGGCGCGCAGTTCCTTGCCGCGGTGTACCTGTTCGGTGACGTTGGCGAGGTGGAAGTAGGTGGAGAAGGCGCGGACGAGCTTGGCCGCGGTTTCGAGGTCGGTGTCGCCGAGGAGCCGGGCGGCGGCCTCGCCGTCGGTGCGGGTGAGGGCGCGGACCCGTTCGACGAGGTCGAGGAGGTCTTGGCCTTCCTGGCGTACGAGGGTTTCCCCGAGGAGGTCGCCGAGGCGGCGGATGTCGGCGCGCAGCTCCGCGTTGGCGGTGGCGGCCTGCGTGAGGGTGGCCTTGGTGGCCGGGGCCTGGGTGACGGGGGCCTGGGCGGCCTGGTCAGCACTGCTCACAGGTGCGGCTCCTTGCAGTGTTCGAGCGCTACTGGGCGGTGGGCTTTCCCCGGGCGGGCGCGGCGGTGCCGCTGCGCAGCTCGGGCTGCCCGTGCGGACCGCGCTGTCCGACGTGACCAGGATAGGTGTCCGGTGCTCGGGTGACGGCAGCGCGGGCGTGGTGCGTGCTTCTCTTGCCGTGAGCGCGGGCTTTGCCATACTTACGTTGCCGTAACTTACGGTTCCGTAGGCTCGGCGGTAAGGGCACCTGCCGTCTCCTCACCCCCCAGGGGATCACTGTGACCATGAGTCCCGATCTGAGGGAGCACGCTTCGGCGGGCTCTCGCACGTCCGAGCCGTCCGCGACCCTGGGCGGTGAGAGCAAGCGTTCCGTGGAACAGATCGCGCTGCTGCTGTTCATCATCGTGCCCTTCGTGGCGCTGGCGGGGGCGATCCCGTTGGCGTGGGGGTGGGGGGTGAGCTGGCTCGACATGGGCCTGATGGTGTTCATGTACTTCCTGGCGTGCCACGGCATCACGATCGGTTTCCACCGCTACTTCACGCACGGCTCCTTCAAGGCGAAGCGGCCGTTGCGCATCGTGTTGGCGGTGATGGGGTCGATGGCGGTGGAAGGGCCGCTGGTGCGGTGGGTGGCGGATCACCGCAAGCACCACAAGTTCTCGGATCACGAGGGTGACCCGCATTCGCCGTGGCGGTTCGGCGAGAGCGTGCCGGCGCTGATGAAGGGCCTCTGGTGGGCGCACATCGGCTGGTTGTTCGACGAGGAGCAGACGAACCAGCAGAAGTACGCGCCCGACCTGATCGGGGACCCGGCGATCCGACGGATCTCCCGGGACTTCGTGCTCTGGACGGTGGTGTCGTTGGCGATCCCGCCGTTGGTCGGGGGTCTGGTGACGATGTCGTGGTGGGGGGCCTTCACGGCGTTCTTCTGGGGTTCGCTGGTGCGGGTCGCGCTGTTGCACCACGTGACCTGGTCGATCAACTCGATCTGTCACGCCGTGGGCAAGCGTCCGTTCAAGTCGCGGGACCGTTCGGGGAACGTGTGGTGGCTGGCGGTGCTG
Source organism: Streptomyces sp. NPDC058279 (assembly GCF_042881255.1). Lineage (NCBI taxonomy): Bacteria > Bacillati > Actinomycetota > Actinomycetes > Kitasatosporales > Streptomycetaceae > Streptomyces > Streptomyces sp. NPDC058279. Next base: position 72,337 of record NZ_JBHVYA010000019.1, on the reverse strand, counting down.
TCGTGCGGCGAGTCGTGGCACAACCTGCACCACGCCGATCCGACGTCGGCGCGGCACGGGGTGTTGCGGGGGCAGGTCGACTCCAGTGCGCGGTTGATCCGCTGGTTCGAGCGGGCGGGCTGGGCTTCCGACGTGCGGTGGCCGTCGGAGTCCCGCATCGATGCCCGGCGCAAGGACATGTCGTCGAACGCGGCATGATGGGGGACGTGGCGATCGACGGCAGCAGTTCCAGCGGTGACAAGCCCCGGCGTGGTCGCCGGGTGCGGATGACGGGTGCGGAGCGGCGTCAGCAGCTGCTGGACATCGGTCGGGCGCTGTTCGCCGAGAAGGGCTTCGAGGGCACGTCGGTGGAGGAGATCGCGGCGAAGGCCGGGGTGTCGAAGCCGGTGGTGTACGAGCACTTCGGCGGCAAGGAAGGTCTCTACGCGGTGGTCGTGGACCGCGAGATGCGCCAGCTCCTGGAGGGGGTGACGGGCGCGCTGACGGCCGGGCACCCGCGGGAGCTGCTGGAGCAGGCGGCGTTCGCGCTGCTGGACTACATCGAGAGCTATACGGACGGCTTCCGCATCCTGGTGCGGGACTCGCCGGTGGCGCAGTCGACGGGTACCTTCGCGTCGCTGATCAGTGACATCGCCACGCAGGTCGAGGACATCCTGGGCCTGGAGTTCAAGGCGCGCGGTTTTGATCCGAAGCTGGCCCCGCTGTACGCGCAGGCGCTGGTGGGCATGGTGGCGCTGACCGGCCAGTGGTGGCTGGAGACGCGGCGACCGAAGAAGGCCGAGGTGGCGGCGCACCTGGTGAACCTGGCCTGGCACGGTCTGGAGAACCTGGAGGCGCGACCCCGGCTGGTGGGCCACCGCAAGAGCTGACCGGCGCGGGAGTGCGCACGGCGCCCCGCCACCGATTCCACGGTGGCGGGACGCCGGTGCGTCGTCATGGGGTGGGTTCGAGGAATTCGAGGCGGTTGCCCACGGGGTCGTGCGAGTAGAACCGCCGGTGACCGGGCAGCTCGGTGTCCCAGTGGACCTGGGCCCCGTGCTCGCGGAGCCTGCGGGCGTACGCCTCGATCCCGGTGACGCGCAGGCCCGGGTGGGCCTTTCCGGCGGGCCGGAAGGCGTCTTCGATGCCGACGTGGAGTTGTACGGGACCGGCGGCGAACCAGCAGCCGCCGCGGGCGGCGAGCGCGGGGGGCTTGGGGAGTTCGGTCATGCCGAGGGCGTCGGTGTAGTAGCGGCGCAGCAGGTCCTCGGAGCCGGGCGGGGCGGCGAGTTGGACGTGGTCGAGTGCGGTGAGCACCTCAGAGCTCCTTGCGGGCGATGGCGAAGATACGGCGGAAGGGGAACACGGTGCCGCGGGGGCCGGGCGGGTAGGCGGCGCGCAGCGCTTCCCGGTATTCGGCGAGGAAGCTGTCGACGGCTTCCTTGTCGTCGCCGAGTTCGGTCAGGACGGGGCGCAGGGCGGTGCCCTTGACCCACTCGAGCACGGGGTCCGGGCCGGAGAGCAGTTGGTGGTAAGTGGTTTCCCAGACATCGACGGCGCAGCCGAGTTCGGTGAAGCGGGCGAGGTATTCGGCGGGTTCGAGGATGTGGACGTAGCGCGCGCCGTGGCCGGCGAGGCGGTCGCGCCAGCGGGGGGTGTCGCAGAGGTCGGCGAGCATCCGGTGGCTGGGCGCGGTGAAGTTGCCGGGGATCTGGAAGGCGAAGGTGCCGCCGGGGCGCAGGGCGGCGATCCAGGCGGCGAAGGAGCCGGGGTGGTTGGGCACCCATTGCAGGGCGGCGTTGGAGACGATCAGGTCGTACGACTCCTCGGGGTGCCATTCGGCGAGGTCGGCCCGGTCGAAGTCGAGGTGCCCGCCGCCGGGGGTGGGTCCGGCGTGGTCCTGGGCGGCGCGGTGGAGCATCTCCGGGGAGAGGTCGAAGCCGGTGATGCGCGCGTCGGGCCACCGGTCGGCGAGGAGGGCGGTGACGTTGCCGGGGCCGCAGCCGAGGTCGGCGATGCGGGCGGGGGCGGTGGGGAGTTCGGGTATGCGGGTCAGCAGGTCGAGAAAGGGGCGTGTGCGGTGTCCGGCGTGCCGGAGGTACTGCTGGGGATCCCAGACCGGCGCCGCGGGAGCGGTGGCGACGGGCGTCGGAACCGGGGCGGTATCGGAATGCATATGCGAAGCCTCCCTGCTGATGGGGCGGTTGGAAGCGGAAGCTGTCCGGCCCCCTCCATTCCCATCCTGGCCGAATATATATCTTGACGTCAAGATGCACGAGATCGAGATATCCAGGACCCAAGATCCTCGAATTGAAGAGACTTCATGTCGACAGACCCCTTACACTGATCGGCATGGAGGACGAGGTCGACCGACTGGTCGCGGCATGGCGGCGAGAACGCCCTGACCTCGACGTTGAACCGCTGGAGGTGCTGAGCCGCGTGAGCCGGCTCGCCCGCCACCTCGACCGCGCCCGTAGGCTGGCCTTCTCCGAGCACGGCCTGGAGCCCTGGGAGTTCGACGTCCTCACCTCGCTGCGCCGCGCCGGCGCCCCGTACCAGCTCTCCCCCGGCCAGTTGCTGACCCAGACACTGGTCACCTCCGGCACCATGACCAACCGCATCGACCGGCTCGCCAAGAAGGGCCTGGTGGAGCGGCTTCCCGACCCCAGCGACCGGCGCGGCGTACTGGTCCGGCTGACCCCCGAGGGCCGCGACCGCGCCGACCAGTCCCTGGCCGGGCTGCTGGCGCAGGAACGCGCCATCCTCGCCCAGCTCTCCCAGGGCCAGCGCGGTGACCTCGCGGCGCTGCTACGCAGGCTGACCGCTCCGTTCGACAACATCCCCGGCTAGCTCCGCCGGCCGCACCCCGGCCCGCCGCGCCAGGGCCACCGCCGCGAGCGTCGAGTGCACCCCGAGCTTGCCCAGGACGTTCTGCATGTGGGTGCGCACGGTGTGCGGCGACAGGAACAGCCGCGCGGCCACGTCCTTGCGGCCCAGCCCGGCCACCATGCAGCGCAGCACCTCGTGCTCGCGCGGCGTGAGCGACTCCACCAGCCGTTCGCTGTCCGTACGGTGCTTGCGCGCCGCGGTCAGCTCCCGCAGCACCCCGGTCAGCAGCGCGGGCGGAAGGTGGGTCTCCTCCCGCAGGACGCCCCGGATCACGGCCAGCAGCCGCGAGAGCGAACAGTCCTTGGCGACCCAGCCGGACGCCCCGGCCTGGAGCGCGAGCGCGGCCCGGCGCGGGTCGTCGCGTTCGGCGAGGACCACCGCCCGCACCCCGGGATGCGCCGTCCGCACGCTCGCGACCAGCGCGATCCCGTCCGTGCCGGGAGGCGCGGGCGGTGGCCCCGATCCCGCGCGCTGTACGGGTACGGTCCCCGCGGCGGCGCCCAGGTCGGCGTCCACGAGCATGACGTCGAAGCGGCGGCCCTCGGCCGCCGCGCGTTCGAGGCAGCGCGCGGCGGCGGGAGCACTGCCGGCCGCGGACACGTCCACGTCCGGCTCGGCCGCGAGCGCGGCCGCGAGAGATTCGGCGAAGATGCGGTGATCGTCGACGACGAGAACCCGGATACGAACCACGAAAACCCCCACGGGTCGGGGAACGGACGACGGCGGGTACGGCGCCCGGACCGGGTGGTGATCCGCAGCAGCCGCGGCCGCCGCCGAGACATCTCTGCACTACCCCGGAGCGGACGCCGTACCCGGCGTATCTCGACCCCTGAATCGACGCCGGCCCCCACCGGTGTCACGCATCAGCGTAGAGCGGGTGTGCTCCGGCGGTTGGCCGAATAGCAGAAGTTTTTCGAGGGATTTTCCGGCGCGGTGGCCCTGAACGGGCCGCGGCGTGGCTTGATTTCGCCGGTCTGGTGGATCCGGTGGGGCCGCGCGGCGCGACGGCCGGTTCGGGGTCCCGGTGCGTTCCCCGGGCAGTTGCACGGGGGGCGGTTCACCCGGCGTACGCACGCCGGGCGCCCGCGCAGGGCGCCCGGCCACGGCGCGCGGCCCCATGACACGCGCCCCCGCCGCCGGGCGCCGCCCGCGCGGACGGGAAGCCGCGGGCGGGCCGGGGTGCGCGGGCGGGCCTCGGCGTGCGGGCCGGTCAGGGTGTGCGGGCCGGTCAGGAGTGGTGGCGGCGCGCGAAGTTCCAGGCGTCGGTCACGATGCCGGTGAGGTCGGAGCGGGTGGGGGTCCAGCCGAGGCGCTCGTGCGCCGTGCGGGCGGAGGCCACCAGGACCGCCGGGTCGCCCGGCCGGCGCGGGGCGACGATCTCGGGGATCTCCCGCCCGGTGACCTTGCGGACGGTCTCGATGACCTCGCGGACCGAGAAGCCGCTGCCGTTGCCGAGGTTGCAGATCAGGTGTTCGCCCTCGGCGGCGACACGCAGCGCCGACAGGTGGGCCTCGGCGAGGTCCGCGACGTGGATGTAGTCGCGGACGCAGGTGCCGTCGGGCGTCGGGTAGTCGTCCCCGAACACCGAGATGGACGCGCGCTGTCCGAGCGCGACCTGGAGGACCAGCGGGATCAGGTGCGTCTCGGGGTCGTGCCGCTCGCCGAACTCCCCGTAGGCACCGGCCACGTTGAAGTAGCGCAGCGACACGGCGGCCAGGCCGTGCGCCACGCACTCGCCGGCGATCATGTGGTCGACGGCCAGCTTGGAGGCGCCGTAGGGGTTGGTCGGCGCGGTCACGGACGTCTCCGTCAGCAGCCCTTCGGTGGGCTCGCCGTAGGTGGCGGCGGTGGAGGAGAAGACGAGCTTGCGCACGCCGGCCTCGCGCATCGCGGTCAGCAGCGCGAGGGTGCCGCCGACGTTGTTGTCCCAGTACTTGCCGGGGTTCACGACGGACTCGCCGACCTGCGAGGAGGCCGCGAAGTGCAGGACGGCGTCGAAGGAGGCGTCCAGGTACTCGGCGGCGTCCTGGATGCGCCCGTTGATCAGCGTGGCGCCCGCGGGGACGCCCTCGCCGAAGCCGGTGGAAAGGTTGTCGAGGACGGTGACCTCGTGGCCGGCTTCCAGGAGGTGGGCGGCGACGACGCTGCCCACATATCCGGCGCCGCCCGTGACCAGGTACTTGCTCACGTGATGCTGCCTCTCGCGGGGTGACGCACGCGGGATGCCGCGTGCTGGGTCCGGCTTACCGGATCGCACGCGTCCGGGGAAATCCGCCCCGGACATCCTGCCCCAATCCCCCGGAGCGCGACCCCGGGGGGCGGCGGGGCCCGGTCGACGGGCTTTCAGCCCCGGTCGACGCGCGGCCACACGGGGGCGCCGCCCGGGACGGCGGGCTTGCTCAGTCCCGGTCGGCGGGCGGCCACACGGGCGGCGCCGCCCGGTCCAGGAGCCCGGTACGGGCGGCCAACGCGGCCGCCTCCAGCCGTGATCCCACTCCCAGCTTCATCAGCACCCGCTGGACGTGCGTGCGGGCGGTGCTGGGCGCGATGGCCATGCCCGCCGCGATGAGTCGGGTGTCCTCGCCCTCCGCGACCCGGACCAGGACCTCCACCTCGCGCGGGGTGAGCAGCCGTAGCAACCGGCTGCCCTCGTCGTCGGGCTGGGCGGCGGGGTTGAGGAGTTCCGCGAAGGCGCTCTGCAACAACTGCGGGGAGATGGCGACCTCCCCCGCCCGCGCCTTGGCCAGGGCCCGCTCCACACCCTCGATGCGCTCGTCGTGACGTACGTACCCGCAGGCGCCCGCGGCGAAGGCGGCGGCGATCCCGCGCGGGTTCGGCACCGGACCGAGGACCACGACGGCGATCTGCGGGCGTTCGCGCCGGATGCGGACGACGGGTTCGAAGACGGTCGGTTCGGCGGGGGTGGCGGTACCGAAGAGGCAGACCTCGGGGGCGCGACTGATGACCAGTTCGGCCGCGCCTGCGGCCGGCGCGGCGGCGGCGAGAACCCGGTGGCCGCGCAGTTTGAGGGCCGAGGCGAGCGCCTCGGCCAGCAGGCGGTGCTCGTCGACCACCATGACCCGTACGCCCATGAGGGCACCCTCCCCGTTCCTCCAGACCCGGCAAGCTACACGCTTGTTCGACGGGGCGTGCCGGTTACCGTGCGAAAGCCCCCGGAAGCGTTGGGTCGTCCGGGGGCTCGCGCGAGGAGGTCGACGGTTCAGTTGGCGACGAAGGACACGAACAGGTGCTCCGGGTCGCCGGCGCTGCCGTACGGCTTGCGGACCATCGTGCGGGCGATGAACAGGTGCCCGTTGTGGTAGCGGAACTCCGAGTGGTCGACAACGAATTGGGTCTCGGCGCTGTGCACGGCCTTGTCCGACGGGTTCTGCATCAGGACGGTCTGCTTCATCGTCTTGCCGTCGATGCTGACGATCTGGCCGCCTCCGTCGTACGGGGGCTCCTTGTAGGCGATGATGTTCGACCCGTCCATGCGCAGCGGGAACATCGTGTACCGCTCACCGGCGTCGGCGCGGTCGGTGGTGCCCTTGCCGGTGTCCAGGTCGAAGGAGACGATCTCGTTGGTGCGGCCGATGGAGGACGACGCGCCCTGGTGTTCGTACGTCGGGAGGTAGACCTTGCCGTTGCCGACGACCATGCCGGTGCACTGCTCGACCTCGGTCGCGGGGCAGTCCGGCGCGTAGTTGCCGCTGGAGAGCCCGATGCGGGACTTGAGCTGGCCGGCGTCGTCGATGACGAAGAGGTCGCTGACGTTGGTGGCGTTCTTGGCGGTGTTGCCGACGTTGGCGGCGACGATGAGCGGCTTGGTGGAGATGATGCCGGCCCACTCGATGCCGGGGGCGAGCTTGTACGAAGCCTTCGGCGCGCCCGTGGCGGGGTCGAGGGACTGCGCGTACAGGGTCTGGTTGGGGTCCTGGCCGCACTTGCGGAGGACGGCGAGGGCCTCGCCGCCCGCATAGCCGAGGTCGTAGCAGCCGTCGCCGTCGACCTTGGGCGTCCACAGGGACTTGCCGTCGGCGAGGTTCCAGGCGGCGCCGCCGCGCAGGCCGCCGGCGGCGACGGTCTGGCCGCTGAGGGTGACCTCGGTGAAGGGGACGGGCTTGTCGCCGTTGGTCTGGGACTTGGCGGTGCCGGACCAGACGAGCTTGCCGGTGTCGAGGTCGATCACGCCGACCTGGGTGCACTGCGGGTACTTGTTGCTGTCACTGGCCATGCCCTCTTGGAAGAGGATGGCGGTCTTGTTGCCGCTGACGTGCTTGGTCGCGCCGCAGATCTGGGCGGGGAGCGGGAGTTCCCACTTCTTTCCGCCGTCGACGAGGTTGTACCCGACGACCTTGGCCACGTCGGACTTGACGTAGGTGCTGTCGGTGAGCCAGGAGCCGTCGACGGACACGACGTCGTCGGGCGTGGGGCTGGGGACGTTGATCAGGGTCCGCGACTTGGGGTTGGCGGGGACCTTCTCCGTGCCGCCCTGGGGCGTCGGGCCCTTTTCGTTGCCCGTGGAGCCGGTGGGGTCGCCGTGGGCGACGGGCTGCGTGCCACCGCCGCCGTCCTGGTCGGAGACGTACCAGAAGCCGCCGCCGATGATGAGGACCATGGCCAGCAGGGCGGCGCCGACGATCACCAGCTGGGTGCGCTTGTCGCCGCCGCCCGCGCCGGCGCCCTGGCCGGCGGCCTGCTGCGGCACGGTCGGGAAGCCGGGGGGCTGCTGCTGGGGATAGCCGTAGCCGGCCGGTGCCTGCGGGGGGTAGCCGTAGGAGGGCTGCCCGGGCGCGGCGGCCGGGGGCTGCTGCGGGACCGTCGGCGGCATGGGCGGGACCGGCGGGGGCGCGCCGTAGCCGCCGGCCGGCGGCTGGTTGGGCGGCTGGGGCGCGCCGTAGCCGCCGGGCGGCTGGTTCGGCGGGGGCGGGGTATTGGGCGTGCTCATGGGGGGATCTATTGCCTCTCGGTGGGCGGCTCGGTGGACTCGTTCACTTGCCGAAGGCCATCAGGAGCTTCTCGTCCTTGCCGTCGGCCTGCAGGCGGGTGACGGACACGAAGAACCGGCCGTCCACGTAGTCGAGTTCCGGTGAGTAGAACGCGCTCTCGACCTCCGAGGCGGGTCCCGACGGATTGTGCAGCAGCACGGTGGGGTTGCCGCCGGCGGCCGGGACGGAGACGATCTCGCCGCCCTTGTCCGAGGACACGCTCTTGCGGTAGGCGATGAGCCGCCCCTTCTCGGCGGTGAGGGGGGTGATGCCGGCGTTCTCCCCGGACGGGGTACGCCACTTCGCCTTGCCGGTGCCCAGGTCGAAGGCGACGATCTCGTTCGCCTTGGCGCCGTTCGCGGGGAGGGTCGCCAGGTAGAGGGTGTCGTCGGCGACGGCGGTGGTGCCGCAGCCCTGGAGGCTGTCGCCGGCCACGCCGCAGTTGACGACGAAGGAGCCTTCGGCGGACATGCTGGCGCGCGCCTTCCCGTCCGGCCCCAGGGACATGATGGCCCGCTTCTTGGTGTCGCGGTTGCCGACGTCGATGACGAGGGGGTCGACGGAGTAGACGCTGTTGACTTCGAAGCCCTTGGCCAGCCGGTAGGTCCAACTCTTCGTGCCGGTGGCCGGGTCGATGCCCTGGACCTCGACGGTGCGGTCGGCGTCCTCGCAGGTGGCGAGCCCGATCATCTTGGCGTTGCCGCCGATGTAGGAGCGCGGTTTGCAGCCCTCGGGGACGTTGCCGGTGAAGATCTTGTCACCGGTGCTGATCTTGTAGGCGGTGGTGGAGATGCTCCGGTTCACGGCCACCGTGTCGCCGACGATGCTCGGGTAGGCGCTGATGGCGGTGTCGAAGAGGTTCTGCTGCTCGACAGTCTTCGTCCAGCCCTCCTTGCCCGTCTTGAGGTCGATCAGCTTCATCCGGGTGCAGTCGGCGGTGTCGCTGTCGCCGTCCTTGAGCAGGACGACCGTCTTGCCGTCGCCGGTGGTCTGGTTGGTGCTCCCGCAGACATCGGCGGGGAAGTCGAGCTTCCACTTCTGCTTGCCGTCGGTGACCTGGTAGCCGACGAGGGACCGGCCCACCGTCTTGACGACGGAGTCGCCGACGATCCACTGGCCCTGCGCGGGAACGCCCGCGCCCGGGCCGTCGATCTTCGCGCTCTTGTACCAGAGGACCTTGTCCTCGCCGGGCTTGCGGCCCGCGTTGAGGTCCTCCTGGTCGCCGCTGCCGTTGCCGCTCCCGTCGCCCGTGTCGACGGACGGCGAGCCGGAGGGCTTGTCGTCGGCGGGCGTACTGCCCTGCGCGACGGGATGCTTGGGGGAGTCGCCGCCGCCGTGGCCGAAGGCGAAGTAACCGCCGGCGCCGAGGACGACGACGGCGCCCACCACGGCGGCGAGGATGACGGCCGGCTGCCGCGGGCGTTTCCCGCCGGGGTGGCCGGGGGCACCGGGCATGCCCTGGGGGACGGTCGGGGGCGGCGGGTAGCCGTAGCCGGGCTGCGCGAACTGCCCGGGCGGCGCCTGGGGTTGCGGGACCGTCGGGGGCTGCTGGGCGTACGGGTTCGCGCCCGGCGGGGGCACGTGGGCGGGCTGCGGCGGGCCGGGCAGGTGGCCGTAACCGGAAGGCGGTGGCGGCTGGTTCGGCGGCGGCTGGGGCGGCTCGGTCATCAGCGCATACCTTCGGCGTCGGACGGTCGTGACGGGAGGATGACCTTTCTATCACTGACGCCGAACATACATCGGGCCGGTCCACGCCCTGTTCCCAAGGGCGGACCGGCCCGTGACGTGGCCGTTATCCGGCCGGCGGGCGGCCGTGCGCGGCGCGGATCACGCGTCTTCGGCCAGCTCCAGCCAGCGCATTTCCAACTCGTCCCGTTCTGCGATGAGTTCGCGCAGCTCCGCGTCGAGCTTGGCGACCTTGTCGTAGTCGGTGGAGTTCTCGGCGATCTGCGCGTGCAGGTTCGACTCGCGGTCCGACATCTTGTTGAGCTGCCGCTCGATCTTCTGGAGTTCCTTCTTCGCGGCGCGCGCGTCGCCCGAGGACGACGACTTGACGGCCGCGGGGGCGGGCGCGGGGGCGGCGGCCTCGATCATCGCCCGGCGGCGCTCCAGGTACTCGTCCAGGCCGCGCGGCAGCATCCGCAGGGTCGCGTCGCCGAGGAGCGCCATCACGGTGTCGGTGGTGCGCTCGATGAAGAACCGGTCGTGGGAGATGACGATCATCGAACCGGGCCAGCCGTCGAGGAGGTCCTCCAACTGGGTCAGGGTCTCGATGTCGAGGTCGTTGGTCGGCTCGTCGAGGAACAGGACGTTGGGCTCGTCCATCAGCAGGCGCAGGATCTGCAGGCGTCGCCGCTCGCCGCCGGAGAGGTCGCCGACCGGCGTCCACTGCTTCTCCTTGGTGAACCCGAACTGCTCGCAGAGCTGACCGGCGGTCATCTCGCGGCCCTTGCCGAGGTCGACGCGGTCACGGACGCGCTGGACGGCCTCCAGGACGCGCAGCGACGGGTCGAGTTCGCCGACCTCCTGGGAGAGGTAGGCCAGCTTCACGGTCTTGCCGACGGTGACGCTGCCGCCCGCGGGCTGCTCCTCGCCCTGGGTGCGGGCCGCCGCGGCGAGGGCGCGCAGCAGGGAGGTCTTGCCGGCGCCGTTGACGCCGACGAGGCCGACGCGGTCGCCGGGACCGAGGTGCCAGGTGAGGTGCTTGAGGAGGATCTTGGGGCCGGCCTGGACCGTGACGTTTTCCAGGTCGAAGACGGTCTTGCCGAGGCGGGCGTTGGCGAAGCGCATCAGCTCGGAGGTGTCGCGCGGCGGCGGCACGTCGGCGATGAGCTCGTTGGCGGCCTCGATGCGGTAGCGGGGCTTGGAGGTGCGGGCGGGGGCGCCGCGGCGCAGCCAGGCGAGCTCCTTGCGCATGAGGTTCTGCCGCTTGGACTCCTCGGTCGCGGCGATCCGGTCGCGTTCGGCGCGGGCGAAGACGTAGTCGCTGTAGCCGCCCTCGTACTCGTGGACGGCCCCGCGCTGGACGTCCCACATGCGGGTGCAGACCTGGTCGAGGAACCAGCGGTCGTGGGTGACGCAGACGAGCGCGGAGCGGCGTTCCTGGAGGTGCTTGGCCAACCAGGAGATGCCCTCGACGTCGAGGTGGTTGGTGGGCTCGTCGAGGACGAGGAGTTCCTGCTCGGCGATGAGGAGCTTCGCCAGGGCGATGCGGCGGCGCTCGCCGCCGGAGAGCGGGCCGATGACGGTGTCGAGGCCCTGGCCGAAGCCGGGCAGGTCGAGGCCGCCGAACAGGCCGGTCAGCACGTCGCGGATCTTGGCGTCGCCGGCCCACTCGTGGTCGGCCATGTCGCCGATGATCTCGTGGCGGACGGTGGCCCGCGGGTCGAGGGAGTCGTGCTGGGTGAGGACGCCCATACGCAGTCCGCCGGACTGGGTGACGCGGCCGGTGTCGGGTTCCTCCAGCTTGGCGAGCATCCGGATGAGGGTGGTCTTGCCGTCGCCGTTGCGGCCGACGACGCCGATGCGGTCTCCCTCGGACACGCCGAGGGAGATGCCGTCGAGCAGGGTACGGGTGCCGTACACCTTGCTGACTGCCTCGACATTGACCAGATTGACGGCCATCAGACGCGCTCCAGGTGGGGGTCCCCCCGGCCGGTGTCCGGGAGAGGGTGTGGATCAGCCCCTCAGCCTAACCCTCCGGGAGGGCGGTGGCTCCGGGGGCGGGGCTGGTCGCCACCCGCGTGGTACGGCAGGTCCCGGACGCTTCCAGGGCGGCGGCCACCGTGCCGGCGGACTCCGCGTCGCGGACCAGGAACGCGGTGGTGGGGCCGGAGCCGGAGACCAGTGCGGCCAGGGCTCCGGCCCGGGTGCCCGCCGCGAGGGTGTCGGCGAGCCGGGGCCGCAGCGACAGCGCGGCGGGCTGGAGGTCGTTGGCCAAGGTCGCCGCGAGCGCGTCGGGGTCGCCGGAGGCGAGGGCCGCCAGCAGCACCGGGGACGCCTCGGGCGTGGGGATGTCCCGCCCGGCGGCGAGCCGGTCGAACTCGCGGAACACGGCCGGGGTCGACAGCCCGCCGTCGGCGACCGCGAACACCCAGTGGAAGGTTCCGGCCGGGACCGGGGTGAGGAGCTCCCCGCGGCCCGTGCCCAGCGCCGCCCCGCCGACCAGGCTGAACGGCACGTCGCTGCCCAGCTCGGCGCAGATGTCCAGCAGCTCGGCGCGCGGGGTGTCCAGCCCCCACAGGGCGTCGCAGGCCACGAGGGCCGCCGCGCCGTCGGCGCTGCCGCCGGCCATGCCGCCCGCCACCGGGATCCGCTTCGCGATGTGGAGGTGTACGGACGGGGTGAGGCCGGCCCGCTTGGCGAGGAGTTCGGCGGCGCGCGCGGCCAGGTTGCCGCGGTCCAGGGGCACCTGGTCGGCGTCGGGGCCGTCGCAGGTCACCGTCAGCTCGTCGGCGGGGGTCGCGGTGACCTCGTCGTAGAGGGACACGGCGAGGAAGACGTTCGCCAGGTCGTGGAAGCCGTCGGGGCGGGCGGCGCCCACCGCCAACCGGACGTTGACCTTCGCGGGGACCCGTACGGTCACGGAGCGGCTCACAGCGCGGGCCTCTCGGCGGCCGGCTTGTGCTCGGCGATCGCGGCGAACTCCTCCACGGTCAGCGACTCGCCGCGGGCCTGCGGGGAGACGCCCGCGGCGACCAGCGCGGCCTCGGCGCCGGCCGCGGAACCGGCCCAGCCGGCGAGGGCGGCGCGCAGGGTCTTGCGGCGCTGCGCGAAGGCCGCGTCGACGACCGCGAAGACCTCCGCCTTGGAGGCGGTGGTCTTGATCGGCTCGGCGCGGCGGACCAGCGAGACCAGACCGGAGTCGACGTTGGGGGCGGGCCAGAACACCTTGCGGCCGATGGACCCGGCCCGCTTGACGTGCGCGTACCAGTTGGCCTTGACGGAGGGCACCCCGTACACCTTGTTGCCCGGCTCGGCGGCGAGCCGGTCGGCCACCTCCGCCTGCACCATCACCAGCGTCCGTTCGATGCTGGGGAAGCGGTCGAGCATGGTGAGCAGGACGGGCACGGCCACGTTGTAGGGCAGGTTCGCCACGAGCGCGGTCGGAGCGGGGCCGGGCAGTTCGGTGACGAGCATGGCGTCGGAGTGGACGAGCGCGAAGCGGTCCTTGCGCGCCGGCATCCGCGCCTCGATGGTGGCGGGCAGCGCGGCGGCGAGGACGTCGTCGATCTCGACGGCGGTGACCCGGTCGGCGGCCTCCAGCAGCGCGAGCGTGAGCGAGCCCAGCCCCGGCCCGACCTCCACGACCACGTCGTCCGGCCGCACCTCGGCGGTGCGGACGATCCGGCGGACCGTGTTGGCGTCGATGACGAAGTTCTGGCCCTTCTGCTTCGTCGGCCGGACGCCGAGTACGGCGGCCAGTTCCCGGATGTCGGCCGGGCCCAGGAGGGCGTCGAAAGGGGTCTCGTGGGGCTGCTGCTCTGCGGTGCTCACCGGTAAAGCCTACGGCCGCAGTGGGGCCAGGGAGTCGCCCCCCGTTGCACGTAGAGCTTCTTGGCCCGGTACGTCTGCTCCGCGCCCGGGGCGTCCTGGGGGCGGCCGCTGCCGCCGAGGCTCTGCCAGGTGGTCACGTCGAACTGGTACAGGCCGCCGTAGGTGCCCGAGGCGTCGGTGGCGGCGGGCCGGCCGCCGGATTCGCACTGGGCGAGCGCGTCCCAGTCGAGGTCATCGGCGCCCGCGACCGAGGCCGGCAGCGGCTTGGTGCCGACCTTGACGAGTTGGGTGACGGGTTCGCGGATGACCTCGTCGGCGAGCCGGCGGGGCTTCTCCTGTACGCCGTTGACGGTGCGCAGGCTGTAGGTGACCCGGCGGGCGCCGGGCCGGCCGGCGCGTTCCACAAGCTCGGTGCCGGCGAACAGGTTGTCGTCCTCGGCCCGCTCGGTCTCGAAGGGGATGCTCTCCTCGCGGACCTCGCGGGTGCCGGTGATGCGCAGGACGGTGACGGTCTGCCCGTCGCGGGGGAAGGACTCCGGGGGGACCGAGGTGGTGTCCTGGCCGCGCAGGGTGATCCCGGCCTGTCCGAGGGCTTCCTGGACGGTGGCCGCGTTGGTGCGGATGGTGGTCTCGTGGCCGTCGGCCATGAAGGTGACGCCGCGTTCGGTGCGGACGGTGAGGGTGAGTCCGGTGCGCGGTACGGCGGTGGTGCGGGCGGCGGAGAGGTAGGCGCCTGCCGCGCGGACGCCGAGCTGGTGCAGGGCGCCGTCCACGGTGCGGGCGGTGGTCCACACCTGGCGGCGCTGTCCGTCGAGGGTGAGGTGGAGGGGGCGGCCGAAGCGGACGACGACCTCCTCGCCGTCTTCGAGGGCGGTGTCGCGGCCGGGGGCGACGAGGTCGTGGGGGCCGACGCCGAGGTGTTCGGCGGCGAGCAGTTCGTCGACGCCGTCGGCGAAGGTGTGGAGGGTGCGGGGTACGCCGTCGACGGTGAGGCGGACCGTCTTGTCGGCGGCGACGAACGCGGTGGTGCCGCCCGCGAGGAAGGCGACGACCAGGGCCTGCGGGACGATGCGGCGCCAGTGGTCGGGGCCGGCGGGCGCGGGGGCGGGCGCCGCCCGGCGTCTTCCGGTGCCCGCGCCGGCCGGGGCCGGCAGCGGCGCCGGCGGCGGCCCCTCGCTCCGGCGGCGGCGCCCGGGTCCGGTCTCGGCGGGGGGCGCGAGGGTGGCGGCGCCGGCTTCGGGGCGGCGCCGGCGGCCGGGGCCCGGGGGGGCCTCGGTCGGGGTGCGGTACGGGGTCTCGTGCGGGGCGGTGGTGCGCCCGCGGGCCTTGCGGCGCCGGGCGGCACGGGGGGCGGGGACGGCGGGTTCGGGACCGGCTCCGGGGTCGGGTCCCGGCTCGGGGTCGGGGGCCGGGTCCCGGTTCCAGGGCGAGGCGGGTTCGGCGTCGCCGTGCGGGCCGAACAGGTCGTCGAGCGGGCCGCCGGGGCGGCTCCCGTACGGCCCGTCACCCTGCCGCTCGTACCGGGTGTCGGACGGGCGGTCGTACGGGCGGTCGTACGGGGCGACGGAGGCGCCGTGGCCCTGACCGACGTCCGGGGCGCCGGCGGGTGCTTCGCCCCGGCGGTGGGCCGGTCCGTGCCGGAGGGCGGCGGCGGGCGGGTCCGGGGGCCACGGCCCCGGGCCGCTCCGGGGCCGGTCGGGGGCCGGGCCGCTGCCGTCGGGCTCCGGCCACGCCATCGGCTCCGCCGTCCGCGCGCCGCGGCCGCCACGGCGGTGTCCGCCACTGCCCTGTGTCTCGCTCACGACGCTCGCTCCACGTGTCCGGCCCCGCGCTGGTTCGGGCACGGCACCCTAGCGGGAACGGCCGTCACTCATCAAAGCCGGCGCGCTACCCAGCGTGTCGGCGGGTCGCGGGCTCGTACAGGTGACCCAGTGGTGGCTCAGTAGGCGAAGGCGCGGGCGGTGTTCGCGGCCAGCGCGGTGGCCATCGCGTCCTCGTCGATGCCGCGGACCGCGGCCATCGCCCGCACCGTCAGCGGAACGAGGTAGGGCGCGTTGGGCCGCCCCCGGTACGGGGCGGGGGTGAGGTACGGGGCGTCCGTCTCGACGAGCACCAGCTCCGCCGGCGCCACGGCGAGCGCCTCGCGCAGCGGCGCGGCGTTCTTGAAGGTGACGGTCCCGGCGAAGGACATGTAGTAGCCGGCGGCCGCGCACTCCCGGGCCATGGCCGCGTCCCCGGAGTAGCAGTGGAAGACGGTCCGCTCGGGGGCGCCCTCCTCGCGCAGGACGCGCAGCACGTCGGCGTGGGCGTCGCGGTCGTGGATGACCAGGGCCTTGCCGTGGCGCTTGGCGATCTCGATGTGGGCGCGGAAGGAACGCTCCTGCGCGGCCATGCCCTCGGGTCCGGTGCGGAAGTAGTCCAGTCCGGTCTCGCCGACCGCCTTGACGTGCGGGAGCGCGGCGAGGGCCTCGATCTCGGCCAGCGCGTCGTCGAGCGCGCCCTCGCCGCCTGCGGGCCGGGCGCCCTGCCTCGACCAGTTGTCGGCGTCACCGTGCACGATGCGGGGCGCTTCGTTGGGGTGAAGGGCGACGGCCGCGTGGACGTTCTCGTACGCGGCGGCGGTCTCGGCGGCCCAGCGGGAGCCCTTCACGTCGCAGCCGACCTGGACGACGGTGGTCACGCCCACCGAGGCGGCCTTGGCTAGGCCCTCTTCGACGGTTCCGGACTGCATGTCCAGGTGGGTGTGGGAGTCGGCGACCGCCACCCGCAGCGGTTCGGGCAGCGGGGGCGGCGCGTCGTTCGGGGTACGGCTCATGAGGCCGATCTTATGACCGGTGGGATGGGCGGACCCCGCCGATCACTGCCTGTCACCGTCAGCCGCTGCCCGTACTTTTCCGGTCACTTCCGGAAGAGCCTCCGCAGCCGGGCCAGCGGTCCGCGGCGGGCGGCGGCGTCCTCGACGGGCACGGGGCCCGGCGCGGGGTGGTCGGGGACGTTCTTGCGCTGCTTGGGCGGGCGGGGGGCGTCGTGGGTGGCCGGGACCGGTCCGGCGATGCCGGGGTGGATGGCCTGGTGGTAGAGCTGGTCGAGCATGCCGAGGACCGACTTGACCTGTCCCTCGCGCATGATGCGGACCACGTGGCCGCCGCAGTTCATGCAGGTCGGGTTGGACAGGGGGGAGGGAACCCGCTCGCTGTCGACCGTGTACACGATGAACGGCTCGCCGTGGCCGTTCACGTGGTGCTCGATCTCGTACCCCTGCTCCCAGCCGTATCCGCACTTCATGCAGGCGAACGAGTACGCCTCGTGCACGGTGTGCACGGCCGGCCTCGACGGGGCGGTGGGTATGGCGGTGGCGGCGGTCGGTGCGGGTGCCGGGGTCTCAGCGATCTCACTCATGCCAGCTCCTCTTGTTCCACTGGTGCATTGCCAGTGGACGCCTCTTCGGGCGGGAGCGCATCAGGCCCTGTCCAGTGTTGGGCGGACTTTGGGCCAGTCATGCCCAAAAAGGCCGGTACGCGGTCTGAGCTTTGCTTTTCAGCTTATCTCTTTACCGATCTACGGGACGTTTTGAGCCGCATTCTTTGCCGCGACCACCGCGTCGAAGACGTCGCGCTTGGGTACGCCGGCCTCGGCGGCGACCGCCGCGATGGCCTCCTTGCGTCGCTCCCCCGCCTCCTCGCGCACCCGCACCCTGCGCACCAGTTCCTCGTCGTCCACGTCGCCCGGCGCGGCGGCCGGCGCGCCCTCGACGACGATCGTGATCTCGCCACGCACGCCTTCGGCGGCCCAGGCCGCCAGCTCGCCGAGACCGCCGCGCTTGACCTCCTCGTACGTCTTGGTCAGCTCGCGGCACACGGCGGCCCGCCGGCCCGCGCCGAACACCTCGGCCATCGCGGCCAGGGTGTCGTCCAGCCGGTGCGGGGCCTCGAAGTAGACGAGCGTGCGCCGCTCGCCCTCGACCTCGCGCAGCCGGCCGAGGCGCTCGCCGGCCTTGCGCGGCAGGAACCCCTCGAAGCAGAACCGGTCCACGGGCAGTCCCGACAGCGCGAGCGCCGTCAGCACGGCGGAGGGCCCGGGGACGGCGGTGACCTTGATGTCCTTGGCCACGGCGGCGGCGACGAGCCGGTATCCGGGGTCGGAGACCGAGGGCATCCCGGCGTCGGTGACCAGCAGCACGCGCTTGCCGGACTCCAGCGCCTCGACCAGCTCGGGGGTGCGGGCGGACTCGTTGCCCTCGAAGTACGACAGCACGCGCCCGGTGGTGTGCACGCCGAGGCCCTGGGTCAGCCGGCGCAGCCGCCGGGTGTCCTCGGCGGCGATCACGTCGGCCCGCTCCAGCTCGGCCCCGAGGCGGGGCGGGGCGTCGGCGAGGTCGCCGATCGGGGTCCCGGCGAGCACGAGCACGCCGGCGGTGGAGGGGGCTTCGGCGGCGCGGGGCTGGTCATTCGTCACCCGCCCATCCTCTCAGCCGCCCCAGGTGACTCGCGCAGCCACTGGGGTTCCCCCAGGCGCGTTCCCTACGATGACCCGGTGACCAGTACCGCGACGCCGCCGCCCAGCCCCGCGGGGGCCCCGCCCGTCCCACCGGGCGGACCCGGCTCCGAACCCGAGCCGCCCGTCTGGCTCCGCCGCCTGCGCGGCTTCGGCTACGCCCCGCGCGCGCGGGGCGCGGACGTCCGCACCCGCCTCGTGCCCCCGTACGCGCGCCCATCCGAGCAGTTGTGGACGGCGATCGGTGTGCCCGTCGCCGCGCGCGGGCGTTGGCAGCGCGTCCTGTCGTGGGTGGGGCCGCTGTTGGTGACGCTGGTCGCGGGAGTGCTGCGGTTCGCGCACCTGGGCAGTCCGAAGGCGGTGATATTCGACGAGACGTACTACGCGAAGGACGCCTGGGCCACGATCCGGCAGGGCTACGAGGCGAGCTGGCCCAAGGACGTCGACAAGTCGATCCTCGCCGACCCGGGCGGGGTCGCGCTGCCGCTGGAGCCGGGGTACGTCGTCCACCCGCCGGTCGGAAAGTGGGTGATCGGCCTCGGCGAGTGGATGTTCGGTTTCGATCCGTTCGGCTGGCGGTTCATGACCGCCCTGTTGGGCACCCTGTCCGTTCTGATGCTGTGCCGGATCGGCCGCAGGCTGTTCCGGTCGACGTTCCTGGGCTGCCTGGCGGGCACGCTGCTGGCGGTGGACGGGCTGCACCTGGTGATGAGCCGCACCGCGCTGCTCGACCTGGTGCTGATGTTCTTCGTGCTGGCCGCTTTCGGGGCGCTGCTCATCGACCGGGACCGGACGCGGGCCCGGCTCGCGGCGGCGCTGCCGGTGGACGGCGAGGGCCGCACCCGGCCGGACCCGCTCGTCGCGCAGACGCTGCGGCTCGGGTGGCGCCCGTACCGGCTCCTGGCGGGCGTCTGTCTGGGCCTGGCGTTCGGTACCAAGTGGAACGGCCTGGTGGTGCTGGCGTTCTTCGGCGTCCTGACCGTGCTGTGGGACGCGGCGGCGCGCCGCACGGCGGGCGCGGGCGCCCCGTACGCGGCGATGCTGCGCCGGGACGCGCTGCCCGGCTTCCTGTCGACGGTGCCGGTGGCGATCGCCGTGTACCTGGCGTCCTGGGCGGGCTGGCTGCTGAGCCCCGACAACGGCAAGGGCGGCTACTTCCGCGACTGGGCCGCCAAGAACGACCGGCACAGCTCGCTGTCCTGGCTGCCGGAGTGGCTGCGGAGCCTGTGGCACTACGAGACCGAGGTGTACAAGTTCCACGTCGGCCTGACCTCGGGTCACACGTACGAGTCGAACCCGTGGAGCTGGCTGGTGCTGGGTCGGCCCGTCTCGTACTTCTACGAGTCCCCCGCGCCCGGTACGGATGGCTGCCCGGCGACCGCGACGGGCAAGTGCGCCCGCGAGGTGCTGGCCCTGGGGACGCCGCTGCTGTGGTGGGCGGGCTGCTTCGCCCTGCTGTACGTGCTGTGGCGGTGGGCCTTCCGCCGCGACTGGCGCGCCGGCGCGATCGCGTGCGCGCTGGGCGCGGGTCTGCTGCCCTGGTTCAACTACCAGGAACGGACGATCTTCTACTTCTACGCGGTGGTCTTCGTCCCGTACCTGTGCCTGGCGGTGACGATGATGATCGGCGCGTTGCTCGGCCCGGCCGGCTCGTCGGAGCGCCGCCGGGCACTGGGCGCGATCGGAGCGGGCGTCCTGGTCCTGCTGATCATTTGGAACTTCATCTATTTCTGGCCGATCTACACGGGCGGGAGCATCCCCATGGACTCCTGGCGCGGCCGGATGTGGCTGGACACGTGGGTGTAGCGGTCGATGGCGGGCGGGGGGCGGGAATCGGCCACGACGTCCCGGTCCGATAACGAGGCGTGTCTCGCTCGTGTGCACCGCATAAGGTCCACACCACAAGGTTCTTGAACACGTTCAGGGACGGTGGTCCGGGAGGGGGCGCAAGTGAACGGGGCGGCGAAGGGTGCCATCGTCGGCGGGGTGTTCCTCGCGATGGTCGGCGGTGCCGGGTACGGCGTGTACATGCTGGTCGGGGAGGACAGCGCCGGGGGCGGCGGGGCGACGGGGGTCACGGCCGCCAAGGACAGCGGGCCGCCGACCGGCAAGGAGGTCGCGCGGACGGCGAAGGACTTCCTCGCCGCCTGGGCCTCGGGCGACGAGCGCGCGGCCGCCGACCTGACGAACAACGCGCAGGAAGCCCAGGGCGCGGTCGCGGACTTCAAGTCCAAGGCGTACGTGTCCAAGGCCGTGATCACCCCCGGCACGCCGAACGGCTCCACCGTGCCGTTCAAGGTCGAGGCCGAGGTCACGTACGAGGGCATCACCAAGCCCTTCGCCTACGACTCGCAGCTGACCGTCGTACGCGGCGTCACCACCGGAAAGGCGCTGGTCGACTGGCAGCCCTCGGTCCTGCACCCGCAGCTCCAGAAGGGCGAACGGCTGCGCGCCGGGGCGCCCGCGAGCCCGCCGGTCAAGGCCGTGGACCACACCGGCGAGGAGCTCACGGCGGAGAAGTACCCCTCGCTGGGCCCGCTCCTCGCCGAGCTGCGACAGACCTACGGTGCCAAGGCGGGCGGCAAACCCGGCGCGGAACTGTGGATCGAACCGGCGGTCGCGGGCGCGCCGAAGCGGACGCTGTTGACGTTGGCGGAGGGCGAGCCCGGCACGCTCACGACGTACCTGGACGCGCGGGTGCAGGCGGCGGCGGAGAAGGCCGTCACCCGCTATCCGGAATCCTCGGTGGTCGCCGTCCAGCCCAGCACGGGGCACGTCCTGGCCGTGGCCAACAACCGCAAGGACGGCTTCAACGCGGCCATGCGGGGCGCCCGCGCCCCCGGCTCGACGATGAAGATCGTGACGGCGGCGATGCTGCTCGACCGGGGCAAGGCGGCGGCCGACCGGCCGGCGGAATGCGTCAAGGAAGCGGTCTGGGGCGGCCGCGCCTTCCACAACCTGAACGACTTCGCGCTGCCCGGCGCGACCTTCGCGACCAGCTTCGCCAAATCCTGCAACACCGCCTTCATCAAGCAGATCGACGACGTCAAGGACGACGCGGCGCTGGCGAAGGAGGCCAAGGAGGTCTTCGGCATCGGCCTGGACTGGAAGACGGGCGTCAAGTCGGTCGACGGCAAGGTCCCCGTCGCCACCGGCGCGGAGGCGGCGGCCGAGTACATCGGCCAGGGCGACATCACCATGAACCCGCTGAACGTCGCGTCCCTCACGGCCACGGCGCGCAGCGGCCGGTTCCACCAGCCGCTGCTGGTCCCGGCGGAGCTGGACGGCCGGCCGATCGCCGAGGCGGCGCGCGGGATGAAGCCGTCGGTGCGGCAGCAGTTGGTCTCGATGATGCGGTTGACCGCGTCCAGCGGGACGGCGTCGGGGGCGATGTCCTCGGTCGGCGGCGACAAGGGCGCCAAGACCGGCTCGGCGGAGGTGGACGGCGTCACCCCGGACAGCTGGTTCACCGGCTTCAGCGACGACGTGGCGGCGGCGGCCATGGTCGAATCGGGCGGCCACGGCGCGGACGCGGCCGGCCCCATCGTGGCGGCCGTACTGGGCGCTCCTTCTCGTTCCTGACGCGCCGCGCTCTTTCTTGACGCGCCCCTCGCACCGCTCGGCCCCGGCGGGCCTCCCGGACCGCCAGGGCGCGTCAAGAAGCGAGCGCCGCGCGGAGGGCGCGGACCAGGGCCTGGGCGCGGGGGTCGGCCGTGACCGATGTGGCCAGGGCGTTCGTGACGTAGCCGAAGCCGATGCCCGCCTCCGCGTCCGCGAACGCCAGCGAGCCGCCCCGCCCCGGGTGGCCGAACGACGCCGGGGACAGCAGCGGCGAGGCCGGGCCGTGCAGCATGTACCCCGGTCCGAAGCGGGTGTTCACCACCAGCACCCGGTCCGGCCCCGCCGACAGCTCGCCGGACGCCAGCGCCGTCGTCCGCGGGTCGAACAGCCGGGCGCCGTCCTCGGTGTCCCCGAGCAGCGCCGCGTAGAACCCGGCCAGCGCCCGGGCCGTCCCGATCCCGGCCGAGGCCGGCAGCTCGCCCGCCCGGTACTCGGGGGCGTTCTCGTCCGGCAGCGGGTCGATCGCCGCGAAGGCGCGCCGGGTGAGCGACTCCGGGTCGGCGTACGCCTGCGAAACGTTCCTGCGGGGCCGCGTCCGCAACCCGGCCGCCGACTCCGGCGGCTCCACCGCCGCCACCCGCCCCACCCGACCGGCCGCCGCCTCCGCTTCCGGCAGGCCGATCCAGAAGTCGAGGCCCAGCGGGCCGGTGACCTCCCGCGCCAGCCAGGCCCCGATCGACTCCCCGGTCACCCGCAGCACCAGCTCCGCCAGCAGCCAGCTGTAGGTCTGCGCGTGGTAGCCGTGCTCGGTGCCGGGTTCCCAGAACGCCCGCTGCTCCGCGACGGCCCGCGCCCCCGACACCCCGTCGACGGCCTCGGCCGGGCTCAGCGACCGGTCCAGCGCGGGCACCCCCGCGCGGTGGGCCAGCAGGTCCCGGACCAGCGCGCGGTCCTTGCCGCCCGCCTTGAACTCCGGCCAGTACGCCCCCACCGGCGCGTCCAGGTCCAGCAGCCCCCGCTGGTGCAGCAGCAGTGGCACCGCCGCCGCCACGCCCTTGGTCGCGGACCGCACCACCTGCGCGGTCTCCGCCCGCCAGGGGTCGGTCCCGTCCGCGTCCTTCGTCCCGGCCCACAGGTCGACGACCCGGCGCCCGTCCCGGTACACGGCGACGGCCGCGCCCCGGTCCCCGAGCACCTCGAAGTTGCGTACGAAAGCCTCGCGGACGGGCTCGAAGCCCTCCGCCACCTCACCCTGGATGTTCACGAGCGGTCCAACAATCGGCCGATGGTACTTATGCCACGGCCGCCGGCAGCGTCACCGACCGCGGGTCGAAGCCGAACGGCAGCTCCAGCCGGTGGGCGCGCATCAGCTCCTCGTCGCACAGCAGGTCCTGGGTGCGTCCGTCGGCCGCGATGACCCCCTCGCTGAGGACCACCGCGCGCGGGCACAGCTCCAGCGCGTACGGCAGGTCGTGCGTCACCATCAGCACCGTGACGTCCAGCGAGCGCAGGATGTCCGCCAGCTCCCGGCGCGAGGCGGGGTCGAGGTTGGAGGAGGGCTCGTCCAGGACGAGGATCTCCGGCCGCATCGCGAGTACGGTCGCCACCGCCACCCGGCGGCGCTGCCCGAACGACAGGTGGTGCGGCGGCCGGTCGGCGAAGGCGGCCATGCCGACCAGTTCCAGGGCCTCCGTCACCCGCGCCCGCAGTTCCGCGCCCCGCATCCCGGCCGCCGCCGGGCCGAAGGCCACATCCTCGCGCACGGTCGGCATGAAGAGCTGGTCGTCGGGGTCCTGGAAGACGATCCCGACGCGCCGGCGGATCTCGGCGAAGTTCCGCTTCTCCACGGGCAGCCCCGCCACCCGCACCGCGCCGACGCCACCGCCCAGGATGCCGTTGAGGTGGAGGACGAGGGTGGTCTTGCCCGCGCCGTTGGGGCCGAGCAGCGCCACCCGTTCCCCGCGCCCGACGGTCAGGTCGACGCCGAAGAGGGCCTGGTGTCCGTCGGGGTAGGCGTAGGCGAGGCCGGAGACTTCCAGCGAGGGGGCGTCGGTGGTCACGGCGTCCATCGTCACGGCGTCCATCGTCACAGCGTCCATCCCATCAGGCAGACGGCGAGCGCCGTCACCGGGAGTGCGGCCGCGTACGCCCACTGGGCGCGCGAGGCCGCGATGTCGTCGATCACCGGCATGGAGCCGGTGTAGCCGCGGCTGATCATCGCGAGGTAGACCCGCTCGCCGCGTTCGTAGGAACGGATGAAGAGCGAGCCGGCGGTCTTGGCCAGCACCCCCCAGTGCCGGACGCCGCGCGCCTCGAAGCCGCGCGAGCGCCGGGCGATGGACATCCGCCGCAGCTCGCCGGTGATCACGTCGCCGTACCGGATCATGAACGTGGCGATCTGGACCAGCAGCGGCGGCAGTTTCAGCCGCTGCATGCCGAGCAGCAGCGCCCGCAGTTCGGTCGTCGACGCGAGCAGCACGGAGGCGGCCACCCCCAGGGTGCCCTTGGCCAGTACGTTCCAGGCGCCCCACAGACCGGAGACGCTCAGCGACACGCCGAGCACCTCCACCCGCTCGCCCTCGGCCACGAAGGGCATGAGGACGGCGAAGGCGACGAACGGCACCTCGATCAGCAGCCGCCGCAGCAGGAAGCCGGCGGGGACGCGGGCCGCCGCCGCGACCGCGGCGAGGAGGACGGCGTAGAGCGCGAACGCCCACATGGACTCGCGCGGGGTGGAGACGACGACCACCACGAAGGTGAAGGCGGCGGCGAGCTTGCACTGCGGGGGCAGCGCGTGCACGGCCGAGTGCCCGTGGCGGTAGAGCTTGTGGCTGTGTCCGGCGCCCATGTCAGCCCGCGGCCGGGTCGGTCGGGACGGCGGTGGAGCCGGCCGTCAGGTCCTCCGCGCGGCGCCGGCGCACGGTCCAGAAGACGCCGGTGCCGACGACGACGGTCGCGCCGACGCCGATGACGCCCGCGAGGCCGCCGGAGAGACGGGCGTCCGTGATGTCCTTGACGCTGTAGTCGGCGAGCGGGGAGTCCGCGGCGGCGTGCTGCCCCACCTTCCGGTCGATGCCCTTGTCGGCGGCGACCTTCTCCAGGCCGTCCGGGCTGGCGGAGGCGTAGTAGGAGACGAAGCCGGCGAGCACGAGGGCGGTGATCAGGCCGGTGATCCACACGGGCTTGGTGGAGCGGGGCCCGGCGACGGGCGCGGCGGCGGCCGGGGCGTCGACCAGTTCGCCGCCGACGCGCAGCTTGAGCGGCGTGCTCAGGCCGCGGGCGCCGTAGACCAGGTCGGGGCGTACGGCGAGCACCGCGCCCACCGTCGCGGCGGTGATGACGGCCTCGCCGATGCCGATCAGGACGTGCACGCCGACCATCGCGGTGAACACCTTGCCGAGCGGTACGTCGGTGGTGCCGCCGAGGGCGTAGAGGAGGGTGAACATGCAGGCCGCGCCGGGCACGGAGAGCAGGGCGCCGGTGAACGCGGCGACGGTGATCGAGCGCCGGGTCTTGGGCAGCACCTTCACCAGGCCGCGGAAGACCGCGTAGGCGACGACCACGGTGACGACGGCCATGTTCATGATGTTGACGCCGAGGGCGGTCAGGCCGCCGTCCGCGAACAGCACGCCCTGCATGAGCAGCACGACGGAGACGCACAGCACGCCGGTGTAGGGGCCGACGAGGATGGCGGCGAGGGCGCCGCCGAGCAGGTGTCCGCTGGTGCCGGCGGCGACGGGGAAGTTCAGCATCTGCACGGCGAAGATGAAGGCGGCCACCAGTCCGGCGAGCGGCGCGGCCCGCTCCCCCGCGGCGCCCGCGTCCGCCCGGGAGTGGCCCGCGAGTTCCCGGCGGGCGCCGCGGAGACTGATCGCCACCGCTCCGGCGGCCGCTACACCCGCGGCGACGGAGACGGGGGCATCGATGAAGCCGTCGGGCACGTGCATGGGTTTCGCTCCGCTTCCTGCGGTTGACTCGTCACACTCTTTAACCGTTCAAGAATAGTGCCCAGTTGCAAACCGTTGGCAAGAGCGCTCACAGCACAACTGGAAGCAGGCGGTTTGGTGGGAATGTGCGAGGCTGGGGGGAATAAGGACCCATATGTTCCGACATGGAGGAGTCTTGGAGATGTCAGCCACCGCCGAGAATCCCCACGCGACCGCCACCAGGACCGCAGTCGAGGAACGGGTCCGTGCCCGCGTGATCACCGACGATCCGCTCTACCGCGCCGTACCGGTCGCCCTGCGCTTCGCCCCCGCCGAGCCGCTCGCCGTCCGGATCGTCTTCCCCGCGGGGGTCTCCCCCGAGGGCACCGACAACGAGTGGGTCCTGCCCCGCGCCCTGCTGGAGGCGGGCCTGCTGGCCCCGAGCGGGACCGGCGACGTACGCGTCTGGCCCTGCGGCCGGGTGCAGGTCATCGTCGAGTTCCACGCGCCCGAGGGCGTGGCCGTCGTCCAGTTCGACAGCGCCGCGCTGCGCCGCTTCCTGCGCCGTACGTTCGCCACCGGACGCTGATGCTGTGACCGGGAAGCTCCACCGGGTCGCGGCGCCCGGCACTGGACGCACACGCGACCGGCCCCGCACCACCTGGCTGTCAGGCGGTGCGGGGCCGGTCGTTCACCCGTGCGGAGCAAGGTCGGGCGGCGGGTTCGGGCACCCGGGTCGGCGGAAGCCGGCGGTCAGGCGTTGACCAGTTCCCGGTCCTTGTCGGGGCCCTGGGCGGACTCCCCGAGGTGCTTGCGCAGGCTCTCGCCCTCCACGTCCACGTTCGGGAGGATGCGGTCGAGCCACTTCGGCAGCCACCACGCCTTGTGCCCGAGCAGCGCCAGCACCGCCGGGACGATGGCCATGCGGACCACGAAGGCGTCGAAGAAGACGGCGACGGCCAGACCGAAGCCGATCATCTTGACCATCTGCTCGCTCGCGCCGATGAAGCCCGAGAACACCGCGATCATGATGACGGCGGCGGCCACCACCACCCGCGCGCTGTACTGGAAGCCGGTCACCACGGCCTGCCCCGGGCGCTCGCCGTGGACGTACGCCTCGCGCATCCGGGTGACCAGGAAGACCTCGTAGTCCATCGCCAGGCCGAAGACGACGCCCACCATGAAGATCGGCATCATCGACATGATCGGACCGGTCTGCTCCACCCCGAAGAGCGAGCCCAGCCAGCCCCACTGGAAGACCGCGACGACCGCGCCGAGGGCCGCGACGACCGACAGCAGGAAGCCGAGGGCCGCCTTGAGCGGGACCAGGACCGAGCGGAACACCAGCATCAGCAGCAGGAAGGCGAGACCGACGACGAGCGCGAGGTAGGGCACCAGCGCGTCGTTCATCTTCTGCGAGAAGTCGATGTTCATCGCGGTCGCGCCGGTGACGAGGACGTCGTCGCCGCTGCCGTCGCGGATCGTGTGGACCAGCTTCTCGGTCTCGGTGGAGGACGGACGGTCCTTCGGGATCACGTTGATGATCGCCGCGTCGCCCGCCTTGTTGGGCATCGGCGGGGTGACCACGGCCACGCCCTCCAGGCCCTTGATCCGGTCGACCGTCTTGTCCGCGAGCGCCTTGTCGCCGTCCACGACCACCATCAGCGGGCCGTTGAAGCCCGGGCCGAAGCCGTCGGACAGCAGGTCGTACGCCCGGCGCTGGGTGGTGGAGACGGGCTGGGCCCCGTCGTCCGGAAGGCCCATCTCCAGCTTGCCCGCCGGGATCGCGATCGCGCCGAGGCCGATCACACCGGCCAGCAGCACCAGGATCGGGCGGCGCAGGACGAAGCGGGCCCAGCGGGTGCCGCCGTTGGCCTTGGGCTCGGCGCCGGCCGGCTTGCCCTTGCCGAACAGCCTGCTCTTGGTGCCGGCCGGCAGGACCTTCTTGCCCGCGAAGCCGAGGATGGCGGGGACCAGGGTCAGGGCGACGAGCACCGCGATGACGACGGTGCCGGCCGCCGCGAAGCCCATCTTCGTCAGCATCGGGATGTTGACGACGGCCAGGCCCACCAGGGCGATGACCACGGTCAGGCCGGCGAACACCACGGCGGAGCCGGCGGTTCCGGCGGCCCGGCCCGCGGCCTCGTCGCGCTCGCGGCCCTCGGCGAGCTCCACGCGGTAGCGGGAGACGATGAAGAGGGCGTAGTCGATGCCGACGGCGAGGCCGATCATCATCGCCAGGGTCGAGGTGGTGGAGCCGAGGTCCAGCACGTTGGCGAGCGCCGTGATCGAGGAGACGCCGATGCCCACGCCGATCAGCGCGGTCAGCAGCGGCAGTCCGGCCGCGATCAGCGAGCCGAAGGTGACGACCAGGACGACGGCGGCGATCAGGATGCCGATGACCTCGCCGGAGCCGGTCTCGGGAGCCGTCATCAGCGCGTCACCGCCGATCTCGACGGTCAGCCCGGCGGCCTGGGCGGCCTGGCCGGACTCCTTGAGCGCGTCGCGGGTCGCGTCGGTCAGCTCCATGCCGCTGACCTTGTACTTGGCGCTGATGTAGGCGGTACGCGAGTCCTGGCTGATCGCCTTGGACTGGTACGGGTCGTCGACCGAGGCGATCTGGTCGGCGCCGGCGCCGCCCTTGAGGCCGGAGACGATCTTCTCGACCTGGGCCTTGGGAGCCGGGTCGGTGACCTTGGCGCCGTCCGGCGCCTTGATGACGATGCGGGCGGTCGCGCCGTTGGCGGTCATGCCCGGGAAGCGCTGCTCCAGCAGGTCGAAGGCCTTCTGGGCCTCCGTGCCGGGTATGGAGAACGAGCCTGAGGTGGGGGCGGACGCCGACGCCGCGCCGAAGCCGGCGGCGAACAGCAGTGCCACCCAGACGAGGGCGACGAAGCGACGGCGCCGGAAGGCGCCCCTGCCGAGTCGGTAGAGGAAGGTGGCCACGTCGGTGGTTCTCCCGTTCGGGTCGTGGAATGGGTGGGGGCGCCGTCAGGCACCCCCCGAGGGCATGGAGAGCCGGCCCGACGACGAGAGCGGCGTGTCAGGAGCAGCGGACCCGCCCCGGGGAGGGCGGGGGGAGGATCAGACGCCGAGGGCGGGGAACACCACGGCGTCGATGAAGCAGGCGAGGAAAGCCCGGTCGACCGAGCGGTCCTCGATCAGCGGGAGCGCGATGAACGCCCCGATGAGCATGTGCGGTACGAAGTCGAGGGCCGGACAGTCCGGTTCGATCTCCCCGCGGTCCACCGCGCGCCGCAGCATCACCTGCAGGCCGTTGATCTCGGGGTCCACCAGCAGGTCCCGCAGCGCCTTGTGGAGCTCGGGGCTCTCGTGGACGGCGTGGGCCAGGCCCCGCATCAGGGCGGTGTCCTTGGCCATCTGCGCGTCGTCGGAGTGCTCGACCATGAGGGCCAGGTCCCCGCGCAGGCTGCCGGTGTCGATCTCCCGGAGGGAGACCGGCTGGGTGCACCGCAGGGCCTTCGCGACCAGTTCGGGCTTGCTCCCCCACTGGCGGTAGAGGGTCGCCTTGCTGGACTTCGTACGGGCGGCGACCGCGTCCATGGTCAACGCCTCGTAGCCGACCTCGCGCAGGAGGTCGAGGACCGCCCCGTGGAGTTCGGCTTCCCGTTCGGGGCTGATCCGGGTGCGTCGTGACGAACCCTCTTCGGTCATCTCCACGCCTCCCATCCGAACGAAACCGTTTCGTACTCCTCAGACCATACCCCCGCCGCCATCGAAACGAAACCGTTCCGTTTCGATGCCGGCGTGGCATGGATCACCTGTACGAGTTGCCAGGGCCCCTCCGCGCGGAAAGCATTGGGGGGTGAGTCACGACGGCGCGTACCTCCGATACCCGCACCTACACGACGACCTCCTGTGCTTCGCCACCGAAGACGACCTCTGGGTGGCGCCCCTCGTGCCGCCCGGCGCCGACGCCGGACGGGCCTGGCGCATCACCGTCGACCGGACGCGGGTCGGGCACCCGCGCTTCTCCCCCGACGGACGTCACATCGCCTTCACCACCTGGCGCAGCCTCGACCCCGAGATCCACCTCGCCCCCGTCGCCGGCGGCCCCGCCCGCAGACTGAGCTACTGGGGCTCCACCGACACCCGGGTCTGCGGCTGGGCCCCGCCGGACAAGGACGGCCGCAGCGACATCCTGGCCGTCTCCTCGCACGGCCAGCCCTTCTCCTACTACTCCTGGGCCTACTGCCTGCCCACCGACGGCAGCCCCGGCCGCCGGCTTCCCTGGGGCCCGGTCTCCGACATCGCCGTCCACGACGTCCCGAACGGCAACGGCTCCCCCGAGCGGCGCACCCTCCTGCTCACCGGCAAGCCGCCGCACGAGCCGGCGGCCTGGAAGCGCTACCGGGGCGGCGCCACCGGCCGGCTCTGGCTGCACGGCACCCGGCTGCTGGAGGACATCGAGGGCCACCTCGACTCCCCCATGTTCGTGGACGGCCGGATCGCCTTCCTCTCCGACCACGAGGGGATCGGCAACCTCTACTCCTGCCTGCCCGACGGCACCGACCTGCGGCGCCACACCGACCACGAGGAGTTCTACGCCCGGCACGCCTCCAGCGACGGCGCCCGGGTCGTCTACCAGTGCGCGGGCGACCTCTGGCTCGTCGACTCCCTGGCCGCCGACGCCTCCCCCCGCAAGCTCGACGTCCGCCTCGGCGGCCCGCGCGCCGGCCGGCGCACGTACCAGGTCCCGGCCGCCAGCCACGTCGACTCGCTCTCCGTCGACACGACCGGGCGGGCCAGCGCCGTCGTCGTACGCGGCAGCCTGTACTGGCTCACCCACCGCGACGGCCCGGCCCGCACCATCGCCGACACCCCGGGCGTACGGGTGCGGCTGCCCGAGATGCTCGGCGGCGCCGGGCAGGTCGCGTACGTGACGGACGCCGAGGGCGAGGACGCCATCGAGATCGGCTACCTGCCCCGCGCCTCCGGGCCCCGGCAACCGCGCCGGCTGGCCTCCGGGAAGCTCGGCCGCGTCCTGGAACTGCTGTCCGACCCGGACGGCGAGCGCCTCGCCATCGCCTCCAACGACGGACGGCTGCTCCTCATCGACGCCACCGAGGAGTCCGACGGGGAGGTCACCGAGCTGATCCGGTCCGCCAACGGGCCCGTCAACGACCTGGCGTTCTCCCCCGACGGCTGCTGGCTGACCTGGTCGCACCCCGGCATCGGGCGTTCGCTGCGCCAGATCAAGATGGCGCGGATCTCCGGCCCCGGCCCGCACACGGTCGTCGACGTCACCAACGGCCGCTTCGAGGACGAGAACCCGGTCTTCACCCGGGACGGCCGCTACCTCGCCTTCCTGTCCTGGCGCGGCTTCGACCCGGTGTACGACGTGCACACCGGCGACCTGTCCTTCCCGCTGGGCTGCCGCCCGTACCTGGTCCCGCTGTCCTCGGCCACCCCCTCGCCGTTCGCGTTCACCCCCGACGGCCGGCCCGCCGCCGGTGGACTGGACCCGGTGGAGGGCGAGTCCGGCGAGGGCGACGGCGCGGTGATCGTGGAGGTCGAGGGGCTGGAGAGCCGGGTGACGCCCTTCCCGGTGTCGGCGTCGAAGTACTCCGCCCTCTTCCCGGTGCACGGCGGCGGGCTGGTCTGGCTGCGCTGGCCGATCTCCGGCGCGCTCGGCGAGACCTTCGCGAACCCGGCGGACATGACGGGCAAACCGACGCTGGAATACTTCGACATCACCAAGGCGCGCAAGACCGAACTGGCCTCCGGACTGGACTGGTTCGCGGTCAGCGGCGACGGCACCCGGCTGGTCGTCAACGACGACGGCGACCTGCGGGCGGTCCCGGCGACCGAGTCGGGCGACAGCGACTCCACCGTCTACCTGGACCTGCGGCGCATCCTGCACGAGGTCGACCCGGCCGCCGAATGGCGCCAGGCCTTCGAGGAGGCGGGCCGGCTGATCCGCGCCTACTTCTGGGAGCCGGACATGTGCGGCATCGACTGGGACGGGGTGCTGCGCCAGTACCGCCCCCTGGTCGAACGGGTCGCCTCCCCCGACGAGTTCGCGGACCTGATGCGCGAGGTGCTCGGCGAACTCGGCACCTCGCACGCGTACGTGTCCCCCGCCCGCCGCAACGAGGGGCCCCCGCACTACCAGCGGGCCATCGGCCTGCTCGGCGCCAACCTCGTCCCGCGCGACGGGGCCTGGACCGTCTCGCGCATCCTGCCCGGCGAGTCGTCGGACTCCAAGGCCCGCTCCCCGCTCGCCGGCACCGGCATCCGCGAGGGCGCGGTCCTCACCCACGTCGACGGCCGCCCGGTCGATCCGGTGGCGGGGCCGTACCCGCTGCTGTCCGCGGCGGGCGGCACCACGGTGGAGCTGACCTTCGAACCGGCCGAGGGCGAGGGCCCCGCCCGCCGGGTCGCGGTCGTCCCGCTCATCGACGAACGGCCGCTGCGCTACCAGGACTGGGTGTCCAAGCGGCGGGCGGTGGTCCGGGAGCTCAGCGGCGGCAAGTGCGGCTACCTGCACATCCCCGACATGGGCGGCTCGGGCTGGGCCCAGTTCAACCGCGACCTGCGGATGGAGATGTCACGGCCCGCGCTGATCGTGGACGTCCGCGGCAACGCGGGCGGGCACATCAGCGAGCTGGTGGTGGAGAAGCTGACCCGCTCCATCCTCGGCTGGGACCTCACCCGGAACGCGGAGCCGGTGTCGTACGCCTCCAACGCGCCGCGGGGGCCGATCGTGGCACTGGCCGACGAGGCGACCTCCTCGGACGGCGACATGATCACGGCGGCCTTCAAGCTGCTGGGGCTGGGGCCGGTCGTCGGCCAGCGCACCTGGGGCGGGGTGGTCGGGATGACCGGCCGGCACACCCTGGGCGACGGGACGGTGATCACCGTGCCGATGAACGCGGCGTGGTTCCCGGAGTACGGCTGGTCGGTGGAGAACCACGGCGTGGAGCCGGACCTGGCGATCCTGCGCACCCCGCTCGACTGGGCGGAGGGGCGGTACGCGCAGTTGGACGACGCCGTCGAACTGGCGCTGGAGCTGCTGGAGCAGGACCCGGCGGCGGTCCCGCCCGGTTACGAGGACGTCCCGGACCTGCGCCGGCCGAAGCTCCCGCCGAGGCCGTAGGCGTCCGCGCGGACGCGAGGGGCGCGACCCGTCGAAACGGGCCGCGCCCCTCGCTGCGCCTCGAAGGCGTCCCGCCAGGACCTAGTCCCAGTCGTCGTCGAACTCGCCGCGGACGCCGTCCGTCCGGCGCCGCCCGCGGCCCTTCTCGGCCCGGGCCGGCCCGTCCTGGGCGGGGCCGCCGCGCCGCGCCGCCTCGTCCCGCTCCGGCTGCCGGGCCTCGTCGGGTTCGTCCGTCCCGTCCCGGGACCGGTCCTTGATACCCATGCTGTCCACTCCGTGCGGGGTCTCGGTGGTCGGGCATCGACCACACTCGCACGGGCGGACGCAGGCCGCATGTCGAATCAGCTGCGCGGGGTGCCCGCCGTCCGCTCCTGCTCGTCGGCGGCTCCGCCGGCGCCGACCAGTCCACGGGACACACCGGCCAGCCGCGGCTCGAAGCGCCGCATCTCCCGCTGCCCGCCGGCCGCTATGACCGCCGGCAGGTAGCCCCGTACGCCCTGCATGCCGCGCAGCCACCACTGCGCGTACACGTGCGGCGAGCGCCGCTCGATACCGGCCACGATCCGGTCGACGGCCGGGCCCAGCGGGTACGTGCGGTTCGCCGGCCACGGCAGCCGCCCGCGCAACTCCCGCATGACCTCGTCCCGGTCGGCGCCGCGCACCATGTCGGTGTCGGTCCAGGAGAGGTAACCGACGCCCACCTTGACGCCCTTGTAGCCGACCTCGGCGCGCAGGCAGTGCGCGAACGCCTCGACCCCCGACTTGGAGGCGCAGTACGCCGTCATCATCGGCGCCGGGGTGATCGCCGCGAGGGAGGCGATCTGGAGGAAGTAGCCGCGACTCTCCGTCAGTACGGGCAGGAACGCGCGGGCGGTCACGGCCCCGCCGATCAGGTTCACCTCGATCACCCGGCGCCAGGCGTCCGGGTCGGAGTCGACGAACGGCCCGCCGGCGGCCACGCCCGCGTTGGCGACGACGACGTCCACCTTGCCGAAGCGCTGCTTGACCTCCTGCGCGACCCGGGCCATGGCCTCGTGGTCGGTGACATCGGCGTGCCAGTGGGCGCTGTCGGTGTGCAGCCGTTCGGAGACCTCCTTGAGGGCCTCCGGCTCCAGCCCGACCAGGGCGACCTTCGCCCCCCGCGCGGACAGCTTCCGGGCCAGCAGCTCACCGACCCCGCGGGCGGCGCCGGTGACGACGGCGACCTGGCCTTCCAGACTCCTGCGAGCGCTCACGGCGTCTTCTCCTTCGGGGTGGTGTCGAGCGGGGCGGTGGCGAGGGGGGCGCCGGCGGGTCGGTGGGGCGCCGGGAGCCGGGCGGTCAGTTCGCGGATCACCCGGGCGACGGCTTCCGGCGCCTCGATCGGGGTCATGTGGCCCGCACCGGGCAGCTCGGTGAGACCGGCGCAGTCGGGCAGCGCGGCGGCGAGGGCGCGTGCGTGCGACATCGGGGTCAGGCGGTCGGCGGTGCCGCCGACGACGGCGGTGGGCACGGTCAGCGCGGCCAGGTTCGCCTCCAGGTCCAGCCCGGCGAGCACCTGCGACCAGGCGTGCCGGACGGCGGTGGGGCAACCGTGGACGATGCGGGCACACGCCTCGATCTGGTCGGCCGTGGCACGGGGACCCATGGTGGCGTACCTCAGGACCCGCTTGCCCAGGGGCGTGACGGGCCCGAGGGGGGCGCGGGATCCGAGGATCGCGCCGGTGATACGGGTCCGCGCGCGCCCGGCGCGCACCGGCAGGACCAGCGCCTCCGCGACCAGCCGTGCGCTGCCGGTGCTGCACAGCAGGGCGGCCGCGACGTGCTCGGTGAACCCGGGCCGCCCGGCGGCGGCCATGATCGTCATGCCGCCCATGGAGTGGCCCGCGACGACCGCCCGTTCACCGGGGGCGAGGGTGGCCTCCAGGACCGCGACGAGGTCGTCGGCGAGCGCGCCGGTGGTGTACCACCGGCCGGCGGGGCTGCGGCCGTGCCCGCGCTGGTCGTAGGCGATGACCCGGTGGTCCTCGGCCAGGTCCCGTACCTGCGCGGCCCAGAACGCGGTGGAGCAGGTCCAGCCGTGGGACAGCACCACGGGCGGGGCGTCCTCGTCGCCGTGGACCTCGACGTGCAGCCGGGCCCCGTCGGCGGAGACCGCGACCAGCTCGCGCCGGGCCGCCGGGGGCGCGTACCGGCCGGAGGTGACGTACGCGGGGCGCCTCATGCCGCGCCCTCCTCGACGGTGGCGGGCGCGGCGGCCGGCGGCGCCGCGGGCGCGGGGACGGCCGCCTCGGCGGCGACGCGCTCCCGCTCCCGGCGCCGCACGCGTACGACCTCGTACTCCGCGAGGTCGACCGAGCGCGTCTCGCGCCGGAACTCGCCGGTGGTGCCCGGCCAGACCGTCGTGTTGCGGCCGTTGGCGTCCAGGTACCAACTGGTGCAGCCGCCGGTGTTCCACACCGTGCGCTTCATCCGCTCCTGGACGTGTCGGTTCCAGGCGCCCACCGCCGAGGGCCGGGCGGCGAGGGCGACCCGGCCTCCGAGCACGTCCAACTGGCGCAGGTAGTCCGCCATGTAGTTGAGCTGCGACTCGATCATCAAGATCATGGAGCTGTTGCCGAGCCCGGTGTTGGGACCGATGATCGTCATCCAGTTGGGGAAGCCCGCCGCCGTCGCCCCGCGCAGCGCCTGCATCCCGTCCTTCCACGCGTCCGCGAGCGTCTCGCCGCCCGCGCCCACCACCCGGTCGGCGATCGGCATGTCCGTGACGTGGAAGCCGGTGCCGAAGACGATCGCGTCGACCTCGGTCTCGGTCCCGTCCGCCGCGATCAGCGTGTTCCCGCGGATCTCCGTCAGCCCGGAGGCGACCAGGTCCACATTCGGCCGGGCGAGCGCCGGGTAGTACTCGCTGGAGAGCAGGATCCGCTTGCAGCCGATCCGGTACGAGGGGGTCAGCTTGGCCCGTAGCTCCGGGTCCTTGATCGAGCGCGCCATGTTGGCCTTCGCCAGGGACTCGATCAGCCCGAGTTGGTTGGGCCGCTTGGTGAAGGCGCTGACCTGGAGTTCGCGGATGCCCCACAGCAGTCCGCGCCGGGCGGCGCGGGTGAAGGGCAGTTGCCGGTGCAGCCGGCGCTCGACGGCGGAGATCGCCCGGTCCGTGCGCGGCATCACCCACGGCGGGGTGCGCTGGAACAGCGTGAGGCGCTCCACGTCGGGGGCGATGGCGGGGACGATCTGGATGGCCGAGGCACCGGTGCCGATCATCGCGACGCGCTTGCCGCGCAGGTCGTAGTCGTGGTCCCAGCGGGCGGAGTGGAAGACCTTGCCGGGGAACTCGGCCAGCCCCGGGATCTCCGGCGTCTTCGGGTCGGACAGCGGCCCGGTCGCCGACACCACCACGTCGGCGGTCAGGTCGCCGGCGGAGGTCTCGATCTCCCAGCGCAGCTCGTCGGCGTCCCAGCGCATCATCCGCACCTCGGAGTTCAGCCGGATGTGCGGGCGCAGCCCGAAGGTGTCGGCGACGTGCTCCAGGTACGCGCGGATCGCCGGCTGCCGGGAGAAGGTCCGGGGCCAGTCCGGATTCGGCGCGAAGGAGAACGAGTAGAGGTGCGAGGGAACGTCGCACGCGCACCCGGGATAGCTGTTGTCGCGCCACGTCCCGCCGACGGAGTCGGCCCGTTCCAGTACGACGAAGTCGGTGATCCCCTCGCGCCGCAACCGTACCGCCGCGCCCAACCCGCCGAACCCGGAGCCGATCACCGCCACCCGCACGTGTTCGCGCCCGTCCATGCCGCCCATGCCCGCCCGCCTTCCGCTTCCACTGTCCCAGCCGCACCGTCACCGAACACTGCCAGCAATCACTGGCACAATCGGGAGGGTAGAGCAGCCCCGTACCCATGGGTAGGGGTCGCGGCGGGAAAGTTACCCCGGGTACGCCCTACGCTGCGCATGTGGCGGAAGAAAAGACACGCGAATACCGTACGGAGGAGCTGGCCGAGGCGGCCGGCATCCCGGTGCGCACCCTGCGCTTCTACCGTGAGCGCAAGCTCCTGCCGCCACCCCGCCGCGATGGTCGGATCGCCTGGTACGACGAGCACCACCTCGCCCGGCTGCGCACCATCGCCGCCCTCTTGGAACGCGGCCACACCCTCGGCGGGATCGCCGAGCTGACGGCCGCCTTCGAGAACGGCCGCGACGTCGGCCAACTCGGCGAACTGCTGGGCATCGGCTGGTCCGAGGAGACCCCCGTACGCCTGACGCCGGAGGCGCTGGCCGACTACTTCGAGGGGGAGGTCACCCCGGAGAACCTGGCGGCCGCCCTGGACCTCGGCTACCTCGCCGTCGACGGCGACGAGATCGTGCACGTCAGCCGCCGCCTGCTGGAGGTCTCCTCGGCGTTGGTCCGCGAGGGCGTCCCGCTGGCGGCGGTGTTGGAGACGGGGCGCCGGGTGCGCGAGCACGCCGACGCCCTCGCGGCCCTCTTCACGGAGCTGATCTCCACGCACCTGGCGGACGAGGACGCGCTGCCCCGGCTGCGGCCGCTCGCGAAGAGCGTGGTCGAGGCGGAGCTCACCATGGCGATGGACCGCTCGCCGGCCTCCGGCGGTCAGGAGCGCGGGGGTCGGGAACCCGAGGCGTAGACGACCGTCACCGGGGCGTGGTCGGACCACCGCTCGGGGTGCGTCTCGGCCCGCTCCACCCACGCCTTCACGGCCCGCTCCGCGAGCCCGGGGGTGGCGACCTGGAGGTCGATGCGCCAGCCGGCGTCGTTGTCGAAGGCCCGGCCGCGGTAGGACCACCAGGAGTAGGGCCCGTCGGTGTCCGGGTGCAACACCCGCACCACGTCGACGTAGCCGGCTTCGCGGTAGACCTTGCCGAGCCACTCCCGCTCCTCGGGCAGGAACCCGGCGTTCTTGCGGTTGGTCTTCCAGTTCTTGAGGTCGGCTTCCTGGTGGCAGATGTTCCAGTCACCGCAGACCACCACCTCGCGCCCGTCGGCGGCGGCCCGCACCTTCAGCTCGGCGAGGTGGTCCAGGAACTCCTTCATGAACCGGTACTTCTCGTCCTGCTTCGCGGTCCCGGCCTCCCCGGACGGCAGGTACAGGCTCGCCACGGTCACCCCCGGCAGGTCCACCTCGACGTACCGGCCGGAGTCGTCGAACTCGGCGCTCCCGAAGCCGATCCGCACCCGCTCGGGCGCCCGGCGCGTGTAGAGCGCGACCCCGGCCCGCCCCTTGACGGCGGCCGGCGCGAACACGGTGTGCCAGCCCTCGGGCTCGCGTGCCTCCACCGGAATCTGCGCCTCCTCGGCCCGTACCTCCTGGAGGCACACGACGTCGGCGTCGGATCCGGCGAGCCACTCGACGAAGCCCTTCTTCGCGGCGGCGCGGATCCCATTCACATTCACGGTGGTCACGGTGAGCATCCCCGCACGATAGCGGGAGCGTTCCGTACGATGTTCCGATGTCTCACGGGATAACCCTCCGCGCCGTGCCGTACGACCACCCGGACGCGGTCAAGCTCAACGACCAGGTCCAGCTCGAATACCAGGCCCGCTACGAGGGCGAGGGCGACGCCACCGTCCTCGACCCGGCGATGTTCGCCCCGCCCGGCGGCCTGTACCTCGTGGCGTACGACACATCGGACGCCCCGGTCGCGAGCGGCGGCTGGCGCGCCCGGGACGCGAGCCCGGAGGGCTACCTCGACGGCGACGCGGAACTCAAGCGCATGTACGTCGTCCCGGAGGCCCGTGGCCTGGGCCTGGCCCGCCGCATCCTCGCCCTCCTCGAAGCCGACGCCCGCACGGCCGGCCGCCGCCGCATGGTCCTCGAAACCGGCGACCAACAGCCGGAGGCGATAGCCCTCTACGGCTCCTCGGGCTACGCGAACTGCCCCAAGTTCGGCTACTACCGCGCCTACGCGTCCAGCATCTGCATGTCCAAGCCGCTGACCCGCTGACCCGCTGCCCCTCGTCCGCGGCGCGCTGGACCGGGTCCCCGACGAGGAACTCGACGGGCCGATCGCGTGCTCGCCGAGGGCGGTCGGTCGGGGGACGACCCGGTCCGCAACGCAGAAGATCCCGCCCGGTCTTGCGACCGGGCGGGATCTCATGACGTTCTCGGGAGCTACCCGGGAACTGTCGTTTGTGGACCTGTGGGGATTTGAACCCCAGACCCCCTCGATGCGAACGAGGTGCGCTACCAGACTGCGCCACAGGCCCTTGCGACGTGTGAAACATTAGCATCCCCGCGCGGGTGCTCCAAAACCGGTTGTCGGGAGCGTCCGCGCAGGTCACCGATCACTCGTTCGCGGCGCGCGGGCGGGACTCGCCCTCGTACTGGTCGAAGAGCGGGGTCCGGCCGCGGTCCCGGCCGCGGGGGC
This sequence comes from Streptomyces sp. NPDC058279, assembly GCF_042881255.1. Classification (NCBI taxonomy): domain Bacteria; kingdom Bacillati; phylum Actinomycetota; class Actinomycetes; order Kitasatosporales; family Streptomycetaceae; genus Streptomyces; species Streptomyces sp. NPDC058279. Next base: position 33,524 of record NZ_JBHVYA010000019.1, on the reverse strand, counting down.
GGGGGGTGGCCGGCTGCTTCGGTTCCGCCGCGGCCTTCGGGGGGCCCGGCTGGGCCCGCAGGCGGGGTTCCGTCGGCTCGGCGGTGCTGGAGCGGGTCGCGCTCCAGGCGTCGGGGGCCGCCGGGCCGGTGGCTCGGGGGGCGACCGGGGCCGTCACGTAGGTCGGCAGCGGGACCGGGACCGGCTCCCAGCTGTCACCCCGCGCCGGACCCCGCTCGCGTTCGCGCTGCTGGTCCACCCACTCGGCGTGGTCGGTCTGCTCCACCACCGCGCGCCGCCCCGCCTCCTGCGGGGACACCGGGGGCGCGGGGTCCGGTTCGGCGCCGGCCTCCGCCTCGGACTCCCGGCGGCGCGAGTGGTGTTCGCGCAGCCGCCGGGCGGCCGCCTCCGCGCGCCGGCGGTCCATGGTGAACTCGTAGCGACGCCGCTCCTGGACCCGCAGGTGCACGATGTACGCGCTCAGCAGCAGCGCGGGAACGGCCGGCACCCACAGGAAGCGCAGGCCGCCGACCGCGGCGACCACCGCCCCCAGGGTGAAGATCAGGAAGAGCAGCGCGGTGGTGCGCCTGCGCCGGGCGAGGACCTGGAGGCGCTGCTCGCGCCGGGCCCGCTCCGCCCGCTGCGCGCCGGCCGACCTCGGTTCCGCCCTGGTCGGGGGCACGACGAAAGCCCGGGCGTCGGCGTCCACGGAATTCACCGTTTCCGTCGCCGCGTCCGGGTCCGCGTGGGGCTGGACTTCCACCTCTTCGGCACCGCGCTCACGCAGTCCCTTGGCGTAACGGCGCTCCATTCCCGCCCGGCCGGAAAGCAGCCGGATGGCAGTGGAGAAGCGTTCCGTCGGACGGGCCTCGTTCAGCTCGTCCTGCCTCCGGAGCCACATGGGCACCAAGTAGGCGGCCCAGGCCCCGACAATGACTGCGTAGATGAGGCCGCTGCTGCTCACACTCCACACCGTAGAGGGGCGCGGCCGCGGGTATCGGCCAATTGAGCCGGCGTGTCGCGCGATCTCGCTGATATCACGGACTTTTTTTGTGATTCTTCGGATCAGGTTATGGACGAATCGGCCACGAATTCGAACGCCTTTGCGATTTTCGCTATTTCGGAAGCCCCTGGCTGCCCTGCGAACGGCGCCAGCGGCGCAACAGCCCCTCCGGCACCTCCTCCGCCGTGAGCGCGAACACGAGGTGGTCCCGCCAGGCCCCGTCGATGTGCAGGTAGCGCGGCCGCAGCCCCTCCTCGCGGAACCCGAGCTTCTCCACCACCCGGCGGCTCGGGCCGTTCTCCGGCCGGATGCACACCTCGATCCGGTGCAGCCCGACCTTCGCGAAGCAGTGGTCCACCGCGAGCGCGACGGCCGTCGGCATCACCCCGCGGCCCGCGACGTCCCGGTCCACCCAATAGCCCACGTGTGCCGCGCACATCGACCCCCAGGTGATCCCGGCGACCGTCAACTGGCCGACCAACCGCCCCTGGTACTCGATGACGAACGGCAGCATCCGCCCCGCGTTCGCCTCCGCCCGCAGGTGCCGCACCATCTGACGGTACGTCGGCCGGTGGATCACCGGCCCCCACGGCGCGGGCGGCGGGATCGTGGCCTCCCACGGCCGCAGCCAGTCGCGGTTGCGGCGGTTGACCTCGCGCCACGCCCGCTGGTCGCGCAGCTTTATCGGACGGAGGGTGACATCGCCGTCCGTCAGTACCACGGGCCAGGACGGGCCGTTCAGCTCGCGCTCCCGGACGGTCTGGGGTGATCGCCGCCCCGGATCTGATCGACGGCGTGCGCCAGGATGCGCTCCAGCACCGCGAGTCCGTCGCGCACGCCGCCCGTCGAACCGGGCAGGTTCACGATCAGGGTGTGGCCCGTCACGCCCGCCAGGCCCCGCGACAGCGCGGCCGTCGCCACCTTCGTCAGGCCCTCGGCGCGGATGGCCTGCGGGATGCCGGGAACCTCGTAGTCCAGTACCCGCGCGGTGGCCTCGGGAGTGCGGTCGGTCGGCGAGAGGCCGGTGCCGCCGGTGGTCAGGATGACGTCGTACCCGGCGGCCACGCCCTCGCGCAGCGCCTCCTCGACGGGATCTCCGTCCGGCACCACGCGCGGCCCGTCCACGGCGAATCCGAGCCGGCCGAGCCCGTCGGCGAGCAGCGGGCCGCCCTTGTCGGCGTAGACGCCCGCCGAGGCGCGGTTCGAGGCGGTGACCACCAGCGCGCGCAGCTCGCGTACGGGCTCGCCGGCGCCCGGTTCGGCCGTCCACGCCTCGCCCGACACCGGCGGGACGTGGCTGTGGCTGAACGCCTCGCCGCCGCGCGGGGCGTTCACGTCCGGCTCCAGTCGCCGGACTTGCCGCCGGTCTTCTCCTCCACCCGGACGTCCGTGATGACGGCGCCCTTGTCGACGGCCTTGACCATGTCGATGACGGTGAGCCCGGCGACGGCGACCGCGGTCAGCGCCTCCATCTCCACGCCGGTGCGGTCGGTCGTCTTGACGGTGGCCAGGATCTCCACGGCGTCGTCGGCGACCGACAGGTCGACCTTCACCCCGGAGACGGCCAGCGGGTGGCAGAGCGGGATCAGGTCGGGGGTCTTCTTCGCCCCCATGATCCCGGCGATCCGCGCGGTGGCGAGGGCGTCGCCCTTCGGTACGCCCTCGCCCCGCAGCAGCTCGATCACCCGGGGGGAGACGAGGACGCGCCCACTGGCGCGGGCGGTCCGGGTGGTGACGTCCTTCGCCGAGACGTCGACCATCCGGGCCGCCCCGGCCTCGTCGATGTGCGTCAGCCTGCTGTGCTGAGGGGGTCGGGGGGACTCCCCCCGGGAAAACGCTGCCATAGGTTCGTGCCGCTCCCGCTCCGGGCCCCGCAAGGGCCTGTGTGGTGCAACACGCTACCCGCACCCGGCGGTCCTCAGCCGAGCAGGACCACTTCGAGCTCGGCCCCCGGCTCCACCGCGGTCACGTCCTCCGGTACGACGATCAGCGAGTCGGCGTGCGCCAGGGCCGCGATCAGGTGGGACCCCGTACCGCCGACCGGGCTGACCGTCCCGGTCTCCGCGTCGTACGCGCCGCGCAGGAACTGGCGGCGCCCGGCCGGGGAGCCGATCGCCCGGTCCGCCTTCAGCACCGCCCGAACGGCCGGACGGCTGACGTCGGGCAGGCCCATCAGCGCCCGGATGGCGGGGCGCACGAACAGCTCGAAGGAGACATAGGACGACACCGGGTTGCCGGGCAGCGCCAGCAGCGGGGTGTGGTCGGGGCCGATGGTGCCGAAGCCCTGCGGCTTGCCCGGCTGCATGGCCAGCTTGCGGAAGTCGATCCCGCCGCCGGCCACCTCGTCGGAGCCGGTGGAGACGGCCGTCAGCGCCTCCTTGACCACGTCGTACGCGCCGACGCTGACCCCGCCCGTGGTGACCAGCAGGTCGGCCCGGACGAGCTGGTCCTCGATGGTGGCGCGCAGCGTGTCCGCGTCGTCGGCGACGGCGCCGACCCGGTAGGCGATGGCCCCGGCGTCCCGCGCGGCGGCCGCGAGGGCGAAGCTGTTGGAGTCGTAGATGGCCCCGGCGGTGAGCGGCTCCCCCGGCTGGACGAGTTCGCTGCCGGTGGACAGGACGACCACCCGGGGCCGCGGCCGGACCCGGACGCTGCCCCGCCCGATGGCGGCCAGCAGCGCGATCTGCGGCGGGCCGAGCACCGTGCCGGCGGCCAGCGCCAGGTCCCCGGCCTGTACGTCGCTGCCGCGCGAGCGGACGTGCGCCCGGGCCTCGGCGGCGCGGTGCACCCGTACCTCACCGCCCGCGCCCTCGGGCGCCGCGCTGGCCGGGGTCATCCCCGAGGCGGCGCCGCCCCCCGTGCCGCCGTCGGTCCACTCGACCGGCACGACGGCCTCCGCGCCGGGCGGCAGCGGGGCGCCGGTCATGATGCGGGCGGCCTGGCCGGGGCCGACGGTGGGCAGCTCACCGCTGCCCGCCGCGACGTCACCGATCACCGTCAGCACCGCGGGGAACTCCTCGCTCGCCCCCTGGACGTCGGCCACCCGGACGGCGTAACCGTCCATGGAGCTGTTGTCGAAGGGCGGCAGGGCGACGGGCACGGTGACGTCCTCGACCAGGACACAGCCCTGGGCGTCGAGCAGCTGGAGTTCGATGGGCTCCAGCGGCCGGACGGCGGCGAGGACGTCCGCGAGGTGCTCGTCCACCGACCACAGCCGGTGCGGGCCGGTGTCCTGCGGTGCGTCGGGGCTGCTCAAGGTGCTACATCTCCTCCGTGACGTAACGGTGAAGCCAGGTACGGAACTCGGGGCCGAGGTCCTCCCGCTCGCAGGCGAGTCGGACGATGGCCCGCAGGTAGTCACCGCGGTCCCCGGTGTCGTAGCGGCGGCCCCGGAAGACCACGCCGTGCACCGGGCCGCCCACGCTCTCGTCGGCGGCAAGCTTCTGCAGGGCGTCGGTCAGTTGGATCTCGTTGCCGCGGCCCGGCTCGGTCTCCCGCAGTATGCCGAAGATCGCGGGGTTGAGGACATAGCGTCCGATGACCGCGTAGTTGCTGGGGGCGTCCGCCGGCTCCGGCTTCTCGACGAGTCCGGTGATCCGCACGACGTCCGCCTGGTCGGTCGGCTCGATGGCGGCGCAACCGTAGAGGTGCACGTTGGCCGGGTCGACCTCCATCAGGGCGATGACGGTGCCGCCGGTGCGGCCGTGGACATCGACCATCTGGCGCAGCAGCGGGTCGCGGGGGTCGATCAGGTCGTCGCCGAGCAGGACCGCGAAGGGCTCGTCGCCGACGTGCGGCTCGGCGCACAGCACGGCGTGGCCGAGGCCGCGCGGGTCGCCCTGGCGGACGTAGTGCATGGTGGCCAGGTCGCTGGATTCCTGGACCTTCTTGAGCCGGTCGTCGTCGCCCTTGGCGATGAGGGCGGACTCCAGCTCGTAGTTGCGGTCGAAGTGGTCTTCGAGGGCGCGCTTGTTACGTCCTGTGATCATGAGTACGTCGTCGAGTCCCGCCGAGACGGCCTCTTCGACCACGTATTGGATGGCGGGCTTGTCCACGACCGGAAGCATTTCCTTCGGGGTTGCCTTGGTCGCCGGAAGGAAGCGAGTGCCGAGGCCCGCGGCCGGGATGACGGCCTTCTTGATCACGGGGTGCAACTGATTCATGCGCAGAACGATAGTGGGTTACGCGGACACGCCAGGTCAGATTCCGGGGAGAAGCTCCCGGTCTGCGGCGATTCGGAAGGAAATCTGATTCAGCTGTGGTAGACAACCGGTCGGACCCGTCCGACGACAGGCCGGCCCGCGTGGCCGAGAAGGCGGCCTTGCGCCGCGAGCTGCTCGCCGCCCGCCGGGCCCGGTCCCCCGAGTCGCGCCGTACGGCGGCCCGCGCGCTGGCCCGCTCGGCCCTCGCGCTGCCCGAACTGGCCGGAGCGGCAACGGTGGCGGCGTACGTCTCCGTCGGCACGGAACCCGGCACCCGCGACCTGCTGGACGCGCTGCGGACCGCCGGGAAACGGGTGCTGCTGCCGCGGCTGCTGCCCGACAACGACCTCGACTGGGCCGAGTACGAGGGCCCGAGGCGTCTCACCGAGACCGCGCACGTCGGGAAGATGGCGCTGCTGGAGCCCGCCGGACCGGCCCTCGGCCCGGACGCGGTGACCGGGGCGGACGCCGTCCTGCTGCCGGGCCTCGCGGTCGACGCGCGCGGGATGCGGCTCGGCCGCGGCGGGGGCTCGTACGACAGGGTGCTGGAGCGACTGGAACGGGCCGGGGCGCACCCCGCCCTGGTGGTGCTCCTCTACGACGAAGAGGTGGTCGCGCGGGTCCCGGAGGAACCGCACGACCACCCCGTCCGGGCGGTGGCCACCCCGTCGGGGGTGATCCGCTTCTGAGCGCCCGCCGCTACGGCGCTACGGCTTGAGCGTCAGGGTGTCGACCGTGGCCTTGTCCACGGCCGCCTTCCCGAACGGCCAGTCCAGCAGCTCGCCCTTGGCCCAGAGCGTGGTCTGGTCCGTGTAGTGGGCGTTGTACGCGTGCCCCGAGGCACCCGTCAGGTTGATCCAGCGGGACTTGTCGAGGTCGTTGAGGTTGACGACCATCCGCATCGACGGCACCCAGGTGACCCCGTAGCCGCTGGATGCGTTCCAGCCGGTGGCGTTGACGGTGGCCTCGCCGCCGCCCAGGTTCCACGGACCGCGGTTCAACAGCCACCGCATGAAGCCGGGGCCCTCGGTGCCGATCGTCTGGTTCTTGAGCGTCAGCTGGTGCAGTCGGCCCCAGCTCCAGGTGGACTGGTCCTTGCCGAGCTTGGCGGTCAGCTCCCATCGGGCGTCCTTCATGGCCCGCGCGAACAGCTCGTCGCGGGTCGTGGTCGCCTTCTCCCGCACGGTGCCGGGCGACGTCCACCACGGCGACTTCTCGTCCTTGACCAGCCGGCGGACCACCTCGAACCAGCGGTCTCCACCGTCCGGCTGCGCCGAGTCGGCGCCGCGGGTGCCGCATTCGCGGACGACGTCGGCGAGGTCGTCGGCAGGCCCGTTGCCGCTGTCCTGGACGTTCATGCAGCTGCTCGTGACGCGCAGCTCCTTCGGCATCTTGTCGCCGAACGCCCGCTTGAGGATGTTGCGCCACACCGCGTTGAAGTAGGCGGCCGCCGCCGAGTCGGGCTCCTGGGTGTAGTTCCAGTCCTCCAGCAGCTTCTGCGCCGAGCGCACGTCCGGGTCGGAGACCGGGATCTTGGCCAGCATCGGGGTCAGCAGCGCGGCGATCTCGCTGCTGTTGTCCATCTGCATGGTGCGCATGTCGTCGGTGGAGATCTTGCCGTTGTCCTTGGTCTTCGCCTCGATGAGGTCGTTGATCCGCTGGCTCCGGGCGCCGTAACCCCAGTCGGTGGTCAGCACGTACGGGTACTTGCCCGCGGCGGTGCCGCTCTCGGTCACGGCCTGGTTGGCCGTCACTATGTAGCCGCGCGCGGGGTTGAGGTCGTACGGCATCTCGTCCTGGGGGACGTAGCCGGTCGTGCCGTCCTTGCCGCCCTTCCAGGCGTACTTCGGGTCCCAGCCGGGCGCCGGCATGCGGCCGTCGCCGGCGCCGCGGATCGGGATGCGGCCCGGGGCCTGGTAGCCGATGTTGCCGTTGAGGCCCTTGTTGTCGGCGTAGATCAGGTTCTGGGACGGCACCTCGAAGTCGCGCGCGGCGGCGCGGAAGGCGGCGAAGTCCTTGGCGCGGTCGAGCTTGAAGACCGCGTCCATCGACTTGCCCGGGTCCAGCGCCGTCCAGCGCAGGGCCACGCCGTAGCCGTCGCCGCGGTCGGGTGCGGAGCCGGAGACCGGGGCGCGGGAGCCGACGGTGGCGAGTTCGTCGCTGCGGTCGGAGATCAGCGGGCCGTTGTTGGTGGTGCGGACCGTGATGCGCTTGCTCTTGCCGCCCGCGACCTTGATCTCCTCCTCACGGGTCGTGAAGGGGACCACCTTGTTGTCGTAGACGTAGCCGTCGGGCTTGATCTGCTCCAGGTAGAGGTCGGTGACGTCGGCGCCGAGGTTGGTCATGCCCCAGGCGATGTCGGCGTTGTGGCCGATGACCACGCCCGGCATGCCGGAGAAGGTGAAGCCGGCGACGTCGTACTGGCACCGGGGCGAGGCCGCACGGCAGTGCAGGCCCATCTGGTACCAGACGGAGGGCAGCTGCGGCGAGAGGTGCGGGTCGTTCGCGAGCAGCGGCTTGCCGGTGGTCGTGTACTTGCCCGCGACGACCCAGGAGTTGGAGCCGATTCCGCTGCCGTTGGGGCCGAGGATGGCGGGGATCTCGTCCAGGGTCTTGGCGAGGGAGGACAGCTGGGTACGCAGGCCGACGCTCGCGCCCTGGGCGGAGGCGTTGTCGGCGAGGCCGGTGGTGATGCCGCCGTTCGGGGTGGCCTGAGAGCCGGTGGTCGTACCCGTGCCCGTGCCCGTCCCGCCCGTCGAGCCCGTACCGGTGCCGGTGCCGGTGGCGCCCGTGCCGGTGGCGCCCGCGGCCGCCGTGCCCTGGGGCGTGTACTTGCCGCCCGCGACGGAGCCGCCCTCGACGATCGGCTTGTTCCGGTCGAAGGGGTACGGCGGGTAGAGGTCGTCGATCTGCTGCGGCGTGAGCTTGCCGGCCATCAGCGATCGGTCGATCTCGTCCTGCATGTTGCCGCGCAGGTCCCAGGCCATCGCCTTGAGCCAGGCCACCGAGTCCACCGGCGTCCACGGCTCCGGCGTGTAGTCGCCGGTCAGCTTGAGGGCCGCGTGCTCCACGGAGAGGTCCTTGCCGGACTTCCCCTTGAGGTAGGCGTTGACCCCGTCGGCGTACGCCTGGAGGTACTTCTTCGTCTCCGGTGAGAGCTTGGTGTCGTACTCGGCCTGCGCGACCTGGCGCCAGCCCAGCGTGCGCAGGAAGGCGTCGGTCTCGACCTGGCCGGAGCCGAACATCTCGGAGAGCCGCCCGGAGGTCATGTGGCGGCGGACGTCCATCTCCCAGAAGCGGTCCTGCGCGTGGACGAAGCCCTGCGCGCGGAACAGGTCCTCGTCGTTGTCGGCGTAGAGCTGCGGAATCCCGTGCTCGTCGCGTTTGACGTCGACGGTCCCGGTCAGGCCGGGCAGCTTGAGGGAGCCGGTGGTCTGGGGATAGGAGGCACGGACGCCGTCGACGCTCCAGTACGCCCCGTAGCCGAGTCCCGCCAAGAGCGCCAGGACCATGACGAGCACGATCAGACGTGCGCGTCGTCCCTTCTTCTTGACGGAAGGGCCGGATGAGTTGGCGGGCATCGCTGTCCTTAGAGGGGCAGGGTGGTCCTGGGATTGCTGGAAGCAACCATAGGCGCAGGACCACCCCCGGTGATCCGCCAGGGGTAGCGGTCCTGAGGACAGGGGCGGAGCGGCGTTTCACAATGTGGTTGTCGAGTAAAGACTCCGTCAAAGATTAGGTAAGGTAACGAAAGTTGCTTGTCGCACGTGCCTCCGGAGGAACGTTCCGTCAGGGCACATGAGGGAAAGGGCCGCCCGCTGACCGTCCACCTGCTCAATGAGCTCCTGCTGGTCTGCTCGCTCGTGCTGCTCGTCGCGGTAGCGGCGGTACGCGTCTCCTCGCGCAGCGGTCTTCCCAGCCTGCTCATCTACCTCGGCATAGGCATAGCGATAGGCCAGGACGGCATAGGCAATGTCGTGTTCGACAACGCCGAGCTGACCCAGGTCATCGGCTACGCCGCGCTCGTCGTGATCCTCGCCGAGGGTGGTCTGGGCACCAAGTGGAAAGAGATCAAGCCGGCCCTGCCGGCGGCGAGCGTCCTGTCCCTGGTCGGGGTCGCGGTCAGCGTGGGGGTAACGGCGGCGGGGGCGCACTACCTGGTCGGGCTGGAGTGGCGCCAGGCCCTGCTGATCGGCGCGGTCGTCTCCTCGACCGACGCGGCGGCCGTCTTCTCGGTGCTGCGCAAGGTGCCGCTCCCCTCCCGGGTGACGGGTGTGCTGGAAGCGGAGTCCGGCTTCAACGACGCCCCGGTGGTCATCCTGGTGGTGTCCTTCGCGACCGTCGGGCCGGTGGACGAGTGGTACGTCCTGATCGGCAAGATCGCGCTGGAGCTGGCCATCGGCATCGCCATCGGCCTGACGGTGGGCTTCCTCGGCGCGTACGGCCTGCGGCACGTGGCACTGCCCGCCTCCGGCCTCTACCCGATCGCGGTGATGGCCATCGCCATCACGGCGTACGCGGCCGGCGCGCTGGCGCACGGCTCCGGCTTCCTCGCGGTGTACCTGGCGGCGATGGTCCTCGGCAACGCGAAGCTGCCGCACTGGCCCGCCACCAGGGGGTTCGCGGACGGGCTCGGCTGGATCGCCCAGATCGGCATGTTCGTCCTGCTCGGCCTGCTGGTGACCCCGCACGAGCTGGCGGGCGACTTCTGGCCGGCGGTGATCATCGGGCTGGTGCTGACGATGGTGGCGCGGCCGCTGTCGGTCTTCCTCAGCCTGCTGCCGTTCCGCAATCCCTGGCAGGAGCAGGCCCTGATGTCGTGGGCGGGCCTGCGCGGCGCCGTGCCCATCATCTTGGCCACGATCCCGATGGTGACCGGGATCGAGGGCAGCGACCGGGTCTTCAACATCGTCTTCGTGCTCGTCGTCGTCTACACGCTGGTCCAGGGGCCGACCCTGCCGTGGCTGGCGCGCAAGCTCGAACTCGGCGACACCGACGAGGCCGCGGCGGACCTGGGCATCGAGTCCGCCCCGTTGGAGAAGCTGCGCGGGCACCTGCTGTCGTTCGCCATACCGCCGGCCTCGCGGATGCACGGGGTGGAGGTCGGCGAGCTGCGGCTGCCGGCCGGGGCGTCGGTGACGCTGGTGGTCCGGGACGCGAAGAGCTTCGTACCGGCGCCGTCCACGGTGCTGCGCCGGGGGGACGAGCTGCTGGTGGTGGCCACGGACCAGGTACGGGACGCGGCGGAGGCGCGGCTGCGGGCGGTCGCCCGGGGCGGCAAGCTCGCCGGATGGCTGGGCACGGGGCCCGACGGCGCGTGAACGGCGGCCCGGACGGGCCGGGGCAGGCCGGAACGGAGCGTTAGAGCGACGTTCTAAATCTGTGATTTCGCGGTTCGGTGGGGGACTCTGCCCTGTTTTGGGGGCACGTGGAATGCGAACTTCCAGTTAATCGCAGGTGAAGACATCCCTTGTCGCCGGAATCACAGGGCGTCGAAGGCGGTCTGCCTGTACGATAAAGGCACACCACATCGAACCAACTCTGCCTGACGCAGAGCTGGCGCGACCGCAAAGCGGCCGTGGCTCCCTCCCGCAGTGGGCGCCCAGGTATCACTCGGTTCTGCGCAAGAGGACAGCTCTCGGGGCTCCCACATGTACGGGTGCGACTCGCTCACAAGGCGATGCACCGTCCGCAGACGGGGAGTTCTACCAGGCAGCGGAAAGGCAAGGCCGTGACATCCGCGGTCACGACCGACACGTCCGCCCGCCCCGGCTACGGGCAGCTCCTGCGCACGCCCGGCGCCCTCGGCTTCCTGCTCCCGGGATTCGCCGCCCGACTGCCCTTCGGCATGCTGACCATCAGCATCCTGCTGCTCGTCCAGCACACCACCGGCTCCTACGCGAACGCCGGCATCGTCGCCGCCGTCACCGGCATCTCCATGGCGCTGTGCGCCCCCGTGATGGGCAACCTCACCGACAAGCACGGCCAGAGCGCCGTCCTGCTGCCGGTCGTCCTCGTCCACGCCACCGCCGTGAGCGCCCTGGCCGCGCTCGCCCTGCTCGGCGCGCCCGTCCTGGCCCTCGCCGCCGCCGCGATCCCCGCCGGCGCCTCGGTGCCGCAGGTCGGCCCGATGGTCCGGGCCCGCTGGGCCGCCACGCTCGGCGGGAACGCCGCCCAGGCCGAGGGCTCCCGGGGAAGCTCGCCGCTGCTGGCGACCGCCGCCGCGTTCGAGTCCGTCACCGACGAGTTCACCTTCGTCGTCGGCCCGGTCCTCGCGACCGCGCTGTGCACCGGCCTGCACCCCTCGGCCGGCCTCATCACCGAGGCCGCCCTGTCGCTGATCGGCGGCCTGTTGTTCGCCGCCCGGCGTGCCGGCCAGCCCAAGGCGCACGCGCAGACCGCCACCGGCACCAAGCGCGCCGCGGCCCTGTCCTTCCCCGGTCTGCGCGTCCTGATCGTCGCCTTCCTCGGGATCGGCGCCGTCTTCGGCGGCATGCAGGTCTCGATGGCCGCCTTCTCCAACGAGATGGGCGACCCGGGTGCGAACGGCCTGCTGTACGGGGTCTTCGCGGCGGGCAACATGATCGCCGGCATCGTCTGCGGCGCCGTCGCCTGGAAGATCGGTCCGCGCCGCCGGCTGCTGCTGGGCTACATCGGGCTGACCGCCGCAGCGTCGCTGCTGTGGACCGCCGACTCGATGGTCCTGCTGGCCGGGCTGGGGCTGCTCGTCGGCCTGTGCATCGCCCCGGCCCTGATCACCGGCTACACGATGATCGAGTCGCTGATCCCGGCGAACGCCCGCACCGAGGCGTTCACCTGGCTGACCGGCGCGGTCGCCTTCGGGCAGGCCATCGCCGTGATCGTGGCCGGCCGGCTGACGGACGCGCACGGATCCGCGTACGGGTTCCTCGTGCCGGCCGCCGCCACGGCGCTGGCGCTGGTCACGCTGCTGTCGCTGCGGGCCAAGCTCGCGCCGAAGGCGGCGAGCCGGGTCGTCGGCTCGTCGGGCGTCCCGGAGAACCGGGAGGCCCGCGAGAGCCACGAGAACCGGGTGCAGCAGCGGGACCTCAGCACGGTCTGAGGGTGGTATCGGTCACCGCACGGCCGAGATCGGTGGACTGTTCCGCCGGAATACGTCACCATGGAGCGTCGTTAGCACTCATTGAGTGAGAGTGCCAGGAGGAAATTCGTGCCGACCTACCAGTACCAGTGCACCGAGTGCGGTGAGGGCCTTGAGGCCGTGCAGAAGTTCACCGATGACGCGCTGACCGTGTGCCCGAACTGCGACGGACGCCTGAAGAAGGTGTTCTCCGCGGTCGGCATCGTCTTCAAGGGCTCCGGTTTCTACCGGAACGACAGCCGTGGCGCGTCGTCGAGCAGCACGCCGGCGACGAAGCCCGCCGCGGCGTCCACCGCCGCCCCGGCCGCCGCCCCGGCCTCCTCGTCGTCGTCGACTTCGAGCGCGAGCACGAGCAGCAGTTCCAGCTCGGCCGCCTGACGCCGTCCGATTTCCGTAAGGCCCCGCCGCCCTCCTGGGCGGCGGGGCCTTGCGCGTGCCCGGCTAATGTGACCGTATGGCGAACGCAGAGATCGGTGTCATCGGCGGCTCGGGCTTCTACTCCTTCCTGGAGGACGTCTCCGAAATCCGGGTGAAGACCCCTTACGGGCCCCCGAGCGACTCGCTGTACCTGGGCGAGCTGGCCGGCCGGTCGGTGGCGTTCCTGCCGCGGCACGGGCGCGGCCACACCGTGCCGCCCCACAAGATCAACTACCGCGCCAACCTGTGGGCGCTCCGCTCGGTCGGCGTGCGTCAGGTGCTGGGTCCCTGCGCGGTGGGCGGACTGCGGGCCGAGTACGGTCCGGGCACGCTGCTGGTGCCGGACCAACTGGTGGACCGTACCAAGTCCCGCGTGCAGACCTTCTTCGACGGGGAACCGCTGCCCGACGGGTCGGTGCCCAACGTCGTGCACACGACCTTCGCCGACCCGTACTGCCCGGTGGGCCGGGCGGCGGCGATGGGCGCGGCGCGCGGCAGGGGTTGGGAGCCGGTGGACGGCGGCACGATGGTCGTGGTGGAGGGCCCCCGGTTCTCGACGCGCGCCGAGTCGCTCTTCCACGCGGCCATGGGCTGGTCCGTGGTCGGCATGACGGGGCACCCGGAGGCCGTCCTCGCGCGCGAGCTCGGGCTCTGCTACACCTCGATGGCCCTGGTCACGGACCTGGACGCGGGCGCCGAGACGGGCGAGGGCGTCTCCCACACGGAGGTGCTGAAGGTGTTCGGCGAGAACGTCGGGCGGCTGCGGGAGGTCCTGTTCGACGCGGTCGCGGCCCTGCCGCGGACGGAGTCCCGGGACTGCCTGTGCACGCACGCGCACGACGGCTGGGACCTGGGCATCGCGCTGCCGTAGCGACGCGCCCCCACCCCTCGGGGTGACGGGGTTTTCCACAACCTGGGGACCGTCCACAGGCGCGAGCGGGATACGCCGCCGGGGCGGATCGTGAGGGGTGTCCGGACGCCGGGTCCGGACACCGAACTCACAGCCAGGCGGTGTTCAGCATGTCCGGGTACCTCTCCGCGTCCCCTTCGGCGCCTTCGTCCCCTTCTTCCACGTCTTCCACGTCTTCTGCGTCTTCCACGTCCGCGCCCGCGCGGCCCGTGCCGCCCTTCCCGCCGCTGCGGGTGGGGCGGGGCGGGGACCGGCTCAGGCGCGCCTTGCGACGCCGGCGGCGGGCCGGGGCGGCCGGGCTGGCCGTGGTGGCGGCTGCGCTGGTGGTGGGCGGGACGGAGGCGCGGGCCTCGCGGGGCGCCGGACCGCCGGAGGCGAAACCGCCACCGGCGGTGGTGCGGATGGTGTCGGCGCCCGTGCGCATCGCCGACGGGGCCACCGTGCGGCTGCTGCGACCCGGTGACCGGGTGGACGTGGTGGCGGCGGAGCGGGCGGGACCGCCCCGGGTGGTGGCGGTCGGTGCTCGGGTCGCCGGGGTGCCGGAGCCGGAGAAGGCGTCGGGCGACGGCGGGGCCCTGGTGGTCCTGTCCGTGCCCCGGGAGACCGCGCGGGCCCTCGTGGGCGCGGGCAGTGTGGCACGGCTGGCGGTGACGTTGTGCTGAATCGGACAAGCGCGCGGTCGGGCCGCCTCGGGGCGGGCATCGATTGGACACGCGGGGGCCCGACTGCCGTAGTTTTCGGAACCGTCGGCTCCGTGTTCCGTAGATGCGAGATGAGGCTCAGTCGTGAGCAAGAAGAACGAGAGCGTCCTGGCGGGCTTCAAGGCCTTCCTGATGCGCGGCAACGTCGTCGACCTGGCGGTGGCCGTGGTCATCGGCGCCGCGTTCACCAACATCGTGAACTCGGTGGTGAAGGGGATCATCAGTCCGGTGGTCGGCGCGGTCGGCACGCAGAGCCTGGAGGGCTACTCGTCCTGCCTGAAGGCACCGTGCGGCGTCGACGCGAAGGGGGAGCCGACCGGCGTCAACATCATGTGGGGTTCGGTGCTGAACGCCACGCTGACCTTCCTGATCACCGCGGCGGTCGTCTACTTCCTGATGGTGCTGCCGATGGCCAAGTACCTGGCCCGGATGGAGGACCGGCGCAAGGCGCGCGAAGGCGTGCAGGAAACCATGGAGGTCACCGAGTTGGAGGTCCTCAAGGAGATCCGCGACAACCTGGTCGCGCAGCGCACCGGCTCCGGTCCGGCCGGTGGCCACGTCCAGCACGTCCAGGCGCAGGGGCACGGCCAGGCACCGGGCTACGGCCAGGGGCGCGACGGCTCGATCTGAGCCCGCGCGGTCAGACGTGGTGCGGGGGCTTCTCGTCGAGGAAACGGGCCAGGTCGGCGGCGCTCCCGCCGGCCGGCGCCCGCTCGCCCCAGCCGCGGTCCGTGTCGTCCGAGGACTGCTGGTCCAGCGGGTCGCCGAAGTCGAGCTTCGGCTTGGGCTTCGGGGCGGGCTTCGGCTCGGGCCTCGCCGCCGGGTCCGGTGCGGTGGTGGCGGCCTCGGGGCCGGTCGGGGAGCCCGACGGGTCCGCGGGGTCCCGGCGGTCGGAGGAGGGGGCGGCGCTCATGCCTCCAGGGTACGGCCGCTCCCGCCGGCGGTCGGTCGGTCGGTCGGGGGCGGCCGTACCCCCGCGGGCGTAGCACCGCCGGCGCACGGCAGACAGGAGGCGTACAAGGACCCTGAGGGCGTCGTCGATACGCCGTCGGGGTGAGGTGGTACGGGACCACGGGGCGGGCCGGTTTTCGCCGCCGGGGTCCGCGCGCCTCGGCTCTCGGCCGCCGTACGGCTGCTGTCCTGAGCGCCATGATCTACGTACAGATGACCGCCCGGCGGCCGGACGAGGCGCACCGGACCGCGACGCCGCTTGAACTGTTCTTCGACCTCTGCTTCGTCGTCGCCGTCGCGCAGGCCGGCGCCCGGCTGGTCCACGCACTCGCCGCGGGCCACGTCGGCGCCGGCATCACCGGCTACCTCTTCGTCTTCTTCGGGGTCTTCTGGGCCTGGATCAACTTCTCCTGGTTCGCCTCCGCCTACGACTGCGACGACATCCCGTACCGGCTGGCGACCCTCGTCCAGATCTCCGGTGTGCTGATCTACGCGGCCGGGGTGCCGCGCGCCTTCGACCGCCAGGACTGGACCGTCGCGATCCTCGGCTACGTGGTGATGCGCGTCGCGCTCACCGCGCAGTGGCTGCGCGCCGCCGCCGGTGAGAGCGGCGCGGCCCGCCGTTCGGCGCTGCTCTACGCCGCCGGCCTGGTGGTGTGCCAGGCCGGGTGGATCGCGCTGCTCGCGGCCCCCGCAGGAGCGCGGCGTTGGCTGTTCCTGGTACTGGTCCTGGCCGAGATCTCGGTCCCGGTGATCGCGGAGCGGAACCACCAGACGTCCTGGCACCCGCACCACATCGTGGAGCGGTACGGCCTGTTCACGCTGATCGTCCTCGGCGAGACGGTCTCCGCCAGCACCGTCGCCGTGCAGTCCGCCCTCGACGAGCACGAGGCGCTGGGCGTGCTGCTGCCGATCGCGGCCGGCGGCCTGCTGATCGTGTTCGCCGCCTGGTGGATCTACTTCGCGGTCCCCGCGCACGAACGGCTGGCCACCAACCGGCAGGCGATCCCGTGGGGGTACGGGCACTACGTGATCCTCGGCTCGGCGGCGGCCATCGGCGCGGGGATGGAAGTGTCCGTCGAGCACGCGGTGGGCACGGCGCACATCTCGCAGTTGGCGGCCGACCTGGCGGTCACCGTGCCCACCGCCCTCTACCTGGCGGCCGTCTGGTTCCTGCACGCCCGCCACTTCAAGCGCACCACGGCCCAACAACTGCTGCTGCCGCTCTCCGCCCTGGCGATCCTCGCCTGCGCCTGGACCGGGGAGTACGCGGTGCTGTGGGCCGGGCTGCTCATGGCGGCCTCGGTCGCGGTGGGCGTGACCTTGACCGAGCGGACGCGTTCTGGTGCGTGAGTAGAGACGGTCGGGGGCGGTACGGCGACTGCGCCGACGACGAGGAAGTAGGTGCGGGCCATGACAGTCCCGACACAGCGGTACGCGGACCGACCCGGGCAGGAGCTGGCCGATCCGGCCTTCTGGCAGCTGCCCCCCGGGGAGCGGCTGGCCGCCTTCGCCCGGCTGCGGGCGCTCGACGCCCCGGTGTTCGTGCCCGAGGGCCGCGGGCGCGGCCACTGGGCGCTCGTACGGCACGCGGACGTACAGGAGGCGAGCCGGCTGCCGAAGGTGTTCGCCAGCGCGCCCGGGGTCACGACCCCCGAACCGGCCCGCTGGGTGCGGGCGCTGTTCGGCGACTCCATGGTGAACCTGGACGGGGCCGACCACGCGCAGTTGCGCAAGATCGTGCAGCGCGCCTTCACGCCCCGGCTGCTGGCGGCGGCCGAGGCCGACATCCACGCGGTGGCGGCCGGGATCGTGGACGACGTACTGGCGCACCGGCCCGACGAGTTCGTCTCGGCGGTGGCTTCGCGACTGCCGCTGGAGGTCATCTGCAACATGATGGGCATCCCGGAGCGCTACCGGGCGGAGATCGCCGACCGGGTCAACCACGCCTCCGAGAACATCGGGGTCGAGCGCGGCCTGGCGGCGCGGTTGCGGATGCCCGGTCGGGGGCTGCGGGCGCTGGCCCGGATGCAGCGGATGGTCGCCGGCATCGGGCGCGAGCGGCGCCGGAACCCGCAGGACGACCTGATCTCCGCGCTGGTCCGGGCGAACGTGGACGGTCAGGCGCTCGGCGCCCGCCAGTTGGGGGCGTTCTTCTCGCTGCTGATGGTGGCGGGGGTGGAGACCACCCGCAACGCGATCACCCACGGTCTGACGCTGCTGACCGACTTTCCCGACCAACGTGACCTGCTGCTCGGCGACTTCGAGACGTACGCCGACGGTGCGGTGGACGAGATGATCCGCCACTCGACGCCGATCATCCAGTTCCGCCGGACGGTGACCGTCGAACACGAGCTGCGCGGCCATGCGTTCGGACCGGGCGACAAGGTCGTGCTGTACTACGCCTCCGCCAACCGCGACGAGGCGGTCTTCCCCGACCCCGACGCCTTCGACATCACCCGCTCGCCCAACCCGCACCTGGGGTTCGGGGGCGGCGGCCCGCACTTCTGCCTGGGCGCGCACCTGGCCCGGGTGGAGATGAAGGCGCTGTTCCGGGAACTGCTGACCCGGCCGGTGGGGTTGCGGGCGGTGGGCCTGCCCGACCTGGCGGGCTCCAACTTCGACAACCGGGTCCGCTCGCTCCGGTTCGCCTTCGACCGCCCCTGACAGGGGCCACGACAGAGCCACGGCGGGGCGACGACAAGGCGACGACAAGGCGGCGGCCATGCGGCGGGCGGGCCGGGCCGGGGGGCCGGCCACCGGGCAGGCTGGGGGCCCGGCGGCCGGGGAGGGGGCCCGCCGCTACTGGCGCAGGCTCTGCACCGTGATGACGCAGTGGGCGCTGCCCGTGAGCACCGCCTCGTCGCCCGCGAACGCCTGGAGGACCTCCGGGCTGACCGGCCGGCCGGGGACGGCCTCGGGCCAGGCGGTGGTGGCGAAGAGGAAGTACGCCTGCCCGCTCTCGTCGGCCGCCGCCACCCACTCGTCGGGGGCGGTGCAGGTGGCGTTCAGGCCGGGCAGGGTGAGCGCGACCTGGTTGCCCGCCAGCAGGATCTGCACCGCGAAGGTGGAGGGGTTGCGGGTGCCGTCCATGACCACGTCGCCGATGGGCAGCCCGATCTCCTCCAGCAGTCCGCGGGCCGCCGCCTCACCGGCCTCCTTGCCCTTCGGGCCGTCGCCGAGGGTGTAGGCGAGGAGGTACGGGATGTCGTGGCCTTCGGAGGGGTCGCCGATCCAGGCGAGCACCGAGAGGGTGCCGAGGTCGGACCGGTCGATTTCGGCTTGGGTTGAAGTCATGCGCCGCACCTTAGTGCTCTCTCCCGCGAGCCTTTCACGGCCTTTCACCCGGGCGGGCTACGGCGCCGCTACACCGCCCAGAATCCCCCGCCGGAATTCGCCTGGATGTTCGCGTCCTGGTACTGGAGCCGCACCACGCGCACCTTTTCCGGGATTTCGAACACCACCCAGCCTTCGGCCCGCTCCCCGACCTCCAGGGAATCGAAGACGAGCGGTTTGCCCGTGGTCAGCTCACCCGTGGGCACCACCGCGTGCCGCCCGCCGGTGCTGTCGTACGCCCACATGCGCCCGAGCGCCCCGTACGAAGCACCGCCCACGTTGACGAACGACATCGAGGCGGCGGCCCAGCGCGTCCCGGCGGCCGGCGCGAAGTTCTTGTCGACGCTGACGGCCGGGTCCACGAACGCGTTCAGCACCACCTGGAGGTGGCGCCCCACCTGGCGCCCCCGCACCCGTACGGACTCACCCACATGAGCGTCCTTCGCGGCGCCGGGCGCGGCCTGCGCGCCGGGCCCGGCCGGGTCCTCGCCGGCGCCGGGCGCCCCGTCGTCCACCGGGGCGGCGGGCGCGCCCGCCGGGGCCGGGGAGTCCCCCGCGGGCGCGGTCTGGCAGGCGGTGGCACCGAACAGCAGGCAGGGCAGGAGGGCGGCGACGACGAGGGCGGAAGCGGAGTGGCTGCGCATACGGGATCCCTTCGGGGATCTTCGGGGATGTATTCCGGCCAGTTTCACGCGCCCGGCCCGGAAATTGCACACACCGACACGAGCCCGCGCGACGCGTCGGCGCCCAACTGCCAGCACAATGCGTTCCGGCGGAATTCCGTCACCCACATCCACCTGGAGGAATGATGGCCCCCACCGGTCCCCGAATGGCCCTGACCGCGCTCTCCGCATTGGCCGCCGCGGCGGTATTCACCGCCCCCGCCGCCGCCACCTCTTACCACAATTCTATTTCCGTACAGCCGTACGCCCACATCACTCCGGAGGGCACGATCACCCTTTCCGGGACGTACGTCTGCGCCGACCCGTCGCCCGCCGGGGCGGTTCAGCTGATGGCCGTGGTCGTCCAGGACTCCGTCCGCCTCGGCGCCAACGCGGACGAGGAGCCCGTCTGCGACGGCGCGGTGCACGAGTGGCAGAGCCACGCCAAGCTCGCCTGGACCCCGGACCTGCACGCCGGTGACGCGGATGTCGAGGCACGGCTCCAGCGGGTCAACCGGGCCGGCGGCATCATGCCGAAGTCGGTCGACACGCTCGCCGAGGACGTCCACGGCGCCGAGGTCGTCGACCACCGGTGACCGGGAGCGCATCCGCGGGAGGCATAGCGCCGGCCGGTCCGGTGGCCGCCGCTACCGGACGGGGCCGCCGCCGGCCCTTCCGCGACGCGCCGCGCGCCGCCCGGGAGGTGGCGCCGCCGCGCCTTGCGCGACGGCCGTCAGCGGCAGTGGGGTGCGACACCCGTCATCGACATGAACGCCACCGTCTGGCAGCCGGGGTCGGCGTGCGGGAGGCCGGTCGTCCAGTCCACGACCGCCGGAATCCCGGCCACCAGCAGGAGCAGGGCCAAAAAGGCGGTGGCGACGCGCCCGTTCAGGCGGCGCACGTCACGATCCCCACGTCACACGTCGGTTCCATGGCCGCATCATCACCCCGAACCCCACTCACCACAACCCGTGACCGTTCGATCACAGCGCGCACGATCACCCCGCGCCGCGCGGGACGCCCGTCGCCTCGAACTCGCACCAGACGGCCTTCCCCTCGCCCCGCGACTCCACCCCCCAGTGCGAGGCCAGGGCGTCCACCAGGAGCAGCCCGCGCCCGGTGGTGGCCGACTCCCCCGGCGTACGTCGGCGCGGCCACACGCTGGAGCGGTCCTTGACCCACAGCCGGATCCGGCGGATCGGCTCGGGCAGCACCTCCATCGTCAGCACCGCACCGCCGTCGGTGTGCAGCAGGGCGTTGACCAGCAGCTCCCCCGCGGCCAGCTCCACGTCGTCGGCGAGCTCGGGCATGCCCCAGTCGCGCAGCGCCTGCCGCAGGGCGTAGCGGGCCTCCGAGAGGCCCTCCGGGTCGGCCTGGTGGATGTACTGGTGGATCCGGGGTGCGCGGTGCGTGCCCGGGTCGGGGGCCCGGCGCAGCACCAGCAGGGCCACGTCGTCCCCGGAGCCCCAGCGTTCCCACAGCCGGTCCGAGAGGTGGTCGGCGAGGGCGCCGGCGTCCTCGGGGCCGCTGCGCACCGCGTGGGCGAGCGCCTCCATGCCCTGGGTGATCGCGGTCCCGGGCTCCTCCACGAGTCCGTCGGTGCACAGCACGAGCGTCTCCCCGGGCACCAGGTCGAGGCGGGTCTCGGGGAAGTCCTCCTGCTCGAACACCGAAGCCAATCCGAGTGGCAGGCCGCCCCGTACGTTCGGCCAGCCGGTACGGCCGTCCGTGTGCCGGATCAGCGGCCCGAGGTGGCCCGCGCGGACCGCCCGTACGCCTCCCGTCTCCAGGTCCACCTGCGCGTACATGCAGGTCGCGAAGCGTTCGGTGTCGAGTTCGGCGAGGAAGCGGGAGGCCCTGGCCAAGACGGTGGAGGGCGGGTGCCCCTCGCCCGCGTAGGCCCGCAGCGCGATCCGCAACTGGCCCATGATCGCCGCCGCGTGCGTGTCGTGGCCCTGTACGTCGCCCACGACGATGCCGACCCGGTCCCGGGGCAGCGCGATCACGTCGTACCAGTCCCCGCCGACCTCGCGCCCGCTCCAGGCCGAGTGGTAGCGCACGGCGATCTCCCCGCCGCTGATCTCGGGGATCCGGCGCGGCAGCATGGCGGCCTGGAGGCCGGTGGCGAACTCGCGCTCCTGGTCGAAGAGCAGGGCCCGTTGCAGCGACTGGGCCACGATGCCGGCCAGGCCCAGGCACAGGTTGCGTTCCTCGGGGCTGAACTCGCTGCGCCGGCGGTAGAACAGCATCAGCCCGCCGATCGCCTTGGCCTGCGCGATCAGCGGCAGGTAGGCGGCGGCGCCGTACGGGATCCGGTCCAGGTAGTCCGCGAGGAGCGGGAACTCGGCCGCCACCTCGGCCAGCGAGGTCGCGAACCGTGCCTGGCGGGTGACCACCGCGTGCGAGAGCGGCAGCGAACCGTCCAGCCGGGTGAACTGCCGTTCGCTGAGGATCTCCAGGCTCTCCCCGCTCAGCGCGATGATCTTGATGGCGTCGTTCTCGACCAGCCCCAGCGCCAGCCCGTCCGCACCGAGCCGCTCCAGCGCGCCCGCGCCGGTCAGGCTGGCCGTCACGTCGTCGACGGTCACCGCCCGCGACAGGGCCTCCGTGGTGCGCTGCACGATGGTCGCCTGGTGGGCGCGGGCCGTCTCCAGCTTCCGCAGCACGGTCAGGTGGGCGAGTTCGGCCGTCGCGTCCCGGACGATCCCGATGATCCGCAGGGGCCTGCCGCCCGGATCGCGCAGGACCCGCCCCTGGGTGTGGGTCCACTGGTCGCGCCCGTCGCGCCGGCGGACGGTGAAGTACGCGCCGTACGTCTCGTCCCCGCCGTCCAGGACGCCCTGCACGGTGTCCGCCAGGCGGGCGCTGTCATCGGCCGGGATCCGCAGCCCGAGGCCTTCGGGGGTGTCGTCGAACTCCTCCCGCTCCAGGTCGAAGACGGTCAGGCCGGGGTCGTCCAGCACCAGCACCCCGGTGCCCAGGTTCCAGTCGAAGCTGCCCATGCCGTTCAGGGCGAGCCGTTCCCCGGGGCCGGTCAGGGGCTCCCGTGCTTCCGGACCGTCCGGCCCGGGTCCGTCGGATCGCTCCGCCGCTGCCAAGAGACACACACCACCTAACGGCCTGGCCAGCACGGCTGGGAGATGAGCCGCTCCCACTCCTCGTCAGGATGCCCCGGAAGGGTCCGCCCGGCCTCTCGCCAACGCGAGAGGAGGGACAGGTAGATCGTGTACGGCTCGCCCGCGCCGGCTCCGGGCCCGGGGCCCGGTCCCGAGACCGAGCCGGCCGCCGGCCCCTTGACCGCGGACCTCCCGGCCGGTGGCTGTTCCCCGCGGCTCGCCGGAATGCGTACCCAGCCACGGCCGCCGCCCTGTGCTCGCTCCGCGCCCATCACGACCCCTTCTCAGCGCCCGACGTCGCTGCCCGACGTCGCTCACCGCAGATACGTCTTGGGATACCCCGCGGCCGCCCGGTCGACCCGGGTACCGCCGGAGGAGCCCGGCAACGGTCGCCGGCCGGCGAGGCGCCCCAGGACTCCCTTGACCAGTCTCCCCGCCGTGAAGCCGGCACCGTGCACGAATCGCATGGAAGGGCCGAACGAGGGAGCGGTCAGCAGCCCGGCGAAGAACAGGCCCGGCCACGACGACTCGAAGCGGGGGCCCAGCTCCGGCGTGCCGCCCTCGCCCACGGTCGCCAGCGCGGCCCGCAACCCCGCGTCGAGCAGCTCCAGCCGGCGCAGCTCCGGGGTGAAGCCGGTCGCGGCGATCACGTGCGCGACGTCCATGACGACGGACTCCCCGGCCGCCGTGGTCAGCCCCAGCCTCGTCCGCTCGCCGACCGCGACCGCCCGGTGCAGGTGGTGCCCGAGCAGTACGGGGACCCGTTGCTCGAAGCGGTCCCTCAGCCACCAGGCTCCGGCCGGCCCCAGCGCCGTGGCGGCGATCCGTTCCCGGGTCGCGGCCGGCAGCCTCCGTACCGCCCACGGCAACTCCGACCACACCCAGCTGCGCCAGCCGGTGCCCAGCCCGCTGTGCGGGTCGCGCAGCGCCCGGGTCAGGGGCCGCTCCAGGGGCTGCGGGGCGGTGTTCCAGTTCAGCCGCGACCGCCGGGCCACCAGACACGGCCGGGCCCCCGCCTCGGCCAGCAGCGCGGCCGTCTCCAGGGCCGCCTGCCCGGCGCCGAGGACAGCCACCTCACGACCGGCGAACCGGCTCAGGTCGCGGTGGCCGCTGCTGTGCGAGTAGTGGCCCGGCGGGAGGTCGCGCAGCGCCGGAGGGAAGTTCACGAACGGCATCACGCCGACGGCGAGCGCGACCGTCCGGGTCAGCCGCGGCGGCCCCTCCGCCGTCCTCACCACGAACCCGTCACCGCGCGGGGCCACCTCGGTGACGGTGACCTCCTCCACCTCGGGGCCGCCGGCGTGCCGGGCG
Organism: Streptomyces sp. NPDC058279; assembly: GCF_042881255.1. Taxonomy (NCBI): domain Bacteria; kingdom Bacillati; phylum Actinomycetota; class Actinomycetes; order Kitasatosporales; family Streptomycetaceae; genus Streptomyces; species Streptomyces sp. NPDC058279. The sequence continues at coordinate 9,816 of NZ_JBHVYA010000019.1, read as the reverse complement.
AACCACAGCCCGTACTCGCTGAACGTGCCGATCGGCAGCGGACTGCCGTGCTCGGCGGGCCGCCCGCGGGTGGCGCAGTAGTCGGCCAGGGTGTGCCGCCCCCCGGGCGCCGAGAGGTTGGACGACCAGGGCTCGGACTTCAAGTACATGCCCTGCGGCATGTGGTCCCGCCACGACGCCATGGGCCGCCCCAGGACCCGTACCCCGAGCCCGGCGGCCGCCGCGTGTGCGGCGATCGACAGCCCGTACGGTCCCGCGCCGACCACCACGAGATCGTCCATCCGCGTCATCGCTGTCCTTCCAGTCCCATGGATACCCGGCCGCGCCTCGTGCGGGCGGGCCCCTCGCCCCGGCCCCGGAACGCCCCGCCGCGGCACGCCGGGCGGGGCGGGGACCGGACGGCTCACCGGGTCACCGGGTCACCAGCTCATCCGGTTCCGCCGGGGCCTCCGGCGGCGGGGCGGGGTGGGTGGCCGGGCCGGCCGGGCCGCCCGGCACGGCCGGCGGCTGCTGCTGCCGGCCGCGCTGGCGGGGGGCCCGGACCACGGCGCGGGCGGTGCGCCGACCCCGCGCCGGGACCGCGCGCAGCAGCCCCGCCCCCTTGTCCGCGCCCCGCCCGAGGAACGCGGCCAGCATCGCCAGGAACGGTCGCAGGTCGTCCGCGGCGAACCAGGCCGCCTCCACCCGGCCCCGCCCCGGACCCCGGCCCCGCGGTGGCACCCCGGGGGCGGCCGGGCAGCCGGCCGCCGCGTCCCGGGCCCCGCCCGGGGCGAACGGCAGGCGGCGCCCCCGTACCGCCGCCAGCAGCGCGTAGTTCTCGGCGAGGAAGACCCGGCCGGGGCCGCCGGACGGCTCCGGTACCCGTTGCCCCGTCAGGTCCATGTACATCGCCTGGACCACGTCCAGTCCGCTCGCGTCCGTGAACAGCCGGAACTGCGCCCCCGGGCGCGGGTTGAAGTCCACCAGCCGGAAGCAGCCCCGCTCGTCGCGCCGGAAGTCGAGGTCGAGGATGCCCTGGTAGCCCAGCCGTTCGGCGAGCCGCAGCCCCGCCTCCTCCACCGCCGGATCCGGCAGCCACCGCCCGACCGCCGTCAGTCCCGTCCGGACCGGCCAGGACAGTTCCTTGCGGCCCGAACCGACCAGCAGCGGGCGGCCGCCCCGGGTGAAGGCCCCGTGGAAGAACCAGTCAGTGTCCGTACCGGCGGGCAGGAACCGCTGGAGCAGCAGCCGGCTCCCCGCCTCCGTCGAGCGCTCGTACAGCCCCCGCGCCTCGGCGGCGCCGTGCACCAGGGTGGTGCTCCGCAGTCCGGCGCCCGTCGGCAGCAGCCAGGGCCGGCTCCACTTCGCCACCACCGGCAGGCCCAGCCGCCAGGCGGCCTCCGCCGCCTCGGCCCCGCTCGCCGGGATCACCGTCTCCGGGTGCGGGATGTCCCAGCGTGCGCACAGCCGGGACAGCTCCGCCTTGTCGGCCACCCGGGCGGGCAGGCCGTCGGGCTGATGGGGGATCCGGTAACGGTCCTTCAGCATCGGTGCGAGCCGGGCGACCACGATGGCGCTCAGGTCGTCCATCGCGACCAGTACCGCCGGCCGCCCGATCCGCTCGGACACCCCGACGAGACACTCCAGCAACGCCTCCGGCGCCTCCGGGTCCAGCCCGCCCTCGGGCCCAGGGTGCGCGGCACGCAGGTACCGCGAACGCCCCATGGGACCTCCCCCGGCCTCGACGACGGCATGGACCTCCACGCCCCTGCGGCCAAGGGATCTGACGGCGCCGAGGGTTCCGTGGTGGAACGGATTGCGATCGAGTCTGAGCAGAACAGCGGGCACATGGTTGGCGAACGCGTGCATGGCAGCGGTGTCTTTCACCTAGTCGGACCAAGCGGGAAGGGTACGCACCTGCGAATGGACTACTGATGGGTCATCGGACAGGCCATTCGTCGGATGTGATGTCTAACGTCGTTGGAGACCACACCGGTTCAGGAAGCTCGGGAGACGCCATGCGCAGACCACACCGCCGATTGGCGAGCACCTGCATCGGTACGGTCACGGCCGGGCTCCTCGCGTCCGGCGCCGCGCTGGCGGCGCCGGAACCGGGGCCGCCGGCCGGTTCCGGTTCCGGCTCCGACATCGCCATGGGCGCCTACCTCGACTACGGGCCGCCGGGGGTCGCCCGGATCCCGTACCTGTCGCGCTGGCTGGGCGGCAAGGAGATCCGCGTCGGGCACACCTATCTGCCCGGCGACCGGTGGACCGGGATCGAAGGGTCCGTCGACTTCCTGGAGGACTGGGCCGAGTGGCGCCAGGCCCGGGACGACCGGATGTTCGTCCTCAACGTGCCCATGCAGGCGCACAACGAGGACCGGGTGTCCGACTGGCAGGTGGCCCGGCTGATCAGGGCGGGCGCGCGGGGCGACTACGACGGGCACTTCCGCAAGCTCGCCGAGCGGCTGGTGGAGCTGGGCGTTCCGGACACCGTCGTGGTGCTCGGATGGGAGATGAACGGCTCCACCTACACCCACCGCTGCGGTCCCGACCCGGAGAACTGGAAGGTGTACTGGAAGCGCGTCGTCAACGCGATGCGCGCCGTCCCCGGACAGAAGTTCAAGTTCGATTTCGCCCCGAACCGGGGTGCGGACGCGATCGGCTGGACCCACTGCTACCCCGGTGACGACGTGGTCGACATCATCGGGATGGATTCGTACGACCAGTCCCCCGGCCGGACGTTCGACGACCAGGTCACCCAGCCGTACGGGCTCCAGCAACACGTCGACTTCGCGAAAGCACACGGCAAGCCCATCTCGTACCCGGAGTGGGGACTGTTCCGGCGCGGGGACAACCCCGAGTACGTACGGCGCATGCTCGCGTGGATCGAGCAGCACAAGCCGCTCTACCACACCATCACGGACTACTGTCCGCACGGCGTCTGGCAATGCAAGGCGAACCCACGGTCGGCCAAGGCGTTCCGCACCGCGCTGACCCCGCGCAAGCCGGACCCGGTCACCCCCACGCCGGTCGTCCCGACGCCCGTGGTCCCGACGCCCCCGGTCGTCCCCACGCCGCCCGTCGTGCCCACCCCGCCGGTCGTCCCCACGCCGCCCGCCGTCCCGACGCCGCCGGTGGTGCCGAGCCCCGCCGTCCCGGCGCCCGACGCGACCACGCCGAAGCCGCCGAGCCCACAGGTGCCCTCGCCGACCCCCACGCCCACCCCGACGCCCACACCCACGCCCAGTCCCGTCGTCCCCGCTCCGGACGTCACTCCGGTCGTCCCGGCACCCGAGCCGTCGGCGTCCGAGATCCCGGTCCCGCTGCCGAGCACACCGGATGCCACCCCGGCGAACCCCTCGGTCCCGCCGGTCGTCCCGTCCGACCCCGTCCCCGTCCCCTCGCCCACGCCCACGCCCACGCCCTCGCCCTCCGGCGTCGTGCCGAGCCCGGCGGCCCCCGTGCTGCCGGTGCTGCCGGTCGTGCCCGTGGCGCCCCAACCGAATCCGCCCGCCACCAACACCACCCAGTGGTGCGTGCCGATCAACTTCGGCGAGTGGCTCTCCAAACTGGTCGGCCACCAGGCCGTCTGCATCAAGATCGACTGGAGCAGGAACTCGCTCTGGCCGTTCTAGCCGCCCGCCCCGGCTCCGGCCGGGGCGCCGCGGGTACGGGCACGGGGGCGTACCTCGTGTCATCGCACCCGCAGTTCGTTCAGTCGCGCCCGCCAGTCCCTGGCGGCCGGCAGCGCCTCGCGCAACGCGTCCACCGCCCGCTCGCGCCCCGTCACCTGCGACTCGTGCAGCCGCAGCAGGGGCGCGAGCGCGTTGGTGGACAGCAGGAGCCGCCGGTTGACGACCGTCTCGGGCCGCCAGTGGTTCTTGTACGGCTCGTTCCCGCGCAGGAAGCTGACCACCGGACGGCCCTCGGCCAGGGCGCGGCCCGTCTCGTAGCGCAACAGCAGGGTGGCGATGTCCACCTTCCGGTCGCGCAGGTCGGGGTCGGCCCCGTACAGGTAGCCGCCGCTGAGCGCCGCGGACAGCAGCGTGACGTTGGCGGCGACCACCTTCCCGTCCAGCCGGAACTCGGTCAGCCGACCCTCGCCCGCCCGGACCATCCGCCGGGTCGCCCGCGTGAGGTGCTCGGCGAAGCGCGGCTTGAGGTGTTCGGGGGTGACCCCGCGCCCGCGCCACTGCTTCTCGTGCAGCCGCAGCAGCGTCCGTACGGCCCCCGGCACCTCCTGTTCGGTGACCTCGTGCTCCTCGATCCCGGCGGCGTCGGTCTTGCGGAGCTTGGCCCGGACCCGCTGGGCACCGGACGCGGGCATGCGCTTGACGAGCTCGTCGAAGGGCAGCGTCGGCAACTCCATGCAGGTGGAGTCGGTCAGCTCGGCGCGGGCCCCGGTCCACGCCTCGAAGACGGCCTCGGCCGAAGCGCCGGGCCTGACCTCGCGCAGGTCCACCACGGCGCCGCGCGCGGCCCGGTGCAGGCCGTGGGCGAGCGCCGGGACGACCTGATCGGCGTGCTCCGGGTGCACGAGCACGTCGAAGTAGTCGGTGATCCCGCCGCCGAGCGGCACCAGCAACGGCAGCGGCCGGTGGACGAGGGTCAGCGCGGCCGCCCCGACCAGTTCCTCCCCGCGTCGTACGAGGAGCAGCCGCAGTCGCCCCTCGCGGCCGTACGAGAGCCACCAGGAGTGCAGCCACGCGTGGCTCTGGAAGGGGGTGGCGGTGGGGCAGACGCGCAGGAGCCGGTTCCACTGCTCCTCCAGCGCGGCGAACTGCCGGGGATCGCGGCACAGCGTCACCACCAGGGCCCCGGTGGAGCCCGAGGTCATCGCACGGACTCCTTCTCCTTGACCGGGGCGGGCTCGCCCTGCGCGGGCAGCGAGGCGTACTCCTCCACGACGGTCTCGGTGGTGGTCTCGGCAGCCTCGGCGGCGGGCGTCGCACGGCGCCGCCGAGCGGGCTTGGCCAGCAGCCACAGCCCGCCGAGCAGCCCGCCGGCGCACATCCCGACGGCGCCGCTGACGGGCGCGGACGGCGAGGCGGGGTCGGCCGGGGCGACGGCCTGGTTGAACAGGATCAGTTGGACGCCGGTGTTCTTGGCGGCCTGATTGCTGCTCAGGGAGAGGGCGTCGGCGACGGCGTTGGCGATGTCGGCGGCCTCGGCGGGGCTCTTGGAGGTGCCGGTGATGGCGATCATCGGCGAGTCGGGCGAGGTCTCCGCGCGCACCTGCGTGCGCAGTTGCCGGGCGCCGATGCCGGCGCGGGGCTGGGCGTAGGCCAGGGTGGAGCTGCTGGTGGCGATGCGGGCGTACGCCTGCGCGAAGCCGAGTGCGGTGGCGGGCTCGGTGGTCTCGTTGGGCACGGCGACGACGTAGCCGGTGGCGGCGTACTCGGGTGCCTTCAGCACCCCGTACGCCCCGCCCACGGCCAGCCCCAGCAGCGCGCAGGCGGGCAACGGCCACCACGCGGGCGGGCGCGGGACCCGGACCCGGCGGCGGTGGTCGGACTTCTTCTGGTCGGCGGTGTCGGCCATGTGCGTGCTCGCTTCCTGAGTGGAGGGACTTCCTTCGGCCCCCGGACGGGGACCCTTGCGGGAGGGCTGTTCACCCGACGTGGCCGCCGGCCCGGTCGCCCGGGCCGGGCGCGGGACGGGATGCGGCTCCGCCGCCCTGGCCCGGGGTGGTGCGGCTGCTTAGAGGTCCGAGGGCAGGACCACCGGTCCCGTCCGGGGCCACCACGACCACAGCCCCGCCGGCCCGGCCGGAGCCGCCGCGGTCGCCCTGGCCGGGCGCGGGAAGCGGGGGCCGCGTGGGGGGTGCTCCCGGGTCCGGGCCCCCGGCCGCCTGGGGGCCGGGCGGCTCCGGCGCGCCCACGGGGTCCGTCGCCGCACGCGGCACCGCCGGCCCGGCCGGCGACTCCGGCGCCGTGGGCGTCCCCGGCCCGCGGGCCGGGGCGGGGCCGCGGGGGGACAGGGCCGTCGCGTAGACGGCCATGAGTTGTTCGGCGCTGCGCGCGATGTCGTACCGCCGCACCACCGGAGGTACCGGCAGTCGGCGTGCCCCCGCCTCCATGTGCCCCCGCAGCGCCGCGACCAGTTCCTCCGTGCCCGTCCCGATCCGCCGCGCCCCCGGCGCCTGCGCGGCCGGGAGGTCGTCGATCGCCGGGCAGGTGACGTGCAGCACCGGCAGCCCCGCCGCCAGCGCCTCGACCACGGCCAGCCCGAACGCCTCCTCCCGCGACGGGGACACGAACACGTCCATCGCCGCCAGCAGCGCCGCGACCCCCGGGGTGCCCCCTGCCGAGCCGTCCCCCAGCGGATCGCGCTCGCCCAGCAGGTGGATCCGGCCCTGTGCCCCGAGTTCCCCGGCCAGCCGCCGCAGCGCGGGCCGCTCCGGACCGTCCCCGGCCAGCACCAGGTGCGCCCCGGGCAGCGCCGCCACGGCCCGCACCAGTACGTCGAACCGCTTCCCCGGCACCAGCCGCCCGACCCCGCCCACCACGAACGCCCGCTCCGGCAGCCCGGTCCGGGCCCGCGTGGAGCGCCGTACGCCCTCGTCGAAGCGGAACCGGGCGGCCTCGATCCCGTTCGGTACGACGTGCACCCGCGCGGCCGGCACCCCCCAGCTCTCCAGCCGGGCCGCCACCGTCTCCGAGACGGCCACCGTCGCCGCGCCGAGCCGTTCACCGGCCAGGTACAGCGCCCGCACGCCGCCCGACAGCGGCCGGCCCTCGATCTCGGCCGCGCCCAGGGAGTGTTCGGTGGCCACGACCGCCCGGACGCCCGCGAGCCGGGCCGCGAGCCGCCCGTACAGGCAGGCCCGGTACAGGTGCGTGTGCACGAGGTCGTACCGGCCGCGCCGGATGAACCGGACCAGCTTCGGCAGCGCGGCCAGGTCCCGGTTGCCCTTCATGGCGAGGTGCACGACCCGCACCCCGTCGGCCCGCAGCCCCTCGGCCACCGAACCCGGGTTGGTCAGCGTCAACACGTCGCACCGCATCGGCAGGTGCCGCAGCAGCAGCCGCAGTTGCTGCTCGGCGCCGCCCACGCCCAGTCCCGTGATGATGTGCAGCGCCTTCACCAGCGCACCCCGCGGACCAGTTGCCGGCCCTGGTGACGCAGTTGCTTGACGCGCAGTCGGGCCCCGCCGTCGGCCTGGCTGACGTGGGTGCGCGGCATGGCGTGCCGGCCCGCGAGCCGGCCGGGGTCGATGGCGCACGCGTACCCGTACCCGGCGGCCTCCGTCGCCGCCACGACCCGGGCGTCGAGGTGCCCGTACGGGTAGCAGAACCCCTCGGGCAGGGTCCCGGTCAGCTCCCGGATCAGCTCCCGGCTGCCGCGCAGTTCCTGCTGGAGCACGTCGTCGGACGTGACGGTGAGGTCCTGGTGCAGCAGCCCGTGGGAGCCGATCTCCTGTCCGGACGCGGCGACCTCGCGGATGCCCTCGGCGGTGAGCAGCGGCTTGCGCGGTCCGACCGGGTCCCACACGTTGTCGACACCGAGCCGCCCGGGGAGCACGAACAGGGTGGAGGTGCAGTCGTGGCGGCGCAACAGGGGCAGCGCCCGGGTGAGGAAGTCGGTGTACCCGTCGTCGAAGGTGAGCCCGACGAGCCCGGCGTCGCGCCCGGCGTCGCGGGCCCGGAGCAGCTCGCCGACGGACACCCCGCGCAGGCCGCGGGAGCGCAGCCAGCGCAGTTGGGCCTCCAGGGCGCGCGGCGTGACGGTGATCCCGTACGGGTCCTCGGCGGGGTCGGTGAACTCGGCGACGGAGTGGTACATGAGGACCCACGGCGATGCGGTCCGGCGGGTGGGTACCACCGAGGCGAGGGGCGCGGTGTCGGTGTCGGTGTCGGTGTCAGCGGGCATGACGGAACCTCTGGGTGAGCTGGGAGGTGAGCTGGCTGATCTGTTCGGGCAGGGCGGTGATCTCCAGGGCCCGCATGGCCATCCCGGTGGCCCCGAACATGGCGGGGACGAGCAGGCAGCCGAGCGCGGCGCTGAGCAGCGGGTCGGGGATCATCGGTCCGGCGATCCACCCGGTGCCGCAGGCCGCGAAGGCGGCGACGGCGAGCCGGCCGATGCTGACGGCGACCCGGCGGACCTGGATGGGGACGATCCGGGAGCCGAGTCCGGTGAGGAGGAGTGCGGCGGTGGCGGTGATGCCGGCGGCGTTGGCGGCGGCGATGCCGTAGGTGCCCCACCAGCCGACGGCGAAGGCACCGGCCACGATGTTGACGAGGAGCCCGGCGCCCATCGCGAGCGCGGGGAACCAGGTGGGCCGGTCGGTCGAGAAGAAGGGCCTGCTCAGCGCCCCGACGAGGCAGTGGCCCAGCAACCCGAGGCCGTAGACGCGCATCACGGAGGCGGTGGCCTGGGTGTCGTGGTGGGTGAACGCCCCGCGCTCGAAGAGGACCTGGATGATCTGGGGCGCGTATCCGATGACGAGGGCGGTGCCCAGGAGGACGGCGAGCGAGGCGAGCGCCAGGTCCTGTTCCACCCGCCGGCGGGCCTTCTCGCGCTCGCCGCCGGCCATGGCCTGGGCGACGACGGGGAAGGTGACGGTACAGATCATCAGGGAGAGCACCATCGGCATCTGCGCGACCTTCTGCGCGTAGTTGAGGTGCGAGATGGCGCCGGACGGCAGGGAGGCGGCGAGGAAGCGTTCGACGAGTACCTGGGACTGGCGGAACACGGCGAAGAAGATGACCGGGGCGATCAGCCCGAAGGCGATCAGCGTCGGCCGGTCCCGGTCGCGTTGGTCGCGGGTGGCCGGCTTGGCGCGGGCCGGCGCTCCGCCGCGGCCGGCCGCTTTGCCGCGGTGCGGGCCGAAGCCCACGTTGCGGATGAAGGCGGGGAGTTGCACCAGGACCATCAGCGCACCGCCGACGGCGACTCCGGCCGCCGCCGCGCGCACCCCCCAGACGGCGTGCAGCAGCACCATCGTGCCGATGATGCCGACGTTGTACGAGACGTAGATCGCGGCGGGTGGCAGGAACGAGCGGTGCGCGCGGAGCGCGGCGCTGAAGTACCCGGCGACACCGAAGGTCAGCACCGTGAGGGCGGTCATCCGGGTGCACTGAACGGCGAGTTCGGGGTCCGGCAGACCGGGTGCGAGCACGCCCACGACGAGCGGCGCGGCGAGGACGAGTACGGAGGCCACGGCGGCCAGGAACACGGCGAGGCGGGGCAGGGTGGCTCCGACGAGCAGCCGTACGGGGTCCTGGCTGCGGGCCTCCTTGCGGGTGAGCCCGGCCCGGCTGGCGGCGCGCCGGGCCAGTGCGTGGCTGAACGCGGGCACCATCAGCAGCGCCATGGCGTCCTCGATGAGCAGCGTGGAGGCCATCTCGGGGACGGTCCAGGCGATGAGGAAGGCGTCGCTGTCGTGGCCGGCGCCGAAGAGGTGCGCGATGGTCTGGTCGCGTACGAGGCCGAACACCGCGCCCGCCGCGGTGAGCCCGGCGGTGACGGCGGCGGCCTTGGCCAGGAACCGACCCAGCGGGGCCGGTCCGTTCCGGCCGCGCCGCGCTTCCCGGTCGTCGTCCCCCGTCCCCGCCGGTCCCGTCGGACGGTTCCGGTCCGCGCCTGCCGCCGCCGCGTCGGGCCTCTCCGCGTCGGGTGCCGCCCCGTCCGGTGCCGCCCCGTCCGGGCCGGCCCCCGCCGCCGGCCCGGGAGCCGTCTCGTCGGGCGCCGTCCGCTCGGCAGGCGCCGGTTCGGGCCTGCCGGCGCGGGGCGGCCGGACGCGCTCCCCGGGCGGCCCGGCGGGGGACGGGGCCGCCGGGGGGGTCGGCTTCGGCGGACGGCCCGCGGCCGCGGCGAGGTCGGTCGCCG
>NZ_JBHVYA010000018.1:0-121904 GCF_042881255.1 Streptomyces sp. NPDC058279 | reverse complement strand
TCCGCGATCTCCCACAACCCGTCCGGAACAATCCAACTCCACGTACCCCGCCCCATAGCAAGGCCAACGATGCCCCACCACATAGGACACGGTCTTATTACGCACGCCCACGAGCCCGCTGCCCCCGCCGACCCCAAGCAACGACAATGACGCAGTCCGGGCAGGAGGCATGGGGAACAACGAAAATGCCCGCCCTTCGAGGCAGCCACCGCACCACCACACGCACCTACCCCGGGTGCGGCACGCTCCGGAAGCCTGCGGCGTATCCGGCACCCAAGCCGAGCGGTAGATCGACACAACAAGATCCGCGCCCTGTGCGCTGTAGCCCAGTCAGATTCCGACGCAGAACTTCGGTCGCTGACATCAGCCCAGGTCACAGTGCTAGGACAGCGTGCTCAGTGACTGAAGCGACTGAAAGTCGAATATAAGCAAACGACCGACTCCGGCTCCTGAAGCGTAGGAAGTGTCAGTGTCGGCATACGGACGCCCGGCGACCACGACGAGATCATTGCCGTGATCTCGATTGGTCGACGGCACGGTCAACTGCCGGAAGTAGGCGATCCGTCCCAGCCGCAAGCTCTGGACGCCGAAATCGCGGGGACTCGCCGCAGTGATAGCGAAGCAGTGCGGTCTGGCACGGTACGGCCCATGAACCGTCGGTGCCCGGGGCGGCGCCGGGAAGGGCGGTTGTGACACCGGTGCCGATTGACCCGATAGCGATTCATCAGCGGATGGTGCTGAGACTACCGACGGGTGAGCACAAGCCCTCATACGTCGGAACGCAAGACGAGCCGCGAACGTGCTGTCGGTTGGGTAGCCAAGCTGCCGCTATGAGCCTGCAACGGTCAGCGCTGCCGGCCTCATGGCTTCGGTCACTCCTGTATTGGTGCAGGTCATAGCAGTACGACTGGCCTATCAGCGACTGAAGCGACTGAAATTCGAACATGCAGCAGCGGTCCGGCATCGGGGCTGCGGATCAGGCGTCGGCGGCTTGGGCCGGCCGTTCGGAGCGCTCGGTTTTACGGCCGCGGCTGCCGGCGGCCAAGGTGGTCGGGTCGACTGCTTCTGCCGGGGCTCCGCTGGCGTAGAGGCCGTCGGGGGCGGTGTCGCGGTCGTGGGGCAGGAGCCAGAAGACGCGGCGGCGGAAGGTGCCGCTGGAGCGTGAGGGTTTGGCCTTGGTGCTGAGTTGTGCGTAGCCGACGAGGCGGCCGTCGCGGTGGTAGGCGGGTTTGCCGCGGCGGGTGGGGAGGCGGTCGAGGGACTGGCGGACGTAGTCGAGTTCGGTGATGTCTTCGAGCCAGACGAGGTCGACTTCGTGGTGGATTTCGTCGTCGGAGATGAGGGAGCTCACGCGTTCTCCTCCTCTGCGAGCAGTCCGATGCCGGGGTAGTACTTCTTGGAGTTGGACAAGATCATTTCTTTGGGTGAGGCGAGGCCGACCAGCTCGCGAGCCCGTGCTGCGAAGGCGCGGGAGGAGATGGTGGGTGCGCCTTCATTCTGGCACCAGGTGCGGTAGACGCTGTAGAGGCGGGCTTGCTCGGCCCTGTGGTCGGTGTGGAAGGTGCAGCATTCCTCGAAGAAGCGGCCGGTGTGGTCTTCGGTTTCCGCGTACGCGGTGGTTGCGATGCGGACGGGGGCAGGGCCGGTGAGGTCCTTCTCGCCCGCCAGGTAGCGGCGAGCTCCGTCGATGAGCCAGGCGAGGATGCCTGGGCCTTCTTCGGTGACGAGGATGTCGGCGAGGTTGTCGATCTTCCGGTCGTCGGAGACGACTTTCTCGAACGGGACGAGGCGCATGCGGCGCCAGAACGCGAAGCCGCCGGTGCCGACCTCGGGCCTGTGGTTTCCGATGAGCCACAGTTTGTGGGTGGGTGCGAAGGAAAAGAAGTCCTGGCGCATGCGGCGGGCTTTGATCCGGTCGCCGCCGGTGAGGAGCTTGACGCGGGCTTCGTCGAATTTGTCACCGGGCTTGACTTCGGAGCAGACAATGACGCGTCGGCCGTGGAGTTCGGCGAGTTCGGTGGGGTGGCCGTCGAAGGTGCGGGCCATGAGGAAGCCGGGCGGGGCGGCGTCGGCGTAGTCCCCCAGGAGTTTCATCAGGACGTCCAGGAGGACTGATTTCCCGTTCTTGCCAGATCCGAAGAGGAACGGCATGACCTGGGCGCCGACGTCTCCGGTGATGGAGTAGCCGAGCATGAGGTGGAGGAAGTCGATCATCTCGCGGCCTTCGGCGTCGTCACCGAAGGTGTCCGCGAGAAAACGGTCCCAGCGCGGGGTGGGCTGCGATTTGGGGCCGGTGGACGTCGAGCGGGAGTGGAAGTCCTTGTCAGGCTGGGGGGTTCGGATGAGTCCCGTGTGAAGGTCGACGATGCCGGCCGGGGTACACAGGGCGTAGGGGTCCGCGTCGAGGAGTTCGGCGCGCAGGACCATGCCGGGCGCGGACCTGGCCTGGGTGAGCATGGCGTTCATGCCTGAGGTGCTCAGGGCTCGGCGTCGGTGCTTTTGCAGGGCTTGGTTGCTGTGGATGCCGCGTGGGTCGGTCTTGGCGAGGGCTTCGGCGAGGTCTCCGGCGGCCCAGAGGATGGTGTCGTCCTCGTCGACCTGCCAGCGGGTGGTGTCCCAGCGGTACCAGCCGAGTCCGGGGACGTGACGGTAGTCGCTTGCGTAGAGCCGGACGAACAGCTTGGCGTTGCCGCGGTCGCTGAGGGTGTCGGGCAGCAGCCCCGCAGGGGTCGCGTGGTCGAGGTGGGCCTGCTCGCCTGCCTGGAACGGGACGGGTGTAGGGGCGGGCTGGGCAAGGATCTGGGCGGCAACCGCCTCGGGGTCGAAGTCGAAGAGGAAGCCGTCGGTTTCGGGTGCGGGGCTCACCGGCGGCCTCCAAGGTGCAGGGGGCGCTTGGCGCCGGCGGTCATGCCGCTGCGGATGATCTGTTCGATGCGATGTGTCTGGCCTGGGCGGGTCGCTTCCGCTGTCTGGCGCAGCGCTTCTTCCGCGGCGGATTCGGCAAGGTGGCCGGCGGCGGCGAGGCCGCCCAGGGTGTAGGCGGCCCGGTTCAACTTCTCTGTAAAGCCTGCGCCCTCCGTGAGCTGGGCGCAGGCCGCCACGTCCGAAAGAAGCGCAGAAAGCAGTCGTGAGGTCTGATCACTGCCGCCGCCTGCGGCGAGAACAGCCTGGCGCGCCCGCGGAGGGACGGGCCGGGGGGCAGGGATGTGAGGGGCCGGTAGGTGTCCGGTGCGCTGCAGTTCGTGGGCGAGCCATGCGGGAAGCGGGGCTGGGCGACGTACGTGTCCGACGGGGACGTAGGTCCCTGCGCTGGTGGTGGTTCCGGGGGCGATGATGTAGCCGCCGTGAGCACGGACGTCTACTTGCCAGGCCAGGCCTCGTTTGCCGGAGCCGGTGGAGCACTGCCAGCGGCGGCCGTCGGTCGCCCGGTACCAGACGTGCATGCCGCCGGAGGGAGTTCGGACGCGAAGGGTCGAAGTGTCCTCGGCGGGAGTGGCCTCGCCTCGAAGGGCGGCGAGCACCGCGAGCGAGTGGTAGCCGGTGGTCATGCCGGAAAGGTCGACATGTTCGCCGATCGGGATACCAGGAAGGGCCTTGTCGTTCTGGGGAGGTTCACCCTCGTGTGCGTCGATATCAATGACGACCAGGCCGGCAGGGCCGCAGGCGACTCCGACCCCAAGGGCCGGGTTGTTACCCCACCACTGCTCGATACGGTCGTAGTCCAGAGTCGCCGCGTGGAAGCCGTGACACCAGCGACCAGCAGCCTGACAGCGGCAGTCGGCATGGGTGTGCCCAGGCGCAGCGCAGTCCCGGCAGTTGGCAGCAGGCGTCTTCCGTCCCGGGGCGAGCGGGTGGACCGGCCAGCCACTGCCGGCGCACCACCGGGCCAGACGGAGACCAGCGACTGAACGCTCAGGGGTGGGCTGCCCTGAGTCGCTGCGAGAAAACCGCAGCTCAGCGGGCATCTACTTCCCCTCACAGCGACCGAAGCGACTCAACAACAGACACAGCCTAGCGAAAACAGAACGGGAGCGTAGCAGCGTGTCGCACATGCTGCGCCCGGCGTGTCGCTGCCTGGTCCAGAAGCGTCTCGTCAGCGACCGAACACGACGGCTCAGCGACCAAGCAAGCTTCGGTCGCTTCAGTCGCTCATGAGAAAACACCAGGTCAGATGCTGAGCGCAGCAGGTAACAGCGACTGAAGCGACTGAACCCTCCTATATATGACGCACACGCGCACACACAAATGTCTTCATATACCGGAAGTTGAGTCGCTTCAGTCGCTGTAGCAGCCGCACGGGGGCTCTGACCTGCACGTTCGTCAGCGACTCAAGCCAGCGACTCAAACTCTGCTCGGTGCTCGTCTTGAGTTGCTGTCCTCGACTGACATGGGATCTGGTGAGGCCAAGGCGAGCGGGCACCAGCTGTGTGCGGCCCGGACCGAGACCTGACCGGATGGCTGGGGAAGTGGGTCGTGAGCTTCATAGACCTCACAGCCTGCCAGGTGCCTGCCCCGCCCGGCGGAGTGTGACTGGGTGGGGCTGCCTAGCGCGCGGCCCTGTTGCGCCCGGCGTCAGCCACCTGTCCGGCCGACCGCGCGGGCTCTGCTCTGCTCCGGTGGTTGGTCCGGATATCCAGTCCCAGCTCGGCCAAGGCGTCAACGACGACCGTGATGGGATCTCCGAGTGGCGTCAGGTCGAACCACTCCCCCCGCACCCGGTAGTCAGCGAACCGTTCGTGCAACGCGCCTTCGTAGTCGCCCTCCACGTCCAGGAGCGGAAGGAGCCTGGCATGATGGCTCGTCTGGAGCTGCGCCATCCGGGACTTGAGGGTGCCGGTAGTCCGCCCGATCTTCGTCTGCGGGGAGTCTTCCACGCCGACGAGGTACGTCCGCACAGTCCGGCGGACCGGGCCCCGGGGTGCCGGCACCGCCGGTTCGGCGGGGCCGGGGAGCCTCTCGTCGTCCTCCACATCCTCGGGGTTCTGATGCATCACGAGGGCTGTGCTCCCGCCCTGGATAGTCAGGGTCTTGCCGATGGGCGTGCCGTCGGCCCTGAACGTGGTCCGGATGATCTGCATGACGAGGACAGCGCCCTTGTACCCCAGGGCTTGCAACTCGGCTTCCGTGGCGTACCGAGAGGTGACCTCTGTCTCCTCCCATACGGCTTCGCTCGGTTGCGGTTGTAAGTGGTCACGACGGCGCGGATGGCCGGTTGAGTTCTTCATGGCGCAAGCCTATTGGCGCCCGCCGTCAGGCTGCAGGCCCTGGCCGCGCCCTGCGGCCAG
This sequence comes from Streptomyces sp. NPDC058279, assembly GCF_042881255.1. Lineage (NCBI taxonomy): Bacteria > Bacillati > Actinomycetota > Actinomycetes > Kitasatosporales > Streptomycetaceae > Streptomyces > Streptomyces sp. NPDC058279. The sequence goes on along the minus strand of NZ_JBHVYA010000018.1, from coordinate 116,619 downwards.
GGGAAGGCGGGGCACGGCGGGGTCGGGTGTGTCGGTGCCGGCTCTCGCAGGCGGCGGCCGCCGAGGCGCACTTCGCGGGCGGCTATCCAACTCCGGTGCGGGTCCTCCGACGCCGCCTCCCGCTGCCGTCCGCCCACACTCCTCCGCGACTCGGCGTTCTCCCCACGTACCGAGCCGAGGATCTCACCCCGACGCTCGGAGTCCGGCGTACTTCGGTCAGACCGAACCGTTGCATAAACGTTCAGATCCGATCGCCCAATCCGTCACGTCCGGCCACTGTGGGGCAGTTGCGATCGGCTGTTAGTTTACGTGGGGGGTGTTCCGTAGGAGGGATGCCGGCACGAACCGCGCCGGAACACCTTCGATCCGTTGGAGCCCAGCATGTCGTCGCTCCCCGAGATGGCCGGGTACTTGCCGGTCGCCGTGAGCGCGCTCAGCGCGTTGGGTGCCCTGTGGCGCCTGGCCCGCCGCAAGCCACCCAGCACCACCTGCACCTGCCTCACCGGTCCCCCGGCCGGATGCGACCGCCGTGCAGCGCGGCAGGTCATGCGGTACGAAGCCGCGGACGGAGGTGTACTGACCATCTGGACGGTCGGGCCCGTTCTCGCGGCGGCGACTGGTCGCAAGGAGCATGGCCTGTGGTAGCCGAGGAGCCTCCCAGCCAGGGACCGCCGCGCTGGGAGGACCCCGTGGGCGAGCAGTTGGTGGATGCCTACCCCCGCTACTGGCGGGAGGCTGGGCAGATGCTCGGGGCGAAGTACGCGACTCTTTCAGTAGCGGAGCGCGAGGACATCGCCCAGGTCGCCTACGAGCGGACCGCCCGCAAGTGGCTGCGGGAGCAGCTCGGGCCGGAGTGCGACCCGGTGCCCTATGCGATCCGTGCCGCCCGGAATCTGGCCGTCGATCGCCTGCGCAAGAAGCGCCCGCTGCCGCTGGCCCACGACGGGTCGGACGGGGCCGGCCGTGTGGTGGTGTCGCAGGCGAGGAGCGACGAGGGCCTGGACGCCGTCAAGCGCGCGATCCGCAAGATGGCCCCCACGCAGCGCCATGCGGTCGTCGAGCTGCAGAGCGGCGGCGCGGAGGACGACCAGATCTGTGCCGAGCTCGGCATACCCCGCAAGCAGGTCCAAGTACAGCGCTCCCGAGCTATCCAGGAACTGCGGCACAAACTCCGGAGGCATATTCGTCTCAAAAAAGAGCGGAAACAGCAGCACCGGGGGGAAAGGGACTCAGGTGAATGAAGTGAGGAACGAAGGCCCCTGCGAGCCCCACGGCGAGACCGGGATCGCCGATCGGCTCACCGGCTTGATGGCGCGGCTGCAGGGACCGGCCGATTTCTGGGATCGCCCGGAAGGCGACTGGGCTGCGACCGAGCCCGGAAACCCTGCCGACAGCGCACTGCTCGAGGCTCGCATCCACGCCAACTCCTGCTACCAGCTCGGATCCAGGGCACTGCGCAGGAACGATCTGGAGGCCGCCACGGACTGGCTCAGCAAAGCCGCCGAACACGGCCATCCCGGTGCGCTGTTCCGGCTCGCAGCCGTTGCCAATCGGGTGAAGGCTCCCGGCGTCCAGGGCGATGTGTCGTACCTGGTCGAGGAAGCCGCGCGGCAGGGACACGGCGATGCCCGGGTCCTGCTCGCGCAGACCAAAGGAAGGCCCCTGCCCGCGAGCGGCGCTGAAGACCCTGAGTTCGCCGACGAGGTGTGGAGGGCGTTCCGCCTCGATTTCCCTCCGGGGCGCAGTCCCTACTTCTCCAGCTCACCGCTGCGCGCTCCTCAGCTGGTGGCCGCCCGGCAGGTTCCCGGCCGGGGTCCTGCCCCCGGGCAGTGGAAGGCCGTGCAGCGGGCCCTTCGGATCCTGGAGGTCCTGCATGGATCCTCGGTGGCTCTCAGCGCGGCGCAGATCGCCAAGCGGACCAGTCTGCCCAAACAGGTTCTGGAGCGGTTGCTGCACTGGCTGTGCCAGCTCGGCATGGCAGATGGGCTCGATGACGGCGGATACCTGCCCGGCCCGCAGTTGCAGGTCCTGGCTCAGCCTGGTGGCGGGCTGGCCGAGGTTGCGCTGCAGGACAATCTCGCCGCCCTTCGCGACGCTGTCGGCGCCGCCGTATACGTCAGCAGTTACCAGGACGGTGAGGTCCACATCTCCCGGTTCTCCGACGGCCCAGACGCCCCGCGCGTCTATGAGTGGGTCGACTTCAAATTCGCCGCGCACGCCAGTGCCGTCGGTAAGAGCCTGTTGGCGCAGTTGCCCTATGAGCAGCGAATGGACCACCTCTCCCGCCACCGCACGCCACGGCTCACCTCCCGAACCATCACCGACCGCCGGCGCCTGTTCGAGGACATCGACCGGAATGGGCCCGGAGCTCCCCAGTTCGACCTCCAGGAATACTCCACCCGTGAGGTGTGTGTCGCGATCCCCCTCAGCCTCGGCAATCAGGCCGACGCGCTCGCCTTGTCCTTGCCCGCCGACCAGCTACACCGCCTGAACAAGGCCGCGAAGATCCTCTCCGATCAGTCCACCACCGTGCTGCTCTCCCTGCTTTTGGCAGGGAATCCGCCGGTGGAACCCGTACGCGCGCCCCAGCGGCAGATCGCTGTCGTCCCTCCCCATGGCGTACTTCAGCCCCAGCCCCTGCCAGGGGCCTCTCGGGCCGCACCGGTCATCTTGCGCGGACGCGCCGCTTCACCCACCCCGGCATCAGAACAGGAGGAGCGCAACACTGCCGTACCGGCCTCGGCCCACACCGCGCCCGATGCACCGCCCCCCGAGTGGAACGACCTCTTCGCCGGACGCGAGGACGACCTCGTCACCCTCGAACCCATCGACGCCGGCTACGCAACCGCCCCCTGACCCCAACCCCGGCGACCTCACATCGACCCTCGGGCACCGCAACCGGGTCTCGGCGGCCCGCCGCCTCACCGGAACACGGCACCAGCGCAAGCGGCGCCCCCGAAACATACCGGCCCCTCGGCGTCGGCGGCACTTCGGGGGCGGCGCCTGCTCTGCGGTCGCGGTGCGGGCACGCCGTGGGTTCAGCCAGAAAGAGGCGCAAGCAGCGGGGGAAGGTCAGACTCAGGTTCCTCAGGCCCCCGTTGTCCCCGGTGACAGCGCACCATCCCGCCCAGTCGGGTGACCTGACGCGCACGGAGCCGGTCGCTTCAGAGTCATACACCCTGAACGAACCGCGTGGCATGATCACGGCCATGGGGAGAGTTCAGTGGGGGAAGACGGCCAGCGGCGTCCTGCTCGCCGGTCTGGTCCTGGCCAGTGCGACCGCGTGCGGCGGTGACGCCGAGCCGGAGAAGCCGGCGGCCGACGCCAAGCCGGAGACGGTGAGCGTCGCCGCGGCGATGAAGACCGTCTTCTCACGCAGTGAGACGTCCAGGCGCCACAGGGCAGCGATCTGATTCTCCGCCAGGGCCTTGGTGCGGTCCGGCGGCGCCGGCCGCCGCTCGATGCCGATTGTGGGATCGCCTTCGATCCAGCCCTGGCGCTGCCACCAGCCGATCGCCTTGCGCGCGATGGACAGCTCGCGGTTGACGGTGTCGGCGTCCATCTCGTCCGCCCGCGCCGCCGCCAGTTCGGCCAGTACCTCCGGCAGCGCCGGGTCGTCGATCGCCGCGACGAGGAAGACAGGCGGCTTCGCGCCCCGGCGGGCGGGTCCGGTCGGCGCGGGTTCGCCGGTGAGCATCCACCCCCACGTCGTCAGCGAGATCCGGTAGATCCCCGCGGAGGACTTCGCGATGCCCGCGCCGGTGAGATACCGCTCGACCGCCGCGGTGTACGACGTAGGCGGGGCGGACAGCGGCATCACCCGGGCGCGCGGTAACCGAAGCACGCCCCGGCCCCGAGTTCGGTCACTGGTTCGATCGTCACGCCCGCCCCGCCCCACTCAGCGCTGCCGCAGTAAATGCGTACACCTCACCCCGGTGGCCGGAACACCCCGCCGCAGGTCGTGGTGATCACGGTAGAGGCCCTGCCGCAGTAAATCCGGTATTTACCGCGGCACCACCCTGACGAGCCAACAGGTGCGGGAGGTCCGGTAAGCAGAACCGCCGCCATGCGTTCCCTGCACGGTGTCATACCGTCACGACGCCCTGTGTGCTCCCATGAATGGTTGGCGTGGCGTTGGCGCCACGGGATTCATCCTGGAACACTCGCCGCCTTCGAAGCGCCACCGGCCCGCTGTGTCGTCAACGTTCACCACGCTCAGCTGACCCACTGTCGGATTCGATGAGATGCGGCATCCCCGACATCAGTTCCGTCCGCGCCTCCGCTATTCCAACAGGTTCGCCTTTCTCATCTTGTCAAGAAGTGCGTTGAAATCATTCTTCAGCTGATCAATGCTAGTCGCATTCGACTTCGTCTGTTTTTCCGCGCGCTGTGGAAGCGGTTCAATGCACCAATTGTTTGCGTCCAAGTCATAGAGTGTCATCCACTGTAGGTGATTGTCGTCAGTCAAGTCTTCAACATGCTGGGGCACGTCCGGGTTCCAGGACAGCGGCTGACTTGGACCGGAGACCTTGTTGTGCGGGTCCAACGGGTCACCGGGTTTGTACGCGTGCAGCAGATACACGAAGCCATTGACGGGCGTCGGCTTGACGATATCTCCAATCTTATAGTGCTTCCCGCTAGCCCAGGAAGAAGCCGCTGCCCCCCTTCCACACGCAGCCTTTACCGTCCACCCGATCTCGTCTGGGTCCGTTTGACCTCTGACGGCGTTGACAAGCAGATCACCCGGACGGTAGAAATTGCAGCTACCCACACGGGTATTGTAGGGATTTCCGCCAGTCACAACACAGATTCGCCGCTCGCCGTAGTTGTAGTTTCCGATCCAGGCTTCCGGAAGCATCAGCGCGCCGGGAAACGGACCGTTCTCGTACGCGGTTTGATAGTACATCGGAGGAAAAGACACCCCACTAATAAGGGACACTGCAACCCTGCCCTTGATAGCCGCGGGTGCTGTCTGGACTTGGGTGCGGAAGAGGGAGTCCCCCGCGAGTTGCAACTTGCCGTCCACCGTCACGATCTGAAAATCATGAATGATCGTGGGATCCTCATTATAGCTGCCGAGGGTGTTGGACGTTGTGACCTGAGGCTCATTTTTTCTCACACATTTCCACACCAAACCATCGAGCTCTTCCAGCTTTGCACCGACCACCGGCGGGAAGTCAGGCATGCCCTTATTTTCGGGAGGTAGGCCGTTCACTCCACGAGTATGCCCGGCGCGAATTGCTCGATATACGTATCCGTTCCCGGGTCCCTTCTGGGGCGTCTGCTCCTCGCCTTCCTCGATATCGACCCCCGCCTCGGCGATCCAATACTTGTGCACTTTGGAATAGTCATTTACCACGCGGAGTGCAGAAGGTCCCTTGCCGAGAGAGTTGAAGCCCCAAAACACCGAGTCGGAGGTAGTGTCTATATCGCCTCCAATGACAGCGGTATTCCTACTCTTGAATACCGATGGTGCATCGGCTTCGGCGTAGCAGCCGACGTACACGGAGGGCCTCGATTCGCCGTCACAGCTATAGTTTCGGCGTCGGTTTGCTGCAGTGTGACACGAGACGAAGGTGGAGCCAAATCGTGAATTGTCGCAAATTCCATCACGCCCATTTGCCGTGGCGGAAACGTTCATAATTAGCATGTTACTGGCGTTGTCGTTGCCCAGGCTGCCGATGTCGAGCCCATTTTGGCCGTTGCTGGTAAGAAGGCAATCACGTATCTGCACGGTGCTGACGTCGACCGCTGGCGCGTCGAGGTTTGAGGATATCTCTATTCCGTTACGCCTGAAACTGACAACGCTCATTCTCTCGATGCATGCGCCGGTCGCCATAACTCGTATGCCATCCATCTGCGGAGCCTGGAAGGTGGCGGCAGGCGTCCCTTGAGCGGGGATCGAATGGAGGGCGAGCTGACGAAGCACAGCATAGTCCGCACGGCCGCGAGGGGGCGTCATGGCCAATCCGGTTGCATAGCCCACCAGGGCAATTGCGCAATAAACGGTCTCCCCGCCGACTGCACCTATTTTGAGCTTGAAATTTCCGGAGATGACATCTGCGAGTATGCGGCTGGTTTCGTCATGACGAGCAAGGCCGACACCCTCCAGAATGCAACCGTTCGAGATAACGAGTGGCTTCTTAATACGGTATTCTCCCGGCGGGAGGTAGACGACTCTGCCGTCAGTAGAGTCGAGTCGCATCGCGCAGTCCAGGGCGCTTTGGATCGCGTCCGCGTCGTCAGCGTTTTCGTCGGTTTTGCCGTTTCCCACTGCTCCGAAGTCGAGCACGCTCAGGCGCGTGTCGCGGCGGGGGCGGATTGTCGCCGTGCCTGAAGCATCGCAGTCGCCGATCCAGTTCGGAGCGCTCACGCATTCCTCACTTGCAGCGCGGACGAGTTGTCCCGAACTGTTGATTCCAACCGCGCCGGACTTACCACCGTCGGAGCCCAGGCTGCGAAGGGTGAAAACACCACTTATTTGAACTTTGACTTTGACTTTGACATTGGGTGGGGGATCCACCGTTTCCAGCGCAACCCCGAAGAACGGACTGGTATGCAACTTCTCCGTCTCGATAGCAGGGGTGACGGTGCCTGATCCTGTGGTGCGGACCGCCTGGCCGGCTGTGATGCGCTGTGCGGTTTTCATGTTTTCGATGTCCATCGGAACGTCCCTGCCGTCGAGGCTTCGTCGGTCGGACGGGTCGGCGTGAGCGCGGCCGAAGCGCGCGAGCACCCGACCTCGGGGGCGAAGGTCGGTGCCCTTCGGCAGGGCACGCAACACAACACCGTTTGGGGGCTTCTTGCACTATTCGCCCATTCCACGCTAGGCGTGATCACCGGCCTGCGCACTTCGCCAAGGCCCGATGGCCGTCCCGACCGCGATCATACTGATCGAGACCGAGTGCATCCACGGCCGGGAGTTCGCCACCAGAGCCGTCTCCAACTCCCTGGCCAGCACCACACCGAAGCAGTTGGGAGCACGATGTCGACATCGGCGAACGTGAGCGTCTTCCTCGGGATGGACGTCAGCAAGACCGCTCACCATGGCCACGGACTCACCCGGCCGGCAATAAGGTCTTCGACAAGCAGCTGCCCAACAGTGAGCCGAAGCTGCGGGCCGTCTTCGACAAGGTGGTTGCAGAGCGCGCGCCATTGGAGCTCGGGTGCCCCTTCGGCTGTACTGGCGCAGTTCATGGCATGACCACACCGTCAAGCGGCCATTTGTAGCCGCCCTACCGCTTCGTTCTCGGGCGGTTCCAAGTCCAGGTGCCAGGTACCGAAGCGGCGGGTCTTGCTGGTGATGTACGGGGTGACGGTGGCCAGGTCCACCGGGTCCACCTCCCACCCCTCGTCGATGAGGTCATTGGCCACCTTCGTAATGTCCACCGCGGTATGAAAAATGAGGCAGTTCGCCAGCAGCTCGTTGAACTTGATGGTCTTCTCCTGGTGGTCCGGGTCGTTGTCCTGGAGCACGTCGGAGGCGAACATCAGCCAGTTGCTGAACTTGTGGAACGCCTCGACCTTGTTCGTCATCGCCTGGATCGACTCGCGCAGCTCCGGTTCCGACAAGAACCTGAGGAGCACGATCGTCCTCATGACCCGGCCGAGCTCGCGGTACGCCTGGTAGATGCGGTTGCGCTTGGACTCGTTGCTCAGCCTGCGCAGCAGCGCGGCCGAGGACAGCCGCCCCTCGCGGATCGACAGCACCACCCGCATGAGGTCCTGCCAGTGGTTCTCGATCAGCCGCCAGTTGATGACGTCCTTCTGCGGGTCGCCGAACAGCGGGTCGATGTGCTGGTACTTCGTCGTGACGCTGGGCCGGTAGAAAGTCAGGTCCTTTCAGTTGCGGATGCGCGGCAGCAGCTCCACCCCGAGCATGTGCGCGAGCCCGAAGACAGGCAGCGACTGGCCTTGCGTGTCTCCGTGGACGATGTCCACGGTCACCTCGGACTGGTTCTTCAACAGGCCCTCGAACAGATACACCGCCTCCCACACGCCACACGGGATGAAGTGGCTGAAGAGCGCGATATAGGTATCGGACACGTGCCTCATCGAGATGCCACCACATCCCCCATACCGGATGTGGGACTCGGCCAGCATGTTGTTCTCCCAGGTGTCGTACTGGGAGCCGTCGATCCCGGCCTTGCCGACATCGCCCCACACGTGCGCCAGGTCGAGCTGAATGAACATGTCGATCACGTCCGCCGAGGCGGCGTTCAGCTTTTCCGCGGTGATGTGCTGATTGCCCGCCAGTGACAGCTCGTGCACCGAGACCTTCTGCCGCATGTGCCGGGCGACCTGCGCGGGCCCCGCGTTCGTCCCGTAGCAGAAGACCGCCAGGACATAGCGGGCGAGCTTGTCGCGGATCTTCGGATCGCTTCCGGAGGCCGGGCCGAAGTGCCGCCACCACCGGATCCAGTACGCAGTGCGGACGAGCACGTCCAGCAGGCTCCACTCCGGCAGCCGGCGCAGGATCTCCGCCTCCAGGTCCTGCGCGGACTGGCGGCGGTCTTTGTCCTTGCGCGGGGTGAGCACGATCTTCCCCGACGCGGTGTCGATGGTCAGGTCCGCGTTGTCCGGGTACCCGGCGTCCACCTTCGCGGCTGTGGCGGTGAGCTTCTGCTCGGTCCAGCCACAGCGCGCTCGAAAGATCAATTCGCTCCACCGCTCGAAGCCGCCAGATCCGAGGGCTCCTGGACCACTATGCGAACACCGCGGGCGCCGCCGACGACCACCTGCGGGCCTTGCCCGGCCAACCAGCCGCTCGTACTCCGAGGCGGTACGCGCGTGGCACATGCCACTGACCTCGCTCTGTCAGCAAGGCTTCGACATAGTCGCCTGATGCCGGTTCGTGGCGATCTGTCAGGTCAGTGGCAGGGCCCTGCCCCGCCTGGCAGCAACGGTTCCACCTGTGTGGCGCTCGACGCACTGTCCAGGACCAGCAGCACCGCGCCGCGTTTCGGCAACCAGCGGCTCGCACGCCTGCCAGGACAGCAGCTGGTCGTGCAGGTTGGCGTACGACTCCGAGCCGATGACCGCTAACTGGACGACTACAAGGGCCTCAGTTCAAACGATGTCGAGCTGACCATCCAGCGCGGTCCCGAGCACGGCACCCTCACGGTTTAGGACGGCACCGGGCTGTACACGCCAGCCGACGGCTTCTACGGACGCGACACTTTCGACTACGCAATCAAGCTCCGCAAAAGGCCCGAAGCCCGGAAGATCAGGTTCACCATCGAGGTCGGGCTCAGCTTCGGAGCCCGGTACGACGAGGAACACAAGTACGAGAACTGCGCCGCCGCGCGTACGGATGGCGTCGCACCCCTTCACCAAGGGGAGGACGGGTACGGCCGCCACCTCGACGCCGACGGAGACGGTGTCGCCTGCGAATAGTTGCCCGCCCGCTGGCAGCCGCAGTGGTTTCCTAACCAATGCCTGGTTCGGAGCCGTAGTTTTGTGGTGAAACAGGAGTGGTCCCTGGCGCCGTACTGCATGACAGACCTGGACCGGAGGTCACGTCGCTCACCCCCGGGGTGGACAGCTCCGCCCTGGCAGTGATCGCGTAAGCATTGCGGCGTCAGGACAGGGCCGCGCCGCCTACTGGGGCCCAGTCCCGCCCAGCCTTGGATCCCACTCAGGTTTCGTCGAGGGCCTGCCGCACTGCCGTGAAGTAGGCCTGCCGCAAGTTGGGCACTTCATCGGACACTCGAGGGCCAGGAACCCCACGGGCGCCGACTCTCTCCACGAGAGCGTTCATGTACGCCGCTGCAGCTCGAGCGACCTCTCGGGAGCCTTCGATCTCTATAGCGCCACGAGCCGTAGCGAGCCGAGGAGCCAAAGCCACGAAGGCGGCTTCGTCTCCCGACGGCACGGTGAGGAGGAGCTCTTCAACTACCCCGAGGAACTGGACGTAGACCTGACGCCGGTGCTCCACCGCCCGGGCGCGGCGTTGTTCGTCGAGGGTGGCCTGGACGGTGGCTAACAGCGCGTTCGCCTGAGCATTGCCTGCAGCCTCAGCTCCTTTGGCCTGCCGGTAGCCGGCCAGCCATGCGAAAAGCCCGGTCACCAGGCTGCCCAGGATGGCCGACCCGCCGGCAATCAGGGCGATTTTCCACTCACTCATGGCGGTGATCCTGCCACCTGAGGGGAGTGTGTGTTCGATGTTCGATGGCCAACCCACCTACCCTTGCGACAGGGGTGGGGAGGATAGGTACCGTGATTGTGATGCGCCCCACGAGTCGTGGGAGCGACCCCCTCCGGCTCGCGGATTGCGACGCGCACAGCACGGCAACAGAGACGCAGCCCACGGGCCGCGGAGTCGAAGATGACCGCCGGTCGCCCCCAAGCAGACCCTGCGGAAGCGGGCTTCCCCAGCGAGTTCACGGCTTCAAGTGGGGCAATGCCGTCCTCGTTACGCCTTCTCGGGAAGTCGCCATGTCGCATACAAGATCATCGCGCTGCGCCTGCATTGCTACTGCTTCGCTGCTACTGGTGGCGCCAGGGGTATGGACGGCCCAGGCATTCGCCTCACCAGCAACGGCCACAGTTGCCGGAGCTCCCGGTCGGGGTGAGCCCGACCCGACGTATGACCTGATTTATCAGTGCGCACAATCTGTCGCGGGCGTTGTCACCGGAACCAAGGTTGTAGGCGTGGTGGCAAGCGCACTCGAAGTCACAGCCGCGACACTCAGCAATATCGCGCGAAACGCCCCCAAAGGCGGCCAGCCAGCAGTTGGGCAAGCGGCGAACGTACTGGCGTCGAAACTTGCGGGCCTTGTTGGGAAGAACATCGCCACGTCAGCGGGCACGTTCAGGATCAGTCTCGGGCGAGTCATCGATGGTGCGAAGTGCATCAGCTTCGCACAGATTGCAACGGGCAAGGGCAGAGAGCAACCGAACGTCCAGCGGGGGAACGATTGTGTTCCGCCCCCAAATGACCCGAACTGGCACCCGCCGGACAAGTGCTTCCTGGGCCATCGCCAGAACCAGCAGCCACCGAACGAGGAGCACCAGAACCAGCAGCCACCGAACGAGGAGCACCAGAACCAGCAGCCACCGAACGAGGAGCACCAGAACCAGCAGCCACCGAACGAGGAGCACCAGAACCAGCAGCCTGGAAACGATCAGTCCTCGACGACGTCGACCGGGTAGCAGTAGGAGGCTCGGGTGGTCGGCCTGCGGTGATCCCCGGAAACTGACCATGGACGCGCGACGGCCCCGACCGAGTGTCTGGTCGGGGCCGTCGCTATGTACGGGTCGGGCGCTGGGCCCGGAGAAATCAGCCGGCGTCGGGGCGCTGCCCCACGAGCTGGGTGAGCAGCTCGATGATCTGGGCCTGATTCCGGTCGATCTTCTTGTCGAGAGCCTCGACCTTCTGGTCCAGGTTGCCGACCTGGAGGCGCACTGCGGTGAGGTCGGACTTGATGATCCCGAACTCGCGGTCGTGCTTCTCCGCGACCTCTTCGAAACGCCGGGTCAGGGCAGCGAGCTCGCTGTGGGCGATGGGGTCCTCGGGCACGCGGATACTCCTGCTTGATCACGAAACCGCAGATAAGAGGACTCCACGATATCGCGGCCGCTGGGCGAGGTCTGCCGTGATCGAACAACCGACCGTTGCGCGCAGCGGGACAGACGGCCTGCCTGGTCAGGCCAACGCGGTAGTCGGCCCCATCAGGCGAGGGCGTCGCCGAGCAGCCGACGCGGGGCGCCCTCCAGGTGTCGGTGGAGCAGCTGGGCGCGGGAGTGCACCAGGCCGCTCCGGTAGGCGGGCGGTAGCCGGTCGTAGACGGCGGCGGCCATTTCGGCGGCCGCGCTTGGATCTCCGTCGACCCGCAGGCATGCGGCGGTGTCCATGGCGATCAGCGCGCGGGTCATCACTGAGGGCGAGGACGTCAGGGCCAGGGCGTCGTCCTGTGCCTGGTACGCGGCGCGGGTGTCGCCGAGCAGCGTGTACGCCTGGGAGAGGTGCACGTGATGCTTCTGGGCCGGGTACCCGAACCAGGTGTCCGCCGACTCGGGGCCGTCCAACTGCTCGGCCAGCGTGCGGACGTCGTCCACCGCCCGGCGGGCGCCAGGGAAGTCGCCGACGGCTGCCAGGGCACGGGCGTTGACGGCGGCCGCGAGCGCGGCCGCGCCGGACGGGCGGGTGCCGGCCTCCCGGCGGGCCTGTGCCGCGATGCGGGCGGCCTGCCCCGGAGCGCCGTAGTTCAGGCCGACCATGGCGTGACGTCCGAGCACCCAGGCGGTCATTCGCCGGTCCCCGGACTCGCGGGCGGCCTTCGCCGCGGTGGCGAACCATCGGTGCGCGTCGGCCTGGTCGCCGCGGTCGTGCTGGACGATCGCCACCAAGCTGTACGGCTTTGCACCCGACCCGATCATCTCCCCGCGCCCCGTCCTCGACGAGGACCCCGGCCTGCCCGAGACGTGGTGGAAGGAGATGGTCGCCGCCCTGGACGCCCTCGCCGACGTCCCACCGCCGGCGGACCGCGAGGCCGTACGCGAGGAGTACCTGCGCCGCGTCATCCCCCAGTTCACCGGCCACCAGGCCGAGGAGACCATCACCTGGAGCACCGCCCACGGCGACCTCCACTACGGCAACGTCACCCGCGGCCCGCACATCCTGGACTGGGAAGGGTGGGGCCGAGCCCCGTACGGCTACGACGCGGCCACCCTGTACCTGTACGCACTGCTCGCCCCTGCCACGGCCGCCCGCATCCGCACCGAGCTCGCCCCCGTCCTGGACCGGCCTGAGGCGCGCACCGGTCTGCTGACCGTGTGCGCCCAGATCCTCCAGGCCCAGAATCGTACCGACTTCTACGCCGAGCTCGCTGGCCCCGTACGCGAGCAGCTGGCCCACCTGTAGCCGTCTTGTCGGATGAGGTAACTCCCGAGGTAGCTGCGGGCTGCGGCCTCACTGGTGCCGAGCACGGTCATGGCCGCCGTTTCCATTGGAAACGGCGGCCGCCCTCTCGTCCCTGGACCGTGCAGGCCATCACCCACCAGCAATGATCAAGCCGTCGTCCGGAGCACTGCCGGCTGAGGCAGGATGACCGCTCCTCCGGAGCGTTGTGCCCGTTCGGCTCGGGACCGGCGCAGCGCTGCGGCGTAGGAGACGTCCGCTTGGCGGCGGCGCTCGAGGCGGGCCTGCTCGATCGGAGCCGGCTGGTCGTCGGCAAGCGGATCCGACTCGGGGAACGCCCGCAGACGGAGCTCCCGCATCACACGCGCGGCCGCTCGCCCGATGAGAGATGGCCAACGGGCGTTATAGACAACAGGCTTCCCAACGATGACGCTGGGTGTCCGATCAATGGGGATCAGGGGGACGAGCCATGCGGCGAGTGGAGGAACTTCGGGAGCGGACCGTCTGGAAAAGCGATCCGCATACCCAGGTGAAACACCTCGTATATCGGCACTACCTGCAGTGTTGGATGGCGAAGATCCTCCAGAAGTTCCCGGAGGCCACCATCGTGGACGGCTTCGCAGGCCCCGGCGTCTACAACGACGGTCCGCCCGGCTCATCGATCGTTGTGGCCAAAACCTTCCTTGAGCACTCCGCGCACCGCAGGTTCAATCGGCTCAACCTGATCTGCCTTGAAGAACGGCCTGACCGGGTGGACGAACTGCAGCGGCAGTTCGCGCTCCTGCCCCGCTCGCCGCAACTCAACATCAGCGTGCAGCCGCCAGGCACCTTCGCGGAGGAACAGCGCCGCCTGTCCGTCCTCGCACACCACGGTCGTCGCGAGACCCCTGTCCTTTGGCTGATCGACCCGTTCGACCTCAAGAGCGCACCCTTCTCTCTGATCAGGCAGTGCCTCGCCACCCCCCGTTCCGAAGTGCTGTTCACGCTCTTCACCAACGAACTGCACCGCTTCTGTCAGCGCGACGGCTTCGACAAAACGATGACCGCGTACTTCGGAGGAGATCACTGGCGCGACGTGACGAATGAGCGGCGCGCCGGGGTACGCAAGGAGGCGTTCGCCACCGCCTACCAGCAAGGTCTCCGGGATGAAGGCTTGTTCACCGGGAGTTTCGGCATCAAGATCAGCAACCAGAGCGCCCGCTACCATCTGATCTTGGCCACCCACAGCGAAGCCGGCCTGAAATGCTGGGCCCCCGTCACCTGGAAGCTGGACACCTACAGCGGGCAAGGCGCCTCGGCAGACACAGCCGATGCCCCGTCCCTATTCGATGCCGCTTCGGTTGTGGACCGGCTGGACCTCGCCCTGCGCGCCCACGCCGGCACGGAGCAGCGCTGGGAGACCCTCTCCAGCGAGGCCGCCCGGCTGAACCACATGGACAAGCACCTGCGCCAGGTCCTGGACAACCTCGCCGCGCAAGGACTGGCATTCCGCGTCGACCCGGTCCGTGCGCGCACCGCTTGGCCAGAAGGATGCACCGTGCGCTTCTACGCCCCAGAAGACGTAGCCGATGAAGCGTCCTAGCCGACAGGAAGCACCAGCTGACGACGCGGCATTTCGTCCCAGGTACGGCCTTCGAGAGTCCGGCCTCCTGCCTTTGGCGTGTGGCCACCCCACTGTTTGAAGAAGAACGCGACGTTCTCCTCCACACACTGGTCTCGGATCGGGGTGACCCAGGCCGGGTCCATGAGGCGGTGCTTAGGCCCGGACTCGCCGCCCGCGATCACCCAGTGGATGTCATCCAGGCGCAGGCCGTCGAGCGGGCCGAGCAGAGGCTCACACGACAGGAACCGTACGGCGGCCGGCACCTGTCGCAGGTCATCCACGCGCGGCAACTCCTTCGCCGTCTCCACCGACACCCCCATCCACACGTTGGCCGGCCACTCGAGCCGGTCGGCGACCTGCCGCAAGCGGCGGGCGCGCTTGGTCAGGACCTGGTAGGTGTGCTGCGGGGTATCGGCCATGACCTCGAAAACACGGCGAACGAAGTCGAGCGGGACGCGGGCGTGGAAGAGATCCGACATGGAGTTCACGAACACGGTCCGCGGACTCTTCCAGCCGTACGGGATGTCCAGAGCGTCGGGGTGGACCGTGAGGTCGAAGCCCGGCCCGGACGTTCTCGGATCACCGTCGTTCTGGTACTTGGCCGCGCCCATCGCCTTGAGCCTCTTCGCCAGAGTCAGGGCGTAGCAGTTGTCGCACCCCGACGAGACGCGATCACATCCGGTCGTTGGATTCCAGGTCGCCTCAGTCCACTCAATGGAACTCCGGTCAGCCACTGGTTCGCCTCCATCTCGCCGCGCCTGTTCCGGCACCCCTGGCCCATCAGCGGCACAGCTATCGGAACGGGCATCGCCATACAACCATCCCTGAGCCACCTGTTTCCCCAGAACGGCGGGGCCGTTGGCCAGGCGGCAGCCCCGGTCCCGCGGCAAGAACGTGCTCACTCACCCGATGGAGGCAGCCCTCGTCGTGGCGCCTTGACCCATTGGCGCCCCACGGATTTCATCTGCGCGGGCTCGTGAACGCCCGGCCGCGCGATGGAAGACGCCCCCGCACCCCTTTCGCCGAGGACCGGCCAGAAGCATCACCACCCGTACGACACCTGCTGGCCCACCTCACCAAAGCGCTCACCGCCGGGGGCCGGTGCGGCGCGGAACAGCGACCACGATGCCTCAGGCCACCCTGGCCCTCACCGACGACCGCCGCCGCTGCACCGGCGAATCCCACCAAGCCCTCCACGCACTCCTCACGGACACCGACCAGCCGCTCACCATCCCCACGGCCCGGCACCCGGAGCAGGCACAGCTGGAGGCCGCAGTCTTCCTCGCCTGCTGCAAGATCGGCAGCCTCTCCGAGCACCCCTGGGCATCGTCCAGGTGTGTCCTGAGGAAGACCGGCTCACCCTTCGGCTCCTCGACGAGCCGTACGTCGTCCACCACTGGGCCGAGTTCCTCCTCCCCCGCCTGACCGGCGAGAAGAGCGACGACCCACAGGACCGCGTCTTGGGGGTGGCCGGCCTCCGCTACAGCCGCGAACGCGGCGGCATCCGCCTCCACCGCCCCGGCATGCCGACCCGCATCCTGCTCACCGGCTTCAACCCGCGCTGGTGGGAGCGGATCGCCGACCGGCTCGCGAGCGACTACGGCCTGCTCCAGTCCGAACCGGACTGGACACCCACGGAACGAGCCGCGTACACCGCGGCCGTGAGCTCCCCGTTCGAACCGCCGTCGCTCTTTTCTCCCCTGCTGCGCCGCATCCGGGCGACAGCCGGCCCCAGTCCGTTCAACGGAACCGATGCCTGGCACGCAGTCGGAGGATCCTTCCGGCTGGAGACCACCGACGGACCGCCGTGCCCCGAACTCATCCGGCTCCTCGGTGACGGCCCCACCGGGTTGGGCTGGAAAGTCGATCACAAGAGCTGCACCTGCCTGTGCGACCACACCCACTCCGGCATGGGCTGCACCATCGACTTCCTCGAACCCACCACGGGCCAGTTCGTGTACTACTCCAACCTCAAGTGGAACCACACCCACAGCGACCGCCGCAGCCAGTCCATCACCGACTTGAATCGACTCGCTTTCGCCTGATCCCGCCGCGCCGACGCTCGGCGATCAAGGGCAGGCCGACTTCGTGTCAGGGCAGGTGCCTCTCACCGGCCGCCGTTTCAAATGGAAACGGCGGCCACGCCCCTGGCTAGTGACCCTCAGGCGAGGGCGTCGCCGAGCAGCTGGCGCGGGGCACCATCCAGGTGCTGGTGGAGCAGTTGGACGCGGGAGTCACCGCGGACCCCCGGCTGCTCGCTCCGACGCTGGCTAGTCAGACCGAAGAACGCGTCCTCCCCCTCGCCTGCCCTCTGCCCCTGCTGGCATTGGCAGGTGGCACCCGGTAGTCGGCACCCCCGAACAGGGCAAACCGGCGAGCATCCTGTAGCCCCGTCCGACCCGGCACCCGAGCCTTTTGACCTGCCATCATCACGCCACCGTAGCGACGCACACAGCAGGCCAAGCGCCCCGGGCACTCTGCCCGACACTGGCCCACGCAGCACCCTCCTACCCCTCCACACATATAAGTCCGGCTACTCACCAGTCCCGAAACATGCTCTGACCAGTCAAAATGCAGGACCCTCGGAAATACGCCTTCCCCCTAGGCTTCCCCCCAGGCGTACCCCACAGGTTTCCCCCGAGGCTTCCCCCTCCAGGTTCCCCCCAGTTGACCGAGGCGGAGCCAGCGCAGGAAGACTGGCCGCATGATCGAGCGCCGCCCACTGGGCACCGGCCCACGCCCCACCACACCCACCACCGAACCCCACGGTGCGCGCCGAGCCCGACTCGCCGCCGAGGGCACCGACATGCTCCCGCCCGCCCAGGGCGCCACCGACGAGCACCAGGCCATCCCCGGCCGGCGAACCTTCGGCCCCGGTACCACCGCCGCTCCGTGACTGACCCACCAGGCGCGCCCGCCCATCCCGCCTCCTCCAGGCCAGAACCGGGCGCGCAGCTCACCCACCGCCGCGCACCACTCGTCAGTCACCACTCGTCAGTCACCACTCACCAAAAAAGTCACCGGACAACTCACCGGTGACCGCCCTTCCAGGTCAGGGCACGCCGGGACAGGCCGTAATCGAGCGCGGCCGCGGCGGCCGAGGCTGTGTCTCGTGCGCGAGACGGGCCGGTGCGTACGCCCGCGACCACGAAGAGCACCTGACCTTCGCAATTGACGCCGTCGGCGCACGGCGAGTCCAACATGTTTCGCCTTGGTGCCCAATACGGTGTCCACGCCGCCCGCACCGCCGCCCGGTGCGCGGCGTGGGCGGCGGGTATCGGAGATGCAGGACGGGAGGAAGACCGGGATGACGCAGGCCGGGGTGAGCGAGCTGGACGAGCGGGTGCCGGGTCGGCGTTGGACGGTGCGTCTGGACGCCGCCGGCCGGGGCAGCACGGCGGTGCGTATCTCGTGCAGCCGGCCCGGCTGTGTCGAGCAGCGTCTGCCGTCCGCGGCCGTCGGCCGTGCGGCTGCGGTCGCCCACATCAAGGCCCACCTGCGCGCCGCCCCCGCCCCGAGACCTACGGCGTACTGCGCGTGCCGGCTGGACGACTGCCGCACCCATCTTCCCAACACCGGCCGGCCACGTACGGAACCCTGGCGGTGCGGCGGCCCCGTCGTCCTGGCCGTGGTCACCGATCGGGAAGGCCGCTGGTGGCAGGTGCTGGAGTGCTGCTCCCGATGCGCGGCCGCCACCCCCGGAGCGAAGACCGCGGCCACCTCCCAGGCACCCACCGCCCCGAACCACCCGACCACGACCCCAGCCACAGCCCCGGCAGAGGGCGCGGGTACGGGCGTGCCGCAGCTCTCCGACCCACAGGCCGCCGGCCCGGTCCTGGCTCCCCTCACCACCCCGGCGCGGCGCCGCCCGCCACAGGCGAAGATCGCCCAGCGGGTCATCCCTCACGACCTACGGCCCGTCGTCCTGCGGGACGAACTCGTCGAACTCGGTGACCTCTTCCGCGCCTACGAGCAGCGCGACGAGCCCGACCTCGCACTGCTCGCCGACCTCCAAGAACGCAAGGCCCGCGCCTTCACCACCTGGGCCGACGTCACCAGCGAGGGGGCCCTGCGGTGGGAGGCCCGGCGCGCCGAGCAGGCCGCCGCCACCGCCCGCCTCCAACACCAGCAGCGCACCGGCAACACCAGCAGCGCACCGGCAACATCACCGGCGACTTTTGATACGTCGTCAGAGGGTCCGAGTTCAACCGTCGCCGAGAGTGTCCGGGGGACAGATGGCGGCGAGAGGACGTCAGCGCCCCCGGTGGCCTCCCGCTGAGAAACGGGCCCCAGCTCATGTGATCCGGCCGTTGTCGCCGGGGGAACGCTCGACAACCCCCAGGTCAGTACATGGTGAGCTGCTCGTGCTCGGGAAGGTCGAAGTGCGTGACCTGTCCTTCGTGGCCGGCCTCTTGCAATTCCCGGGCTTCCTGGGCGCTTCGGACGAGAGCGTGCTCGGCCGCCAACTGGGGTGAGGCCGCAATCAGGCTGGGGCATGGGCGCACGATCCCGTACAGAGAGCGGCTGCCGCGCTTGCCCCGGGTGTAGAGCGGTACTCCGTAGGCGTACTCGCGTGACATGCGGGGGGTCTCGGGCGCCTCCACCCACTGCTTGTCCTCGCGCCAGGCGCGTTCGACGATTGCGGCGAACAGTTCCTCGGTCTGCGGCTTCGACAGCCGACGCCACCACGCGTTCGCTGCCTCCAGGGCCTGGCGCTCCTTCTCCTCCTGCTCGGCTTTCTTCCGGGCCAGGCGATCTTCTTCCTCGGCCTTCTCACGGGCACGGCGCGCGTCGGCTTCGGCCCACCGGCGCTGCGTCTCCTCCCAGGCGATGCGGTCCCGTTCTTCCCGCTCCTTGCGCAGGCGCTCCGCTTCTTCGGCCCGCCGGGCCCTCTCCCGCTCCTCCAGTTCCTGCTGGCGCCACTTCTCCGCCTCCTTCCTCTCCTTCTCGCGGGCTTCGCGCTCCTCCCTCGCTGCCTGCTGACGCTGGCGCATCAGCTCGTGCTTCGTCTGGGCGTCGACCGACTGCCGCGAAGTCCACCACCGGTTCCGTCGGAACCCGACCCACTCGTCGTCGATGACGCGGTACACCCTTCGGTAGCGCGGGAAGCTCTCGGCGGACACGAGCTGCCCGTGGAGCACCCACCGCACGAACTGCCCCAGCTGCTCCTCGCGAAAGTTCCAGCCGCCCTCGGAGTAGTCGAAGCCAGCGACTCCGTCGTCGACCACCCAGCCCTGGCCCCTGTCCTGAGGTGCGTGTACCCGGATCGCCGGCACTGCGCTGATCCACTGGGGTGGTTTCTCGTGCGGGGACACCCAGCACACCCGGATGTCCTCGGCCATGTAGCGCTCGGTACGGGCACGGATGTCGTCCACTGTGATCGGCGAGAGCTGGGCCTCCCAGGCCATGCGCTGGCTGCCGTCCGTGGAGGTGGCCATGACATCGGCCCGCCAGGAACCGTCCTTGGCTGGCACCTCCAGCTCGGCGAACCACCCGGCGTCCCGGATGGCGGTCGCCATCTCCAGCTTGAGCATGTGGTGCTCCGGGGACTCGTTCGTCAGGCTGCACGACGGCGGCCGCCCGGGGTCGTGGCAGAAGTAGCGCACTCCGTACTTCGAGACTTTGGCGTGCAGGCCCCATGTGCACTCGGGGCAGGTGAGCGGCGGGCGGGGGCGGGCCTTGTGGATCTGCGACCAGTCGAGGCCGTGCCCAAGGTCGTGGAGGGTGGCGTTGAGGCGGCCGAGGTCGGCGTGCAGCGCGGTGAAGGGCATGAATCGCATCTCCTGGCGATCCGGGCGTATTTCGCGGCGTATCTGACAGGCCACCAGATAGCAGGGGGTACTGACAGCGGCTCCTCAAACGGACTAGCCGGCGCTCCAGTACCGAAGACCGCTACTAGGCATGTGCCGCCCAATATGTGCCTCCGGGACGTCTTGGGCCCCGCCATGCCGTGGACTGCGGACGGATGACCGCTTCTTCGGACCGCTGCGCGCGCGGCTCGGGCCCGGCGCATGGCCGCGGCCTCGGTCGCCGCGGCCATCGCCTGCTGGGTCCGGATGCTCTGCTCGCGGAGGCGTTCATGCTTCGGCCCGGCCCTGGGCGAAGTTGGTCTCGGGCTCGAGGATTCGGGTGCGGATCTGTTCCCCTGCGACTGGGGCGATCCGGGTCCGCTGAGTGGGTGGAGCGGTGGGCGCGGTGCCGGGCAATGGCCTCGGGGTAGCCCGCGGGCAGCTCGTAGGGCTCTGTCCGAGGCGGGACCGGGGCTGGGATGATGTGGGCCGTGATCCCGTCCTCCTCGCGTAGTTCGTCCGCTCCAACCTGGTCGGGCCGGAGCACGAGAACTGGCTGGCCGGACACCGGGCCGCAGCCGCCTACCGCCGGCGCGAGGAACGTCTGAATGCGCCCTACGAGCACCGCGAGGGCCCCGCCCGCTCGGCCGGTGGCTGTCCGACCAGCGCTGGGCGCTGCGGCCGGGATGATTCCCGCCGAACGCGCGGCGAGCACGACGCCCTCGGCATCGTGTGGGACCCCGCCGACGCCGGCTGGGAAGAGAACCTCGGCGCCGCCCGCGCCTACTTCACCCACACTGGCACCCTGGCCGCGCCGTCACCGCGACCATGCTGGAACCCAGTGGGCCAGTCTCCAACGACCTCGGACCGAACGGGTGGCTGTCTCCGAAGCCTCGGAGAGCCCGACCTCGTCGTTGTGGCTTTCGGCCTCACCGTGGCTGACCCCAAGTACGAGAAGCCGTAGGGGTACCCGCTCCGCTCCCGGGGGCTGACCCCACCTCAAGTGGGTGGTGTTCCCCAGTGACCAGTCGACCGCCGATGCGGAATGGTGACCGAAATGACAACGGCATCACAACCTACCGGCGCACAGGGACACCTCGCTCCTGGGACCCCCCGCGGTCTTGTGCCCCTTTCGCGATCCGCAGGCGTCTCCGGTCGCGCACTGGCTCTCCTCGTCGCCCTGGCCGTGGCCTTCGGCGCCGCCTTCGTCGTCGCCCCTGGCCCGTTGGCGGCGAGCGGGGGGTCGGGTGGCAACGGCGTCAATCAGCGCAACCTGACCGAAGCCCTCCGCCAGGCGTTCGTCGCGTACTGGAGTTCCGGCGACCGGGATTTCCCCCCGGGCCTGGACAGGGTCGTCGACTACTGGTTCCGCTACCACGTGGCCAAGGCCGTGATCGCCGCGCTCCTGCTGATCGTGCTCGTAGCGCTCGGCGTTCTTCTATGGCAGGCGTTCCTGAGGGCCGGCAGTCTCAGGGCGCAAAGGAGGGCGGCCCTCGCGTCCGCTTGTGTTCTTGTCACGCTACTCGCCCTGTTCTCGTCGGCGGCGGTCATGGCCAACGTCCAGGGGGCGGTGGCGCCCTTCTCTTCGTTGCTGCCAATGCTGGGGGGCGGCGCGACCGACGCAGGTCTCGCCGATACGCTCGACCAGGTCAGGGAGCAACTGGCCGCCTCCCGGAGTGCGGGTGACCGCACCCCGCCCGCCCTCGGCGTGATGATCGACGACTTCGCCCGTTACCACGTGGCGATGGCCGTGATCGCCGCGATCGTGGTGACCGTCCTCGTCGGCATGAGTGTGGCGTCATGGAAGAGGCGCGCGCGAACGGAGCCGTCCGACAGGCGAACGAGGCGCGTGTGGGGGTCCTTCGGTGTCCTCTCGGCGTTGTTGTCGCTGGTCTTGGCCGTTGTCGCGGTGGCGAACACGACCACCGCGACAGACCCGGCACCGGCCCTCCTGGCCTTCTTCGAGGGCGGATGGTGACGCGGCTCGCCGGCGATCGGATTCACGTTGTCCACCCGACCGCCCCCCGCCCATGCGTGCGATTTTTATGTGTCTCCGGCAGGCGGGCAGGAGAACACGCCCGTTCCACGACACCCCGCAGGAGGTCCGGCCCCGCGCTCCGGTACGCGCTCACCAGATCCGTACTGTGCGTGCGGCAACGGCGCACGACGGTGGCGTCCGGGTAGTCCTCCGCGATACCCCGCAGCGCCCTGGCGCTCTGCGTCGTCCGTGGTCAGGTTCCGGCGAAGCCTGGTCACCGTCCGCTGCGCCGCGTACGCGCAGCGGTAGCCGCCCGCCCGCGGAGGCCACTGCCGTCATGGCCCTCGACCGACTCGAAACCCTCGTCCGCAACCGCCTCAAACGCCTCCAATACCGGCCCCACACCCTCGACGGCTTCATAGCCGGCACCGGCCTCACCCTCGACGACCCAACGTCACCTTGAAGGGCCGAAGTCAGTAAGAGGACTCCACGATAACGCGGCCGATGGGCGAGGTCTGCCGTGATCGAACAACCGACCGTTGCGCGCAGCGGGACAGACGGCCTGCCTGGTCAGGCCAACGCGGCAGCATGCACGCGCGCTCCCCACAGCCGGCGGCGCCCACCGTGATGCGAGACGGGTGGCTGGCCCGGCGAAGCGCACGACTGGCTTACGCGGGGCGGTGCTGCTCCAGCCTCAGACGTTCTCTGCACCCCGCACACAAGGGGTTCCCGCCGACCCCGTACCTATGGGTGGTGGTCTGACATCGCCGGCACGGGCCCGCCTGATCACGCGCCCAGGTGACGGGTTGGGGCCGCGGCGTGGGGGTGCTCATCAGGGGGTTCCTCTCGGTGGAGCGCTGGGCGGCACTGTAGTGAACCGTTTCGCCGTATCGGCATTCCCACGCTCGGGGCAAGGGTTACACAGGGATGAGTCTCGCACAGATATTCGAACACCTGTTTTACTAAGTGGATGCACCTGCTCCACTTCCCCGATGATCTGATCCACCTCCAGCAGCAGTGGACCCGCACCTACAACCTGCTCGCCGTTCGACCGGAACAGGGCGGCGCGGAGCTGCGGCGGAAGCTGATCCGGCTCTCCTGTGAGATCAGCGCGCATCCGTTCTGGCGGGCCGGCGGGTACAGCGCGGTACGGCGCGTGGAACTGCGAGAGGCTGCCGAGACCGCCCCAGGTGGGGAGCCGGAGCTGGTGGTGCGCCACGCCAACGGCACCTTCACCGTGACCGACCCGCGGGCGCGGCCGTCATGAGCGGAACCAAGGAGCGGCTGGAGCGGTGGAGGGCCGTTCAGGCATGGCTGACCTGGCAGCAGCACCAGCGCGCACCATCGCCGCGCTGGAGGCGGCCCTGGCCGAGGAGCAGAACCGGCTTCCGCTGCCGCCGCCTCCGGACTGGAAGGCGGAGGCGATCCGGACCCCCGGCGGCCCGCAGGTGCTGCGAATCCACATCGGCGCGTGCCGGATGGGCAAGGGCAAGCCCATCGAACGCGACCAAGCGCGCCGGATGCTCGCCGAGGGCGTGGAAGCTTGCCCGTACTGCGGCCCGGACACTGCCCTCGGCATGACCACCTGACCAAATAGCAGCCTGGAAGTCCAGACTCCTGCGTCCCTCCCGGCAACTGGTCCGAACCGTCCCCTGTCCCCGCTGCACCGCCCCCGCGGGTCTCCCATGCACCGACGACACCGGAGGCCCGCGCACCGCGAATCACACGGAGCGCGTCGATGCCTACACCGGTGACTCCTGAGTAGGGCTGGCCCCGCGAACACCTGTGGGGTGGAGATGTCGTAAGCGGATCACTGCTCAGCCACAGAAGGCGCGCCCAAAGGATGCCGAGCATGCGGTCTGGGGTGCAGGGGCCACCCGCACCCCAGACGGCACCAGCCACTGTGCTGCTTGCCTCGAACAGTGACCACTTCACATCCGTACTGTTCCGGTCACCTCAAGCCGAGGAAGCGAGCACCGGAGCGAAGCGGAGGGCGCAGCCAACCCGTGGGGCCCGCACGTGGAGACGGCGAGTGCTGGGGCTGTTCTAAGAGGGGGGAACGGAAAGTTTGCTGGTCAGCGTGCTGTGCGCGACGTCAAGTGTCAGTGCAGGGCTGACATATCTCACCGCCGTGTGTCAGTAGGTGCTGACGTATCTGGGGTTGTTGGTGGCAGTACTGCCGCCAACAACCCCAGGATCGGACTGTTCTGACATGGCGTTTGGTGGCAGTACTGCCACGAAACGCCATGTTGGGGACGTGGCGCAGCGATTGCAGGTGATTCCGCCCGGCGTGGGCTGGCTTCGACGTGTCATTGGTCGGCCGTGGAATGCCGAACTGGCGCAGACGCTCCGGCCCGTCATCGACGCGCTGGACACGGTCATCGCCTGCCGGCTGTGGGGCGGCGCGCTCGACGTCAAGTCCCTGGGAGGGCATCCGGCGGTATCGCGGGCAAGCCAGGGCACCGACCTCACCGCTTCATCGGCCGGTTGCCGCGCCCCGGTTGGTGAGTTTTCAGGCTGCCAGCCTCGGTTGTGACTCTTCCGTGACTCCAGCCGGATCACTGTAGTGATGATTCCGGTGAGGGCGTGGCCGTTAAGTGAGCACCAGGAGATACGTCGGCACAGCACTGACAGATCTCAGAGTTTCGTGGCAGTACCGGCACGGTGTCCGTGGCAGTACTGCCACGGTGCACTACCCTGCTCACTGCATGCCAGGACGATGAGGGGCCCACCAACCCATGAGCGCTGGTACTGATCCCGTAGTTCCGCTTCCACCCCCACGCCGGCGGCGACGGCCGCTACCGCCGCCAGCTGCGCTCCCCCGACCGGGGCAGCCGCTTGACGTCCCGCCAGGACACGGCGCACACGTCTACCCGCTGGCGACCTCCAACGCCTTCATCGGCGGGTCCTACAGCATGGACTCACAGCGGTTCATGCTGTGGGCGTCGCAACGGTACAGCGCCCCGGATGAACGGTTTGTGGCGATCGTGCTGCTGGCGCTCATCGGCTTCCAGGAAGTCGGCGGGCACATCACCAAGACCCAAGAGGAGATCGGCAAGCAGGTCGGTTACAGCCGTGCCCACGTCGCCTGGGCGCAGACCCTGCTGATGGAGGATGGCGTGTTGCGCCGAGTGCGGAAGGGCGTGTACCAGCTCGTACCCTCCGCAGTCCTGCGAGGGGGCGTACGGACTCCGGAGCAGGGGAAGCGTAAAGTGCCGGGCAAGCCCGAACGAGTCCACCAGCTCGACCTCCTCAAGGAGATCCTGGAGGACCCCAACGCGCCAGAGGCATTCAAAGCCATGGCACAGGTAGACGCTCAGCTGCCGGCAGGACCTCGGCAGACAAAGAGGAAGGGGACGGAATGAACGCCACGGCTCGCCTTGCGAACCAGCCCGCCGCGTATCAAGGCAATCCCTACACGTACTTTGCCTACATTCCGCGACTGCCCCCCACTGCCTACGCACTGCTCCTGTACATGCTCACCCAGCAGCAGCCCGGTGGCCTTGTCCGCGCCACCCATGATGAGCTCGCCACCGGTCTCGCCCTGGACCGAGGCGTCATCAGTCGAGCCATGCCCTACCTCGTCGCCGCGCGCCTGGTCTACGTCGTCGGCCGGGGCAAACTGCAAATCCATCCGATGCTGGCCGTCTACCCCACGGCGCAGGACCGGCACGCGGCACTGTCCTCCCTCGCCCGTGAGGACCGGCTCGACGTCGGCCACTTCGAGGACGAGTACGAGAAGCGCCTCGCCCGGCACCAGGAAGAAAAGGCTCGGAAAAAGGCCGAACAGCGCAAGGCGCCCGCCCGCGGCCACCTGCGCAGCGTCTGATCCTGCCTAAAGCCAACCGGTCCAGTGCTCTCGATCTGCCGTTTCGAGTGCACCCCCGCCTCGCCATCCGCGAAACCGCGTCCGAGTTCTGCGGGACGGTGGGCGACCCCTGAAACGCAAAAAGGCCCGGCCCCCCCGCATCTGCGGGGGAGCCGGGCCTTCGCTGTCAGGCTGCCCAGGTCGCGGGTGCCGTCATCGCCTTCGTGGGTCTGAACTCGTACATGGCCGTGGTCGTGCGCTCACCCCCCGAGGGCGGCGGTCATGAGCGCAACGGCGTCGACCTTGTACGGGTCGGTGTAGCTCTGGTGGTCGGTGACGTCGAACGGCGCGCTGGTCGCGGTGACCGTGCAGTCGGGGACGGTGATGGCCGCCCTGCCCCCCAGCTCGGTGTTGAGACGGTCGGCGTCGCGGGAAGCGAGCAAGGTCTGGGTATAGGGCCCGAGGCGCAGCAGAGTGTAGCCGGTGCCGTCGGGGCGGCTGGCTTCGACGTGGACGGCGTAGTGGGCGGGGGCCATGCCGACGTCATCGGGGAGGGGCTGGTTCGCGGCGGCGTGGGTGAGCATCGTGTAGGCCGGCTGCCAGGCGCCGAGGATCGCCGTTGTCCTGCAGCGCAGCCAGCCGCGGTCGGTGTAGCCGAGCCGGCGGCCGTGGAGGTGGGCCGCGGCGTGCGGGGTGTCGGGGTGGACCAGGGCGGCGGCGATCGTCTCGGGGCCGTGGTCGTCGCCCGGGCGGGGGTGCGCGCGCTCGATGAACGGGCCCACCTGCACCGCGATGTCTTGGCCAGCGCCGGGCGTCCAGGGCTCTGGGGTGCGCACAGCGGCGAGCATCGCGCGGAACGCGTCGACGACGGCCTGGTCCTCGGCGGTGAGGGGCGTGCCGGGCGCGGCACCGCAACGGCGGAACATGCGAAGGATCATCGGGTGGTCTCCTGGTCGGGGGTGGGCAGTTCGGATGCCGGCGGGCGTCTTGAGCACGCGCGGCAGGTGGACGTGGAGTTGCTCGACTTCGACCTCGCGCCCCCGGTAGCGGACCGCTTGGGCTGCAGCACGGCGCCCGGCCGGGCAAGGCTGGGCGCCGCGCTCCGGGTCGTGCCACTGGGTGGTGGTATCGGTGACCACGAGGAGCTGATCTCTACCGAGGCCCATGACGACCCCGGCCATGGGTACCCTGCGCGCGCTGGGCGGCGGCATACTCGTCGGCAGGCCGGCAGCCGCAGAGGTGGCTTGCGGGGAACCGCTCCAGGACGGTGCGCTGCGCGGTGGCAGTCGTCATCGCGGCTCGCCGCCGTTCTCGAACGCGCCGATCAGGGCGCCGATCTCATCGGGACTGGCCGCCTCACCGACCCACGTCCCGAAGGCTGTGAAGACCGGGACCTGTTCGCGGTCGGCGTCGAACACGACGACGTAGATGCCATACCGCTCCAGCACCATGTGAAGGAGCGGGCCCGGGGCGGCGTCCAGGACCTCCAGGGCGTTGACGGTGAGCTGCCTGGGCGCGTCCCGGTCGTCGGGCTGAGCGACCGTGCCCGAGACATGCAGGAGGTCACCGGGCTGTATCTCGGTGAGGAGCGCGTTCGTGAGGGCGGGGTCCGCGGTGGTGCAGGCGAACACCAGGTCCGGGGTGTCGGGGTCGGCGTCGTTGCCGGGGGAGACGATCAGATCAAATACGGCAGTGCCCCCGCTGGCGTCGCCGGGGGCGGGGATGGCGTCGACGTAGCCGTCGACGGCGAGGTGCGTCTGGGGGTTCATCAGCTGGCCTCCGCCAAGGTCTGGTGGGTGCGAGGAGAGCGGGGTCGGGGGGTGTGCAGGGCCCGGAGCAGGTCCTCGGTGTGGCGCTGCTGCTCTTCGGGGGTGAGCTGTCGAGGCCTGGGGTCGTACCGGTGCCACATCGGGTGCGGCGGCGGTTCGGGGTAGGCCAGGGCCTGGTGGTCGTCGTACTGCCGAGCGCTGTTCATGGGGGCCTCCGGGTGGAGGGGTTCACGCGTGGTCGTCATCGCGCTGGCGCTTGGCCTGGACGTCGGAGGCGAACCGGCCAAGGCGGCGGGCCTCGGTGGGGTTCGCAGCAAGCCAGTTCTCAGCACACGCCTTGTGGACTGGCTCCCCGTGGTGGGAGCGCATCGGCGTGGGCCCCTCGCACAGGGCGCAGGGGCGGTCCTGCCAGCGGTCGAAATGCCGGCTGTCGCGCCAGTCCAGGACGGCGCCGGGATCCGGGATCAGACCCGGTTCCCACGGCTGCTTGTCTTGGGGGCCGGTCACGGTCGCAGGCCCGTCACGCTGCTCGCCCCCACACAGCCGTGCCCGGCCTGCCTGCGCGGCGCCCGTTGGCGGAGGGCACCCTGGCGTGCGCGGCAGTGGCGGTGACGGGGCGGCCGGAGTGTTTTCCGTCGTAGAGGGCGGCGTCGGCGGCCCGCTGGAGTTGCGACAGGTCCCGGCTGCCGATCACGTCAGGAGTCGCGGCGCCGACCGAGGCGGCGACGATGGCCGTGCGGCCGTCATCCAGGCGAACCGGTGCATGCAGCATCCGGACCAGCTGCTCCAACCGGTGGGCGCGGCGGGCCGGGTCCAGCTCCAGGACCAGGGCGAACTCGTCGCCTCCGAGCCTGCCGATCGCGGCGCGCGGTCCCGCCCAGGCGGTGAGCCGGGCGCCGAACGCCGCGAGAACGGCGTCCCCGGCCGCGTGGCCCATCGAGTCGTTCACGGCCTTGAAGCGATCGGCGTCGACCATGATCACGGCCGTGCTGTCGCCATGGCGGTCCAGGATTCGCCGGGCGCGAGCGGTGTAGGAGTCACGGCGCAGCAGGCCCGTCAGCGGGTCGCGCTTCGTGGCGGCGAGCTTCTTGTGCAGCGCGACGGCGTGCACCGCCCAGCCGGTCACTGGCACGACGGCGGTAGCGATCAGAAGGGTGCGCGGGCCGAACCGGCCCGAAGCGTGCAGGACGGAGTCCATACTGGGGATCTCCCTCTCGTCTCGTACGGGTTGGGTGGGCCCGGGGCGGTCGACGTGGTTACCAGGCCGATGGCGGCCGTCCCGGGGCAGAGCTACAGCTCGAAGGTGTGGGGCTTGGCCCACGTGTTGGGGTTCGTCCAGT
The DNA here is from genome assembly GCF_042881255.1 of Streptomyces sp. NPDC058279. Lineage (NCBI taxonomy): Bacteria > Bacillati > Actinomycetota > Actinomycetes > Kitasatosporales > Streptomycetaceae > Streptomyces > Streptomyces sp. NPDC058279. Next base: position 87,470 of record NZ_JBHVYA010000018.1, on the reverse strand, counting down.
GGCCAGCGGTCGCGGCGGGCCAGTCGAGCTCCCAGCCGGGCCGGTAGCCACAGGCTCCCCAGCCGTCCGGCCGTCCGTGGGGGATCTCGCGCCCGGCCTCCTGCGCGGCGCGTGCCGCGTCGTAGACCTCGCGGGCGATCCGTACGGCGGTGCTGCGGCTGTCGGCGCGGCCGGTGAAGACGTGCCCGCCTTCGAGGCCGGGCTGCTCGGTGCTTCGTATGGGGACGTCCACCTCGAAGTAGGGCAGCGGCATGACGTCCATCTCCTCTCTGTGTTGAGGGGCCACTGCGACCGCCCCGGCCCCGGCGGGTGCGGGGTCCGGGGCGGCACAGAGTGCGCTCAACTCATGCAGGGGTCAGCTGGCCGTCTCGATGGCGTCGCGCAGGTGGGTCCGCGCGCGGGCCATGAGCGCGGGCTGATCGGCGCCTGGCTCGGTCAGTGCGTCGGTGAGGTAGGTGGCGGCGGAGTCCAGGTCGTCGCTGGCGTCCTTGAAGTTGCCGAGGCTGGAGTCGGCGAGGACGTCGCGGACCTCTTCGACCAGGTCGATGAACCGGTTCGGGGTGAGGCCGCGCGGCGGTTCGCTGCCGATGAGGGCGGCGAGCTCCGCGGTGAAGCAGGTGTCGAGCGCGGTGAAGGTGTCGGCCTGAGCGGTCTGGACGGCCATAAGGGCCTCCTTGTCAGAAGTCGAGCCGGATGGTGATGGGGGTGCGGCGGTCGCCGTAGTCACGGCGGGGGTTGTGGACGGTGCGGCGGTGCGCGGTGAGGCCGGCGCCCCCGCCCTGGATCGGGAGGTGGCAGTCCGGGCAGCCGCGGAACCAGTCGTCACCGGGTGGGAGGTCGGCCGGGGTGAGGGGGTGCGGGTGCGGTCCGTCGGCGGCGCGGCTCACCTGCCCTCGCCTCCGGCCGGCTGCCGGTCGGCGAGCGCCAGGAGCTCCGCGGCGAGCTCCGGCGCGGACAGGATGGTGCGCAAGATCGAGGCGAGGCCGTCGCGTTCGATCGGGTTGAGGCGGTCCCACACCGCGTGGGCGTCACCGTGGACGCCGACCGCCTTGAGGTAGTCGGTCTCGGTGGTGGCGGTGTGCGCGGTGCCGCACCGGCCGCATCGGAAAACGGCCTGGTCCCAGCCGCACGTGGGGGTCGTGGCCGTCATCCGCTGATCGCTTCCAGGGCCTGCGCTTCGAGGTCGGCGCGGCCCTCGGGGTCGTCCTCCTGGTCGTCGCCGTCGTTGGCTCCGTGGACGGTGCAGACGATGTCCTCGTCGTCGTCCAGGTCGCCGTTGAGCGCCCGGAACAGGCAGGTGACGCTGTAGGCGGGCACCCAGGCATAGCCGGTGCACTCGTCGTCGTGCGGGCACGGCACCATCACGTCGAACCCGACGTCGCCCTCGCCGTCCACGTCGGTGCGCAGGGCGAGGGTCAGGTACATCTGACCGAGGCGGATCTCCGCAACGCGGTCGCCCCCGGCGACGTTCGAGCCGTCCTTCCACCGCCACAGCGGCAGGATCTCCTCGCCGAAGGTCCGGCGTACGAGGTTCAGTTCGCCCAGGCCGTCGCTGCCGTCCAGACCGAGGTCGGCTTGCCGCGTCCCGCTCAGGCGCTCCAGGAACGGCAGCAGCCGGTAGAGGCTGTCGGAGAAGACGACCTCGGGGAAGCCCTCCGCCTTGAGGGTCTGGTGCGAGTCGACCATGTCCTGACGCTGCTTGACGACCACGGCCTCCGGCACCGTGCGGTTGGCCGGCCTCGGTCCCTGCCGCTCGATGCAGACGCTGCCGGGCGTGGCGACCATGACCGCGATGGGCAGCATGTCGTGCCGCTTGGCGGCGGCGACCAGCGGCTCCCTGGCAGACCTGGTGACATTGGTCGCGTCGACGACGGTGAACAGCCGGCGGCGCATCCTCGCCTCCAGGAGCAGGTGCAGGGCGGCCACCGCGTCGCCGGTCGCGTCCTGGTCGCCCGCGTCGTCGCTCACGACCTCGCGCAGCGCGTCCAGGGACAGGACCTGCGAGGCGGGCCAGGTGCGCGCGATCGTGGACTTCCCGGCGCCGGACGGGCCGATGAGGACCACCAGGCTGTTCGCGGGCATCTCCGGATAGATCAACTCGGTCATGCGAGATCTCCTTGCGAGTGAGGGCGCCGGGCAGCCCGATGAGGCGCTGCCCGGCGAGAGGTCGGTGAGGGGCGGCGGCTTCCCGCCCGTCAGCGGACGATCATGTGGTCGGGGTGGCCGTGCTTCATGTGGTCCACGCACTGCGGGCAGTCCTCACGCGGACCGAGCCCGGCGTGGGCCTGACGGCTGGCGTACGCGTGGAACCAGCACTGCGTGCACTCCCCCCGGGGCGGGTTCGTGGCCTTCGCGCTCGCCATCAGCTGTCTCCCTGCGGGTGAAGGGCGCGGGCCGCCCAGATGAGGCGCTGCCCGGCGTTGTCGGTGATCAGGGCGGCGGCCTCGTGCAGCGGGCAGGAGGCGTCACCGTCGCGGTCAGGTTCGACCCGCTCAGCCCGGCGGGCGGCGGCGGTGACCAGCTGTGCGAGGAACGGGATGAACCCGCCGGGCGGGTCGGTGTCCTCGATGAGCTCGCGCAGGATCGCGGCGAGCTCCTCCTGGTCGACGTCGTCGGCGCTGAGGTCGTCCTCAATCTGCTGGAGGGCCAGGGAGGCGATGCCGACGGCGGCGCGGACGCGTTCGATGCGGGTGCGGGTCACCGGCGGGCGCCGGGGCGGGTGGTGAGCCAGACGGTGACGGCGGCGGCGCCGACTCCGATCGCGCGGTGCAGGGCGGCGTCCAGCTCCATCCACGAACTGCCCGGCCCGTTCACCTCCCGGGTCAGCGTGCCGTCGTCGGCAAGGCGGACGGCCTGGCAGTGCTCGATGTAGCCGGTCTTCTTGGTCTTCTTCGCCAGCCACAGCAGAGCGGCCCCGCGGTCGATCGCCGCGTGCGTTCCGGCGTTGATGGCCGCACCGGCGAGCAGCGCGGTGGGCGTGACGCGGTAGCCGAACACGCGGGTGATCGCGATGGTCACCCCGAGCTGTACGGCGGTGTACGAGGCGACATGGGAGGCCACGGCACGCCTGCCGAGCGTGGTGGTGGTCATGGTCGGGCGGGTGGAGTCCGGCGTGGCGGGGGAGCCGTCGGTGTGGACCAGGTCCTTGCCGTACAGCCGCTTCCTCGAGGCCGTCTTACTGCCCTGGACCCAGTGGTCGCAGGCAGGATGCAGCTCGCCGAAGGTCGCCAGCAGGGTTCCGAAGAGGGCCAGGCGCTCGGTGGTGAGAGGCAGTCGGGGCATGCTGGGGTTCTCCTGATCTCGGATTCGGGTGAAGGGAGCGGGGCGGCCGGCCTCTTTGCCGATGCTGCGGTCGCCCCGGTGTGCGGCTCCGCCCCCGGCCTGCGTGGCCGGGGGCGGAGTTCGTGCGTCAGGGCCGGCCGAAGGGCTGGACGGTGAAGCGGGTGCCCTGCCCGGAACTGGTGGGCGTCGCGGTGAGGAAGCCGGGTTCGGCCTGCGCGAGGGACGCCAGCAGCGCCTTGATCCAGTCGGTGGAGCGCTGGACGTCGACGCGCAGCGCGTTGAAGTCGGAGAGGTGCACCGGGCGCGGCGCCGTGCCGTAGCGGTGGCGCCACAGCCGGGAGCGGATCAGTTCGACGGCCTCGGTGTCGTCAGGCCGGGTGGGCACGCCGCGCGGCATCGACCGGCAGGTCGTGGCGTGCGCGTTGGCGGCCTTGGCGGCCTCTGCCTCCGACATCGGGTTGTGGCCGGTGTTCTGGTCCGCGCGGTAGGTGCAGCCCAGGCAGGCGGCGGCGTAGTGCGCGGTGTTCCGGTCGGCGTCGGCGGTGTAGACGAGGACGGTCGCGCCCTCCAGCGCCCGGTAGCGCTGGCAGACGAGCGTCCCCTCCGGCGTCCACGTCTCAGGCGCGGCGGGGCGGTGCGGGTGAACAGCGGCAAGGTGACTCTCCTTCGAGGGTGTCGTTGATCAGGCGGCGAGCCGGTGGATGACCGGTGCCGTGGAGGCGAAGTAGGTGTCGGGGCTGGGCTCGTAGCCCCTGGCGCAGGGGTCACAGCGGCCCTGGGTGCGCAGCGGGAGGCAGAAGTAGTAGCGCCTCTGGCATTCCGGGCACGTGGACCTTGCGGCGATCGCCCGGTCCAGCGCCCATTCCTGCGCCATCGTCGGCACGCGCTTCGGCCGGGCGATCTTTACGTCGTAAAGCCAGCCCCTGGTCGGGTGGTTGCACGACTGGTCGGGCCGGTACGCGCAGTACTTGCAGCGAAGGACCGCGACCGGGCCGTGCCCGCCGGGGCTCAGGCCCCGCTCGCGCAGCTGGCGTCGGGTGACCAGGTCCTCGGGACAAGAGCGCCGGTCGTACTCAGGCAGGGTCGCGGTGCTGCGCGGCACCTTCTTGAGCTCGCGGCGGCGGCCCTTCTTCCGAGGGCGGGGCATCACCGGCTCCGGGTACCGGGGAGCCGGTGGGGGCGGTGCGGGTAGCGGGGGCCGGGGCGCTGCGGGCGGGGCCGGCCGATGCGGCGGCGCGGGCGGGGGATGAGCACGGGTTGTCCTCCAACAGGGTTGATGGCGGGCAGTGCTGCGCCCCGCCGGCGGAAGGACCGTCGACGGGGCGGAAGGGTGAGGCGTGCGGCCGGGCGGCCTGTCCGGTCCTCGCCGACCCCGAAGGCGGGTTGGGCGAGGACCAGGCAGAGCGTCAGGTCAGCGGAAGGACTGGGGGGCTTGGGTGGGGTTCATCACGGACAGGAACGGCGCGCCTCCCGTGTGGGAAGCGCGCCGTTGTGGGACAGCGGTCAGGCGGCCTCTTCGCCGGTCGCCTCCGGCCGGGGGCCCAGGGCCACCTTTGAGGTCTTTCCTGCCTTGATCCGGTGGATCTTTCCTGCCTTTTCCAGCTTGTTCAGCACGTTCGCGAAGGTCGACTCCGCCACCCCGCAGGCGGCCTGCAGCTGGCCCCGCTCCACGTAGTCGATGTCCTCGGGGTCGATCTCGTCGCCCTCGTCGACCATGTTCACGTACATGGGGTCGGACTCGTCACGGAGGGCTGCCAGGACCTTCTCCTCCGACGTCAGCTCCTTGGCCTTCGGGAGGTCGACACCGGCGAACGACATGCCCGCCTCGCCGGTCCCGCCTTCGCCGTCCTTCTCCTCGAAGCCGGGGATAGGCGTCATGGCCAGCTCCTCCATGCGCGCCTGGTCGCCCCACCAGGGCACGTCGACCGGGGCCATGATGTTCTCCGGCCGGATGTGCTCGGTGGCGTCCTCGAGGGTGTCGATGCGCATCATGCCCGCGCGCCCGCCCGGTGCCGCGACGTAGCCCAGGCCGAAGGTGCGGCGCGGGTCCGACTCCGCCATGGTCGGGTCGTAGACCAGCGCGTCGTCCTCCTCCACCCATACCGGCGGGATCAGAGAGGGGTCCAGCCCGTCGAAGCCGGGGGGCAGGTCGCCCAGGTTCACCTGGTCGCTGTCGGTGCGCAGGATGATCCAGGTCCCGCCGGCGATGAGGTTGGCACGGATGGCCTGCTCTCCGCCCAGCTGGTCCAGGTTGACGGTCTGGTTGATCAGGACCCAGGGCATGCCCATGGAGCGGGTCAGGGAGGCACCATCCTTGACGATCTTGATGGCCTCCTTGCGGTTCTCTGCTCCCGGGGCCAGCATCTGGGCGGCCTCGTCCAGGATCGTGGCGCAGTACGGCCGCATCGCGGACGGCTCGAAGTTCTTCAGGTCCAGGCGGGCGGCCTCGTCGATCCGGTGCTGGAGGACCCACCAGGACAGCCGCATGGCGCCCAGGGCGCCGTACTTTGTCAGGCCGCTGTAGGCGGCCATCTTCGGGATCGCGGGGTTGCTGGCGCCCTTGGGGTCGCCGTAGATCTGGGCCATCTTGTTGGCGTGGTAGGCCAGGCTGATCATCTGGCCCGTGCCGCCCTTGCCGGAGCCGGTGGTACCGGCGATCACGACGTGGAGGGCGCCCAGCTTCGGGTCGAACAGCTGGAGTTTCGCGGGGAAGCCGGAGACGATCTTCCCGATGTTGACCCAGCCGCCCTCGGTGGCCTTCAGCGAGTCCAGGCCCTGGAATTCGTGCCCGGCCTCCAGCGGGTTGTGGTCCATGATGCGGATGATCGCGCGCCTGGGGTCGCGCCGTCCCGGCTCGTAGGAGACGAGGTCGATGGAGCGGCGCAGCGCTCCGGCCAGCTCCCCGAGGTTGACGACGCGGGGAAGTGCGTCCAGGTCGTCGTCGGCCACGACGCGCGCCACCTGGCCACCGGTGTTCACGTCCTCGCCGACCTCTTCCAGGTGGGTCTTCGGCAGGACCCGCGCCTGGACGCGCTTCCAGGCGCCCTGGAGGGTGGAGGGGTCCAGCTCCGGGCGCTGGGTGTACCACACGGTGATGAACGCCTCCCCGGAGTGCGCGCCGTACTTCAGGGTGATGTCGTCGACGGAGCGGCCGAAGAGGCTGCTCACGGCTTCCTTCGACACGTTCACGGAGTCGCCCAGGGCGGCGGTGATCCGGCCCTCCCAGCGGTCCGCGTAGATCACGACATCGGAGAGGACCTGGTTGCGGTGGCGACCGTTCTTCGGGTCGCTGATCACGCGCCCCCAGGCCGCGATCATCTTGTCGGCCAGGGACACCGGGCCCGGGTCGCCGGTGTTGGCGGGGGCGGCCTGCCCGGTCGGCTGCGCCTGCTCCACCTCGATCTTCCGGTGGCCGAAGACGCGGCGCAGGCGCCAGCCGGTGAAGACGACCGCGGCCCACCAGCCCAGCGACAGAATCCCGGGCACGGTCGTCGGCTCGAAGACACCGGCCATCAGCGCCTCGGACGCCTCGGCTCCGCCCAGCTGGCCCAGCGCCAGGCCCATGCCGGTGGTGATCGTGGAGATCCCCATGGTGTCGCGGTGCGCCCGCGCGATGTCGATCCCGGGGAGCTGGTTCGCCCAGCGGCCCAGCCGGTTCATGTAGTTGGCGCCGGCGAACGTCGCACCGGCCAGGAAGCCGGCCCCGACATAGGCCGCCGCGTTCGGGTCCAGGTAGGGGGCCAGGATGCCCACCCCGACGGGGAGGGCGATCTGGAGCGCCGCGGCGGCGCGCTCCGCAGGCTCCGCGTTCGGCACGGTCTTGGTGAGGGTGGACATCGGGGGCTACTCCTGTCTGGATCCTGGGTGATCCGCAAAGGGCGCGGCCGGCCCGGAGGATGGACTCCCCGGGCCGGCCGCGCCGGTGGTGTGGTGGTGCTATTCCTGCTCGAACCAGTCGCGAGAGACCTTCTCCAGATCCGTCACGTCGGAGCGGTCGAAGGCTTCCTGGAACCCGGCGTGGGTGGTGCGGGCCTGGTCGCCTGCCGCCTTCGCGGCCTTCGCGGTGTCGGACGTCTTCGACGCGTAGGTGATCGCACCGTCCGACACGCCGCGGATGATTTTCGCGAGCTCCTGGCACTCCGCCAAGGAGTCGCGGTCCACGCTCTTGGCGCCCAGCGCGTCCGCGTCGGAGGCGGTGTCGTCGGCCAGTTCCTTGATGTTGTCCGCGGCCTTCTTGACGCCCTCCGCGTTGCGGGCCAAGGCCTTTTCCTTGTCCTGGGCCCTTTTGACGAGGACCTTGTACGTCAGCTCCGCCATGATCTTCTGTCCCTCCTGGTGCTACGCGGCGGGCGCGTAGGAGCCCTTGTCGTTGTAGAAGCGCAGTTCGGCTGGCTTCGTCTCGTCGCTGTCGACCACGGCCTTGTACAGCGGCGCGTACCGGGTCCCGATGTTGGTCAGGACGACCTTGCACATCTCCGCCGCCCGCTTCGCGCGCTTGTGGAGTTCGGCGGCCTCCGTCGCCTGGGCCTTCGCGGCGTCGGCCAGCTTCGTCAGCTTCGCGGCCAGCTTCTCGCCGCCTGCGACGGCCTTGGCCTGGTCGGCGAGCTCCTGGCAGTCCTTCGCCTCGTCCTCCGCCGCGGCCTCGAGTGACTTGCACGCGTCGGCCACCTTGATCAGGTGGTTCTCCTTGGCCTCCAGCTTGCGTTCGTACTGCTTGAAGTTGCGGAGCTCCTTGCGGCTGATCGACCCACGGGCGCCGTCCGTGCCCAGGGTCAGGGTGTTCGCGTCGATCTCCTTGACCAGGAGGGGCTTCACGTCCGTGCTCACTCCGTCGTCTCCTTCGTCCGGCGGGGCGATGACGATCGTGTGGCCGCTGCGCCCGGTCACCGTCGTCCCCTGCTTCGGGTCCTGCTGCTTCGCCTTGTGGTCGGTGTGCGCCTTGTCCAGCCGCGCGTGCTCTTTGCCGTTCTCCTCCTTCTTGTCGCGGTAGCCGTCCTTCGCGCCCTGCGCGTACGCCTTCACGTGGTCGACCACGTTGCGGACCGCGGAGCCGTCGCCGTGACCGACCTCCCGCGAACGCTGGAGCGGCGTCCGGTTGTCGGTCCCGTTCGAGCTGTGGCCGGCCGCACCGTTCTTGCCGGAGGAGCCGCTCGAACCGGATCCGCCGCCGCTCCCGGAGGAGCCGCGCGAGCCGGAGCCGCCACTGCTCCCGGAGGAGCCGCCCGAGCCCTGGCCGCCGCCGCCCTTCTTCAGGTCGACCTTCTCGCCCTTGCCCTTGTCGGCCTTGTCCTTCGAGCTACCGGAATTACCGCCGGACGAGCCGCCCGACGTCGATCCGCCGCCGTTTCCGGAGACACCGGCCTTTCCGTCCTTTCCAGCCTTTCCGCCGGATCCCGCGTTCCCCGAGGAGCCGTCCTTCCCTTTGCCCCCGGAGTCCTTCGGCCCCTTGGGGCTGGTGTCCTTCGACGAACCTCCGCCACCGTTTCCGCTGGTGCCGCGCCCGCTGCCGGATCCACCGCTCCCATTCGAGCCGGACGAGCCGCGCCCGCCGCCTCCGATGGCGCCGCCGCTTCCGCCGCGTCCGGTACCCGTGGAGCCGTTCCCGCTGGAATTACGACCCGAATTGCCGCCACTACTTCCGCCGGAATTGCGGCCCCCTCCCCCGGCCCCTCCTGAGCCGTTTCGGGTAGGAAGTCCAGGCGATTTCATGACCGTGGTGGTCCGGGCCTCTTTCACCTGGTGCGCACTGGCCCTGGCTTTCTCCAGGTCCAGCCGTTTGTTCGCGGTCCCGCCGCCCTTCGCCCAGCGGGTCGCGCCCGCCCGGATCAGGGTTTTGAAAACACCCTCCTTGTGCCGGGTACCGGCTGCGTCGGAGCCGGCTCCGGTCAGGTCCTCCGGGGCCTTGAACGACTCGCTGGTGACGCCCGGGGAGGAGCGGTCCACCACTCCGTCGGGGTCCGCCTTCGCGGCCGGATCGTCACCGTCCGGCCTTGCCCCGGCGCCGGTCGCGGTGACCGGTCGGGCGGGCTCCACCGCGGCCATCAGGGCGGCCATGATGCCGGTGTCCGCGGCGGGTGCCGGGGCGGTGCCGGCGGCTGGCGCGGCGGACGGATCGGGGGGTCCCGCGGGGACCGGGGGCGCCGTATCGGTCGCCATGATTTCCTCACTCTGCGTGTTCGTGGTGGTTCCCTACTCCTTACCTCCCAGCGGAGAGCAGCGGATCAACCGGACCATGGGAGTCCGATTGCGGCGCTCTCCGCCGGGAGGGAGGGAGTAATTAATCACCGTGCGTGACTATGCGTCGGCCTTCTTGCCCTTGCGTGCGAGCACCGCGACGGCCAGGGCGCCGCCGGCGACGAGACCCAGCAGGGCGGGGGAGTTGATCCCATCGCCCCCTGCGTTCCCGGCGCCCTGGGCGCTGCCTGCGGCCTGCATGCCGGACCCGTCGGCGGTCTCGTACTGCTGCTTGCAGTCCGCCACGACGGCGCTCCGCGGGGGCACGTACCCCTGGCCGGTCAGGGTGGAGGAGTCCTTCACGCACTTGTCGACGGCCGCCTGGATCTTTTCGGCGGAGGCGGTGGCGGCCTTCTTGTCGGTGCTCGCCTGCTCGTTCCGGATCCTCATTTCCTCCAGCTCCAGCTTCTTCATCTGGATCTGGAGGGCGGCGGCCTCCTTCTCGTCCTTCGCGACGGCCGCCGAATGGACCTGGAACCAGATGGATCCGCCGCCGACGATCGCCACCCCGGCCACCGCGACGGCGACCTTTCCACGGCGGGTCAGACCGGCTTTCTTGTGCACGACCGGCGTCCCGTACGGCCCTTCGTCGGCGCACGGGGAAGCGTCCGGAGCGCTGTTCCCGAAGGTCATTCCGGCCGTCATTCCGGCCTGAATTCCTTCGAATGCCCTCTCTTCGTCCGGTGTCATTTCAGTCTCCGTTCTTACGCGCCATGTCGGAGGCCGCCGAGATGGTGGCCTCCACACCCCGGAAGGTGTTGCCGGAAAGGTCATTCCACTCCCAGAACCGCATGTTCACGCCCTGGCGGGCCAGCTGGGACTGGAGGTAATTCACGGCCTTCCCCCGGTCGATCGTGGTGACGTGCCCGGTGGATTCCAGAAAGGTCTGGGCACCCCTGATGCACATACGTCCGGTGGGGGAGAAATCGAAGGACTGGCACCAGCCGTAGCGGGTGAGGACTTCGATCACCTGGGCCAGGTGGAACGAGGGCTTCAAGGGGCGCGGCTCCTGCCAAAGCCCCAAGTCAGCCATCGCGGACCGGATTCCCTTGGGGATCATGCGCTGGCCCCAGGTCGGGGGGTCGGGCGCCCAGATCTCCAGGGCCGGCGGGATCACCGCGGGGGGTGCCAGCGCGGGCGCCGGCGGGGTCGTCGTACGGGGGAAGCGCCCAGACTTCGGGGCTGGCCCGGTCGTCGTGGGTGCCATGCTGTGCTCCTTTCTTGCGTGAGTAGACAAACCGAGGCCCCCCGCTGATCACGCTTCAGCAGGGGGCCTTCGTGCGCCTGAACCGCGTCGCGGATCTCCAGCCGCTCGGAGCGGCGCCCGAGCTCGGTGCACAGGAGACGGATGCGGTCGTGGCGCGGGGTGGGTGGTGCTCGGTTGTGCCTGGCCCGCTGCGCTCGGGGCGCGGTGCGGGCGAGCGGCCTGCCGGCCGTGGCCGTCACCGGTCCGCTCACGCTCCGGGGAGCGTGAGCGCGGACCGGGGGCGACCATGAGCGGCAGGGAAGGTAAGCGCAGTAGGCGCTCAGGCAGGGCGGTGAGCGCCGGTGGACGCTCAGGCGTTGACCGGGACGCTCGCCCCGGCGCTCACGCTCGCGCTCACCGGAGCGCTCGGGGCGCCCTCCTCGACCTGCTCGCGCAGGCGCTGGGCGGTCGGGCGGGAGACCGGCTCGTCGGACAGACCGGCCTGGGTGAGCGCGTCACGGATCTCCGTCCACTGCGGGCGGCGCCCGAGCTCGGTGTAGAGGAGACGGATCCGTTCGTGGCGGCGCTCGGTAAGCGCGCCCTGCTCGCTGCGCGTACGGGCGCTCTCCGCTCGGTGAGCGTCGTCGGCCTCCCCCGGGCGCTCACCGGGGTGAGCGCCTGCAGTGAGCGCCGGGCGCTCGCGCTCGCCCTCCCCGTTGCCGGAGGTGAGCGCGCTCACCTCGGGGTGAGCGCTGCTCGGTTCCGGGTGAGCGCCAGCGCTCACGTCCGCGCGCTCGACGGTGTGAGCGTCCTCAGGGGTGAGCGTGTCGGCGAGCGCGGCGGGCGCCGATCCGAGCTTGAGCGCCATCCGCTGCTCCAGTGGAGACTTCCACCGCCACAGCAGACCGAACTCCTCGCGCAGTCGCGCTCGCAGCCAGGTCTCCTGCTGGAGGCGGGTGAGCGCCTCGTCGTAGGAGTGGATCTCCCACAGGATCATCCGGCGGCGCAGCCGGGCGGTGGGGATCGGGGCGAGCAGCCAGCGCGAGCGCCGGACCGTGTCCATGCGGACCTTGCCGGTGACCGCGCCGATCTTCGTGGCGTACACGTGGGAGGCGATCTCGGAGAACACCACCCACAGCAGGGTGAGGGCTGCGTGCCCGATGCGGCCCGACGCGGAGTCCGAGGCGTTCCAGTTCAGATACACGGTGACCGCAGTGAGCACCCTGGGCACCCAGCGGATCCAGCGCAGCTCCATCCCCATCCGGATCAGGATCAGGTTGGCGCCGGTGAACGCGGGGATCGCGACGTCGATGCCGACCGGGAGCAGCCACGGCCACTCCCAGCCCCACCCGGCGGCCTTGGCCTCCAGGGCGGTGTAGGAGGAGAGCAGGCCAAGGGTGGAGACGACCGCGGCCGCCAAGACGATCCCGACGACCAGGAGCAGCTCCTGCCCGGACAGAGGCGGGACACCGCCGGTGGGCCGGGCCTCGTCGCGGGCCTTGCGCCGCTTGGCGCGGGACTCGGCCCGGATCTCCCGGCGGCGGGCCCGCCGCACGGTGCGCTGCGTGGCTGCTTCGAGGCTCCGCTCGGCCTCGGCCAGGGCCTGCTCGGCAGCGGCCTGGTGAGCCGTGGCCTTCGCCGCCGCTTCCCGGGCCGTCTTCGCGTCCGTCTCGGCCTGCTCCCGCAGCCGGGCGACGTCCGTGTCGGTGGCGGTCCGCAGTTCCTCAGCGGAGGAACGGGCGTCGGCCAGGGCGCGTTCGGCGTCCTGGCGAAGGCCGGCCGCCGCCTTCTCGGCTCCGGCCCGCACCTGCGCGGCCAGTTCGTCCGCGCTCGTACGCGTCAGCTCCGCGTCGGCACGGGCGCGCTCCAGGAGCTCCTCGGCGTCCTTGGCCGCCCGCGTACGGGTGTCGGCGGCCGTGCGCTCGGCGTCGGCGAGGAGCTCGGTGCGCTGGTCCGTCGCGTCGGCGAGGACCTGCGCCGCCTCCCGGCCGGCCTCCGTACGGACCCGCTCGCTGTCGGCAGCCGCCGCGGTGAGCGTGTCCTGCGCCCGGCGGCGCGCATCGGCCAGAAGCTCCTCCGCCTTCCTGGCCGCCGCCGTGGTGAGGGTCTCGGCCTTGCGGCGCGTGTCGGCGAGCAGCTGCTCGGCCGCCGCCTCGGCGTCGGTACGGACCTGGTCGGCGTCGGTCGCGGCGTCCTCGCGGATCCGGTCGGCGGCCGCCGCTGCGGCGGCTAGGACCTTGTCGGCCTTGCCGCTGGCCTCGGTGGTGAGGGCCTCGGCCTTCTCCCGGGCGGCGGCGAGCAGCTGCTCCGCCGTGGTCTCGGCGTCCGTGCGGGCCTGTTCGGCGGTCGTGGTGGCGTCGGCCAGGATGCGGGACTGCTCGCTGGTGGCCTCCTCGGTGAGGGTGGCCGCCTCCGCGCGGGCGCCGTCCAGGAGTTCGGCGGCGCGGGCCTCGCCCGCGGCGACGATCCGGGCGGCGTCGGCGGTGGCCTGGTCGCGGAGGTCGGCGGCGCGGTCGGCGGCGTCGGCCAGGACCGGGTCGGCCTCCTCGTGCACCAGCGTCGTGGTGTCCTCGGCAGCGGCCTGGGCGGGGATCGAAGCCTCGGCGGCGGGCGCCTTGGCGCGCCCGGCGCCGCGGGGCTTGGCAGCCGGGGCGGGCTTACGCCTGCGCCGGGCGGTGGTGTTGGCCACGGGGGTGTCCTCTCTTACTCCGGCGCCTCGTGGAAGAGGCCACCGCGGGTCGGCGTCGGTCGGTAGGGTCGTGACCAGGCCCTCCGGGGCCCCGGCAGCTGAAATGCCGGGGACTCGGAGGGCCGTCTGCGTGCAGCAGGCGGTCAGGAACGGGCGGGCAGCGCGCTGCTGTCCTGCCCGAGGTGCTGGCGCAGCCAGGCGACGGCGGCCGGGGTCATCGCCCCGGTGTCCGGCTCGCTCAGCGGCGCGGAGTCGATGTCGTGCATCGCGTCGGCGGCCGGGAGTAGCCGCATGTAGTCGGGGTCGATCCCGGCGCGGGCGCGGTTGGCGCTCAGCTCGACCAGGTCGTAGAGGACCTTGCCGGTGTCGGCGTGGCGCCAGGACCGTTCCACCCGGCCGACGAAGGTATGGCCAGGCTTGCCGAGCCAGAACTTCTCGACGTCGCGGAACAGGACGAAGTCGCCTTGGTGTAGGTGACCTTCGGGCGTACGGCCTGCGTCTGGGGCTGGGTCACGTGCTCTCCTCAATCGCGTACACCGGCCCGGGGCCGGCGGGTCCGGGCTGCCCGGCTCCCAGTCACCGCCCGACCCGGCCGCCAGAGGTTCGGCGGGCCGGTGCGGGCGCATCAGGCAGCCGTCAGGCCGGATGCGAGGTACTGGCCAGGGACGCCGCCGCGTGGAGCGCGGCCGCGCTGGTCTTCCCGCTGACCGTGCCGCCGATGAGCGCGTGGGTGTCCGCGACCTGGAGGGGCCGCGCGGCCTCCGTGGCGCCAATGGGGCGGTGCGGCTCGACGGTCCGGCCGTCGGGGAGCAGCTCGCCGGTGTCGTCGAAGACGATGAGGGAGTTGCAGAGGAGGCTCCAGCCCTGTTCCGGGTGGGCGGCCACGACGCGCGCGGCCTCCCGGTCGGGGCTGTCGGCCGTCGGGCACTTCGGGCTGTGCGTGCAGAGCGAGTCCGGCAGCCGGGTGGTGCTGGCGGCCGTCGCGGTGTCGAGCGGGGTGCTGGTACGCATGTGCTCTCCTACGGGAATGAGGCCCGAGATGGACTTTCGGGCTGGAGGCGTACGAAAGGCCGGCCACCCTGCGGGCAGCCGGTACGAAGCGAGCCGGGGCCGTGGGCAGCGACCTGATTCCCAGGGCGCCTGGTGGGATAGCGGTGCTCAGCTCTTGCTGCGCCTGGTGAGGGGCGGGTGGATGTCGGTGACGCGGTGGCCGGCGTCCCAGGCAGCCGCCGCGGTGAGAGCGGCGGCCACCAGGAGCGCCTGGGTCAGCGGGTGGGACAGGCCGCGCGCGGCGATGGCCCGTACCGCGTGGTGCTGGACGGTACGAGCGGTCGGTATGTGCACGCCGCCTACTCCTTCTCGGGCTGCGGAGCCGGTTGCGGCGGCGGTTGCGTTCCGCAGGTACAGGGCTCGTGCCTGACCGACTGGTACGGCCGACCGTCCGCGCCGATGCAGTTCACGGTGACCAGGGTCGGCGGGTGACCGCAGCCACTCACCGGACTGCGCCCGTCACGCGCGCCCGGACCGGGACGGTGGCGGCCTGGCCGCAGCGGCAGGTCCAGAAACCGCACAGGACGCAGGCGTCGTCCGCCGCGCGGACCGGCACGTTGAAACGCAGCAGCGGGGGCCGGACGTAGCCGGGGGCCATCTCCGCGAGAGTGCGCCGGGCACGGCGCCCGGCGGGGATCCGGGCGTCGTCCCGCTCGGCCATCGTGAGCAGCAGGGTGCCGAGTTGGTGGAGGGAGTCGGTCTCGTCCCGCTCGTAGCCGCGAGCGTCGTCTCCGCTCTCGATGTCGTCGATCTTTCCGGCGCGCGGGGTCAGGGTGGTGGTCATGCCGCGACCTCCCAACCGGTACGGGCGCGACGGGCGGTGCGCACCACAGCCAGCTTGGCGGCGAGCTCGGCGATCCGCTCGTTCTGCTGCCGTAGGAGCTCGGCCTGGTGCGGCATGCCGCCGCTCCGGGTCGGCATCCTGCGGGCCTCGCTGCCCAGTTCCACGGCGAGGGTCGTGAGCTCGCTCCACTCCTGGTCGCTGGCCTCGTCGGCGCTGATCGCTGCCTTGAGGCGCTGGGTCTGGAGCTCGCGGAGGGCGGCGAGCTCGCTGCCGGAGCGGCCGCCGCGGACCAGGTCGTCGACACGGTCGTTGCCGTCGCCGTCGCGCAGGGCCAGCTCCTCGCAGGCCGCTCGGACGGGGCAGCCGTGGCAGAAGGCGATCGCCTCGGCGCGCTGCGCCTGCCAGGTGGCCGGCGGTTCGCCGTCGGCCCGGAAGAAGAGGTCGGCGTCGGCCTGGACGCATTTGGCGCCGGCGTCGATCGCGGCCTGAAGTACCGGGCGCCGCATCCGGCGGACCTCAGTCGATGTCATCCTGTGCATGTGCGTCTTCCCTTTCTGGAGGGGGACTGCAAAGACGAACCCCCGGGGGCCTAAGCCCGGGGGTTCGTCGTTTCTGACTGCTGTACGAGCAGCCACGGCCCTGGCCGTCCCGCGGTGCGGGTCGGCCAGGGCCGTGGTCGATCGTGCCGTGGTTCAACAGGCCGGGCGCTGAGGGTGAAGCGTGGTCAGCGGCACCTCGGGGCCATCCAGCGGCGCGTCCCCGGCGGGAACTTGCCGACGGGTCGCATCGACGTCAGCGGCCTGGGGCAGTACCGCGTTCCAGTCGGCTACGCGTCCGGCCGGCGTGCGCTCGGCCCGAGCCCGGAGGGTCTGGTCAGTCCGGGGGCTGAATGGCTTCGGCAGCACGGTGGTCGGGCGCCGGGCGGCGGTCTCGGCGCCGCCGTCCTGGAGGCGCTGCTGCCACTTCTCGTACGCGACGTCGACGGTGACCAGGCGGTTGCTGCCCTGGCAGCGGACGGCCGGGTCCTTCCCCGCACGGCCGGTGTCGTGTGGGACCAGCTTCTGCTGCCGGGCCTGGATGCCGGTGATCGGCACCCACGTCCTGCAGTCGGGGCAGATCAGCGACGTGCATGCGGGGCGCAGGTCGTACTGGTGGGGCTTGAGGGCGGAGATGACGAGTGCCGGGCGGCCATTGATGTTCCGGGAGCGGGTCCGGCTCTTGCGGGTACGGGCGGTGCGCTCAATGTTCGAGGCAGACATGCGGACTCCTCGTGAGTGGAGTGGCAAGGGGCGCGTTGCGATGCTCTCTCCGCCCTCCAGGTCGCTCGGCAAGCCGGGCGTCCCGCAGGACAGACAGCGCACTGCGCTGCGACGTGCGCGCAGTCGTCGTGCTTTCGGCCCGGGGGAGTTTGATGAAGCTCTCGACCCCGGCCGTCCAAATTGGGACGGACGACCTACTGCGGTCCTGCGAAGGTTCGCCTTGAGGGTGATCTACGCGCTGGTGCCAGCGTGGGGCGGACGCCCGCCGAAGGGGTGTCAAGGGACCACGTCACCAGGGCCTGGACGTTCAAGGGCAGGCCGCGGGGGGTGCTGGTGCTCATGCGACTTGCACCTTCCGCACGGTGAAGACGGCCGCCGGCACGGACTTGCCCTTCCGGATGGAGGACACGAGCACGACAGTGGCCGAGAACGGGACGGAGGCGGGGCGGCTCTGGTGGGAGTCCGCGGTGACCGGGCCGAAAACGCGGTCGGTCTGCTTGGCCTCGGGCTCGCCCGTCAGCCGGCGGCATAGCTCGGCGACGCAGCGGGCGGCCTGCGGGTCGTGCTCGGTGATGCCGAGGAGCACGTCGGCCTGAACTCCAGGCGCGCCGCCTGCTGTTCCGGCGACTCGTTCAGCGGGGCCAGCCAGTCGATCGGCAACACGCCGGTCATCAGCTGCAGCTGGTGCAGGACCTCGACCTGTTCCAGTCCCTCGGGGTGGGTCGTGCGATTGGAGGCTGCGATGATGGGGTTCACGGGTCGTTCTCCTCAGACGTGGACGGCCTGTGCGACGGCTCCCGGGGCGCAATCCCGGGAGCCGTTTTTGACATGGGGATGCCTATGCCGCTCCGCCTCGGCCCCTCCGGACCTCGCTAGCGACGCGACTAGGAAACCGCGATCTCGCTAGGGATGTCAAGATCTCGCTAGCGATGTACGCTCGTGTCGAAGGGGCGCCGCCGCTAATCTCGTGGCGGCGCGTCGTAGGATCGCTAGCGAGGTGGAGAGGGGATGACTTGCGAAAATGACCGAGCAGCCGAAGTACCGCGAAATCGCTGACGCTCTGCGGGAGGCGATTGACAACGGCGACTATGGGCCGGGTGACAGGCTCCCTGGCGAGAATCCCCTTGCCGCGCAGTACGGCGTTGCCGCGATGACAGCACGTCAGGCCCTGCGGGAACTCAAAGCCGAAGGCATCGTGGAGTCCCGCAAGGGCGCCGGTTTCTTCGTCGTGGAGCCGTTCACTCCGATCCGCCGACGCGGTGCCGCCCGCCTCTCCAGGGAGCACTGGGGTGCCGGCAAGTCACTCTTCGCCGCGGACGACAGCCGCGCGCTGACGACCGACAGCTACGTCCTCGGCGCGGTGACGCCCTCCGCAGAGGTCGCCGACGTTCTTGCCCTCCCTGAGGGGGAGCAGGCCTTCGCCCGTAGTCGGCGCCATGTCGTCGACGGCCGACCGATCCTGATGTCCACCTCGTACCTCAGCAACGCACTCGTCGCCGGTACGCCGATCACCCAGACCGACACCGGTCCTGGCGGGATCTACGCCCGGCTCGCCGACCTAGGGGCCGGGCCCTCCCGCTTCCGGGAGGAAGTGGTCGTCCGGATGCCGTCGGCGGACGAGCGTGCCTGCTTGGGCATCGCAGCCGACACTCCGGTGATCAAAATCTCGCGAACTGCGTTCACCGAGGACGGCCGCGCCGTCGAGGTGAACGAGATGACCTTGGACTCACGCGCCTACGTCCTTGAGTACGACTTCGAGGCCTAAGCCTCCTCAGCCCAGAACTGCGGACGATGATCCGGGAAGGAGGACCTCCCGATGAACCCGAGCACCTCCCCGTAGCGAGAGAAAAGACCAACGGCCGCCCCTGGTAGGACAGGAACGGCCGTTGAAGCGACTCCCCAGCCGGCAAGCATCCGGAGTCGTGGTCAGCGCGGTGACCGCGCTGGGTGCCTGGACCGCCAGGGCCCATCGATCACCTACCCAACAGCATAGACAACGACTCCCGGGCAGCCCAGCACAGGCTTGCCCAGTGGTCTGCGTCACACAGTTGATCAGCTGATCCACGGCTCCCTCACCAAGGGACCGTATGTGTCACACCTGAAGAAAGCCGCCGCAGCGGCTGTACCCCGACCATCCCACTGCCCCCCCGGCCTGTCCGCGCCTGTTCCCGCGCATCCTGGCTCGCCCAGTGCCAGCCTGCCCAGGTGGCGCGAGAATGGGCAAGCCCGTCACCTGGGCCTTCCGAGCAGCGGGCAAGCCTTCGGGCAAGCCCGCATGTGGAGAGTTCACGGCACAACATCCACTAGGAGGTGTGCCGTGCACGTACCTGTGCACCCCGGGTCCGCAGCGATCCGTCCCACCGCCCTCGTCCCGGGAGGGGCGGTATGCGCCACGATCTGATCCCCCGGGTCGTCAGCGCGGCCGCCATCGACTGGATCAAGTTCGACGCCCTGCTAGCACGCGACGGCAGTGTCGAACCTGTCGACAAGGCACTCTACGCGGCCATCGCCTCCTTCGCCGACCAGGGCACCCGTGAGACTGACGACGCCCCGGAGGCCGACGACATCCCCACCCGCAAGGTGCTCGCCCGCTGCATCGGGCGGTCGGTCGACACCGTCGACCGGTCCACGAAGCGGCTGGAGGACAAGGGGCTGCTTGAGGTCGAGCGGCGCCCGGACCCCAATAACCCGCGGGTGAACATCCCCAGCCTGTACCGCCTGCTCGACCATGAGCGGTGGGACGAGCGCGCCGCCGCCCGGGCCCAGAAGCGGCAGGCTGAGCGGGAGGCGAGGGCTGCCCGAAAGGCGAGGCAGCAGGCCAGCAGCCCCCCGGGGGGTGGCCGCATGGATGCGGCTACCCCTGATGAGGGGGTGGCCGCACAGGTGCGGCGGTTCCTTCTTCTCTTAAAGAATCTCTCTCTCAAGAGGGGGGTGCGCTTGATGCGGCACCCGGTGAGGATGGTTCTGCCGTGACGGAGAGAGAGACCTCGGCTGCGCCAAAAACCGCCGGGGTGGTCCCCGCCCCCCGGACGGCAGACGACCAGGCGGACCAGGTCGTCGCCGCCTACCGAAAGGCGCTCCGCAGGCCGATCACCAGCAAGGCCCTCGGTACGATCCGCTCCGCGGCCGCCGACCTGCTGGGCGACGGTTTCCCCGCCTGGTGGCTGTGCGACCGGGTCCAGGAGATGGCCCCGCGCGGATGGACCGACCTGCACAAGCACGCCGATCGCTCCACCGCGCCGACCGAGCAGAGTGCCGCTGCTGTCGAGTGGTGCGGCGACTGCGGCCAGCACGACCGCAAGCGCTTCAACGACCAGTACGAATACGTGGACTGCTGGACGTGCAGCCCGATCGCTCTTGCCGGAGTAGCCCAGTGAAGGAACTCGAACTCCCCGAGCAGCGGGGCGGCCTCGATGGTGCCGCCCCGCCGCACGACCTCAACGCCGAGATGGCGGTCCTGGGCGCGATGCTGATGTCCAAGGAAGCCATTGGCGCAGCCGTCGAAGTCCTGAAGCCGGAGCACTTCTACAAGCCGGCCCACGCGACGATCTTTGAGGCCACGGTCGGGATGTACCTCCGCGGAGAGGCCGCCGACCCGATCACGCTCTCTGCCTTGCTCACGCAGCGGGGCGAGAGCGCCCGGGTCGGCGGCAGCGCCTACCTCTTCACCCTGACAGGCTTCATGTTCGGAGTCGGCTCCGTCAGGTACTACGCGGAGATCGTCCGCGAGACATGGTCGGTGCGACAGGTCATCATCGCCACCCGCACCACCCTGAACACAGCTCTGCGCGGCGAAGGCACGGCCAGCGAGCTCATTGCAGCACAGCAGCAAGCCTTGCTCTCGGCAGTCGATGAGGACGAGGACGACGGCCTGGGCCTGCTCGGGCCGGCGCTGGAGGACTTCCACGACGACTACGAGGAGCGGGCCGCCAACGCCGGCAAGCTCAGCGGGATCAGCACCGGCTTCACCGACCTTGATTCGCTGACCGGTGGTCTTCAGCCCGGACAGCTGGTCGTCGTCGCCGGCCGCCCGGCGATGGGCAAGTCAACCCTCGCGCAGGACTTCGTACGGGCCTGCTCCTTGAGGGACCGTCAGCCCTCCGTGTTCTTCTCCTTGGAAATGAGCCGACGCGAGATCACCCGACGCGTGATCTCGGCGCAGGCCCGGGTGCCCCTGCACCACATCACGCACGCGATCCTGCCGGACGAGCTGCGCGCCAAGGTCGACCGAACAACGGCGGAGCTCATGGATGCTCCGATGTGGATTGACGACTCCGCTAACCTGAACCTGGTCACCATCACCGCCAAGGCCCGAAAGCTCCGCGAGCGCCAAGGGCTCAAGCTCATGGTCATCGACTACCTGCAGCTCATGCAGTCCGGCGCCGCGCGGCGGCCGGACAGTCGGCAGCAGGAGGTCTCCGACATCTCCAGGGCCCTGAAGATGCTCGCCAAGGAGCTCCAGATCCCCATCATCGCACTCTCCCAGCTCAACCGAGGGCCCGAGAACCGCACGGACAAGAAGCCGATGGTGTCCGACCTGCGGGAATCCGGCGCGATCGAGCAGGACGCAGACATGGTGATCCTCCTGCACCGCGAGGACGCCTACGAGAAGGAATCGCCGCGCGCGGGCGAAGCCGACCTCATCGTTGCCAAACACCGCAACGGCCCGACCGCCACGATCACGACCGCGTTCCAGGGCCACTATTCACGCTTCGTCGACATGGCCAGCACCTGAGCGGGACCACCACATGAACAGCAAGGAATTCTCCACCGGCCTCGCCGAACTGCGGGCCGTACGCGACGAACTCAGCCCGCCGGTCGAGCGCCGGACGCCGCAGGAGGGCTAACACCCACCGGTCGATGCGGGAGCTGTCCCGCGGGGCGTTCCCCGAGCCTGACGTCGTACCGGCCGACGTGCCCGCCCCGATCGACGAGGCCCGCATCCAGCGCCGCCGCGAGGCCGGCGACCGAGGCCGCCGCGTTGCGCAGGGCCCGTGCTGAACGAGCCGGGCGTGGGACCGTGCCCCAGTCGTTGGGTAGGACGGCATGACGAGCAGACACGCCAGCAGGGCGGAGACGAACGTGACAGATCACGGGCGAGCCAGGATTGCGATCCGCCGATCAGCAGAGGCCAGGCGGGCGGGGCCGGTTACTCGCGCCGCGCGAGCTCCTCCGGCCTGGGCCGGTGGCGGGTGACGTACAGGTGGCGCTGAAGTCGACGTACCGCGGGGGTCGCCGCGTCGAAGTTGCAGGCCGACCCGTTGAGCAGATCCCGCGAACCACCACCCCGTTGACGGGCAACACGCCCTGATCCATCCTCATGTACTTCTCTCCGACGAACCACCCCGCGTCGGCGGGGAGCACGGCTGCGGCGTTCACGACCGCTGCGACGCTGGCGTTTCACCCCCGCGTCGGCGGGGAGCACGACCGCAGCCAGGCCATCGCCATGTTGCATCGCGGTTCACCCCCGCGTCGGCGGGGAGCACGCGAGGGCAACAAGGGCGCGGTCGCGCCGGTCCGGTTCACCCCCGCGTCGGCGGGGAGCACTGCCTGTCCCATGCACGCAGCAAAAGGGGGTCCGGTTCACCCCCGCGTCGGCGGGGAGCACTACCTGGACTGGCCGGGCACGAACAGCGCCGGCGGTTCACCCCCGCGTCGGCGGGGAGCCCCCCCTCGGAGGCCGGCGTCGGCATGCCCTCAGGTTCACCCCCGCGTCGGCGGGGAGCACTTCACGCACGGCATCACCGCCATGGGAATCCGCGGTTCACCCCCGCGTCGGCGGGGAGCACCCGGTCCGTATTGATGGCGACGTGTTCCCTCACGGTTCACCCCCGCGTCGGCGGGGAGCACGGTCTCCCGGATCGTGGCGGCCGGGCCCGCTCCGGTTCACCCCCGCGTCGGCGGGGAGCACGGCCTCGACGCCTTCGACAACTGGGCCGCCACCGGTTCACCCCCGCGTCGGCGGGGAGCACACGCACCCGACGATCTGATGAACACCCTGCTCCGGTTCACCCCCGCGTCGGCGGGGAGCACAGTCGGAGGTCTGAGCGCCGCTGGAATATCACCGGTTCACCCCCGCGTCGGCGGGGAGCACTGCTGCTACTCAGCCGATGTCAGTCTCGCCCACGGTTCACCCCCGCGTCGGCGGGGAGCACTTCGTCGCCTACGGCGTCAAAGCAGCCGGCGACGGTTCACCCCCGCGTCGGCGGGGAGCACGTGTACTGCTTCGTCTGCTTGCCGTCCCGGACCGGTTCACCCCCGCGTCGGCGGGGAGCACGTGAAGATGCTCGCGAAGCCGTTGGAGATCTCCGGTTCACCCCCGCGTCGGCGGGGAGCACCTGTAGTCCACCTCTCCCTCGTCGAGTGCCGTCGGTTCACCCCCGCGTCGGCGGGGAGCACTGGGACCGCGAGTACCGCGGCCGCGAAGCGAGCGGTTCACCCCCGCGTCGGCGGGGAGCACTCACCGTTGGCTATCCGTGCCCGACAACATTGCGGTTCACCCCCGCGTCGGCGGGGAGCACACCCAGTCCGCCAGGCCCGGAGTCAACGGATGCGGTTCACCCCCGCGTCGGCGGGGAGCACTTCACGCACGGCATCACCGCCATGGGAATCCGCGGTTCACCCCCGCGTCGGCGGGGAGCACGTGTTCATGTCCCGCAATTTGGGCCTGGTGCTCGGTTCACCCCCGCGTCGGCGGGGAGCACAGGTACGCGAGGACGGGCTGACCGTCCGCCAGCGGTTCACCCCCGCGTCGGCGGGGAGCACGCGGGCAGGGCGTCGGGCGGTCACAGTGATTCCGGTTCACCCCCGCGTCGGCGGGGAGCACTCATTACGGCCCGGTCCACGAAGGGCACCCAGCGGTTCACCCCCGCGTCGGCGGGGAGCACACCGTCACAGTCATCGACGAGCCAGCAGAGTTCGGTTCACCCCCGCGTCGGCGGGGAGCACGTCGCATTCGCCTATTAGGAGGACCCATGCCACGGTTCACCCCCGCGTCGGCGGGGAGCACTCGCTCAGCAGCCTCAAGATGTGCAGCTGTTCCGGTTCACCCCCGCGTCGGCGGGGAGCACTCCGAACGGTACGGCCAGCCTACGCCGGCGATCGGTTCACCCCCGCGTCGGCGGGGAGCACTGCGCGCCACCCTCAAAGACCACGGTTCCCGGCGGTTCACCCCCGCGTCGGCGGGGAGCACGCGGGGCAAACGTGGCTCTTCGACTACAACGGCGGTTCACCCCCGCGTCGGCGGGGAGCACCGGCGCAGATGTTCCGCCTCCGCCTCCGCGAGCGGTTCACCCCCGCGTCGGCGGGGAGCACTTGCCGGGGAGGAAAAGAACCGCAGGGGGTGACGGTCCACCCCCGCGTCGGTGGGAGCACATGTTCCCGGCCTTGAGAGTCAGGCGGAAGGGCGGTCCACCCCCGTGTCGGCGGGGAGCACGTCTCCCCCGTGAGCCGCATGGCCTGGAGCCGCGGTCCACCCCCGCGTCGGCGGGGAGCACATGTAGAGAGATCCTGGGCCCGTGTGCTGCAACGGTCTACCCCCGCGTCGGCGGGGAGCACCAGGCAACGGCATGCCAGCCTCCTCAGGGATACGATTCACCCCCGCGTCGGCGGGGAGCACTGGCCCGGTGCGTGCTCGCCGGCCCCGGCCTCCGGTTCACCCCCGCGTCGGCGGGGAGCACACCTGGCAGGCGCAGCGCGCCGAGGCGATCCGCGGTTCACCCCCGCGTCGGCGGGGAGCACGCCACGGTGCCCTTCCCGGACCCCTTCGGCTCCGGTTCACCCCCGCGTCGGCGGGGAGCACTTCGCGTCGCGGGTGTCGGCGGTCTTGGCGGACGGTTCACCCCCGCGTCGGCGGGGAGCACTCCGCCGGGGTCATCTACACGCAGGCGGTGGTGATGGAGACTCTGGGGCCCAGAAGGAGGGAGGTCAGGGCTGCGGTGGGGATGTGGACTGTGTCGGTGCGCTGGTCGTCGACGCGGATCTGTGCGCAGACGCCGGTGTTTGTCTTACGACGCGGACCATGTCCAGGTAGAGGAAGGACAGGGAGTCGGCGATGCGCGGGAGCATGGCGAGGGTGGGGGCGGCCAGTCGGCGTGGGGCCTGGCCGCCCCGCTGGTGTGCCTGCCTTGTCACGTGGCTGCCGGGGCCAGGGTCAGGAGTCCCGCGCCGTAGGGCTTTCCTCGGCCGATGCCGGTGAGCAGGGCGTTGGTGAGGGCCAGTGGTTCGGCCACGGTGGCGGTGCCGTCGTATCGGATGAGGTTGTGGCGGAGTGGGGTTGTGGGGTTGCCGCGTCGGCGCGCGGATTCAACGGGGATGGGGAGCAGGGTTTTGAGTCGCAGGCCGGCTTCCTCGGCTCGGCGTGTCCACCATTGGTCCGCGTCGGGTCCGGAGAGGGGGATGACTTTGCCCCGTTGGTTTTTCTGTTCCAGGGGCAGGCGTTCGCGCCGGGATGGGTTGACGGTGATGCGGTAGCGGACGGCGAGGTCAGGGCGCAGTGCGGCGAACATCGTTGAGAGGTCTTTGATCTCGATGTGGCCGTATTCGGCGGGTAGGGCTTTGTCGTCCAGGGGTGCTGTGGCTTGGAGGAGGACGGTGGTGGTGTCGGGGGTGGTCTCGATGCGGTAGAGGAGGCCGCTGCGGAGTCGGGGGCTGTCACCGAGGTCGTCGGGGACGAGCCTCATCAGGGTGCGGTGCATTTGGGTGGCGTCGCGGAGGTCGCGTGCGACGGCGCGGTTGCGCGGGTTCAGGCGGATGCGGGCGAGGAATGCAGTCGGATGCGGGGTTGGGGTCATGCCGTGTGCTCCGTGCTCTGCGGGTACGGTGCGCCTGCTGTGGTGTCCTGGGCGGCATAGTCGACCAGGCGTTCGTGCAAGGTGCGTTCCTCGGGGTGGAGCAGGCCGGCGGGCAGCTGCTCGGTGGTTCGGTACAGCCGGCGTTTGCCGTGGCTTCGGCCGTGCTGGGCGAAGGTGAGGGGGCGGTCTTGGACGGTGAGCGGGATCGCGGGTGTGGAGGTGCCGGAGGGCGGGTGCTCCCACAGAACGTCGACACTGATGTGGTCCGGGTGTGGGGTGGGCGTCGGGCCGCGGCGCTCGTCGGTGTGGGGCCGGCTCAGCGGAACGGATGTGAGGAGTTCGGCCACCGGATCGTTAACGTCGGATCGCAGCAGGAAAGGCTCATCGGGCGGACAGGAGCGCCGGCCGAGGTAGGGCGCCCAGTGAGGGTGGCGCAGTGCGTCGGCGAGTTCCCCGAGCTGTTCACCGGGCCCTTCTACCGCGGCGACGAACACTGCGTCGGCCAGGTATTGGCGGCGGGTGATGACGGCTGCGCCTTTGTTCTTTCCACCGCTGGTCGCGGCGGTCAGGTGGGTGGGCATGCCTCCTCCGACGGTGTGGTAGTCGGTCAGCAGGACGCCGGGCCGGTCGATGCGGACGGTGATCTCCAGGGCGTCGTACTGGTTGAGGGATGCGCCGCGGGCGAGTCCCTGGGCGGCGGCGAACATCCCGATCAGGCCGGATCGCGTGGGGAAGCCGGCTGTGTCACGCATGGGTGTGAAGGCCGAGCGTTCCCCCCAGGACTGCAGGGGGCCGGCGAGCCGGAGCAGCAGACCGGTCACTGGGGATCGCCCTGGTCGTCGGAGGTGGCCTCGGGCAGGGCCGCTTCGACGGCGGCGTCGATGAGTTCGGCGAAGGAGCCGTGGGCGCTGCCCAGCTGCTCGTACGGCTCGGTGCTGATTGCGGCGTGACCGTGGAAGGCGCGGTGGCGGTTGCCGGTGAGCCGGTGGACTTGGCCGGCGTAGTGCGCCATGGCCTGTCGGGAGGGGGCTGAGAAGCCGCCGGCGCGGTCTGCGGCCACCGGGGTTTCGAATGCCGCGGCCAGCGACAGGGGCCGGTGGGAACGTACCGCGAGGTAGGCGAGATCGGGGATGGTGTGGGGGGCTGTGCTGTTCTTCTTCGCCTGTGGAAGAGACATCAGGAAGTGGTCCGCGAAGGAGGCAAGTACGGTGCGTGCGGCCTTGGTATCGCCTTCGAGGTTGGTCAGGAGATCGGTGATGTTCACCGAGGCGAACCGGTAGAAGACGCCGGCGCTGAACTCGGCGGTGTCCAGGTGGCCGCTGCCCGTCTCCGACTCTCCCAGCCAGTCGTCGACGGCCGTGAAGTAGTCGCGCTGCGGCTCACTGGCATGGGTGGTGAAGGCGTGCGCGACCTGTGCCGCTCCGTCGACGTTGGCGCCGGGGAGCTCGGCCAGCATCCGTCCCAGGAGACTGATCGAGGCCGTGCGGGTCTTGAGGATGGCTTCGATTCGGTCCGCCGGCAGCAGCACCCCGGGCTTGGCTTTGCCCAGGCCTGCTTCGAGTTCGGCGCGGTACTCGGTGCAGACAGCGGTGAGGTCGGCGATGCCGGCCTCGGGCAGGAACAGCAGCACGGAGGTGTGCCCGGCTTTCTCGGTGCCCAGGCCCTTCTTGCCCGCGCTCGCGGCGACCTGCGCGCCGGCGAACGCGGCCAAGTCCTCAGGCCAGCCCGAGCGTGCGAGGGCTTCCTTCACCTTGATCGGGACCATGCGGGTCCTGGCGGCCTTCTCACCGAGGTCCTGCTCCACTCCCAGGCGAACGACGCGCTTCCAGGATTGGCTGGAGACGCGGATCCGGTTCGCGTTGCCGTACCGGACGGTTTTCGGTGACCCGAGATCATCCCGGTTCAGGTTGGCCGCGGGAACCGCCTGGATGGCGTTCAGGTCCAAGAACAGGGAGTTCACTCGTTCTCCTCAGTGGTGTCGTTGTGGTGGTGCCCACGGACCGGCCCGTCGCCCTCATGGGCGGGGCCGGGTGCGGCGGGACCGTCAGGGGTGCGTCGTTGCTCCGCCGTGCGGACGCGGAAGTAGCTCTCCAGCCAGCGCGTGGCGATGTGGTCCTGACGCCGGTCCCACCAGGACAGGTCGTCCAGCAGTACGGCCCAGTCGAGGAACACCCCGCGTCCGGTGAACTGGCGCAGCAGTGCCGGAAGCCGGCTGTTCAGCGATTCGCTTCCCACACGCGCCATGTAGTGCAGTTCCGACTCCGCCGAGTCGGGTTTCATCACGCCCGCGTTGACGGCTTCGGCCAGTGACGCCCCCAGGTTGACCCGCTCCCGGCGGTCGCGACCGGCATCCTCCCGCCCGGCCGAGCCCTGCACCGGTACTGCTGTCGCTTCGCCGAGGGCGGCAGCCTCGGCCGACTCCCGCGCCGCATTCACGGCCGACTCCTCGGCCCTGGCGTCCTCCTGCTCCCGGGCGGAACGGGATCGGGCCGCGATCAGCGCGGCCACCGCGTAGTAGGGGCGCCGGCCTGCCGGGTGCTGCACCTCCTCGGGCACCAGCCGCACGAGGTGACGGTGTAGACGGTGGCAACGCTCGTACGGCAGCCCCAGCCCGCTGCGCAGGTCGGCCTGCGCCCTCTTGTCCTTGGCGCAGAGGGCGATCACCTCGGTAACGAACCGCCTCATCTGCGCCTCTCGGCCGGACCTGGGATCCGTTACGGGGGAAGATGCCTGCACAGGGATGGTTGTCATCGTTCACTTCCCGAAAGCGTTCCTGAAGACTGCTGCGGAATGGTCGTCTGGCGGAGCAGCGAACGCAGCACCCGGCGTGCGTTCACCCGGGCCCGGGCCACGCGTACATCTGCGCTGCGGGCCCCGATGGCCGCGTCCAGGGCATCGAGTGCCGCCTCCACGAACGCCGGCCGCACAGGATCGTCGAGACGGCCGGGAGCCAGGAGAGACCAGAAGACCTTCTCGGCGGACGGCCAGTAGTGGGCGAGGGCCGCCTGCGCCCAGGGGCCGGGCTTTTTCCGATCCAGTTTCACTTTCCCCGCGGGGTCGACGCCCGGGTCGGTCGCGATCTTCCAGGCCAGAAGGGCGGCATAGCGCAGCCGGTCACCGGTCTGCTCCGCGAACTCCCTGCTCTGCCCGACGCGCACCGCCATCTCCGGGCTGGATCCGTCCTCCTGCCAGCCCAGAACCGGCGGCGTCGTCGCCTCGAACCAGGAACTGTCCTTCTGCTGGCCGTCCTGGTCGAAGCCGTATGCCCGAACCCGCAGACCGGCCCTCAGTGACGCGGGCAGGTTCTCGAACACCGCCGGCCGCCGGGCTTGGCCCCCACCCTTGAGGAGCAGTGCGTCCAGGTCCCGCCACAACGCCCGGCCGGCGTCCGCGGGCCGCGGGTACGGCTCGCCATCACCGGCCCTGGGCATGTCGAGGATGACGTAGGGGTCAGGAGCCGGCACAGCGGGCTCATGCGTGGACCAGGTCAGGTAGGCGTCCGTGATCGATTTGCCGTCGGGTGAAGGCACGAGGAGGGCGGCGTGCCGGATCCGTCCGGTCAGCAGCCGTCCGGGCCAGCTCGGCGAAGGCACAGCGCCCAGCGGATCAGGCAGCGACTCCTCCTCCCAAGGACACGCGTCGAAGGGATCCGGCTCACCCACGGTGGGCGCGGGCACGGACAGGATGAGCGTCGTATAGAGGCTGTCCGCCCAGGGGTGGTACGACAGGGACTTCCTCAAGGGGCCCGCGTCGCCGTTTCCTGGCTTGACCGTCGTAATCCGTCGGGGTGTGCATTGGCCGGAAGGCCCGTAGTAGAGCTGGGCGATCAGATGCCATGCAGCCTCGGCGGCCGGCACGGGCAGCGGAGCGGTGTCGGTGAAATGTCCGAACAGGACAGCACCGTTGACACCCGTGGGACGCCCGAGCACCAACTTGTTGACCCCTGAGGGGTTCGGCAGTCCCTTGCCGTCGACGCACTCCGTCCGCAGACGGGGGTCTTGCATGAAAGGCCGCTCAGGATGGAACAGGTCGAAACGGCCCTGCGAAACCCTGCAGTCGAGATACTCATCCACCGCATCCGCGTCGAAGGCCTTCTGCCGCAGCACACGGTTACGCACCCGGACCCATTCCGGTGGCTCGTCCGCCAGATCCTCATCGTCCAGGGCGATGCCGTCATGGACCTTGATCCGGGCAGTTACAGCCGCCAGCAGCCGTAACAGTCCCGACGCCACTGGCGGCACCGGTAGCTCCAAGTCCTCGATCTCATGCGCCCGGTGGAACAGCTCACGCAGCCCCACCATCACCGATGCACCGCTGCCTAAGCGCACCGGAATCCACGGCTCGTCCCGCAGGTCGAACCCATCAGCCATGCTGTCCGCCATCTCTGCCGCCCGGGCAGAGCCGCACACGCGCCCTGCCCCTGGCAGCTACACGTACACGCGCAACTATCCCGCGCACAGTGAAACAGGGACCACTGACAACGCCCCCGGGCCGCCGTGCGAGGCCTAGTAGAGCAAGGCAGGCAGCAGTCTGTCCTGAGATGAGCAGAACCTGTCACCGGCCACCACTCGATCCAGTGAAGTAAGAAGCCCCATGCGTTTTGGCATGGGGCCACCCGAAAGCCGCGTGACAGGCTGCCCTCCCCAGCAACAGCCGAGGAGTAATCAGTTGCAGCATCCCGATCGACTCGTTCCAGCCGTCTACAGCCAGTCACGCACGGGATTCGCCTTCCTGGCCCTGATCACCATCGCTGCACTGTTCATCAAGCCGAACCGAGTACTGACGGAAAACTGTCGGGCGCTCCTACGCGCCTACACCGAGGCGTGCCAGCGACTCCGTCACGACGAAATTACTTCGGCACCCAGCCATGGCTTGAATGTCATGTGAAGAGAAGGCAGCCCCGACAGTCGGGGCAAATCCTCACTGCCGTGGGGGTGTTCCGTAAGAGGCCCCATGCGTCCGCCGGGGTATACGGTCCCAGCTCCCCACCGACGTGGGGGTGTCGCGAACCGCGGTCTGCGGCCCGCTATGCGCGCCGCAGGCCGAGGTCGTCCTCCAGCCAGATCCGGTGACGTCCTACTGCCACAGGCACCGGCTGTCCGTCGCGGATCTGCTGGCGGAGCACGACAAGATCGCTCAACATCGGGTGTTCCATCCAAGCCGGTGGTGGCTGGAAGTCACCGCCGTCCACATCACGGAACCACTGCGCGTTGACCGGGATGGTCTGCCCCATCACCAGGCGGACATCGGTCGCCGTCGGAGCCTCGCCCGCCGCAGCACAGGGCAACGGGATTTCACCGGCCAGATCCAGGCTCTCCCGCCCGCCGTCGTGGACGTACACACACAGCAGTCGTACCGAATCCGCCCCCAGCCGTGTCGCAGCCTGCCACTCGTCGTCTGTCCCAGGCGTACGGTGCAGCTCGTCCAGACCGATTACCGACCTTGCGCGGGGAATCACCACCATGTTCCCTGCCCCGCGGTGGGCGGCCTCCTGGCCCACGTAGGCACTCCAGGCCGCCGAGGCCTCCGGGTTGTCGAAGTTGTAACGACCCGAACCGACTCCGTGGACCCCTTCCACCAGCTCCTGCACGTCATCCGGCACGCGAACCGGTTCCACCCCCCGCTCGGCCAGGGCCTGGGACGTCTCGAACAAGACGGCCTCGTGATAGACCTCGCCCCACTGCCGCGGTACTCCCCCGCCCCCGCTCAAAGGATCGAGGACCACCAGCCGGGGCCCGGTCTGCAGCGCCCAGCCGGGACGGTCCTTGCCGTCCGGCCGTCCGTGCTCGGCCCACCACGTCTCGTGCCGCCAGCACCGCCCGGCACGCTGCAGGAGCAACGCCATCGGGGCCAGATCACTGATCACGACATCCGCGTCCAGGTCCAGGGACTGCTCCACCACCTGGGTGGCCACGATGATCCGCCCCTGTGGCCGCGGTCCCGACCGGCCCATCCCCCCGGTGACCTGCCGGGTACGCGCCTCCCGCATCTTTGCGGGAAAACGCGCATGCAACAGCTGCACACTCCCTGCCTCCAGCCGGCCGGCACTCAGCTCGCACAGATAGGTGTAGGTGTCCTGAGCCTCACCGACGGTGTTGCACACCACAAGCACACACCCGGCCCCCTCCTCCAAAGCCGGGGTCACGAGCCGGCCGATGACGGCAAGGCGACCGCGTGCACCATCCGGCCGGCTCCCGTCGACAGGCTCAACCTCGACCACCAGGTCCATACGGCGCTGCCGAGCCTGCTCCTCCCGATCCGCCGCACTGATTTCGGTGCAGTGGCCGCTGCCGGCGTCGACGTACAGCCAGCCCGGATACGGCACCGGGAACGATCGCGCCTTGAGACTCTTCGGCGTAAGCCCGGCACCTTGCAGGTACTGCTTGACGAGCTGGTCGCTCACCGACCCCGGCAAGGTCGCCGACAACAGCACCACCGGCACCCCGTAGGCTCCCAACCAGTTCAAAAGGCGTCCCAGCAGCACCTGCATGTAGGGGTCATAGGCGTGGGCTTCATCCACGATGAACGTCTTCCCCGACAGCCCCAACAGCCGCAACATGCTGTGCCGAACCGGCAACACCGCCATCAACGCCTGATCGATCGTGCCGACCGCGTACTGGGCCAGCAGAGCCCGCTTCGCACCACGCAACCACCGCGCCGGACGCAAGGCCGCCAGCCGGCGTGCCGGCCCGTCATCCTGCCCGGCCTCGTCTCCATCACACACCAGCACCCGGTCACCCGGACCGAGACCATCCTCGGCGTAGGCATTGTTGAGCCAGGACATGCTGTGGGTCAGCGCCAACCCCGACCCGGCCGCCTCCTGCCGGGCGAGGACACCGGCAACCCTGCCGTGCATCTGGTCGCTCGTAGCCATCGTCGGCAACAAGAAAGCAAACCCCCGCGTCCCAAAACGCGAAGAGAGCACCCGCTCCGCCTCCAGCGCGGCCTCACTCTTCCCATCACCGGGAGCAGCCGTCACCACGAGAATCCCGGCCTTGCCGACAGCACCCTTCTCCTGGGGCGCCCCTTCGAGCGCTACCGGCAAGTCCGAGGCCAGCGAACGCTGCAGAGCGTTCGGTGCTCCATCGATGCCATAAGCCTCGGCGAACGGCTTGCGTGCAAGCTCAACCGGCATCAGTCCCGCATCTCGGACCAGTCGCTTCGCATCAACACACGACTGCGCGAAGTGCCGCTCCAAGCCCACTTCCAGTGAACCGCAACGCTCGCGCACGTAGCTCTCCTGGCTGACAAGCCAGTCAGCCAGAACCACCACACCCGTTACAAGAACAGCCGCTGGAGCAGCGAACTTGTCCGGCATCGTCGGCGCACCGAGCACCGCATGAATGGCACGGGCATGCGCGGACCTCTGACCAGCCCACGTCCCACCACCCAGGAACACCTCATACGCCGGACTATCGAACAAGGATTCATGCCGGTGGAAACGGCCGTGGTGCCCGCCAATCACCTCGGCAATCCGCGCGATGGGACCCTTCTCGTCATCAGGATCAGACACATCCTCGAATCCCAAAGCGGCCAACACCGCAGCAGTGGCCCGCATACCCGCCACGTCGTGGCGGACCTGCTCGTCACCGATCTTCCCCAGATCACCGAGCAGGCCCGCACTCAGCCCTTCCGCAGCACGCCGGTTGCAGAACTGGAAACCGGAAATCTTTCCCAGATCATGCAGACCAGCACACAGCCCGACCAGCGCACGAGCTTCATCGGGGCGACCCACGCATCCGAAACCAGCAGAGATGACCGCACGTTGGTTGTCAGTGAGGTACTCGTCCCACAAGGTCAGCGCCATGGCCGCCGCATCGAGCAAATGCCGCACCACCGGGTACGTCATCCCCTCCAGCCCACGGGCTTTTCCCCACAAACTTTGGTCCACCTCAGGCATGCTCACCACGACCGCTCCCCTCACCTACCCGTTGCGAGCCGTCCCGCAGTCAACCACCATTCGGTGCCACCCTCACTCCATACTCTGGTACCGCGAGACGTCGTAGGCTTCGGTCATGTTCGAGACTGCCACACGACCGCAAACAGCAAAGAAGATGCAAAGTCGCTAAGAAGCTGCAGGTCGCGAAGTGTGCTCCCCGCCGACGCGGGGGTGGTTCGCCTTGACGGTCACAGAGATTGCGAAGGCTGCCGTGCTCCCCGCCGACGCGGGGGTGGTTCGCCGTGGGTACCGCAGCACGACCAGAGCAGTGAGTGCTCCCCGCCGACGCGGGGGTGGTTCGTCGTCCAGCGTGTGGCCCTGCTCTGCGGCGGCGTGCTCCCCGCCGACGCGGGGGTGGTTCGGTGACGCCGGGGTCGGGGCGGCCGGCGACGCTGTGCTCCCCGCCGACGCGGGGGTGGTTCGGTGACGCCGGGGTCGGGGCGGCCGGCGACGCTGTGCTCCCCGCCGACGCGGGGGTGGTTCGTCGAGCGCGGCTCAAGCAGCGCTCTACCAGAGGTGCTCCCCGCCGACGCGTGGGTGGTTCGATCGCGGTGCATCCCCGTCGTCCTCGCTGATCGTGCTCCCCGCCGACGCGGGGGTGGTTCGACGGCGTCCATCACGAGCGAGCCCTTGACCACGTGCTCCCCGCCGATGCGGGGGTGGTTCGGCCAAAAAGGCGGGCAAACGGTCTCTGTCCGGGTGCTCCCCGCCGACGCGGGGGTGGTTCGTCCCGCCGAGAGGCGCAGATGAGGCGCTTCGTGTGCTCCCCGCCGACGCGGGGGTGGTTCGGTTCCGAGGGTGAAGCGGGAGCAGCCGAGTGGGTGCTCCCCGCCGACGCGGGGGTGGTTCGGACTCGGACATCAGCCACGGGGACCCGGTAAGGTGCTCCCCGCCGACGCGGGGGTGGTTCGGAACACCCCGCCGGCCCGAGCCTCGATGACGTGTGCTCCCCGCCGACGCGGGGGTGGTTCGATCGTCCCCCCGTACAGCGCGAGGATGACCGCGTGCTCCCCGCCGACGCGGGGGTGGTTCGCGGCCGAGGCCGCGCGCACGACGCGCGAGGCGGTGCTCCCCGCCGACGCGGGGGTGGTTCGGCGTCATGACGCCCTACAGCGGCCCCACGCGGGTGCTCCCCGCCGACGCGGGGGTGGTTCGGACTCGGACATCAGCCACGGGGACCCGGTAAGGTGCTCCCCGCCGACGCGGGGGTGGTTCGCGGCAGGGCCCTCTCCTACGGCATCGACATGGGTGCTCCCCGGCCGACGCGGGGGTGGTTCCCCGCCGACACGGCGCTGCTCGACCCCGCGCTCGTGCTCCCCGCCGACGCGGGGGTGGTTCGCGCCACCGTGACGAGGCGGTTGCCGAGCTGACGTGCTCCCCGCCGACGCGGGGGTGGTTCGTCGAACCACTCCCCATGCGCCCGCCGGTCCGCGTGCTCCCCGCCGACGCGGGGGTGGTTCGTTCGACGTGAACACGGCCAGCATCGAGCTCCCGTGCTCCCCGCCGACGCGGGGGTGGTTCGCCTCCATGGCGGAGGCCGAGATCACCCGCCGCGTGCTCCCCGCCGACGCGGGGGTGGTTCGCCAGAGCTGACAGGCGTCTGCGTACCGCCCGGGTGCTCCCCGCCGACGCGGGGGTGGTTCGGACAGGTCTACCTGCACGTCCGCACCAACGTGGTGCTCCCCGCCGACGCGGGGGCGGTTCGGAGAAGGCGGAGTTCGACCGGAAGGTCGAGAAGTGCTCCCCGCCGACGCGGGGGTGGTTCGGTCTTCATGGACTCGGCGCGGGCGCTGCTCGCGTGCTCCCCGCCGACGCGGGGGTGGTTCGGCCCCCAGCACCCACCGGTCCGGTCATAGTCCGTGCTCCCCGCCGACGCGGGGGTGGTTCGAACCTGGAAGACAAGCGGCGCGACGTCGCGGAGTGCTCCCCGCCGACGCGGGGGTGGTTCGGTCATGGCGAAACGCAGCCCCGGGTCGACCCGGTGCTCCCCGCCGACGCGGGGGTGGTTCCTTGTCGATGTGCTCGCCCGCACGCTCACGGATGCGCTCCCCGCCGACGCGGGGGTGGTTCGCGGACGGTCCGGGAGGTCAGAGCCCCGGGCCGGCGCTCCCCGCCGACGCGGGGGTGGTTCGAACGACGCCTCCGTCGTCATCAAGGTCGAGCGGCGCTCCCCGCCGACGCGGGGGTGGTTCGCTTCGTGCCGCGTACGAGAGCGGCACCATCTCGCGCTCCCCGCCGACGCGGGGGTGGTTCGGTTGGTGAAGGCGGCCTTCGGCTTGCCCGAGGGCGCTCCCCGCCGACGCGGGGGTGGTTCGCACTCAGGCGCGTGAGGGCCGCCGCCACCACCGTGCTCCCCGCCGACGCGGGGGTGGTTCGTCCTCAGCGGTGATCAGGTCATCCGGCACGCCGTGCTCCCCGCCGACGCGGGGATGGTTCGCCGGCAGGCGCCGCGCGGCCCTACTCGCCCAGGTGCTCCCCGCCGACGCGGGGGTGGTTCGGCCCTCTGGCCAACGAGGTAGGGAGCAGGACGGTGCTCCCCGCCGACGCGGGGGTGGTTCGCCCTCGCAGAGGCCGCCGGCCTCGACCGCCCCGTGCTCCCCGCCGACGCGGGGGTGGTTCTGTCCCCCGCCGTGGAGCCCCCGGCCTGGTAGCGTGCTCCCCGCCGACACGGGGGTGGTTCGTAGGGGGTGGCATGACGTCCCCGGACTATTCGGTGCTCCCCGCCGACGCGGGGGTGGTTCGGAGCGAGGGGCCGGGCAGTACGGCACTACACGGTGCTCCCCGCCGACGCGGGGGTGGTTCGCACGTTGCGCAGTACATCCCGGCCACCAGCACGTGCTCCCCGCCGACGCGGGGGTGGTTCGTTCTCGTCGTCCCGGAGGGCAGCCAGGACGACGTGCTCCCCGCCGACGCGGGGGTGGTTCGATCCCCGGCTTGCCACCGCCACCCTCTACAGCGTGCTCCCCGCCGACGCGGGGGTGGTTCGTACCAGGGCTCAGACGGGCCCATGCCCTCGCAGTGCTCCCCGCCGACGCGGGGGTGGTTCGCCGCGGACCGTCGCGGCGTCGCCACCGCCTTCGTGCTCCCCGCCGACGCGGGGGTGGTTCGGCTAGCTCGGGGTGGCCTGACCTCACCTTCAGGTGCTCCCCGCCGACGCGGGGGTGGTTCGCCGGAGGGGACCCGCTCAGCGAGTACGAGTCCGTGCTCCCCGCCGACGCGGGGGTGGTTCGCTCGCCAAGGCGCTGGGGATCGTCAAGGACGAGTGCTCCCCGCCGACGCGGGGGTGGTTCGCTGAACCAAACCGGCCAGCCCTGGCTCAAGGAGTGCTCCCCGCCGACGCGGGGGTGGTTCGATCCGCATGGCGGTCTCCTGTCGGTAGTCGCCGTGCTCCCCGCCGACGCGGGGGTGGTTCGGTCGAATGCGTCGCCCTGATTCTGTACGTGTTGTGCTCCCCGCCGACGCGGGGGTGGTTCGATCCCCCACCCCCATGGGGTCGATCGTCTCGGGTGCTCCCCGCCGACGCGGGGGTGGTTCGCGTCCGATAGGTCGACTTCCTTCACCACATCTGTGCTCCCCGCCGACGCGGGGGTGGTTCGTTCGAGCGCCGGTTCGCGAGCGGGGAGTTCGCGTGCTCCCCGCCGACGCGGGGGTGGTTCGGACTCGATGGAGTCCGGCATGGCCAACTCGGCGTGCTCCCCGCTGACGCGGGGGTGGTTCGCCGCGCCAGCGCGGGCGGTGTTGATCCGGTCGATGCTCCCCGCCGACGCGGGGGTGGTTCGGACCGGTCGTCCAGCGGGACGGACAAGGGGCAGTGCTCCCCGCCGACGCGGGGGTGGTTCGAACAGGGCGGCCTTTATCAGGTGTCCCTCGACGTGCTCCCCGCCGACGCTGGGGTGGTTCGGTGCCCGTGCTCATCCGGGACGACGTCCCGAAGTGCTCCCCGCCGACGCGGGGGTGGTTCGTGCTCGGGCTTGAGCTTGATCTCGATGAGGTCGTGCTCCCCGCCGACGCAGGGGTGGTTCGCCGACACCCGCCGAGCCTGCCAATGCCACGACGTGCTCCCCGCCGACGCGGGGGTGGTTCGGCCCATGCCGACCAGCAGACCACCGCCCACCAGTGCTCCCCCGCCGACGCAGGGGTGGTTCGATCCGGGTGTCGGTGCCGAGTCGGTAGCGGCCGTGCTCCCCGCCGACGTGGGGGTGGTTCGCAGTGGGGCCGCAAGGGCCGCCCCTACCTGCAGTGCTCCCCGCCGACGCGGGGGTGGTTCGCCGTCGAGGCCGCCACCGCCGCCGCGCAGACGGTGCTCCCTGCCGACGCGGGGGTGGTTCGCACGAGGCCCGCGCGAACGCAGCGCCGGACGCGTCCTCCCCGCCGACGCGGGGGTGGTTCGGGGCCCGGCCACCCCTTCTTCGGTGCGACCCGGTGCTCCCCGCCGACGTGGGGGTGGTTCGATCGCCCACCTGGGCGGTCACCAGAACCGGGAGTGTTCCCCGCCGACGCGAGGGTGGTTCGGTGTACAGCCCGCTACTCGAGGCCGACCAGTGGTGCTCCCCGCCGACGCGGGGGTGGTTCGGAACAGATGCAGCTGGTCGCCCAGCTGGACCAGTGCTCCCCGCCGACGCGGGGGTGGTTCGCCTTGATGCGGGAGGGCGCCGTCGAACAGCGCGTGCTCCCCGCCGACGCGGGGGTGGTTCAGCAACGTGCAGGCCAGCCATGCCCAGGGCCGCGTGCTCCCCGCCGACGCGGGGGTGGTTCCGCGAGGCCGGCGCCCGCCCCTGGCCGGAGTCCGTGCTCCCCGCCGACGCGGGGGTGGTTCGCCCCAGGCGACGGCCGCGCTGCGCAGTGCGCCGTGCTCCCCGCCGACGCGGGGGTGGTTCGTTCCAGCGCCGCCGGATGCGCCATGCCTGGGCGTGCTCCCCGCCGACGCGGGGGTGGTTCATCCGGCGCGGTATCGACGCGCCGGGCGGTCACGTGCTCCCCGCCGACGCGGGGGTGGTTCGGCCACCGAGCATGGCCTTGGACAGGCTGGGCCGTGCTCCCCGCCGACGCGGGGGTGGTTCGGAACGATGCGTCGCGGTAGAGGGCGGCCAATTGTGCTCCCCGCCGACGCGGGGGTGGTTCGCGGATGCTGGCGCCTGCCCAGTCGGCGGAGGCGTGCTCCCCGCCGACGCGGGGGTGGTTCGACGTGTATTTCCGGGACGGGGGCCGCCGGGCGGTGCTCCCCGCCGACGCGGGGGTGGTTCGTCGCCCGTTTCGTGCAGGACAGACTCTCCCGCGTGCTCCCCGCCGACGCGGGGGTGGTTCGCCCCAGAACGCCGCGTGAGGCTCCCGCAGCCCGTGCTCCCCGCCGACGCGGGGGTGGTTCGCTCGCGACGGAGCGCCAGGCCGCCTATCCGAAGTGCTCCCCGCCGACGCGGGGGTGGTTCGTTCCGGTACGAGCAGGACCACCCCCAGGTGCCGTGCTCCCCGCCGACGCGGGGGTGGTTCGGCGAGTCGCGTGCTGGTGGCGCTCGCGGTCGGGTGCTCCCCGCCGACGCGGGGGTGGTTCTGCTCCGCGGCGCCGGTGTGGTGAACGGGCCGAGTGCTCCCCGCCGACGCGGGGGTGGTTCGTTCCCTGATCCCGGCCGCCTTCGCCGCGTCGAGGGCGGGGTGCTCCCCGCCGACGCGGGGGTGGTTCGGTGCAGGAAAGGCAGCGATTTTTCGGCGCGGCGTGCTCCCCGCCGACGCGGGGGTGGTTCGCATTTCCTGGGTGGACAGAACAGCCGCCCGCCGTGCTCCCCGCCGACGCGGGGGTGGTTCGGAGGCCGCCGACGCCGAGGCCGCCCTCAAGGAGTGCTCCCCGCCGACGCGGGGGTGGTTCGTGCGACGGGCCCTGGTGCCCCGCCTGCGACGAGTGCTCCCCGCCGACGCGGGGGTGGCTCGACCACCTCGAAGGAGAGCGGTGCGGCGGCCAGGTGCTCCCCGCCGACGCGGGGGTGGTTCGCGGCCGAGGCCTCGCGAGGGTACGTGTAGGGCGTGCTCCCCGCCGACGCGGGGGTGGTTCGGCGGCGTCCGCCTCAAGGGCCCTGCGTTGAAGGTGCTCCCCGCCGACGCGGGGGTGGTTCGCCGGTCCGTGGTGCGGATGTCTGCACCCGGCGGTGCTCCCCGCCGACGCGGGGGTGGTTCGCGGGAGATGGCGCCCCAAACGGCGCTGGTGACGTGCTCCCCGCCGACGCGGGGGCGGTTCGACTTCACCGCGGGTGACTTCGTCCGGACCGGCGTGCTCCCCGCCGACGCGGGGGTGGTTCGGCGCGATATTCGGACAAGGACATGGGGCCGGAGTGCTCCCCGCCGACGCGGGGGTGGTTCGTTCCGGGCATTCGTATGACCTCATCCACCCGTGTGCTCCCCGCCGACGCGGGGGTGGTTCGTGCCTCAGCGTGTTCGTACCGAGGTGGAGCCCGTGCTCCCCGCCGACGCGGGGGTGGTTCGTGCCTCAGCGTGTTCGTACCGAGGTGGAGCCCGTGCTCCCCGCCGACGCGGGGGTGGTTCGGGCCCGGACGGAGATCCGGGCCCTTCGAGCAGGTGCTCGCCGCCGACGCGGGGGTGGTTCGCCGCCGCGGGGCACGAGGTGGGCTGGGGCGCCGTGCTCCCCGCCGACGCGGGGGTGGTTCGTCGCGGTGCCGCCACAGCGACGGCCGGGCGCCGTGCTCCCCGCCGACGCGGGGGTGGTTCGAACAAGACCACCGAGGACATCGTCCATTACCAGTGCTCCCCGCCGACGCGGGGGTGGTTCGGTCGCTGTTGGGGCGATCGGCCCCCAGGCGCTGTGCTCCCCGCCGACGCGGGGGTGGTTCGGAGGAGGTCCAGGGCGTACATGGCGACGATGCGTGCTCCCCGCCGACGCGGGGGTGGTTCGACCGCCATCCGCGAGGCGCGGCCCCGGGTGGTGTGCTCCCCGCCGACGCGGGGGTGGTTCGGCCCATGCCGACCAGCAGACCACCGCCCACCAGTGCTCCCCCGCCGACGCGGGGGTGGTTCGGTCAAGCGCACGCCGATGGGCGTCGACATCCGGTGCTCCCCGCCGACGCGGGGGTGGCTCGGTGGCCCCCCCCCGTCGGCGGGGAGCACCGCCCCGACGGCGTCGAACCACCCCCGCGTCGGCGGGGAGCACAAGGGAACTCGTCGGCGAGTTCAAGAACAACGGCCGCCAGTGGCGGCCCGCCGGGGAGCCTGTCCCGGTCAGCATCCACGACTTCGCCGACCCGCAGCTGGGCAAAGCCGTCCCTTACGGGATCTACGACCTCACCGCGAACACCGGCTGGGTCAACGTCGGCACCGATCACGACACCGCCGCGTTCGCGGTGGAATCGATCCGCCGTTGGTGGCGCGGCCAAGGCCAGGCCGCCTACCCGCGGGCATCACGGCTGCTGATCACCGCCGACGCCGGCGGTTCCAACGGCTACCGCACCCGGGCCTGGAAGCTCCAGCTGGCCCAGCTCGCTTCCGAAACCGGGCTGACGATCACCGTCTGTCATCTACCACCCGGCACATCGAAGTGGAACAAGATCGAGCACCGGCTCTTCTCTCACATCACCATGAACTGGAACGGCCGCCCGCTGACCAGCCATGAAGTGATGGTGCAGTCCATCGCGGCGACCACCACCCGCACCGGGCTGAGAGTGACGGCCGAGCTGGATACCAACACCTACCCGACCGGAGTCCGCATCGCAGAATCGGAGATGGCCGCCCTGCCGCTGACCCGGCATACCTTCCACGGCGACTGGAACTATGCCCTGCACCCCCAGCCGTCCCCCTCAGTCCCAGCGGCCCGGACCCCAGAGCCGGAGTGGGACCAGTCCCTGCTCTCCGATCCCGCACTGACCGGGATGACTTGCCGCCAACTGACCGACCTCACCGAGACCCTGGCCCCAGAAGGGGATACCCAGCGCGGCCGCCCGCCCCGGCTGACCTTCCCTGAACAGGTCCAGGCCACCGTGCTCCACCTGCGAGCCGCTCTGGCCGCGGAACCCCTCGCCGTCCTGTTCGGCACCAGCCGCACCGCCATGCACCGCACCCTCCTCAAGAACCGGCGCCTGCTCGAGAAACACGGCATCTCCATCCCACCCGCGACCACCCCGCCCACGGCCCTCGCCACCCTCCAAGGCCGGGTCCAGACCCAGATGGACAGTACTTCGGGCCGGGTGCGGTCCGTCACGGCGCCCGGCGTAGTGCAGATGGGCGATGCCGAGCATCGCGTGGTGCACGCCATCGCCCGTGAGACGGCAGTCGCGCAGGATCTTCCAGGTCTTCATCCGGGCGAAGGCATGCTCGACCCGAGCGTGGATCGTGCGGTGAGAGGCGTTGTTGCTCTACTACCTGCCGACGAACTAGAAGCCGAGAGGAAAGCAATGGGCGCTCTGACTGACTACTTTCGTGCGGTGGATGCTGCATCGGTTGTGGAGGAGCTTGAGCGGGCGGATGGTGGGTCCCCGCTCAGCGCATGGCCCCCTGTCTTCGATGGAGTTGAGGCCAAGCACGTCGATCCGACCGTTGTCCTGGCGATGCTGATTGCTGCCATCCGTCAGGTTCACTGGCGAGTGGACCTGGTCGAGGAGGCGACCGTGTGGCCGACCTCCCCGGTACCCGGCCCTGATGGCCCCGTGGACGAGGACCACCCGTGGGTGACGGGCCCGTGGGTATCCGAACTCAGTCCCTTGGTACGGGACACTCTGGCGGCTGTGCGCGACTCCGAAGTGCCAACCATCGTCGCCAGGTGGGTGCAAGCGGAAGAACTGCACGGAGCGCGCGTCGAAGACATGCAGCCGGTGGCTGAAGAAATCATCCACCTCGCCAGGAGGGCTCTCGAAACCGGCGAGCAGCTCTACTGCTGGATGTGTCTGTGAGGTGGTCCAGCCTGGCTCTCCGATCGACATCCCGCGAGCCAGGTCACCTGAGACGAGAAGCGAATCGGACCAGATCACTCGAGACGGAAACCAGGTCCTTCCAGAGGGGACAGGCGCTAACGGCGTTAGCACCCCCCTTCCCTTACTGTCCTGCCTCACTGAGCCTTGACCAACTCCGCAACGAGCAGAAGGATCCGGCCGCCGAGATCCCGCACATAGGCAGGCAGCGGCGGCAACGCAAGTCGGACCTGATGCTGAGAACTCATCGGTGAAGGGGGTGACCGAGCCCGGCCAGGTGAAGGCGAAGCGGTGAGAGAGCCTGTTGTATGCCAGCACGGCAGCGCAGGGGGCGAGCCCGAAGCGACGGTGGATCCAGCCGTCGAGAGCGAGGGCGGCGACCTCCGTTCGAGGACAAGGGCCCGGTTATTAACCAGCTACTCGGCGTGCAGGGAAGCCCCCGAAGGCAAGCCATGCCACCTCCAGCAGCACGGGGTCC
Source organism: Streptomyces sp. NPDC058279 (assembly GCF_042881255.1). Classification (NCBI taxonomy): domain Bacteria; kingdom Bacillati; phylum Actinomycetota; class Actinomycetes; order Kitasatosporales; family Streptomycetaceae; genus Streptomyces; species Streptomyces sp. NPDC058279. The sequence goes on along the minus strand of NZ_JBHVYA010000018.1, from coordinate 44,874 downwards.
GGTCCGTGGGTAGGCGCAGGTACGGCGAGCGGTGGATGAGGAAGGTGGTCGGGGGTGGGGGCACGACCGTCTCGTACGCGTCGACGCGCAGGTCGGCGGCCAGGTCCCTACCGGCGTGCAAGTAGCGGAAGCGGAAGGGCTCGTGCAGGGTGCACATCCTTCGTCACGGACTCCTTGGTCAGGTCGCCTGCCCTCCGCGGAGCCGGTCAGGGTCCAGTGAGAACGGTCGGGGTTCGGTGAGACAGGACAGCAAAGGGAAGGGGTGCTAACGCCGTTAGCGCCCCCGTGAGTGCTAACGGCGTTAGCGCTCAGCAGGAACTGCCGTCGAAAATCGGCAAAACGCGCCTAAGGGATCACCCGAAGTGAGTGCTACGGCAGTATGCTGCCGTGCATGTCATCTCCCAACTCGGGAGGTGAGCGGGAGAAGCTCGTCTCCAAGCTGCCCGCTCACCTCCAGCAAGCACTCAAGGTTCGTGCAGCGCAGCTCCAGACCGACATGCAGGATGCAGTCGCGTCAGGCATCCAGGCGTGGCGCGACTGCGCGCATGAGCTTCCCGCCGTCAACACCGCCGGTGCGGACTCGTTCGGCACCTACCTTCCTGAGGGCCTCTACGAGGACTTCAAGGTCGACTGCCGCGATCGTGGCGTCTCCTACATCCAGGGTCTCGCGCAGGCGGTGGTGCTCTGGCTCGACAGCAACCCCGCCGGCACCCAGGGGATCACGCGCCGGATCATCGTCTGCAACCAGAAGGGAGGCGTTGGTAAAACGGCCGTCTCCGCAGGTCTCGCCGAGGCACTGGCCGAAGACCCGTCCGCTGTCGGCGCCGCTGCGTCCGCCGCGGTTGGCGGCTTGCGGGTCCTTCTCGTCGACTACGACCCGCAGGGCCACCTCACGCACCAGCTGGGACTCACGGCCATTCCCGCCGGCGAGGAAAGTCTCATCACGCACATGCTGCACCGCGAGCAGGCCAAGCAGTCGCTGCTCGACCTGACCATCGCCATAAGCGGTGATCGGTTCGGAGGCCGCCTGCGTATCCTGCCCGCCGCGTTCGACGCTTTCCTCCTCGACTCAGGCCTCACCGTCTTCCGAGGCCCCCGCGAGGCCGCCCTCGAACGAGCCCTCGCACCGTTGGAAGAGCACTTCGACGTCATCGTCGTCGACTCGCCTCCCAGCCTCGGCCTGGCCATGGATGCCGCTCTCAACTACGGGCGTCTGCGTGACGGTGAGAAGCCCGGATCGTCCGGGCTCGTCATTCCCGTCGAAGCCGAGGACACCTCCGCCCAGGCCTACGGCATGCTCATCCAGCAGATCGATTCCCTCTCCCGAGACTTCGATATCGCCATCGAGCAGCTCGGCCTCGTCGTCAACAAGTTCGACAGCCGTCGCGGCTACATCGCCACCTCGTCGCTCGACAAGTGGAAGTCGCTGGGTACTCCCCCGGTCCTGGCTGTAGTGCCGGACGTGAAGGAGCAGCGTGAAGCCGTCCGTAAGCAGTGCCCGCTCCTGGACTATGCGCCCGACTGCGAACAGTCCCACAGGATGAGGCAGATTGCCCGAGGGGTGAAGACTGTATGAGCAAGGCAGACATGCTGGGGGACTCCCCCACCTTCAACGCTGTCGCCCAGCCCATGAGCAGCCGTGCGGCTTCTTTTGCGCGCTTCGCTGGACAGGACTCGCCTGCCGAGCCGGCTCCCGCCGGCGAGGCCGGGACGCTCCGCGTTGTCTTGGATGCCCTCGCGCACAACCCCTTCAACCCGCGCGAGGAGCTGAAGTCGGTTGAGGATCTGGCCGACAGCCTGACCTCCCGCGGCATCATTCAGCCCCTTTCCGCCGTCACCCGGCAGGCATTCCTTGCGGCACACCCCAACCACGAGGAGCAGATCGGCCAGGCTGCCTACGTTGTAGTCGACGGCAACCGTCGCCTTGCCGCGGCGAATCTCGCCGGTTTGGACGACGTTCCCGTCCACGTCGATGACTCCCTCGCACAGGACGCCGACACCCTTCTGGAAACCGCCCTCATCGCGGCTGTCCAGCACGAGAACCTGGACCCCCTCGACGAGGCGAAAGCCCTCCAGCGTCTTGTTGAGGTCCACGGATCCCAGCGAGCTGTCGCGCGTGCACTGGGCAAATCCAGTCCCTGGGTTACTCAGCGCATCGCTCTCCTCAAGCTCACTCCCGAGCTGCAGGAGGCCGTCGAGGACCGGACCCTTCCGGTTGAGATCGCTCGCAACGTAGGCCAGCTGCCGGCTCAACAGCAGAAGAGCGCCGCTGACGAGGCTTTGGCCAAGCGTGCCAAGGCGAAGCAGCGCAGGCAGGCGTCCAACGGTGCTAACGCCGTTAGCACCCACACCCAGCCCGAGGCCGCCGAGGACCCCCAGAGCGGCGAACCTCTGAGCAGGGTCGAGGCCGCAGAGGTCCAGGAGCCGGTGGCACCTGCTGAATCCGATATCGACACCGCCTCACCGTTCGTCGTGGACATCCGCAATCTCAACCGCGTCCCTTGGCACGACGGCAACGGCGTAGCCGACCTCATCTTCGAGAAGATGGACGCCCCGCAGCGCGAAGTCCTCCTGGAGCGGCTCCTCGCCGCACACGGCGAGGGATATTAGGCAACAGTGCGCGAATGAGCCTGTCCCAGGGGCAGGCTCATTCGCGTATCGGTGGGTGCTAACGGCGTTAGCACCCCAACTGCGGGGACCCGCCAGGAGCACGGCTACTGGACACCTGGCAAGGGTGCCGTACGCGGGCGGGGCTGCAAGCTGACTGCGCCGGACGGGAAGTTGTCGAGGCCGACCACCCCTCGGGTTGTATGGGCCCGTGCTGGTGACAGGCCCGCAGCAGTCCGCCCTGGATGACGATATGTCCTGCGAGGAACGTGCGGTGTGCGAGGCGGTCGCCGAGGTTCGCCGGGAGTGTGTGACTCGGCCGCCGGCCGGTGAGGGTCCGGCTCGTGCGGAGGTGCTGGCCGCGGCGCGACATTCGGTCGCGGGGCTCAGCTGACATCGCCTGAACGTGACTGTGGGGGGCCTGCCATCGCAGGCCCCCCACGCGCGTTTGGGCTGACTGTCAGGCCGTGGTGTTGGCGGAGGGACGCGGTGAAAGGACCCGGTTGATGGTGTCCTCGGTCGGCCCGTCGAGGGTGATGTCGTAGGTGCGTGCCATCTGCTGGAGGCGCGCGACGGTTTTGCGGATTGCGCTGTGATTGTCGGCGGCCCACTCGATGTTCAGGAGGTCGCGGTAGAGGACCTCGGAGGTCTCCTCGATGTCCAGGGCGTGCAGGACGGTTCGGCGGGCGGCGTCGAGGTCGGGGGTGTCGCCGTCGGTGTGCCAGCGGGCGAGGGTGTGGGCGGTGTCGGTGATCCGGGACAGCATTTCCTGGATTACGGCGTCGGCCCACGGCGGAGTGCGGCCGTCGAACGGCTTGCCCCGCACGAGGGCCATGGCGGCTTCGAGGTCGGCGATTCCGGCTGTCGGTCCTGCCGCGAGGCCACGGGACGCCAACGCCCGGAACTGGGCCCAGTCGGAGGTCACCGCGGGGTGAAAGAAGTATCCGCCGTCCTTGGGGCGGGGGAGGAGCGGTTGCCCGTCCGAAGTGACGCCGAATGCGGCGCGGAGCTCGGAGAGGCGTGAGTGCAGGGTGCGGGTCGACCACGGGTTCACGGGGTCTACCGCCTTGCACAGGTATTCGGCGCTGCGCCCGGGGCGGAGGTGGATGAGGGCGGCGACGGCGGTGGTGCGGGGGGCGTGGGCGGACCCGGTTCCGCCGGTGATGCGCAAGGGTCCGAGCATGTCGATGCGCACTTCGCCGGTGGTGCTGTCGGTGTCGGCCGGTTCGGGCTGCGATAGCGTGCCGGGTTCCTGGGCGGCTGCCTGGTGGGGGAGCGGGATTGCCCCGTGGTCCCTTGCGGCCGCGGTCTCGACGCCCCGGTCCGAGCAGTCCGCATCGGCATCGACGTCCGGGTTCTGTGCTGCAGAGGCGGCGTGGCCGACGGGGTCGGGGGCGAGTTCGGCAAGGAGCGCGGGGAAGGGGTTGCCGGGGTTTTGGGCGTCTTCGCCGGTGACGTGCACGGTCAGGGGCAGGCCGGAGGCGGCCGGCTGTTGGTGGCTCTCGGCGAACTCCCATGCCCCGCTTGCGGGCTCCGGGTCCTGCAGGGAGACCTGCAAGGCGTGGACGTATTGCCGGTATTGCTCGTCGGTGACGCGCTGGAGGGTCACCGGGGTTTCCAGCGGGGCCAGGACGGTGGCCTGGTCGCGGGTGACGTCGAGGATCTCGGCGTGGGGGAACGCCCGGCGGGCCGGCGGGGTGGCGGACAGGACCACGGCGGTGTGGAGGTGGCGGGCGGAGGCGAGAGCGTCGGCGAGTAGGGCGAGATCTTCCTCGGCGTGGTCTGCGGCGCCGATCATCAGCCAGGGCAGAACCTGCTCCCCGGACTGGTGGGCTTCGAGGAGGAGTTCGCCGAGGTCGGCGGCGACGGCCGGGAGGTGGGGCATGGTGCGGATCCGGCCCTGTGGCAGGAGTCCGGACAGGCGGCTGCCGAGTCCGCAGGTGAGGATTTCGACGTAGTCGGTCCACCGGCTCGTTCCCAACTCCAGCGCGAGGGCGCGGGCGACTTCGAGGACTTCCTCGGCGCTGCCCTTCAGGAGAAGGACACGGCAGGTGGTGAGGTCGGCCAGGAGGAGACCGTCGTCGTCGGCGCCGAGCGTGACCAGGCCCGGGTACGGGGCGGGGATGTCGGCGAGTTCCTCGGCGGCCGGGAGCACGGCCTGATCGTCCAAGGCCCAGCTGCGGGCGTCCGGGCCGGCAGTGAACGGGGTGATCGGATCGGCAGGTTCGTCCAGCAACAGCGTGATGCCGTCGGCTGAGAGCCGTGCTCCGCGCAGCGCGGGCAAATCCTGCTGGTCGGTGGCGGCGTGGTGCGCGAGGGCGCGCAGCACGTGGTCGAGGAGTTCGACGCCTTGCGGCTGGGCGAGTGTGCCCAGGACTTGCTCGACGGTGGTGGGGTCGTTGTCCTGGGCGATGGTCTCGCCCGCGCGGCGGGCGCGTTGTTGAAGAATGCGCCGTACGCCGAGTGCTCCGGCGAGGGAGGCGGCCAGCAGCGTGCCGATCCCGGCGACCAAGGCCCAGTTGATCCGGTTCACGGCGGACACGACCTGCGGTGCGCCCGCCGTCGGCGAGGCTGTGGCTGGCGGGGCGGATGGCTGCGGGACTTGGGCGGCGGGCGTGCTGGTGGCAGGCGCTGGCGTGGCCGTGGACGGGGAAGGCGTTGCGGGGGTGGGCTTGGTGATGGGTGTGACTGGTGCCGGGGCGGTGGGTGAGGGGGTTGCTGTGGGCGCAGTGGCGGCTGGAGGCGTGGCGTTGCCGGGCTGGGACTCCGGCGGGGCCGGGGTGGGCGTGGTGGGGGTGGTGTTGGGGGGGAGGGTGAGTTGCTGTCCGGGGTAGATCAGGTTCGGGTCGGTGAACGTACCGCCGTCGGGCAGAGGCGTGCCCTTGTTCAGCTCGAAGACCTCCGGATACCGGCTGGGGTTGCCGAGTTGCTCGCCGGAGATGGAGGAAAGGCTGTCTCCCTCGCGGACGGTGTACTGCGAGCCGTCGGCCGCAGTGGTGACGGCCGTGCCGTGCTCGCCCTGGGCGTGAACTCCGGTGCTCGGGGGAGGAGTGGCGTCGCCGGGGAGGGTGAGGATCCATCCGGGCTGGATGGGCTGGTCGGCACGGAAGATCGTGCCGTCGGTCATGGTGTGGCCCTCGTTGAGGGCGGCGATGTCCGTCCACCGCTCGCCGTCACCCAGAACCTGTTCGGCGATGGACCACAGGCTCTCGGCCGGCCGCATGTCCCGCACCGTGTGCGTCACCACTCCGGTCCCGGCTTCCTGGGTGGTACTCGCACGGGCGCTTATGGCGTTGTCCGTGCCGGGTACGGCGGCCGCGCTCGCACTTGTCGGCGCAGCCGGGGCGGGCGCGGCGGTGGCGGGGGCGGCGAGGGCGGTTCCGGCGGGCAGGGCCAGCAGGACGGCGCCGACCAGCGTCGCGGCCGCTCGTTGCCCCACCAAGCCCCGGATCTGCGGGGCGCTGCGTCCGCGCAGCTGGGCGGGGATCTCCAGCAGGACCGCGATGGCGAACAGGGCCCAGCCGATCCAGCCGGCGACGGCCAGGGCCAGCAGGAACACCTGTCCGGAGTCGTCGGTGGACAGCAGGTGTGAGAGTGCGGCGACACCTGGAGGTCCGACCTGGGTGGTGGCCCACCACAGCAGGATGGGGAGGCCGGCCAAGAGAGCGCCGAGGACGGTGAGGGAGAGCAGGCCGCGCACCAGGGCGGCCGCCGTCTGGGCGCCCCCGCGCGGTGGGCGGGGGCGCGGGGTGAGGCCGGGGGTGGGCTGGCTCATGGGCGGGTCCTTCGTGCCTGTGAAGGGGGTGGGGTTATTGGGGTCGGGTGACGCCGTGGAGGAGGCGGGCGGTGCCGTGGCCGGAGACGTTCATGGACCCGATCCCGGCGATCGCGAGGAACTTGGTGTTGTACGTGTCGTGGACGGTCACGGTGAGGCGGGTTCCGTCCCCCGACAGTGCGGTGGTGCCCTGGGTGCCGGCGCGGGCGAGGTATGCCTGCGCTGCGGCCTGGGCGGCCGCGGGGTCGGCGCGGACCTGGCCGCCGGTGATGGCGGTGGCGGGGTCGATGGCCTGTCCGGCGGCGCGGGCGGCCTCCATCGCAACGGCGTCGGCGCGTTCGGTGGCCCGCAGTTTCCCGCTGCCGTCGATGGCCAGGCCGATGATGCCCAGCAGGGCCACGGTGACGATCGCGGTGTAGATCGCGATCCCGCCCTCGTCACCCCGCAAGCTCCGCCTCGCCGAGACCGGCCCTTGCGATCCCCGCGCGGTCGCAGTGGGATCAGGGGCCGGTGCGGGGTCGGATGTGGTGGTGGGCTCCGGTGTGTGCACGTGTCATCCCTCCCGGGAGCGGTAGGCGTCCACGACCGACGTGAACGTGCTGCTGAGCGTCTTGGCCCCGGGGGTCCCGGGCAGCAGCAGGTCGGACATGGGCACCGTGCAGGAGATGGTGACCGTGACGGTCCCGACCTCACCGAGTGGAACGGCCAGACCGGAGGCGTTGACGCTGGTGCTGGTCGAGGCGCAGTGGATGCCCTGATCTGCGAGGGAGCGGGCGGCGGCGCTGGACGCCTCGGCTTGGGCGCCGGAGTAGGTGCGGGAGATGGAGGCGGCGCGGGCGGCGTCCTCGGCGGCGGCGTCGATCTTCGCACCGGAGGTGACGATACGTCCGCCGGCGATGGCCAGGCACAGAAGCATGAGTAGCAGGGGAGTGACGATCGCGGCCGCGATGGACTCGCTGCCCCGGTCCTCGCGCAACCGCTCCCGCCACCGCTGCGGAGTGGTTCGTGCGTTATGGGTCATGGGGTGGTCCACCGTTCGCGAGGAGCGCCGGCCGACTGGGACACGCTCAAACCGGACAGGCCCGGAATCAGGGAGGGAGCCTGACCGGTCACGGTGACGCGGACCTCAGTGGCACTGCCAGACGTGCTGACCGTGGCCCCTGCAAGGCTGTCACCGGCGATCTGGCCCAGGGTTTCCCGGGCTCGCGCCGCTCCCGCGCCTTCCGGCGCCTGATAGGTGCGGGCGGCGGCAACGCCCTCGCGGGCGGCGGTGAGCGCGATGTTCCGGGCGAAGAACCACATGCTTGCCTGGACCACGGCGACGGTGACCAGGATGACGAACGGGAAGACGATTGCCATCTGGATCGATGCCTCCCCTCGATCCCCCCGACCTCCCCGGCCTTCGGCCTGTGCCGGCTCCGGCAGTTCGCCCGCGTCGGCTTTCGCCGGCTCGTTCATCGCCGTGTGCGTCACCGCGCCCCCCTTCGATCGACTGCTGTGTGCGCCGGTCCGGTCAGATTCCGCTGAGCTTGCCTTGGTACTTGACGACGACGATCGCGATGGTCCCGGCGATGGCCAGGGCACCGGCGACGGCGGCGGTCCAGATGATGACGGTCGTGATGGAGATGTCACCCCGGTCCTCGTTTCCGCGGGTGTGCGCCTGGACCTTCTCCCAGTGCGCTTTGGCGGCGAGGGACAGGCGGATGGCGAGCTTGTTCATGTGGACTCCCTTGCGTGGTCAGGTGGTGAGCATGCGGATGATGGCGGGGAAGGCGATCAGGAGCATGACCAGGACCGCGAGGAGCGCGCCCGGGGCGGTCATCTTCTCGCTGTTGGCGTTGGCTTCGGCGGCCTGATCGGCCAAGAGCTCGGTGCGCAGGTTCTTCGCGCGCGAGCGGAGCGTGGCGTAGACGGAGGCACCGTCGTCGGCGGACTGCCGCATGATCGCGGCGAGGTCGTCGAGGACCGGCAGATCGAGTTCGGCGGTCAGGTGGGCCAGGGACTCCCAGTGCGCCACCTTGTCGACGCGGGACTGTGCCAAAGCCCCCCGGATCCGCTGGAAGGCCCACCCTTCGCCGACTTGGGAGGCCTGTTCCATGGCCTGCTCGGCGGAGACGTTCCCGGCCCGGCGCAGCGCGACGAGGTCGAGGTAGGCGGCCATCGCGTGGGCGAACTCGCCGCGGGCCCGCTTGGCCTTGTCCCGAGTGGCGAGGTCGGGGGCGAACCAGAGCACGATCGCGGCCAGAATGCCGACGATCGCGGGCAGGTACAGCGGCATGCCCAGAAGAAGCAGCGGAATGGTCGACAGCGGCGGCAGCAGCAGGCCGCCACCGGCCAAGGCGACCTTGGTCAACATGAACTTGGCGGGGGTCGTGCCGGTCAGGGCGAGGTCCTTGTGGGGGATCCGTACGCCCGGCAGGTCGGTGAGGTGCTGCACCAGCCATTGCCCCCACCGCTCGTCGCGATCGGTGACTTCGCCGTCGGGGCGCGGGGGAGGCGCGGGTTGGTTGAGGCGGCGCAGCGCAGGGCCAAGCGCGGGCGCCGGGCGCAGGACTTCGCGGACCAGGAGGGCGCAGCCGGCTCCGATGGTCGCGCCGGACAGGATCGCGGCTACCGGCATCATGCGGTCACCTCCACACGCGGCGCCCCGGGCGCGGCTTCGTTGTCGTCGGGGACTGGGGTGGGGTCGACGGCGCTGCGGGAGTCGACGATCAGGAATCGGGGGGTGGGCTTGGTGTCGGCGATCTGCCGCATCATCGCGAGGACTCCCACGAACCCGGCCAACAGGACCGCCAAGACCAATTGCCCGAGGAAGGTGCCGTAGGGGGCGGTGTAGGAGGGGATGAGGAAGCCGGCGCCGATGATGCCCAGGGTGATGATCGTCATCCACCGCATCGTCGTCCTCGGCTTGGCCCGGTCCGCCTCGATGGCGCGGCGCCGTGCGACTTCCTCGTGGACCGATTCGGCGAGGTCGTCCAACGCCTGGGCGAGGCCGGGACCGCGGTCGGCAGCCGACAGGCTGAGCGCGGCCACCACCTTGTCGGCGGTCACATCACCCAGGGCGTCGCCGAACTCCCGCAGCGCGTCGCCGGGCCGCCATCCGACCTGGAGACGGTCGACGAGGTCGGCCACCTCCTCCGCGATGGCATCGGGGCATCCCTTGCGGGAGATCTGCAACGCCTCGTCCAGGCCCCGCCCGAGGCGCAGCACGTTGGCCAGTCGCTGCGTCCAGTCCCCTAGCGACTCCAGCTTGGCGATCCGGGCGGTCGCCGACTTGGTGGGGGAAAGCAGCCACGGCACGCCGATCACGGCCAGGAACACCATCGTCCCGGCCACGAACACGCCGGTGACCAGCCACAGCAGGACCCCGGCGGCGGAGCCGACGACCAGGCGGGTGCGGCGGGCCATTTTCTCGTCGTGACTGGCGAGTTGGCGCCCAGCCCTTATACGGGCGGCAAGACCGGGCCCCTTGGGCATGGTGGTGCCGACGATCCCGGCGACCAACCCCACCAGACCACCGGTGACGGCGAGACCGGCCACAACCCACAGCAGGAGTGTCGTCACCGGGCACCCTCCGTGATCATCAACGGGAGGGCCGTCGTCCACGCGCCGCCCGGCTCGGACAGCAGGGAGGCGTCGAATCCGGCGCGTCGCAGGTCGTCGATGCAGCGGGGGAGCATGAGCGGCACCGCGCGGTGCTCGCCCCACTCAGGGCGCGGCCCGAAGATGGTATTGGTGTCAGGGCGGCCGCCCTCGCCGATCCCGGTGACCTCCAGGACGTGGGATACGAAACGGTGGCGGTGCCCGCCGATCTTCGTCTCGTCGACGGAGGACACGAACACGATGAAGTGCAGTCCGTTCGCGGCCTGCCGGTAGGCGAGGGCCTCGGACATGTTGGCCTGCGCGAGCAGGTACAGCTCGGCGATACGGTCGAATACCACGGAGGGACTGCTGGCGTGCAGGGTGCACAGGTTGCCGCCCGCGCCGTTCGTCATCGCTTGGAGCATGGCCACGATTTCCGGACCGCGGACCTCACCGACCACGATCCGCGTGAGCGTCATGCGCAGCGCCCGGTACATGAGGTCCATAAGCGAGATGGCGCCAGCTGCCTGCCCTGCGACCATCTCGCCGTTGGACTCGCGGGTCTCCATGGGGACGACCTGGCGGTGGTAGCCGTTCTCGTGGGCGAACAGCTCGAACTCGGTTTCCAGGGTGGCGAACCGCTCGTCGGGGTCGATCTCTCTCAGGAGTGCCCGCAGCAGGGTGGTCTTTCCGGCGGCTTGCCCGCCGACGATCATGATGTTCTTCTCCGCGCGGACACACGCCCGCAGGAAACCCTGCAGAGTGTTGTCCAGCATCCCGCGTCCCACCAGCTCGGATAGGTCTGCGTGCCGCATCGTGTGTCGGCGGATCGTCACGAACGTTTCCGGGGTGACCTCGGTGATCGCCTGGAGACGGGATCCGTCCGCGAGACGCAGCGCCAGGAACGGATCCGCCGTCGACAGGGAGCGTTCGTTCTGGCCGGTGGTGCGTCGGGCCAGGTCGCGAAGGAGTTCGCGCAGTTCCTCGTCCGAGTCCGCCACCGGCGCGACGTCCACGCGGCGCCCGTCGGTGAAGTCCAACGTCGTCCGGGCGTACCCGTTGATGAAGATGTTCTCGACCAGGGGATTGTCGAGATGCTGCTGGAGACGGCCGGCCCGGAACTGGAGATCGAACACGGCTTGAGCGGTCGCCGCGTCCTCACTCGCGGACGTCGCGAAACCACGCTTGACGGCCTCGGCGTCCGACCACACCGCGACCTGCTCGTTGATCAGATGACGCCCCCGCTGCTCCTGCGCGGCCAAACTCATGCCCGGTCGGGCCCGCAGCATCTCGGTGAGCCGCTCCCCGACCTCCTTTTTGATCAACCGGACCGCCGCGTAGTCCACCGCAGGCAACGGACTGGCGACAGCCACCGCCTGGGATGAAAGCGGCGAGCGGGGATCCACCGACATCCCACCCGACGCGCCGGGCGCCCAGGGGCCGCCGGTGGTTTGGGGGACGCGGTGTGGGGCGAGGCCGCACGGGGCCGCCAGGCGGCTTTCCAATGAGCCGGTGACCTGGGGATTGCTGTGGAGGGGGTTAGCGCGCACCGCTCACCACCCGCCCCAGACCGGACGTGGGCGCAGGCCGGCCCAGACGGGAGCGGCGGATCGCCACCAGCTCCTGCACCCGCAACGAAGCGGAGCGCGCCGCGCGCATCAGGTCACCCGACTCGAACCGGCGTGGCTGCTCCGCCCCGTCGGAGAGCACCGCGGCCTCCTTCGGCCGCCACGGCAGAACCGCCGTCACCCTGATACCCAAATTCTTGCGGACCTCTTCTTTCGAGAACGGGCCGCCGTCCACGAGGAGCATGCCGATTTCCGTACTGGTGCCGAGCTGCTCGCGCAGCGCGTCAAGGCGGACCTGGGCGCTCTGTAGCCCGCGCAGCGTGTTGCGGGCGATCAGTACGACGGCGTCGGCGCGCTGTGCGAGCACGGCGGACGGACCGAACGCTCCGCGCCTGCCGAGGTCGATCAGCACGTCGTGCCGGTGTTCCTCGATCCCCGCAAACAGGCCGGCGAGTGGCTTCCACACAGGTTCCATGGCGGAGGCGTGCGCGGGATCGTAAAGACCGGGCAGTACCAGCCGGTCGCGGGTCCCCGCGTCGGTGACGTCGACCAACTGCCTCCAGAAGGCTTCACCGAGTTGCCCTTGCCGCCCCGCCACCGCGAGGTTGCGCAGGCCGTGGCTGTTGTCGAGGGTGCCCTGCAAGGCGCCGGGCAGGATCGCCCCACCGTCCGGGTCCGCCTCCGCCAACACGACACGCTGCCCTTCCGGGAGCGGCCACCCCATCAGGAGCGCCATCGCCGTAGTGGTCACCCCGGGCGCACCGAGCCCGCCCGCTAGCGCGACGACCGTCATCAGCTGTCCCCCTGCGCCGCGACGATCAGGGCAACCGCGCCGGTGGCGGCGCGCGCTGCCAGCGTCGGACCATCAGCAGAGGGCACCGCCACATCGACCGTCACCACACCGGTCGACGGCGCCGCCTCGCCGACGGCAACCACCGTCGCGGCCAGCGTCTTCGGCGCCCCGACCGGCTCACCGGCCTTTGCACCGGCTGCGGCCGCCTGGACCGGATCCGGTGTCGAAACGATCAACACCTTCTGCCCCGGGTTCAGCCGGCTCGCCGGTAGTTGCGAGGGCTTGAGCGCCACGCCCACCAGCTGCTCGCCCGCCTTGACCAGCGACGTCGTGGTCACCTGGGCGGGGGAGAGGAGTGCGCCCGCAGTCAGGGCGACCGCGGCGCGCTTGCCGACGATGTCCGCCCTCCGCGCGACGGGGACGGCCTTGACCGTCGGGTCCAGGGCCAGGGAAGCCGATGCGAGGTCCGCGTCGGTGATCGCCGTGCCCACCGGCACATTTCGGATCACCACCAGCACGGCGGAACGTTGCCCGGACGCGGTGAACAACAACGCCCCGGACAGGCCTCCGGCCGCGATGAGCGCGACGGACAGGGCGATCAAACCTGGCCGCCGCCGCCGTTGGCGCACGACACGGGGCGCGGCAGCCGGCTTCCCCGGCTGGCCCGACCCGCCGGGCCCCGGAACCGCAGGACGGTCGGGCGCGGACGTGGTGGTGGTGCTCACGTGCAGTGCCTCCAGAAAGAGAAGGAAGGAACAAGTGGGGTCGCCGGGCCTGTTACTGGCCCACGACCTGGAGTTCTCCGACGGCCACGGTGAACGCGGATTGGCGAACCTCGGTCAGCTGTCCTGTCTGCCCTCCGCCACCGGTCACGGCCCAGTCGATGCTCCAGGTGGACGTCGCGGTGCCCTGGTACTTGGCGCCGGGGATGCCGGCCGACGTCGCCTTGTAGAGGTGACCGCAGTCCGGGGAAGAGGCCATGCCACGCGAAGCCGTATACGCGGTGCCGGGCCCGGTGCAGGTCACACTCGACCCGTCACCCATGTTCCACACCACCCGCGACACCTTCGCCGTCGCTGTCACGGTGATCCCACCCGCCGTCGCTGACGCGGAATTGGGCCCCCATGTCGTCTGGCTCTGGCCCACCCACATCCAGACGGGCACGCCCACCGTGTAGGTGCCGTCGGCCCTCGGACTCACGATCGCCGGCCCCTGCAAGAGCATGCTGTCGACGGCACGCTGCGCGAGGACGGCTGGGTCGACGGCCGGGGCCGGGGTGTCCTTCGACCAGAATGCCTTGCCGATCAGGTCCACGGTCGCTGTGCCATTGGGGTCGCTGGTCAGGCAGGGGTCGACGTACACGGCTCCGTCACCGGGCGAATGCCCCTCCCACAGGGAGCTCCCGGCCGGGGGTTGCGGCTCCAAGCGACGGATGGCGCAGTAGGCGGAGACCTGTTCACCACCGCCACCGGTACCGTTCCCGGTGCCGGTAGGGCCCGGTCCGTTGCCACCGCCACCACCAGGGGTCTTGGGGACGTTGACCTCTACGCAGAATCTTTCGTCGGCGCAGTTGCCGACGCCGGTTCCGTCTTCGGCCCAGGCCGCGGGCACTGCGGCGGCGACCAGGGCGAGACTGCTCAGCACGGTGACAACGCCGCGTCTCAGCATGCCTGCCCCGGGATCTTCTCCTCGATGACGACCCAGCCGTTCGGCCACTTCTCGGCGGTCAGGGTGGTCGTGTACCGGAGAAGACGTTTGGGCGGCAGCGAAACCTCTTTGCCGGTGACCTTATCGACGGGCTTCCACTGTGTGATGTCCACACAGTCCGTGATAACGGCGGTCTTGAGCTGCGGGCCGTCCTTGAAGTTGACCGAGGTACCAGAGTGCTTCGCCTCACCGGTGACGACTTGGCCCGCGCTCCGCAGCCCTGCGAGGCCGGTTTCGGTTTGGGCGTACGCGGATCCGCTCGCGACCTCCTTCAGGGCTGTGCCCGCCGAGTCGGCCTTCGCGTAAGCCTCGGTGAGGACCTGCCAATACCGGTCATAGGCAGTCTGAACCTCCGCCTTGTCGGCATCCGCCGGGCTGACCGAAGGACTGGACGACAGCGAAGTGGCGGTCGCGGCACTGGGGCTCGGCGGCGCCGCCTTGTTGTCGCTGGCGTCCTTACTGCAGCCGGCCGTGAGGACCGCGACGGTCCCGGTGACGGCGACGGCCGCAAGCAACCGTCGGCGCGCGGTGTGGGTCTGGTGCTGTCGTGCCGTTGTCACGGAGATCTCCCCGGTGGTCACCTCGGCGGGCGAGCGTGCAGATTGCTCACCCGAGCCGCGTCATCGCTGGTGCAACTGTTTACGTCGTCGCGGTGCGTTGTACAGCGCACCCTACGACGACAACGGCAAAGCTCCTATGGGGTTCTTGAGGCTCACATGAACGAACGTCACGGTTTGCCCGCCATTGTCGAAGAGTCATATGCCGAAAGCCCCTTGAGGTGCGGTTTTGCGTCTCGACCGGTCGATGGAGTCCGTCCTGGCGAGATCCGGGGACCCTGTGGCCGAAACCCCATCTACTGGCTTGTTCTTTGCTGAAGTAATCCTCGGCTCTGGCACTCACCGGTTCAGTCGCCAATGCCCGCCGTACGGGATAACGATCACGTTGCGGTCAACACCCACCACTCACTGGTGGCGGATCCGGAGCGAGGCAACCCGCGCTTTCGGCCGCTGAGGCCAGACGCTGAGCGGCTTCGCCGGATGACCCTTACGACCTGACGGACACAGGTACGAACGCCGCTGGCTCGTCGACCAATTTCTCGACGCGAGCCGAGGGACTTGCGGCACATCAGAACTCAAGATGCCTAGCCAACGCAACCTCCGCGCTGGCCGGCCAGGGTGAGGGGCTCTAACCGAAGTTGTAGGTACGGGCCACGAACGCCAACGACAGTCGGGGCCCGGGAGTCTGCGCCTCGAGGTCGGTCCCTATCGCCGATGCCTGAGCTGCGTCCTGGTCAAGGCCGGGTTGCTCGGCGAACAGGGCCTCGGTTTGTTGGAGTGCTTCGATGGGGAGCTGCGGCCTGCCCACGTGCGTTTGGCAGGTCCCACCGCCGGTGGCGACCGAGCACGCGGCACCCTTCGAGTTGAGGGCCCGGCACTGCACCGCGGGGTCGTGGATGTGACACAGCCCGGAGGGCCGGGCCCCGTTGATGCACGGGACGCCCTTCTTGGTGAGCCGACTGCATAACGGGGCGGTCATGTACGGGAGGCTACCGAACAGGCTCCGGGCCTGTCCGCGAGATTCAGGGCCGGACCGTCACCCACCGGTGCCGGCGGGGCCGGTGGGCCGGCTCGGGTGCTCAGAACGTCGCGTGGGCGCACTGATCGGCTCGTTGCGGTCGGCCTGGGCGGCGGTGTAGTCGGGACTCTCCGCCGCGTTCATCGGCGCGTACGGCTCGGGCCCGCTCACAGCTCGGTCCAGCCGCGGAGTTCGGCGCTGCCGGTGAGGGGTGTCCAGACAGGGCCGTGAGGGCCGTGGGCCTCCAGGTCTTCGAGGATGGTGGCGCCGAGGGGGACGTGGGTGGCGAGTCGGGCGACGCGGTCGTGGTCGGCGGTCATGCTGCGTAGGTCCTGGATCCGGGTGGCCATGACGTTGCGGGAGGCGCCGGTGAGGATGAACAGGATCCGGGGAAAGCGGGGGTAGAGGCGTTGCCAGGCCAGCATGGCGCCCTGGTCGGCGAGGGTGCCGCGGCGGCCGGCCCGTTGGGGGACGTAGTCGTGGAAGCGTGCGTAACTGATGAGCTTGCGGGCGAGGCGTTCGCTGCTCATGGTGGCGCGGTCGATTTCGATGAACGCCCGGTATTGGATTCGGCGTGGTGTGGTGGCGGTGTAGTGGAAGACGGCGTCGGCGATGAGTCGGTCTTCGCCTGCGGTGTCGGGGAGGCGGTGAGTGACCTCGGGCATCCAGTCCAGGGGCTCGTACTCGTCGCCGCGGGCGCGGGCGTCGGCGAGGAAGGCGAGGTGGGCGCGGACCCCGGCGAGGGTGTGGGCGGCGCGTAGTCGCGCGGCGGCCGCGGAGGGAATGGCGGTCGCGGCGCGTCCGCGTAGTTCGGGCCAGTCCGCGACCATCGCGAGGCCTTCGGCGGTGAGGAAGTGGGCCTGGAGGTGGCTGCTGGTGCCCAGGCTGGTGTGGGTGATGAGGCCCTGCTCGCGCAGCGGCACCAGGGTCCGGTGGATCTTGCGGGGCGGGATGTGCGGGGCGAGGAGTTGGTGGAGCTGGGTGGTGGTCAGGAGCCTGTACTGGGCGAGCAGGGCGAGGGCCTGGTGGGCGCGGGAGTCGGTGGTGGTCGGGATCAGGGGTGCGGGCGTGGTCATGCGTACACCTCATTGGTGGTGTCGTCACTGGCGGGCGTTGTACGGGTGGCTGGCGTGTGGGATGTCAGGAAGGTGCGCAAGAACTCTTGTTGGGCCAGTGCCTCTGCGGCGCGCTCGGCCAGGGGACGGGCGCCCGCCTTCTCATGCGCCACCCGCTGCAGAGTCTTGACCTTGGACGGTTCGGCGAACTTGTCGAAGACCTCGTCGAGGGCGGGGCCCCGGACCAGGAGCGGTCCGATCCGGGTGCCTTCGACGGTGAAGGAGGCGTAGTGCCACCACCGGGCAAGGCCGGCGACGTCGCGGGGTGTGACGGTGTCCCCCCACTGGCCGGTGATCTGGCTGATGGCCTCTACGGAACCGGCCGTGGTGGAGAGGCAGCTGGCGTTCTGCATGAGGGCGGCGCGGGTGGCGGGGGCCAGGCGGTGCATGAGCTGCGTCATCCCGTGCAGCCGGCATCCGAACTTCCGCAGCTGCTCGGTGATCTGCGCCAAGACATCCGATTCGCCTTGGTCCAGGGAGATCATTTCGTCCAGGTAGAAGCGGAAGGGGCGTCGCTGCTTCTCGGGGAGGTCGCGGCGGGAGAGACCGGCGCGCAGGAAGTCGTGGACGATCAGGGACACAAGCAGCGCGTTGGTGGGCCCGGTGCCGGGCGGGCAGATCCACAGGACCTGGCCCTCGTCCATGGCCCGGCGGATGTCGTAGCCGCTGACCGGGCACCCCAGGAAGGCCCTCAGCACCGGGTTCGCCCCGAGCCGCTCCAACGGGTTGAGCACGATGGGGAGCGCGTCCTTGGGCAGGTCGGTAAAGCTTCGCGCCCACCAGTGTTGGGCCTCTGCCGGCAGGTGGGCGACCACGAGGTCACGCAGGCTGGGGTCGGTGAGCAGGGCGGGGATCTGGAAGATGGTGGCCTGCGCTTCAGGGATTTGGCCGGTGACGGCCCTGGCGTTAACGGTGACGAGTGCTTCGACCGCCTTGGTGAAGATCGTCAGGGCGCGCGGTGCCGAGACGTCGGTCCAGCCGAGGGCGGAGGCGAAGCCCTCGACGACGGCGGCGGTCACTTCGTGTGCGGGCTGGCCACTGCTCATGTCCAGGGGGTTCCAGCAGGCGAGCATGTCGCCGTCATCGCGGACGGTGAGGTCGAACAGGGCGACGCGGTCGATGATGTCCTGGTGAGCGAGGTAGCAGGCGACGTCGGCGAAGCTGTCGCCGTGCGGGTCCACGAACGCGAGACCACGCTGATTGTGCGCACTGGCTACCGCCTGAACCTCCGCGCGAGTCGTCTTGCCCCACCCGGCCTTCCCCGACTGGATCTCGAAGAGGGTGTCGTCCTCGTGGGTGGCCACCAGCCGCGTGCGGCCATCGGCCGTCTTGTACCAACCTTGCGGGACCAAGTCGGCGCCGACGCTGTACGTGGGCATGTCGGCCTCCAGCAACGGCAGATGCGCGGTCGCCGTCACGGGCTTGAGGAACCCGGCGAGTTCCTCGACGTGCGCCCATCCGCCGCGGGCGGGCCGCATCACGCCGGTCGACCACGCCTCGTCGAACCGTCCCCGCCACGGACGCCGATCCGGCCCGAACCGCCAAGGCCCCAAGGTCCGGCCGGACTGTGTCAGACGAGACACCCCTGCCCACACGTCCATCGCCGCCCCGACCCGCGCCAGCCGCGCCTGCGCCCGTTCGGCCTCGTCGGAGGCGCACCGCACCAGGATCTGGACGCGGACCAGCCCATGGCTGGTGGCGAGCTTGCCGAGAACCTTGTCACGGTCCAAACGACGGGGCTGGGGGGACATGACCATCTGCCCGCGCCCGGTGCCACGCCACTCGGCCGGATCCAACCACCGCCCGAGTGACAGCGGAACACTGCCCGTCGGCTCCTGGGTCAGCCATCGGGCCTCGCGCCGCGCCTCGCGCCGGGCGGACTCCCGCGCCTTCTGCATGGTCTGCCACCGGTAGGCGGCCAGGTGCCAGCGCGGGGCGGGGGAGAGGTCCACACACACTTCGGCGATGTCGCCGAGCTCGGCCCGCAACCCGGCTACCGCGTCGATCAGGGGCTGGAGTGGATCCGGGTCCAGCGGCACGTCCCGCAGCCGTGACCCGGGCCGACCCCTCAGCGTGAACACCGCGCGGGCCACGTGCTCGCGGTACTTGTCGGCGACCGGCGGCACCTCCTTGACCTCGACCCGGGCACCGTAGGGAGTGGTGGACAGGAGAGCGTAGGCGCCTGCAGGAGCCTCGATCCGGTAGGTCAGCGGTCGGGTTCCGTCCGCGCGCAGCCGCACCCGCAGGCTGCGGGCACGACGCGGTGTCCACCACGGCCCGGACCCGGCGGCCCGCACCAGTTGCATGCCCTGGCGCCAGATCTGTTCGGGCTCCGCCTCGAAGAGCACGGTCGGCACCAGCTCCAGGCAGGTACGACGGGCGAGGGCTTCGGCAGTCAGGCGTCGCTGCAGCACTTCCCACCCGGCGAACAGCGCACCGCCGATCAGGGCCAGCCACCACGCGTTGGCCCATGCCCATCCGGCGCATGCGGTGACCGCCTGGACGAAGTCGGCGGCGAGGGAGAACACCTGCTCCGCACCCGACGCGCTCATGTGCGATTCCATGTTCCGTTTCCGTTCTGGGTGAAGTGGACGACGGCGGAGCGACCGTCGAGGAAGGTCCCGGCCCGATCGGCCCCGGCCCACACCAGCCGCACCACCGCCCGAAGGGGCTGCTGCGTGCGGGGATCCACGGCCGGGGTGTTGTCGCGGCGGGCGGTGGCGGCCTGGATACGGACCCGGCTGTAACCGGCGGTCTCGCCGAGCCACGCCGTACGTCCCAGGTCCAGCAACCGCCGCTCCTCGTCGACCGGTAGGTCCCGCGGGCTGGCCTGGTCGAGGGCCTCCTGGATGAGCGGGTCGGCGGCGGGCCCGGATCCCGGCGGAGGCAGTTCCTGCCGCACCGGCCCGCCGGCGGACGAAGCCTGTGGGGGAGCCGACTGAGGCGGGATGGCGGTGATCCTCGCGTGCGCCGTGGACTCGGACCCGTCATTCTCGGGATACGAGGTGGCCGAGGCCGGCGAGGTTGGCATCGGAGTGCCGGTCGCTGCTGGTGCCGTTGCGGCCGAGGTCCGACCGGCGGGCGCCGGCGTGTCGGCCTGGTGGAGTCCCGCGTACATCAGGAAGACACCGGTGGCGCCCAGCAGGGCTGCGGCGCCGATGACGCGGCCGCCTGTCCATGTGGTCACAGGAGCCTCGTCCCGCCCGCGTAGTCGGGCATGGCGGTGACCGGGTCGATCTGAACCGCTTTGCCGGGGCGTGGCGCGTTGATCATTTTTCCGTCGCCGAGGTAGATCCCGACGTGGTGGATGGTCGAATCGGATGTGGGGTCGTATCCGTAGAAGACGAGGTCGCCAGGGGTGAGGGCGCCGAATCCGGCGGAGGCGGGGATCCGCCGCCCGGCTCCGGCTTGTTCGGAGGCTGTGCGCGGGAGGGTGATCCCGACTCTCGCGTAGGCGTACTGGGTCAATCCCGAACAGTCGAAGCCGACCACGGAGCGGCCGTCCTGCCCGCCGGGGGAGCAGCAGATCCCGCCGCTGGGACCCTGGGGCCCGCCGCCTCCCCAGGAGTAGGGCACGCCTTGCTGGGCGAGTGCGGCCTGAATGACGGCGCCGACGTTTCCCGAGGGAAGGGCGGGCAGCCGGCCGAGGGCGTCGTAGCGGTCGATGCCCGACATCACGTCATCCACGTACGCCCATGACTGGTTGTAGGTGTGGATCGCGGCGCGCAGCTGCTCGCGGTCGGCCAAGTCGCGGCCGTTGCCGCACAGGTAGACGGCCGCTGTGGCGGCGGCGTCGTCCGCGTTGTGCGGACTGATCACGCCGTCCTTGTTGCCGTCCTTGCCGTAGGCGCGGAAGGTGTCGGGCAGGAACTGGAAGGGGCCCACCGCCCGCTCGTATGCGGTGTCGCCGTCCCACTGTCCGCCGTCGGTGTCCGCGATGGCGGTGGTGTTGCCGCCGGCCCCTGATCCGTCGAGGCGCGGCCCGGTGATGGGCGGGGTGATGTCCCCGCCCGCCGAGATCGTGTGGCCGGCGGCGTGGTCGGATTCCACGCGGGCGATCCCGGCGAGGACCTGCCACCGCATCCCCTTGCAACCGCTGACGTACGTGGTGACTTGTGCGGCGCCGGTCAGGTAGGCGGTCATCATCCGCTGCGGGATTCCGGCCGCCGCCGCGTTGACCGCACCGCCGCCGTTGCGGTCACCGGCGGCCGCTGACAGCAGCACCGGACTGGTGCAGCACGCGGCGGCCACCACCAGCAGCACGCCCAGGCATCCCAGCTTCTTCCACCTCTTCACTGCTCACCGCCTTCACGCCGGCGGCGCTCGGCGGCGCGGGCGTCGAACATCGCGCGCAGCCGTGCCGCGTTCGCCTCCGCCTGCGCGTCGGTCGGATTCCGGGTCGCCGACCCGGACTCCGCCCCCGACCTGGACGTCGTTTCGGAGCGGCGCGAGCGGGCGGGCGCCGATGAGGCGGGAGGCGACGGCGGGTGCGGCCGGCCGGGGCGGCCGGATTCCGCCCGGGGGGCCGAAATGCTGGTGCGCGGCGCGGCGGTTGCCCGGCCGTGAGAGGCCAGTGGGGCGGTGGCGATGGCGGCGGCCAGGGCGGTGTCGCGGACGGATCGCATGGGGTCGTGGACCTGCCAGGCGGTGGCGAGGACCTGTCCGGTGTGATCGAGGCCGTTGCGTAGGGCTCGGCCGCCGTCGGCCCAGCGGCCGGCGTCCTCGCGTACCCCGTTCGCCGCGACGCGCAGCTGGGCGTGGGCGTCGTGGGTGAACTGCGAGGCGGCGCCGATGGTTCGGCGCACGGTACGCGGCAGGCCGAAGGTCGCGCCGTAGGTGAGGCGGGCGGTGCGGGAGGCGATGCGGTAGCCGCGTAGTTGCGATGCTCGCGCGTGCAGGCGTGATCCCAGCAGCGGCCGGTCGGTTTCGGGATCGTGAAGGACCTCACCGGTCCGCCGGTTCACCACCATTCCGGCGGTACCGCCCGGCCTGCCGGGGACCGCTCCTGCGAGTGCGGCGGCGCGGAATGCGGCGGCCGCCGGGTGCTGTCCGGGGTGGGGGCCGATCAGGGTGGTGTGGGCGGCGCGCAGGGCCACGGCCAGGGGTGCGATACCGCGCCGCCCTTCGGCCAGTGCGTCGCCGAGCAGCCGGCCGGGGGACATCGGCATCCCGCTGCCGTCGCTCAGCGCGGCCAGGCTGCCGAGCGAACGGAGCCGGGCACCGAACACGCCGTGCGTAGCCGACATTCCCCCGCCGATTCCGCCGATTCCGCTGAAACGGCCGGACCCGGAGGGGCCGTGCGTGGCGAGGGCTGCGCCCAGTTCGGAGTTGTCACCGGTCAGGTGGCTGCCGCCGATCTTCTTGAAGCGCATGCGGGTGGCCATGTGCTGCCCGAACCCGGCCGTGGCGGCAAGGATGCGGCGGTGCATGATCAGGAACGCGACGGCGAGGGCGTCGACCAGCAGCAGCCGTTCCACCATCACGTCGGAGCCGCTGTCGGAGAGCAGTGCGTCCACGGCGATCCCGAAGAGCGGCAACGCCATCGCGGCCATGAACGAGACCAGGGCGGAGACGATGAAGACGCCCAACCACCGCCACAAGAGCATCCGGGACGGGCCGGGGAGCATCGCCCATACCCAGGCGATCGGGCCGCAGGCTGCGGCGGCGGCGTCCGCGCCCTGGGCGCCGAACATCACCACCGCCATCGAAACGATCATCAATGCGACGACGATGACCGCGACGAGCAGGGCGACGACCGACCAGACCCGGTCCCACGTCGGCTGTTTCGCGTAGGCGGCGCAGGCTTTGCCGACCGGTCCGGCCTTGTCCAGCTCGTCGAGGAGCGTCGCGAAGGCGGCGTCCTTGCTGCGTGTGGCATCGCCTCGGTTGCAGTACTCCTTCGCCGGACCATGCACAAGCTCACAAGGATCCGGTGCCTTCCCGGCGACTCGGCGCTCGCAGGATTCCTTGAGCGGTCCGAAGACTCCCTCGCACTTGGAGGGGTCGACCGGCTTCGCCGTGTCGGACCGGTTGCTGTTGACCCACTTCAGGTGGGCTTTGTAGGCGGCGGCGTCATCGGGGTTCTTCGGGTCGAGGATGCGGCCGTACTGGAGCAGCATGTAGGGCTTGACGACCAGGGCGTCGGTGAGCGCTTTCCGGATCGGGTCGACCACTGTTTCCGTGCTCGCCTGCTCGTGGACGCAGTTCGGGGCCGAGGGGCCGGCCGCGCTCGCGCAGTCGCGTCCGGTACGGCCGGTGGCGTGGAAGTAGGAGCCGGTGGTGATCGAGGCGACTTCGAGGGCCGCCTGGTGTGTCTGGTCGAGCGGTCCGTCCTTGCCCAGCAGGTAGTCGGGGCGGATGAAGGCGCTGGCGGCCAGCGCTGCGATGACCAGGGTCATGGCGATCTCCCCCAGGCCCGTGCCGACCTTCCCGCGGACGAAAAGGATCAGCCCGAATACGAAGGCCCAGGACAACAACAGGCCCTCAAGCCCCAGGGCGCCCACGACGTTCTGCTTGTAGGCGTCGGCGAGGTGCTGCGCGGGCCCGGTCAGCAACGTGAGGAGCGGGAACTTGAAGACGAATCCGATCAGCCAGCAGCACAGTCCCACCAGCAGCCGGACCAGGGTGAACAGGCCGCTCATCACCAGCCGCTGGGTGTGCCCGACCACATCGAAGGGAGGCGCGCCGGTCGTGAGCGTGTCGACGGCACCCATGGCGGGGATGGTGTCCGGCGCGGCGACCACCGCCTCCAGCTGGTAGCCACTGAGCGGCGCATCCTCACCGGTGATGATGTCGAGTGGGCCGAGCAGGCCACCACCGACGGTGGTTCCGTCGGCGGCGGCCGCGACCGCCGTGTTCGTCACCAGGAACACGATCGTGAGCAGGGCGACGAATCCGGCCGAGCGCAGCGTGCCCCGGTCTATGTCGAACCGGGCCATCACAGGCGCCGCTCTGCCATGGTCACCAGGGCGATGGCGGCCGCGACGGTGACGGTGGAAAACAGCAGCAGCATGGTCTTGCCGTCCAGCGGCGGGAATGAGAGGGCTGCCGCTGCCGAGGGGCCAGGCGCTGCGACGGACCCGCCGGGAAGGGACCGGCACACGTCGCGGGCTGGGCCGGCGATCAGATCGCACCGGTCACCGGCTGAGGCAACCGGGACCATGTGCGCGGCTGCATCGTACGGGCGGGTGTGGGGCATGGCCCAGGCGGCGACGGTGCAGGTCAGCAACATAAGAGTGACGGCGGCGGTGATCAGCAGCCGGACATCGGTGATGCGGGTCATGAGGTCCCCCCGGCGGCCGCGCGGGTGGCGCGACCGGGTGTGGTGAAGATCTTTTCTCTGATGCGGGGCACGGACGGGACGACGATCCTGATTCGCCCGACCTGCATGCGCGGATCGCGCAGGAACATCTCGCCCTCGCGCCCGCTTTGGCCGACGGGGGAGAGTCCGGTGGTGACCATCCGTACGAGGTCTTCGTCGTCGCCGTCCAGGCCGATGAAGCGCAGGCCCTTGGCGGCGCGAACGCTGTCGGTGGTGCGGGCGAGGAAGCGGTAGGCGATCAGGGCGGCGTCCTTGCCGAGCTCGGCTTCGTCGTGGGCGCCGAGGAAGCATCCGGCGCCGTGCTTGCGGCCGTCGTGGAGGATCTCGTGGACCAGCGCGGATCCCTCCGCCGAGGAGGTCAGCCAATACACCTCGTCCAGCGAGACCAGACAGAAACGCTCGGGATCGGTGAACGCGGCCTGACGGGCGATCGCCGCGATCAGATACAGGACGGCCCGCCCGATCAACGCCTCCAGGGGCTGTTGGCGCAGGACTTCGGCGTCGGCGAATGCCTCCTTGGGGGGCAGGGTGAGTCCGGTGGTGGTGACCACCACCAGGTCGGCGCCCAGGTCCCCGTCCAGGGTGACCGGCGGCAGGTCCGGGTCGAACACCATCGCCGCAAGGGGGTTGCCGCGCACGATCCGCAGCAGGTCCGCCATGGTGGCGGCCGCGTCGGAACGCGTGGTCGCGCTGCCCATCTTGGCCAGGTCGTCGAGGACGTCCAGGACCTTGCCCATGGACGGTTCCGGGCCCGCGCACACCTCTTGGACCGCGTGGTGGAGCACCGCCCCGGCGGCGGTCATCGCACCCACCCCCAGCTGCAAGGTGAGGTAGGACAGCGCGTAGTGGGCGCCGACCGGGCCGCCGAACACCCGAAGCGGGTCGATGGACACCTCGGCCCGGGCGGCGTCGATGACCTCGCACCGGTCGCCCATCGCGGCCCGCCCGAAGCTCGCCCATTCCCGGATCGGCGTCCGGTCGATGACGATCGCCCGCCCGCCCTGATCCACCACAGCCCCTGTGACGAGCTTTTCCAGCACGCTCTTGCCGGCGCCGAGGTCGCCGACCACGGCCAACGACGCGGACGCGTTGACCTGCGGTGCGTCGGCCGGATTCAGCAGGACGGGGCGGATGGTGCCGGAGTCCAGGTCGTGACCGACCATCATCCCGGCCGGGTCCCCGACCCTTGAGAGGGTGAAAGCGCCGGCCGCGGCCCAGTCCTCCGACAGCTGGTGCTGCGTGAACTGCGTGAGTTTCGCAGCCCGGGCGGTACCGGGCAGGCCCAGGGCGAACAGTTCCTCCTGCATGCCGTAGGGGCGCTCCACCCGGTAGTCGCCCCCCGACAGGGCCGCGGACAACTCCCGCGCCCGCGCGTCACAGGTGTCGGCGTCCGGCCCCCACACCGACAACACCGTCACCGACTGGACCTCGACCTCGACCGAGGTCCGCGCCATCCGCGCGTCCTGCTCGGCGAGATCCCCGGCCGCCTCGGGAAGCGAATGCGGCATCCCGGTCGGCTGCGCACCGTACTGGCCGGCCTGGTCGAGGAGTTCGCGCTTCTTGCGCTGGACCTGGGCGCGGGCCTTCTTCGCGGGCACGATCCGCAGGTCCACCGCCACGTCGATCGGGAACGGCAGTTGCTCCAGCTGCGCGAGGACGTCGGCGTGGTCCACGGCCATCGCGGGCGGGAGCTCGGCGAGCACGAGGTGGGACTGGTAGCCGGTCCCTGCCTCGGATTCGACCTGCAGCCACCGCCGGCCCAGCGGCGAGAGGGTTCCGGCCTTGCGCCACCACGGCCGCTCGGCGGCCCTCGCCTTGCCCCGGACGTCCGTCTCTTGGCCGCCTTCGGACAGACGGATCTGCCCCAGGTCCGCATAGGAGGGCGAGGTGAGCCGGCCGTCGTGGATGCGACTGCCGTAGAGCGGGCTGTGCTCCGCGTCCGACAGCAGCGGCTCCTGCGCGAGGCCTCGGTGGACGGCGTGCTGCACCATCCACACGATCTCCGCCGGGGAGGCAGGCCGTAGTCCGAGCCCGCCGCCGAGGGCGGTTTGGATGCGCTCGGCCTCCGCGAACGCCGCCTTCACCTCCGCCTCGGGCACCGGCACCGCAGGCAGGTTTAACACTGCGGACAACTCCCCATAGAGGGCATTGAGCGACGTGGTCGTGGCCCCGGCCCGGCCCGGGAGGGGCACGGCCAGCCACAGCGTCCGCTCGTGCATCTCCTCCCCGGTCAGCAACTCGACGGCGGCAGCGCAGGTCTGCGACCACGCGGGCAGGCGCTCCCAGTCCAGACCGGCCACCATCCGCTCGGCGATCTCACCCGGATCGGTACGCGCCGCCAGCACGAACAGGCGCGGTTCCATGGCGGGCATCGACCGCACCAGGGAGGTGACCCGGTCGAGGAGGTCCTGACGGACCTGGGCCGGCAGATATCCCCCGGGCAGCGGTGTCACCCGCCACACCGCCCACACCCGGGCCGAAGCCGACCACAGCAGATGACCGGCAATGTGCCGAAACACAGTACGCATCACGCCGCCCACTTCTCGGAGTCCGCGAGCAAGGAGGCCAGGCCCGACCCGGCAGCCACCCGCCCCGACACAGCAGGCAGCCGCACCAGCACCCCGCCCCCTCCACGCGCGGAGTCGAGCAGGGGGGCGGCCTGGATGACGAACCGGCCGCGCAGGTGGGAGGGACGGCGATCACGCGCGATCCGGCCACCGATCCGCCCCGCCGGGTGCCGCAGCAACAGCACCAACACCCCGGCCGCAGCGGTGAACGGGTTCTGACCGGCGATCTGCGCACCGCGCGCCGCCCACACCGCCACCAGCCACAACACGACCGGCACCGGACCGGCCCACGACCACCAGTCGTAGCCCTTGATCAACGCGAACGCCCCACCACCGAGGATGACCAACTGCGCCGGGGTGTACGGGCCGAACCAGATGACCCAGTCCCCGAGCTTGCCCAGCACCCACGGGTGGCGGCGCGCACCGGTGTAGACGCGCGCGATCCGGGGCCTCGCCGCCGCGCTCACAGGATCGTCCCGTCCGCGCGGGGGTGCGGGGCCTGCGGATTGAGCGGTGCGGAACCGGTCGACGGGTTCTTGATCTTGTCGGAGAAGAAGCCGGCCAGGGTGTCGCGGGAGCTGTAGATACCGAGCGCGATGGCCATGGCGAGCAGTGCGCCGATACCGGCCTTGAGGGAGAACTGCCGGCAGATGGTGACAAGCACGATCACCACAAGGGCGACCTTGAGGCCCCGGTCGGCCCACTTGCCCAACATGTCGAAGAGGCCGTCGCCGAGGGTGTCCAGCTGGCTTGCGAGGATGATCGTGTTCATCGGGCACCCCTGGCGGTGGGGGTGGTGGAGGGGGACACGAGACCGGCAGGCGTCTGGGCGGGGGATCCGGTGTCCAGGGCGCTGATCTCCCAGCGGCCGGCGCGGGCGGTCACGGTCAGGCGGTACTCCAGCGGCCACCGGGTGCCGGCCCGGTCCTCACCCTCGACCCGGACCCGGACCCGCGCCTTCGTCCCGTCGGCCGGAACGTCCTTCCCACCGGCCGTCTCCGTGTCGGCGGTGACGTCCTTGACCTCGAGCCGCGCGTAGGACGCGGCCGTCGGCGCGTACAGACGCACCCCCGGCGACAGGTACCGCTCCAAGCCCGCACCCTGCCCACCCACCCCGGCGAGGTAGGTCCGCAGGAACTCGACCAGGGAGACGGCCAGGGGGCCTGTGGACGGCACGGGGTGGCCGAACGGGGACGTGCCGGCCTGAGCTGCCTCGGGGGCGGCGACCTCTGCGGGCGAACCGGTGACTACCAGCGGCCCGCCTCCATTCCCACCGGTGCCGCTGACGGCGAAGTACCGGACCGCAGGCTGGATGACGACTGCCTTGTCCGTGCCGGTGCTCGGCGCGGGCTCGCGCTGCTCGTCGGTGACGGCGGCGACGGTCACCGTCCACCCACCGCCGGGCAGATGGACGGTTCGCAGCGCGGTCACCCGCACCGCCTCCGGCGCCCCGGCCTCTCGGGACCGGGAAGGGAGTTCGGCCTGCGGTGCCATCGCCCGCACCGCCGACCCCACCGCGTTGTCGGCGGTGGAGGCGTCGGCGCGCAGCCACAGCTCCACGAAATGCGCGGCCGTCCCGGCCGGGTCGGCCTGGGGACGCTCGGCGCTCGGTGTCGGGGCGGGGGCCGCCTGAGCGGCGGACCCGGACGGCGCGGCCAGGGAGACGGCCAGGGCGAGGGGGCCGGCCGCGAGTGCCGTCCAGACGCCGATACGGGCCAGTCGCGGACCGTGGAAGACGGGCCTGCCGGCGGGAACGGTCTCGGGACGCGAGGCGCGCAGCGGCGTCGAGGACGCGATCCGGCGGGCGGGACGTTCCCGGCCGGGAGGAAGAGTGCGACGACGTGCCATCGGGGGCTGCCTTTCGAGGGGGAGCGGACTGGCTTGCCCCCAGACAACGGCGACCTCCTCACCGGTCCGATCACCACGGCAACCCCCGCGCCATCACGGCTGGGACACAGCTGTCGTGGTGAGTCACCGGTGACTCACCACCACCTCCCCACCGCAGGTCACAGCCCTGCCCGCCCGCAACTCACCGGCCTCGTGGTGACATCACCACTGCCAAGTCACCACCCGGCGGGCACTCACCGGCGGCAGTGGTGAGTTACCGCTCCGGCCGGTGAGCGGCCGACGGCCCGGACAGTTGTCGGGGAACATCCCTCGTGCGGGGCGCCCTCAGGGCCGACCCGTGTCGTCCGGGCCGTAGCCGGCCTTGACCGGCCATGAACACCACCAAGTACCCGCTCCTGGTCGCCACCGCCGCTCTCGCCGTTCTCTTCGGGATGATCTCCGCCGCCACCGCGACCCCGACCGCCGCACTCGGCTACCGCTGCTCGACAAGCACGCAGACCATCGACGACGCCGGATACAGCGGCCCCGCACCCGACAACTGGGACATCAAGATCCAGACGTGCGCCGCCCGCTCCGGCTCCACCGTGTATGCCTACGCGGACATCCGCTGGAACGGACCGTTCTACAGCAACCAGAATGCGACGATCTTCGACGGGGCCAAGGTCCGACTGCAGATCATGGCTTCCCGGGAGGGCACCGACCCCGTGGTGACAGAGCGCGACTTCCAGCTCAAGGACCGGCTGGAGACAGCCACGTCCAGTGGTGACCGGGACGGCCACTACCGCACCCCGACGATCAGCCACCGGGCGGGAAGCGGAGCGTACGCGAACGCGGTCCTCTACCTGGACTGGCACAAGGACGGGCACGGCTACCAAGGCCACGACTACAAGGGATCACCGACCGTCTGACGGCCCCTGCCGAGGGGCTTGGTGGGGTCAAGCCTCGTATCGCTCCTGTTTGGCAGCGCGCCCCATGAGCAGGGCGGCGGCCTGGTCCACGGTGACCTTGCCGTGCAGAACCTTGACGACGACGTCGGTGATGGGCATGTCGACGCCGTGGCGGCGGGCGAGCCCCAGCACGGACTCGGCGGACTTGACGCCCTCGGCCGTCTGTCCGGTGGCTGCGGCGGCCTGGTCGACGGTCAGGCCCAGCCCGAGGTGTTCGCCGAAGGTGCGGTTTCGGGAGAGGGGGGAGGAGCAGGTGGCCATGAGATCGCCGACCCCGGCGAGGCCGGCGAACGTGAGCGGGTCGGCGCTGAGAGCGAGCCCGAGTCGGGCGGTCTCGGCGAGGCCGCGGGTGACCAGCATGGCGCGGGAGTTCTCGCCGAGGTTCATGCCGGTGGCGAGGCCGACGGCCAGGGCGATGACGTTCTTCACCACCCCGCCCAGTTCGACGCCGGTCACGTCGGTGGTCGTGTAGGGGCGGAAGTACGGGGTCTGTGCGGCGGCTTGGATCCGGTCGGCCACTGCCTCGTCGGTGCAGGCGATTGCGGTGGCGGCGGGCTGGCGCACGGCGATCTCCCGGGCGAGGTTGGGCCCGGACAGTACCGCGACCCGGGCAGCCGGGATCCCGGCCGTCTCGGCGATGACCTGGCTCATCCGCATGCCGGTGCCTGTCTCGACCCCCTTCATCAGGCTCACCACCACGCTGTCGTCGGGGAACAGTGGCGCCCACAGCGCGAGGTTGGCCCGGAGGGTCTGGGCGGGAATCGACAGGAACACGAACTCGGCACCCTGGACGGCTTCGGCGACGTCGGTGGTGGCGGTCACCCTGCCAGGCAGGACGGCCCCGGGTAGGTAGCGGGGGTTCTCGTGACGTTGGTTGATGGCGGCCGCGATGTCGTGGCGGCGGGCGTGGATGGCAACCCGGTTACCGGCATCGGCCAGGACCACGCTCAAGCTGGTGCCCCAGGATCCGGCAGAGAGGACGGCGATGCGGGTCACGTGGCCTCCACGGTGTCGGGTCGGTCGGTGCAGCGTAGTGGCCGGTGCCGGGGTGAGTACGACAGCCCGACGGCCGGCCAGGGTGGTGCGGCGGGCGGTTCGGCGAGCATCGGCGAGGGCTGGGCCGCCGGACTGGAGGAACGTGACGGCGCATGGTGGCCGCGTTTCGACCCCGACGTGATGGTCGACTCCCTGGCCGAGAACGCCCAGCGTTCCTACTGTCCCGGACGCGCGGGAATCTACTCAGCCGGGTGCCTGTGAATGTCGACCTGGAGGATCAGAAGGTCGTAGACCGGGCCGTCGGGCTCGTTGCGGTAGGGACCGGCGTAGAAGTAGCCGAGACGGTCGTAGAGGGCGCGGCCACGGGGATTGTCCGGGCGGACGAGGAGTGATGAGTACTGGGGGTTCACTGCTTTCAGCAGCTCTTCGTGCAGTTGACTTCCGATGCCCAGTCCCTGCCAGTGGGGTGTAACTGCGAGCTCGCACAGCCCCATGAGACGGCCGGTCCTGATGTGTCCGGGGATCTGGGGGAGGAGCTCGGGCCCGTACCAGTACTCCGGGGTGGCGGGGAACGCATAGGCGAAGCCAATGGGGTTGCCGTGTGCGAAGGCGACGGTCAGGACGAAACCCTCGCGGCGCGCGTGGCCAGTGACCTGACGGCGCAGCGCTTCGGTGGAAAGCCCGTCGGTGGTGGCGCCAGGGGTGTCGACGAGTTCGGGGTGAGCGTCGGCCCAGGTCTCTGCGAGCGCGTCGAGCAGCGGTGGGACGTGGCCTGGTCCAAAAGTGCGGATCACGACGTCGTCGCGGGTGCTGGTGGTCACGCCTGTCCTCCTCCGGTATTGGCTATGGTGCGGTACTGCTCAATCCAGTCGGCGACGGCCGGCACACGGGCGTGGCGCTGGAGAGCACCTGCCACTCCGTGCAGGGACTGCAACAGCCGGTCCGAGCGGACGTCGGGCAGGAACGCCAGGACACGTCCCGCGGCCTCGGCCGCCGCCTCCGGCTCGGGCCGGTCCCTGACTGCATGTTGGATGGCGATGTCGGCTGTGTACAGGGCGCGGTTCCGGGCGAAGGCGTCGCCGTGCAGCAGGACGGCCTGTTCGGCGCCGGCGGCGGCGCGCTCGTGCTGGCCGAGGTCGGCGCGGGCGAGAGCTTCGAGTCCCGCGAGTTCGGCGGGGGTGAAGAAGTCGAGCCAGTCCGGATCGGCGTCGGACGGCCCTTTGGCGTAGTGGTGGTGGGCGCGGACGATCGCGGCGTCGGTGGCGGCGCGATCGCCCATCAGAGCCCAACCGCCTGCTTCACGGGCGTGGAAGAGGGCGGTCATGCGGGGGGATCCGAGCGGGCGGGCGGCTGCCTGGGCGCCTTGAGCGTTGGCGACGGCTTCGCGGGGGCGTCCCTGGGCTTTGGCCAGGAGGGACAGGCAGCCGAAGGCATGGGCTTCGAGGGCCGGGTCGTCGGCGATGCGGGCTGCGGCCAGAGCTTCACCGTAGAGGGAGTGGGCGTCCGCGGGGCGGCCGCTGTCGTAGGAGAGCCAGCCGGCGGCGATGGAGAGTGCTCCGGTGACCGAGCGCAGTTTCCGTCCGGTGCGATCCGTGTAGCTGCCGGACTGGAGCCAGCTGTAGGCAGTGTGCAGGGCCTCGCCGGCGGCCTTGCGCAGCGGGCCGGAGCCGTGGTTGTGGTCGTGCCCGAACAAGGTGGTGACAGCGTGCGTGACGGCGCGGACCTCGGTGGCGCCGACACGCCCCGGACCACGGCTGGTAGCGGATAGCGGCAGAGCGAGCGCGAGGCCCGCGCTGTCGCGGCAGAAGGTTCTGCGGTCCACCGATTCACCTCCGATTTCCAGCTCGGGTTCCCGGGCTGCCGACCGGGACCGTGCTGTGGACGGGGTGCCGGGGAGACGGAAGCCGAGCTGGGACATGGTTCGCCCGGTGAGGGCCGTCAGTACCCGTCGGTAGACCGCACGGGGGCAGTCGACCTCTCCGTCTTCCCAGGCGGCGATCAGGCGCGCGGAGCAGCCGATGTTCTCACCCATGGCCTTGGCCTCATCGTTGAGGCGTTTGGCGAGTTCAGGGCGGGACATCTGGAACTCGTTCTCGCGCAGCGCGCGTAACTCCAAGTTGGGGCGGCGTTCGGCCATGCCGGGCTCCAGGGGGCCGCTGGGGGAAAAGGGGGTGTGTGACTGTACCCCCCAGCATGGTCTGCCCGGTCCCGGGCGCTCGTCACCTTCCCCGCCGGGAGTTGCATCACTCTTTCATCGCGGACGCGTCGCGGACGGTATGCCGACTGCGGTTGCTTGGAGGTCGGACATGACAACCGATCAGGAGGCGGCCATGACCCCGAAGTCCGCGACGACTTGGCACGAGCAAGCCGCGGTATCCGATCAGCGGCTGCAGCGCTGGAGGTTCGGCTTTGGCGGAGCGGGCTGGGTGCACTGCGGTCAGAGCTGGGACGCGCTCGCCATCAGCCCCATTACCTTGGGCCTGGACGCGCTGAGCGCTCTGCGGCTCAGCCCGCGCAGCGGCTACCCGGTTCTCGCCGACCATGTGAGGGGGGTGCTGTACGTGATGGTGGCCCCGGGCACCGCGACGTCTGTCGAGAATCCGCCCCGCGCACGCGGCCTGTCTGTCGGTCATCACCTGCTGGTGCCGTACGCCGAACCCGGGACCCCGAGCGCGCACTGGGTCAGCGCGCCGCGTGAGGAGCCGCCCCTCCTCCTCCGGGCCGACCTCATCAGCAGCGTATTGGTGCGCCTGACTTCGGCCACCCACGACAGCACCAACTAGCGAGGCTCCGGTGACGAGTCCTTCTCCCGTGTGTCGGCGATCCGCGGGTCAGCGCGAGGATCGGTTGGCCTTCAGGGATCGCGAGATTCAGGTCGTGCAGCTCGCCGTCGAAGGTATGACCACCACGCAGATCGGCGGGACGCCTTACCTTTCCGCCGAGACGATCAAGTCCCACCTCGCACACGCCAGCGCGAAGGACGGGACCGCGGGGCTGGGCAGGCCCGCCTGCTACACGAGGCCTACCAGGTCAGGGCCATCAGGCCCACACCAGTACCGCCCTGCGAGCTTGCCGGATTTTCGCTGGGTGTCCTCCGGCTTCTCGCCGGCGGCCGTACTTCCGCTCGATCCAGCGCGACCTCAATGGGTCGGCCGGCTGGGGCCGTGCGGACCCATCCACCGGAAGCTGATGAAGCTCGCCGGCGCACCTAGCCGCAGCAAGCTGATCAATTGGGCGCCGGTTCCGGCGTCTTCGGTAACCGCGGCCAAGGCGACGCGGTAACGCAGCAAGCGAGGAGTGAACCTCATGGCTCTGCTCACTCACCTTGGCCCACTGAGCGCTCCGCCTTCGGCGGTTCAAGCCGTGGCGACGTTGGGCCCGGAAGGCACCGACGCACACGCTGAGGCCGCCCGCCTTTTCCCGACGGTGATCCTCACCGAGTCGTTCGACGCTGCCATGCGCGCCGCCCGAGACCAGGGCACCGGCGCGCTCGTGGCGGCCGGCTTCGTGGAGCGGCGGGGCGAGGTCGTCACGGACCTCTGGGTCGACATGCACTTCCGCAATCACGGACACATGGGGCTCACGCGTGTATGGGAAAGCCCCACGAAGGCGATGTGCGTGGCAACGCGCCGCAACGTCCCCGACCTCAGTGCCGTGCGTACGCTCGCTCTCCATCCCGCCACTCGGGCTTTCGCCGACGAGTTCACCCCCGCAGCGACTCGCTGGTACGTGGACGCCAAACCCCTCGCCGTGAAGCTTGCCGCCGACGGCAGCGTGGACGGGTGCATCGGCTCAGTCGACATTGCCCGACAGCATGGGCTGGAGATCCGACAGGTCTTCGAACCCACGATGGTGTGGTGCCTCTACCATCCCATCGCTCATACAGGCAGCAACCGACAGGAACCATCTGGAACCCGCCCGAAGCGCTGCTAGGCTCTGCGCGCCTGACAGCCCTGGTTCGCGTCAACTCAGGCGGACCAGAAGAGATTTGGGAGTAATCCATGAAGGTGCTCATCACCGGTGGTGCGGGATTCATCGGCTCGACCATCGCCTCCGCCTGCTTGGACGAGGGAATCGAGCCGATCATCATCGACAACCTCGCCACCGGGCGGCGTGAATTCGTCCAGGGGCGGAACTTCTACCAAGGCGACATCGCGGACGGTGACCTCATCGACCGGGTCTTCGCCGACCACCCCGACATTCACGCCGCAGTCGGCTGCGCCGCCCGGATCATCGTGCCCGAGTCCGTAGCCGAGCCGATCATGTACTACCGGGAGAACGTCACCAAGGGCCTGGCCTTTGTCGAGGCCCTGCTGCGTAACGGCTGTACACGCTTCGTCTTCTCGTCCTCGGCCGCGATCTACGCCTCGGGCCAGGCCATCACCGAGGACGCGCCCATCGCCCCTGGCTCCCCGTACGCGCGTACGAAGGCCGTCTTCGAGGGCGCCCTGGAAGACATCGCGGACGGAACCGGTCTGCGGGCGATCTCACTGCGCTACTTCAACCCCATCGGCGCAGACCCGAAGTACCGCTCCGGCCTCCAGGTCCTCACTCCGTCCCACGCACTCGGCGTGATGATCGACAAGTACCTGGCGGGCGAGCCCTTCCCCGTCACCGGTACCGCCTGGGAGACCCGCGACGGCACGGGCATCCGCGACTACGTCCACGTCTGGGACCTGGCGCGAGCACACGTCACCGCCGTGAAGGACTTCGACGGCATTCTGGCGCCCGGGGACCGCAGCTACCTGCCCATCAACCTCGGCTCCGGCACGGGCACGACCGTGTTGGAGCTGATCAAGGCCTTCGAGAACGTCACCGGCAAGCCCCTCGCGCACGAATTCGTGGGGCCTCGGCCCGGTGACGTGGCGGGCGCCTACCCCGACATCTCCCGCGCCACCCAGCTACTGGGCTGGACCCCGGAACTCTCCGTCGAGCAGGGCATCGCCGATGCCCTCGCCTGGATGGACCGACGCGCCCTCCTGATGAATGGAGACTCATGACACCCGTCCCGCCATTAGCGGGGGCCGGTCCGGCGACGAGGGTCCTCGTCGCCGGGTACGGCACGATGACCGCCGAGATCATCCCCCACCTCACCGACCTTCCCAACACGCACATAACCATCGCAAGCCGGCATCTCAAGTCACCCCCGCCCCACACGGACCTCATCCGACCCCACGACATCGCCCCGGCCAGGCCCGACATCGTGATCGGATGCTTCACCGACGACGAAGTCAGCCGCTCCTTCTGGAACCATCCCCAAGCCCGCGCCGCCATCACTACCCGCCGCGCAACCTGCATCGAACTCTCGACCATCAGCCCCGGTTGGGCCGAAGCCTGGCACGACCACATCTCCGAAGCCGGCGGACTGCCGGTGGAATGCCCTGTCACCGGCTCCCGCCCCGGCGCCCACACAGGCACCCTCACCGGCTTTCTCCACACGCCTACAGCCCTCGACGGCCGAGACCGCTGTGTCCTGGACGCCTTCATCGCGCGCCGGTTCCACTTCTCCCGGCCGGGGAACCCAGCCCGCTTCAAGCTGATCTTCAACGCCTGGGGCGCCGCGCTTCTCCACTGCCTCGGCGTATTCGCCCGAGAGCTGCCCGAGCATCTCGGAGGGGACTATCCCACTGCGGCCGAAGCGATCACCTCCGTCGGCTGGATGGCACAACTCGCCGCCGCAAAGCTCGACCGCATCGAACGGGCCGACTACTCAGACCCGGACTTCGCCGTCCGCCACATGCTCAAGGACTTGGGGCTGGCCCAAGACCTCCTGGGTGACCTGCCGCTGATCAGCAGCACCGTCGCCGCGTACGCGGACGCGGCCGCCGCCCACGGCCCGTGGGCGGATTTCACCGCCGTCGCCGGCCTCGCTGGAGAAGCCACATGAACCCTCATGACATCCCCGCGCTGATATCGCACCTGCAAGCCACGTTCGCCACCGTGGAAGACATGTCCGTCGCCGTCTCCGGCTCTCTCGCACGCCGCGACTTCCGGACCACGACCGGCGGCCGCATCGTCTCGGATCTCGACCTCATCCCCGTCGTCGCCTCCCGAGCCGAGGTCCCGACCGCCCGCGCCGCGCTCACCCCGATCCTCCGTGACATCGCGGACAAGTTCCTCATCCAGGCCACCGCGGCAATCACCCTGAAGCCCGTGTTCGAGGCGGTGATCCACGCCCCCTACCGGACGAGCATCACAGGTGACTGGCTGTGCAACGGCCTACGCCTCCCTCACCCGGCATCCGAGACGGGTCCCTCCCCGTCAACGCCACCCACCCCCAAGGCACTGCCGTGGCTCATCCAACCCGTCGCCTACTACCTCTCGAAGGCGAACACCGACGACCCGCAGACCAACATCGTCAAGGCACGGTCGGCCGCCACCCTTCTGGCTCGCCACCTGGACGGCAGACTGCCGGGCACACTTGACGACCTCCCCCACACCCTGCGCAACCTCTTCGCCGAGCAGCGGGTCGAGCCTCTGGCGTCGTCGTCCGCCTACTTGGACGCCCCGACCCGCCCCGGCCTCCACCGCACCGTGCGCGACCTCGTGTTCCTTGAGAACCAGGGCCTGCCCTTTGCCGAGTCCGCACTGGCCACAGACCCATCCATCCCGAACCGAGAGGCCACCAGATGACCGCGCGCACCTTCGTGGAACTGACACCCCCGCACCCCCTGCGCGGCGGGTACGACCGCACCCTGGCGGCCGGCTCCATCGACGACTCCTTCCAACGCCGCCTCGAACCGGACCGCTTCAACCCCGCCTACTTCACCGCCCTCACCCACCGCATTCGGAAAGCCCTGACGAAAGCCCCGGATGCCGAGCGACTCCGCTGGCAGCTCGCCTTCCTGCTGCTCCAGAACAACGCCACGCCCGCCGCCGTCGAGGAGGCCGGCAACCTGCTCACCGCCAACGCCCACCCGCCGGCGCGCCGACTACAAGACTTGATCGCCGGTATCCGGGCGCGTGCCCATACGCCGCAGACCTGGCGGCGGGTGACTCGGGTCAACTGGTCGATCAACAACCGCTGCCCGATGGCCTGCCAAGGCTGCTACAACCCCTTCGTCACCGAACAGGTCACGCTGTCCCAGGCTATGGCGATCACCGACAAGCTGGCTGCGCACGGCGTCACCGATCTCGTCCTCGCCGGCGGAGACCCGCTCCTGTGGCCACCCGTCTTCGACGTCATTCACCATGCCACGACCCATGGCATCAAGGTGGCGCTCGACACGACCGGCTACACGCTGACGGCGGACACCCTTGAGCGGCTTCGGCCGCTCGCCTCTCTCCGCCTACCCCTCGATGGCGTCACCCCGGCCGTCCAACGCGAGTTCCGCCGCAACCCGGACCGCAACCTGGTATCGGCCTTGAAGCAGTCGCTGGACCTCTGTGACGCAGCCGACTTTGACAAGGTGCGCGTGCACACTGTCGCCTCCGCTGCAAACCTGCATGAGCTGCCCGACATCGCGGAAGAGGTGATGTCGCATCCCAGCGTTGCCCAATGGGTGATTTTCCAGTGGTGGGGGCGCCGGGCATCACCGGACGCAGTCCGGCGCCTGGCAGTATCAACCTCCCACTTCCGGGCCGCGGCCACCCACCTATTGACCGCCTACCCCGATCGTGAGGTCATTCTCGCTGAGGCAGCCGACAGGGAACTGCTGAACTGGATGATCCAGTCATCTGGGCAGGTCGTCACATTCGCGGCCGGCCGGGAAGAAGAGTTCATCCTGGGCAACCTGCTCACCGATTCCGTCGAAGACATCCTCGCCCATCCGATCCTCGACTTCGAAGCCATGGCCAGGGGCGTCCCCGTCACCCCGATCGGCAGCCGTCGCAAGGACCAAACACACCCCTACTAACCGGTGAGACGACGATGGCCCCCCGCCCAACGCTGGCCGTGGTCAGCGGCCCGCCCGCGACCGGCAAGACCACCCTCGCCCGGACGCTCGCCCAGCACCTGGGCTGCCCCGCGATCCTGCGCGACGAGATCAAACAGGGCATGGTCATGAACTATCCCGGTCACGACGCCGACGGCGACGACCCACTCAACATCCCGGCCCTGGAAGCATTCTTCGCGACGATCGCCGTACTCCTCCGCGCGGGCGCAACCGTCGTCGCCGAAGCCGCCTTCCAAGACCGCCTCTGGCGCCCCGGGCTCGAACCGCTCACGGAGTTCGCCGACCTACGGATCATCCGGTGCACCACCCCCGCCCCGACCATCGCCCAACGCATCACCGACCGCGCCCACACCGACAGCCACCGGGTCGCCCACGGTGACAAGACCCTGCTCGCCGACATGGAGGCCGGCATCTACGACCCCGACCAGTTCGTCCCCATCAGCCTGACCGCCCCGAACCTGCTGGTGGACACCTCCGACGGCTACGCCCCCGGCATGGAAGAGATCCAGAGATTCGTACTGCAGCCGGACCACGAAGGGGACGAAGGGTGAGAGTCCGCCCGGACGACTCTCACGCCGGCGAGACCGCCGCCGCACTGACCATCGCGTGACCGGGCCAGCCGCGGAGTCGGGTGATCTCGCGTAGCCACCTCGCGTCGGCCTCACCGACGGCAGCGGCGGCCAGGTATGCCAGCGCGCCGCCGCGGCCGTACTCGTGGTTGACGCGCATCGCCCGGGCCCGGCCCGGAGCCAGGGTCGGATGGCAGCGGCAGCGGGCCTGGACGGAGGTCTTCTCGTCGCTGGAGACGACGTACTCCTCCTCACCCAGCGGGACACCCTCGAACGTGCGGGCGTAGAGGTCCAGGACACGCTGGGCCTTGGTGCGGAAGTCCGGGTCGCGGATGAAGATCCAGGACCGGTACTGCCAGGGCTTGAGCGCGTCCTCGCGCAGCCAGCGGCGCACCGTGGACGCGGAGACGCTGTCGGTGATCCCGCGCGCGGTCAGCTCGGCGGCCAGCTCAGGGCACGACCAGCGCGACAGCGGCACGCCGATCTCGGCGGGTAATTGGCAGGCCAGCGCCTTGGCCTCGGCGACCTGCACGGGGGTGAAACGGGCGGGGCGCCCGGAGCGTTTGCGGTCGGCCAGAGCCGGGAGCCCGCCGTGGGCGAACCGGCCTCGCCAGGCACGAACCGTGTCCAGGTGAAGGCCCGTCTCTCGGGTGATACGCGCGTTGGAGCGCCCCGCGCCGCGTGCAGGACGACCTGCGCGCGCATCCGCAGCCGGTACTCAGTCTTGTGGCCGTAGGCCATCTTCTTCAACCGTTCGCGCTCGGCGGCGGTCGCAACTATCGGGCAGGCCGGGGCAACGGGCATGGCAGACGGGCAATTCGGGAGAAGTGGATCACGACGGTCGCAGCCTGCCCCACCCGGTGCCGCGACGAGGTGCCGCAGTGACGCCATGTGCGGAGCCTTCGTGCCCGAGTTCGCGGACGTGGCTGGGCTATGTGGAGCAAAGAACTGCCCTCGTTCGAGCGACGAGTCGACAGGGAGTGAAGTAGTCGGCTATATCGTTTCCACATGAGGGGTCAACTGAGGGAATACGAAGCGCTGGCTCTTTCCTCCCCGCCGCCGCCGAAGCTTTATGTGTATGCCGGCGCGGGAATCTCCCTCCTTATCTCAATCGGCGCATTGTTGGCTGTGGCCGTAAGTGTCGACTCTTATTCGATGGCTAGCTGGCTGTATCTCGGCATCGGCGGGCTTTACCTGGCGGCCGGGATTGCAATCCTGCTCTTGGGGTTGGAGCAGCGCAGGCAGTATATTGCCGTGCTGTTCAATTATGGGCTGGAACTTGTGACGCGCGTTGACCACGAGCGTAGGCACCCCGATTCCCCCGTGGGGGACGTATTGGAAATTCCCGACAAGCTCTTTAGCGCTGGCGCCTACCGGGAGGCTACGATCCTGACTCGGGAGCTCCGCGCTGCGGGGGTCCAGTAGTGGCGAAAAGTCTCTGGAAGCATCCGGCGGTCGCGCCCCTTAGCTCGATTGTCGTCGCCCTTATCGCTGGCGTATTCGGCTTCTTGGCGCACGATCCTCCACCTCCGAGGATTGACTGTTTGGCGGTGTACGGTAAAGTTAACGAGATCGCGGATAAGCGCCCTGGGGAGCTCGCTCGCATCACCACTTCGGGGGATTCGAAGACCGATCAGGTATGCAAGATTCCGGATTATATTAAGGACTTGAAGCACGGTCCGTGATCGAAATAGCGTCAAGATCTGGCGTGGCCAGGTGCTGAGGCGGTCGTTGCAAGCGTTCGTGCGCAGGCTGGGGTGGCGCTCGCCCGCTCAAGGGTGTTCGACCTCGTCGGCGCGGGCCTCTGGCTGACGGTACGTCGTTGATCCGCTGTCGTGGCCGCAGGCCGACCGGTACGACCTGGACGACACCGTCCGGGTCATCACCACGAGCACGGCTATCGTCCACTATGCGGTCCTGCCCGAACCGCCCACCTGTGGGTCTTCGCTGTCGTGGTGCTCTGACTTCCCACTCAGACCACCCACTAACGTGTGCCGCCCCTTGACCGACGGACGCGACACCAGCCGGATGGAAGGCGACAGAGTCCGTGCGCTTCACTGCGCGGTCAGGTGGGTTGACCAGCACCCCCTGACCTGGGATGAAGGTGCCTTTCCGGCCACTTACGAGGGTGGCGGCTGGCTGCTTGTGCTGAGTGAGACGCGGCTCGAAGCCACACCGTCCGTGGTCTCTGGTACGCACCCCGGTACCGATGGCCGAAGCGGCTGGGCTCCGCCGACTTCTCCAAAGCACGAGACGCCCTCGACTGCGCCTGCCAGCTCCACCTCGCCGGACCCGAACTCTGACCAAGCGACAGACACACCAGCGACTCCGGAGTCAACCCCCGAAGGACCTCCGGAGCCGACCACATTAGCCAGGGGAGGTGCCGTGGGTTGATCGAACGCCGTAGCCGGAGCCTGAGCCGCGGGTGTCTCGGAGCGCCGTTGGACGTTCGCCTACCGGTTCGGAATGGCTGGCAGGAACGCTGTTTGCGAGCGTGGACGGTCTGCATTGGAGTCGTGCAGGCGCCGTTCCTGGGGCGGCCCGTGATGCTCGCGCGGGAGGAGTTCCTGCTTCCGGATTGATCGGCCGGGTGAACGGGACGCCCCGTCATCCGTTGGGATGGCGGGGCGTTCGCATGTGCGGCTTGCTGGTCAGGAGGCTGACCGGATGGCGGTCCAGCCGATGGTGTTGAAGGCTTCGTCGCCGGGAATTGCGATGTCTGGTGCCTTTTGGTCCTCGGTGTCCGCGTTGGCTCGTTTACCCGCCTCGCGTGTGAGTTTCCAGTCCCCGTCGATCCATTGGGCGGCCGAAGCGGTGGAGGTGGAGGTGATCTCTTCCTTCGCTGTCGCGTTGTTCTTGTGCGCCCCGCGGGTCAGCATCCATACGCTGACTTCGTCGTCCGTCTTCTTGATCACTTTGAAGCCGATCACGGTTGTGCGCAGGTACGCGCCGGCCGGGAGCGTCTTGTGTCCGGGGCCGGCCATCTCCTCGGCCATGCTCTTGTCGAGGACTGCGGCCTGTTCCCGGAACTGCGCGGTCAGCTCGGGGGTCTGCTGGCTCTTGGCCAGGTAGGAGTGATACACGCGCAGCTGCTCGTCGACGTTGGTCCTGCCGTCTCCGACAGTGGTCTTGCAGGAGAGGGCCATCATGGCAACCGCTCCTTCCGCAGTGTGCGGGAATCCGACCGGGCTTCCGTATTCGTCGGTGCGGGCTCCGCGAGGCAGAACCGCCCATCGCTGCGGATCGGTCCAGTCCGCGGGCGGGTGGTAGACGCCTGACGTCGGGTCCGAGGCGGAGGGGCTCGGTTGTGCCGGGCCGGAGGACTTGGGGGCTCCCCATAAGGGTTGTGCCGAGTCGTGCGTGGCGCAGCCGGTAAGTGCGGCTGCTGCCGTGAGTGCCAGCGCTGCGGTCTGTAAGCGGGTGCGAATGTGGCTGATGGGAGTGTTCTGGTGGGTCACTGGGTGGGTGCTCCTTAGGGTGGGGTTAAGGGGCTTCTTGTTCGCGGGCGGCTTTGAGGATTTGGGTCCAGGCGCTGGGGGAGGTGCCGGGGTGGAGCCGGTGGAGGCGTTCGATGTGGCGGGCGGGGCGGTCGTGGGGGTGGTCGGTGAGGCTTTTGACGGCGGCCGTGAGCCGTTCGTCGTTGGCGTAGCGGGTGCCGGCGCGGGAGCCGGCGGGGCGGCCTGCTCCTGCGGGTGCGGTGCGTTCGACGCGGTTGTCGGCGAAGGCTTGGGCGTCGGTGCGGCGCCATTTGGGGCGGCGGCGGTTGACGGGGTCGTCCCATTCGACGGGTTCGGGGAACCCGGGCGGGGGGACGTTGGCGGCTTTGCTGACCCAGGTGTGGTCCTTGTGGCCGAGGATCTTGGCGAACTCGGACACGTTGACGAGGTTGGGGTCTTGGTGGTGTACGCGGTGATGCCATCGCTCCCATTCCGCGGCGTCCCATTCGAGGGTTCTCCCGTTGCGGTGGGCGAGGGGGTGGCCGTTGGTGTCGCGCTTGGAATACCAGCGGGCGAGGGTCCTTTCGGGGATGCCGTGGGTGGCGGAGAGTTCGGCGCGGGTGAGGCGTCGGGGCACGGGGTCTTCGGGCACGGGGGTCTCCGGGTGGTGGGTGGGAGGGGTTAGGGGGCCCAGATGCGGGTGTCGTCGGTGGTGACACGGATGGCGAGGGTGATGTCGGCGAGGGTGACGGCTCCGGCCCAGTCCTGGTGGCGGGGGTGGTCGGGGAGGTGCCACAGCTCGTATATGCGGGGGTGGGTGTCCAGGACGTCGACGACGAGGTACGGGGTGGCGGGCTCGGCGCCGAGCGGGTTTCCGGGGCGCAGGTGGACGTGGTCGTAGGGTTGTGGCCGGTCGGTTGCGGTGGGGTCTAACATGGGCTTGTTCCTTCTGTGGGGCCGTGAGGCATCGCAGTGTGAAGGGGACATTCCGCCCGGCGGCCTTTTGCCCATTGTGCCGCCGGGCGATCTACGTTTTGGCCGCGGTCCCCGGGAGTTGTCTCCTGGGGACCGCGGCCATTTGCGTGGGGTGGAATGCGTCAGTGGTCGTCGTTCTGGTCGGGACCGTTCTGGCGGGGGATGCGGGCGGCGCGGGCGGTGTCGTAGTCGTCGGCGGGCTGGTGGGTCCGCGGCCGGGGGATGGCGGGGATGGCGCGGGCGTGGAAGTCGTCGTGCTGCGCGTCGTGGCGCATGGGTGTGCTCCTGTGGGGGTGTGAAGGGGTGTCAGGCACTGGAGCGCCTGGTGCCGGTCGGGGTTTGCCCTCCCCTTCCGACAGAATGTATTGAACCACGCTCGTGGGGAGTTTTCTAGCGGTTGGGTGTTCGGCGGGCCAGGTCGGCGACGGCGGCATGGACGCGGGGCCGGATCGGTGCGGCGCGCGTAGTGACGTGGGTGCGGTTGGGAATCGTGCGGTCGTCGCGCTGTTCACGTTGGCTCGCTCGCCGCGGTGGCCGGTTGGGGCGTGCCACCCGTACGGGCGGCGCCACCGGTCTCCTTTAGACATCGTCTCATTTGGGGTGTTCGATAGTCTGCGGCCGTGGACATCGTGGAGCGTCTGGTGCCGGATGAGCTGTGGGAGTTGTTCGCGCGGGTGGTGCCGCCCGCTCCGACGCGGCCTCAAGGTGGTGGCCGACGGCGGTATGGGGATCGTGAAGTGCTGGCCGCGATTGTGTTCGTGGCCACGTCAGGGTGCACGTGGAAGCAGTTACCGCCGTCGTTCGGGCCGTCGGGACCGACCGCGCACCGCCGGTTCA
This sequence comes from Streptomyces sp. NPDC058279, assembly GCF_042881255.1. Lineage (NCBI taxonomy): Bacteria > Bacillati > Actinomycetota > Actinomycetes > Kitasatosporales > Streptomycetaceae > Streptomyces > Streptomyces sp. NPDC058279. The sequence goes on along the minus strand of NZ_JBHVYA010000018.1, from coordinate 760 downwards.
GCGAATGGAGCAAGGCCCGTGTCTGGGCCAAACTGCACCGCCTGGTGCTGGACGAACTCGGCGCCCGCGGCGACCTGGACTGGTCGAGGTGTGCGATCGACTCGGTGAACATGCGGGCCCTGAAGGGGGGGACCTGACAGGTCCGAATCTTGTCGACCGGGGCAAGAAAGGCTCGAAGATCCATCTGATCACCGAGCGGACCGGTCTGCCCATATCCGTCGGCATATCGGGCGCTAACCTCCACGACAGCCAGGCCCTGCAGCCCCTGGTCCGCGGGATCCCGCCGATCCGCTCCCGCCGCGGCCCGCGTCGACGCAAGCCCGCCAAGCTGCACGCCGACAAGGGCTACGACTATGACCACCTGCGCCGATGGCTGCGCCAGCGCGGCATCACCCACCGCATCGCACGCAAGGGCGTCGAATCCTCCACACGACTGGGCCGTCACAGGTGGACGATCGAGCGCACCATGTCCTGGCTCGCAGGCTGCCGGAGGCTCCACCGCCGCTACGAGCGCAAGGCCGAACACTTCCTGGGCTTCACAGCCATCGCCTGCACCCTCATTTGCTACCGCCGACTCGCCAAATGAGACGACGTCTTAGACCGTGTCCTATGTGGTGAGGCGGACGAGTCGTTTGTAGCAGCGGAGGGCGGTGGCGAGGCCGAGGAAGGCCGGGTAGTTGCGGGGGTTTCGTTCGTAGCGGTGGTTGAGTCGGCGGTAGCCGGTCAGCCACGACATGGTCCGCTCAATCACCCACCGGCG
>NZ_JBHVYA010000017.1:103846-133508 GCF_042881255.1 Streptomyces sp. NPDC058279 | reverse complement strand
CCGGTGATGACCGCGCCCGCCACGCTCACCCAGGCGCCCGACGCCTTCCTCTCCGGCGAGGACCCGCAGGCCAAGCAGACCGTCCGCGAACTGCTTATCGACCTCGGCTGGCGCAAGGAGTGGATCACCGATCTCGGCGGAATCCAGACCGCCCGCGCCACGGAGGCCGCGATTCTGTTCGTGCCCCACGTGATTCGGTCCAACGGATTCGTGCCTTTCGCGATCTCCATCGCCCGTTGACCCGCACAGATCCTCGTTGTCCTCGACCCGGGGGATTCAGATATCAGCCCAGGTCGTGATCGAAGGTGCCGACCGGCGCCGCAGCGCCGATCGTCACGGCCCTTGCCTCCCCAAGGCGCGTGACAGACCCGGGTTCTGCCGAGTCAGTACGTTCGAGCGCGCCCGGAAACACCGCTGGCCGCGTTGCCCACCAACCGTCGGTGTGAGCGCGTGCTCTGGCGGGGCTCACATCGGACCGGGTGCGACGGACTCAATCGCGGTTACGCGCCGCCGCAAGGGCGTCCTTGACCTCTTGCGCCACGCGGGCGGCGTCGTCCGGGTTGTGCACGACATCCGTGTGGTTCATGTCGATGACGAGGACTTCGCTGGCCGAGTAGTGCTTGTGGACCCAGTCGTCGTAGCCCGACCACAGGGTGCGGTAGTACTCGACCAGGCTCTCGTCCTGCTCGAAGCCGCGGCCCCGCAGCCCGATGCGGTGCAGCACCGTCTCGAAGTCCGCCTTGAGGTAGACCATGAGGTCGGGTGCCTTGCGGTAGGGCAGGCCGTCGATCTCGCGCATCATCTCGTCGAGCAGTCCCTCGTACACCCGCATTTCCAGGGAGCTGATCCGGCCCATATCGTGGTTGACCTTGGCGAAGTACCAGTCCTCGTAGATGGACCGGTCGAGGAGGTTGTCGCCCCGCTTGTACGCCTCCTTGATCGAGGCGAATCGCGTCTGCAAGAAGTAGAGCTGGAGGAGGAAGGGGTAGCGCTTGGCCTGGATCTCCTCCGGGCTCGCGGTGTAGAAGAGCGGAAGGATCGGGTTGTCGTCCACGCTTTCGTAGAAGACCTCGCTGCCCAGCTCCTTGGCCAGCAGCTCGGCGACACTCGTCTTGCCGATTCCGATCATGCCTCCGACGCAGATCACCGGCATACCTCACTTCTCCCTGGGGGCTTCTTCCTCGCGGGCGGGTGGCCCGGGCGCCCCACACCACTGAGCCGCATGCCGGCGGTCACTCGATTCCCCAGGATGCTGATGATCGGCATCATCCGGTCCCCGTCCCGGCCGGGACCGACGGCAGTCGCTGTCTCCGACCGGCCGGACTGACCGTTCCGCAGGTGTCGCGTACAGCGACGAGTCACCGCCAAGCGGTCGCCTTGAAGCATAGATGACGGCGCGCTTCCGGTCGGCCGGCCGCCCTTCGGGCGCCCGCCGCACCTGCCCGCGGGCTGTCTCAGGACGGTCTCGGCATTTCATGTCCCAACTGTGCGGGAGCGACAGCCGGGACACCCACGACCGGGGGCAGCGGTTCACAGGCTGCGTGCCAGGCAGGGGGGAGCGCGGCAACGCCCGTCCGTGCGGCGATCACCCCGCCCGCAATGGCACAGGTGGTGTCGATGTCGCCGCGCCCGGCGACGGTGCACCACAAGCCTTCGTGCAGATCGTCGAGGTGTCGGGACGCGCACCACAGGGCGTACGGGACGGTGTCGGGCCCTGACATCCGGTAGCCGGAGCCCAGGACCTTCGCGGCGTGCCGGACCGAGGTGTGCTCCGGCATCCGGGCCGCGGTCCGCACTCCAGAACGGACATCGCTGTCGGGGAGTCGTTCGGCGACTGCCCGAAGGAAGTCCGGCCCGGCCGGGGTGTGCCCGCCCCGGCTGCGGGCGGCCAGCGCCGCGGCAAGGGCGACCGCCACCGCCGCGGCGACCGCTTCCGGGTGATGGTGTGTGACCGCGCCTTGGCGGGCGGCCTGCTCGGCGACCGCATCGAGGTCGGCGGAGTGCCAGGCGCCGAGGGGTGCGGCGCGCATGGCTGCGCCGTTGCCCCAGGAGCCTTGGCCTTCGAACTGTCCGGCGACCACCTCCGGCCAGGGCTCACCCGCTCCGATCCGGCGGAGCACGTCGTGCATGGAGGCTCCGTACCCGCGGTGCGTGTCGTCGGCGTAGGCCGCCGCGAAGCGTAGGGCGAGGCGGTCTTGGTCGACGGCGCCGCCGCCCTCGATCAGTTCCCGGACGAGAACGAGTGCTTGGGCGGTGTCGTCGCTCCACCGCCACAGCGGTTCCCGGGGCAGCGTTCGCGCCTCCAGGCCTGCCGGACCGTCCCGGCGCAGGATGCCGAACCAACGGTCACCGAAGGCGTCGCCGAACGCGAGCCCGTACAACGAATCCAGCACAGCGGTAGGCACGGTGATCATCGGGTCAGTTTCGCAGCGCGAGGACGCTCCCGCGCTGCGATTTCGGAGCGGAGGTCTCTGATCCGGACATGGACGGCACTGACGAAACTCGCCTGCGTGGATCGGAAGTGAGGGCTGAGAGATCCTTCCGGTCGCGCCTTAAGCTTCGCGGATGAGCCCCGAAGAGCGGATGAGCCCGGTAGAGCTGTACTGGGAACCGATAGCGGCGCTTCCGGAAGGTGAGCCCGAGACGTCCTTCGGCGGGCGTTGGGAGGATCGGCTCTGGTTGAACGTTCCTGGCCCCTTCTACACCGGCGTCGCCGACAATTGTTGGACGGGCCGGCTGTACGCGCCCCGTCATGTGCTCTACGGCGGCGAGTACTTCGGTGAGTACGTGTTTCGCCAGCCGGCGACCACGGTCGAGGTCCAAAACCTGGTGACGGCAGCGCAGGATGATCCGTACCGCGGTTATGCCTGCGATGGCGACAGCCGATGGACACCCGACGGTGTTCGAGACTGGTGGCGCGACCGTGGAGAGGTCACGGAGTACCTGGAGTCGCTCCTGCCCGGATGGTCATCCAGCGACAGGCCTGAGGAGCGGGAAGCTGCCGGAGGACTGCGGGACTTTGCGGCCTACATCACCGAAGGGCTGGACGCGGACCTCCGGAAGTACCTTTTCCGGCTTGAAGAAGGCTGCTACCCGAAGAGCGCAGGACCACTGCCTGAACTCCGGTAACCGATGACGACCACCAGCCGCTCTCGGGCCTCCCATGGCTCCGGCCGCCCGTCAGACGACCTGGGGTGCGGCTCGGTGGCTACCCCGGTCGCTGGCCGGTGGCCCGCGGCGCCGCATCCGCTCGGCGGGTGCGGCGCCGGAAGGTCCGGCCGTTCGAGGTCAGGGATTCTGGGGGGCCGAAGCAGTGATCACCGAGAACGGTCCGCCCTGTGGGTCGGCGAGGACGGCCATCCGCCCGGCCGCCATGTCGAAGGCCGGGGCGACGACGCTGCCACCGGCGCGGACGGCCGCGGCCTGGACTTCGTCGACGTCGTCCGCGTGGAAGTACGGCTGCCAGTGCGGGGGGACGCCGGGCGGGAGCTGGGACAGGTCCATGATCCCGCCGACCGCACGGCCGTCGACCTTGAACTCGATGTACCCCTCGGCGCCGGGCATCTCGGAGCGGGCCGTGGTGACCGGCAGCACGGAGGAGTAGAACGCGGCGGCGGCCGGGAGGTCGGCGGTGGTCAGCTCGTTCCAGATCAGCGCGCCGTGCTCGTTGACGATGCCCGCGCCGTCGAAGGTGCCGGCCTGCCAGAGGCCGACGACGGCGCCCGTCGGGTCGGCGATGACGGCCATGCGGCCGAGGTCCATGACGTCCATCGGGCCCATCATGACCGTGCCGCCGGCGTCGGTGACGGACTTGAGGGTGCCGTCGATGTTGTCGGTGGCCAGGTAGGTGGTCCACACCGTCGGCGGCAGCGGGTCGGGGATGCTGCCGTCCGGGTTCATCGCCTTCATGATCCCGGCGACCGGTTTGCCCTTGAGCGTGCAGACGGCGTACCCGCCCTGCTCTGCGGGCCCGACCTCTCCCTGCCAGCCGAAGAGGTCACTGTAGAAGTCGATGGCGGCCTGCTGGTCGGGGACCATCAGGTCGATCCAGCAGGGGGTACCGGGCTTGTAGGGGCCGGTCATGTCGGGCACAGATGCCTCCGGGATGTTGCTCGGGGGGAAGGAGCGGCCGGTTCCTCCCCGGTTCCGGGCGCCGGAAACGGCCCGCACAGGTGAACGCGCACCCCGCACCGCCGGCCGACCAGGCGCGAACCTCCTGCCAGGGGCCCGTCGCCAACCACAGGAAGCCCGGCCGGTCGGGACAGGCCGGCCCGCTCGGGGCCGCCGGCACCGATTCGGCCGTGGTGCCGGTGGCCGCGATCATCCGACCCGAGCAGGCCGGCCGGCGGGTACCCGACCGGGCGTCACCCTCGCGCGGGCCCGCTCCGGCCGGGGTGTGGCGGGAAGGCATGGCAGGCCCGCAGTGGTGTGGTCAGCCCGTGGCGGTGCCGAACCACACGGGGAGGTGGGCGAGGAGGTCCTGCTGATCGTCGCCCACCCAGGCGACGTGGCCGTCCGGTCGCAGCAGTACCGCGGGCGCGTCGAGTTCTTCGCTGACGTCGACGACGTGGTCGACGCGGTCCGCCCAGCCTGCCACCGAGAGGCGGCCGGTCTGGTCGAGGAGCAGGCCGCGGCCCTCGTGGGTCAGGTCGTACAGGCGGCCCCGCTTCAGCCGGACGTCGCGCAGCCGGCGGCCGAGGAGGTCGTGGCCCGTGCCGAAGTCGTAGCGGATCGCGATCGCGGTGATCTTCTCGATGAGGTACCGGTTCACCTCCTCGAACTCCACCAGTTCCGCCATCAGCCGGCGCACCGCCTGCGCACCCGGCTCGGACGACATCAGCTGGATCTGCGCCCGGGTGTTGTCCAGTACGTCGGCCGCCACCGGGTGCCGTTCGGTGTGGTAGCTGTCGAGCAGCCCGGCCGGTGCCCGGCCGGAAACCTCCGCGGCCAACTTCCAGCCCAGGTTGAACGCGTCTTGGATACCGAGGTTGAGGCCTTGGCCGCCGGTCGGCGGGTGGATGTGCGCCGCGTCGCCGGCCAGCAGCACCCGGCCGACCCGGTACTGCTCGGCCTGCCGGGTGGCGTCGCCGAAGCGGGACAGCCAGCGCGGCGAGTGCGCGCCGAAGTCGGTGCCGCCGTACGCCCGCAGCTGCTGCTTGAACTCCTCCAGGGTCGGCGCGGCGGCACGGTCCTCCGCCACCCCCTCGGCGGGCACGACGACCCGGTACTCCCCGTCCTCCATGGGCATGGCACCGAACCGCAGCTGGGTCTTGCGCACTTCGGCCGTCACGGCGGCCAGCGTCTGCGGCTCCACGTCCAGCTTCATCACGCCCAGCAGCGTCTCGACCCGGGACGGCTCGCCGGGGAAGGCGACACCGAGCAGCTTGCGCACCGTACTGCGGCCACCGTCGCAGCCGACGACGTAGCGCGAGCGCAGCCACGTACCGTCGGCCAGTTCGACGCTCACCCCGCGGTCGTCCTGGTCCAGCCCTGTCACCTCGCAGCCGCGCCGGATCTCGGCGCCGACCTCGACGGCGTGCTCGGTCAGCAGCCGCTCGGTGGTGGTCTGCGGGATGTGCAGGACGTAGGAATGCGCCGTGTCCATCCCCTCCGGCCAGGACTTGGCGAGCCCGGCGAAGAAACCGCCGACCATGTACTGCTTGCCGAGCGCGAGGAACCGGTCCAGTAGACCGCGCTGTGCCATGACCTCGATGCTGCGCGCGTGCAGCCCCTGGGCGCGGGACTGCTGGGTCGGCTCCGTCTCCTTCTCCAGTACGAGCACCCGCACTCCGTGCAGGCGCAGCTCGCAGGCCAGCATCAGACCGGTCGGGCCCCCGCCGGCCACGATCACGTCTGCGTCCAGGTCTGAGTGCACGGCCATGTCTGTGTTCGTCATGAAAACCCCCATTGAGCGTGTTGCCAACGCCCGGCTGCTGTGTGCCGTCGACCGCCCGTACGCCGCCGAATGCGCACGTACTTCGTCAATCCCCGATTTCCGGCGGCTTCCGGATCGTTCGGAGATTCTGCGGCATGACCGGGGCCTTGCCGCAAGGCCCCCTGTGCGCTATATCTTGATAGTGGCAAGGAGTGGACAACGACCTCCTTGCCTTTCTCATGTGTGCTGCCGTGTGTGGCGGTGGACCCCGCCGTGGGGGGCGCGCAGTCAGGTGGGCCCGGAGGCGGTCGATGGCTACGGCCACATGTGCCGGGAGTTGCGCCTCCGACCACTGGGACCGCCCTGGCCGGCGGCCGGCCCCTGAACAACCGCGTTGAGGGCCGGGACCGCTGGGGGCCGGTCGGATGTGCTTCCCCGGATCGGCAGCGCAGGTCGTCCGGGTCTGGCGCAGATCCCTGTGGCAGCACGAGGATGGGCAGGCTTCCGCATGTCATGGACGGACGTTCGTGCGTCCTCGCGGTGCACAAGGAGAAGGGCGACGACACGATGAACATATCCGTCTCCAAGGGTTTGGGTCGGGCGAGCCTCGCGCTCGGTGCGGCCCTGGCGTCGACCGTGCTCTGCACCACCGTGAGCGCGGCGGCGCCCGGCGGCGTGAGCGGGGCAGCGGGTACGAATTCCGTCGCGCGTACGGTGGACGAAGTCGCGCGTACGGTGGACGAAAGCGCCTGCCCCGTCGTGTACTTCGACCTGGGCGAGACCCTCGTGCACACCGCCGCCGACGGCAGCATCGCCTATCAGCCCGGAGCGGCTTCTTATCTGCGCGCCCTGCGCGAGCGCCACATCAGAGTCGGCCTGATCACCAACGTTCCGCCCTCCTGGGGGACGACCGATGCCGAACGTGCCGCCAGGCTGAAGAAGGAAGTCGACTCTGCCTGGAAGGACACCGCGCCCTTCGCCTGGAAGGACTTCGCCGGCCGCATCCTCACCCCCCGCACCGAGGCGGAGCGCAAACCGGCTCCCGTTCTCTGGCAGCGCGCGAGGGCCGAGTCAGGGCACTGCCGGCTCGTCTTCCAGGCGGAGACGGCCGAAGAGGTCGAGGTCGCCGCCTCACTGGGCTTTGTGCCGTACCAGGTCGGACAGCCCCACCGGCCCACGTTCCTCCCGGTCGGCCTGGTCCAACTCCTCGCCCACCGCTCCTACTGACGGCAGCGGCACGACGGCAGGTCGCCGGCAGGGCCTGCTTAGGTCCCCGGGGGCGCCCTGACCCTCGGCCTGACGTCGCGTCTGCCGGCCGGCGGGGTTTACTGGGCTGCTGTCGCGGCGGGGATGTCGACGCGGGCGGCCCTGCGGGCGGGCCAGAGCGAGGCGAGCAGCGAGCCTGCCAGGGCGATCAGGACGGTGAGGGCGAGGCGGCCCCAGGGCAGGACCAACTCGTAGCCGGCGACGCTCGCTTGGAGGGTGCGTCCCAGCGCCCAGCCGAGGAAGACGCCCATGACCGTGCCGAGGGTCGCGCCGAGCGTGCCGAGGAGCAGAGCTTCCAGGCGGATCATCCGGGTCACTCCGGCGCGGTCCAGACCGAGGGCGCGCAGCGTGCCGATCTCCTTGCGGCGTTCGAGGACGGACATGGCGAGGGTGTTGGCGATGCCCAGTGCGGCGATCACCAGGGCCATGCTCAACAGGGCGTAGAAGACGTTGAGCTGGTCGCCGATGCCACGGCTGTCCTGGGCGCGCATGTCTGCCTGGTCGAGGACGCTCAGGGTGGGATTGTCGCCAAGGGCGTGGGCGACGCTTGCGCGCGCGGCCCGGCTGGGTCCGCCGTCCGTGGCGACGAGGATGCCGGCGGTGCTCGGGGTGGAGTCGTAGCGGGCGACGAGGGCGTCGGGTGCGGTGATGCTGGGCGTCAGTTCGCTCTGCTCGTCCGCCCGGTAGATGGCGCCGATGGTGAGACTGCCGCGTCGGTCGTTCTGCCTCTCCAGGGGCAGGGTTTGTCCGACGTGCCAGCCCGCTTGCGCGGCCTTGAAGTCGGCCACGGCGATCTGGCCCTTGGCAAGGCTGTCGAGGGAGCCTTCGACCACGTCGTACCGCAGCAGTTTGCCGATGGTGGCGGGGTCGACGCCGGTCAGGACGGACTCGCTGCCGCCCAGGCGGTATCCGGTGGACTGGTTGAGCGGGCTGTACGTGGCGCCGGCCAGCTTCTTCAGGGGCGCGGCGGTGGTGGGGGTCATCCGCCGGCCGCCCACGGACTTCACCACGTAGTCGGCGCTGAGGGCGTGGGTGGTCGCACGGTCGAGGTACCGGGTGGCCGAGGCCCCCAGGACGGACAGACCCGAGGCGAGGGTGAGGGCGATGGCGAGCGCCGCAGCGGTGGCGCCGGTGCGGCGCGGGTCGCGCACGGTGTTACGGAGGGCGAGGTCGCCGTGCACCGGGGCCAGGCGGGTCAGCAGCGGCCGGAACAGGGTGACGACCGGCCGGGACAGCAGCGGGATGAGGCCGATCGTCCCGGTCAGCGCGACGGCCGCGCCGAGGCCGATGACCGTCCGGGCGTCCTTCCCGGTGTTGAGGGCTCCGTACACGACGGCGGCGGTGCCGGTGAACACCAGTGCGGCGCCGAGGCCGGTACGCAGGGAGCCGGGGCGTGCGGGAGCCGTGTGCTCGGCGGCGCCGAGCGCGGCGACGGGCGGGATGGCCATGGCCCGGCGGATCGGGAGCCATGCGGCGACCGTGGGCAGGAGGGTGCCGACCAGCAGGGAGATGACCACGGTGGTCGGGCTGAGGACGAGCGGCGCGACTGGGGTGTCGCCGAGGAGCGTCCGCAGCAGGGCGGCGACCCCGGTGCCGACGGCGAGGCCGGCCACGGAGGCGATCGCGCCGACGAGGAGGGACTCGGTGAGCAGGATGCGGCGCACCTGTTCACGGGTGGCTCCGACGGCCCGCATCAGGGCCAGTTCCCTGGTGCGCCGGGCGACCAGCATGGTGAAGGTGTTGGAGATGAGGAAGGTGGCGACGAACAGGGCGAGCGCGGCGAAACCGACCAGGATCTGGCTCATGGTGGTGGTGGCGCTGGTGGCGAGGTTTGCCTGGATCTGGGCGAGCCGGGCCCCGGTGACCGCGCTGGTGCCCTGGGGCAGTACCGATTCGACGCGGCTGAGGAGCTGCGTCACGTCAGTGCCAGGTGTGGCCGTGAGTTCGATGTTCTGGTAGCGGCCGGGTTCGAGGAAGAGCTTCTGGGCGGTGGTGTCGGCGAACAGCGTCAGGCTGCCCCCGGAGGGGAGCTTGGTCCCGTCGGTGCGGAAGATGCCGCTGAGGGTGTAGGAGGCGGCGCCCTTGTCCGTGCCGACGCGCACGGTGTCACCGACGCGGTAGCCGCCCTTGGTGGCGGTGGCCGCGTCGAGGGCGATCGTGTCGTCGCCGGTCGGGCCGGAACCCCCGGTGAAGTGGTACGCGGGGTCCTTGCCGTCCGCCGCGGGGGCGAAGTTGCCGCCCCGGGCGTCCTTGCCGTTGCCGAGGGGCCTGCCCTCGCCGTCGGCGACGGCGGCGAGACCGTCGACCCGGCCCGCGGCGGCGGCGACGCCGGGGAGCTTGGCCAGGGCGGTGGCGGTGCGGGCGTCGAGGTCGCCCGGTCGGCCGCCGTTCGCGGGGTCGGCATCGGCGGCGACGTTGACGGCGATGCGGTCGTAGCCGTCGGTCGCCTTGGCGGTGGTGGCCCGGCTCAGGCTGTCGCCGTAGACGAGGCTGCCGCTGATGAAGGTGACGCCGAGCATGACCGCGAACGCGGTCATCAGCAGGCGGGTCTTGTGCGCGAACACGTTGCGCAGGGCGGTACGGAACATGGGGTGCGGATCCTGGGAGGCGGGCTCGACGGAGCGAGCGGCTGGCTGGTGCGGTGCCGGTGTACGAGCTGGTCGTCAGCTGGTGCGTGAGCGGGTGTCGAATTCCTTCATCCGGTCCAGGACCCGGTCCGGGGTGGGCTGTGCCATCTCGTCGACGAGGCAGCCGTCGGCGAGGAAGACCACGCGGTCCGCGTAGCCGGCGGCGACCGGGTCGTGGGTGACCATGACCACGGTCTGGCCCAGTTCGCGCACCGAGTCGCGGAGGAAGCCGAGGACCTCGGCTCCGGCGCGGGAGTCGAGGTTGCCGGTGGGCTCGTCGCCGAAGATGATCGCGGGCCGGGAGACGAGGGCACGGGCGACCGCTACGCGCTGCTGCTGTCCGCCGGACAGTTGCGCGGGCCGGTGGTCGAGGCGCTGGGAGAGGCCGACCAAGGAGACCACGCGGTTCAGCCACTGTCGGTCGGGGCGACGACCGGCGATGGTCAGCGGCAGCGTGATGTTCTCCAGGGCGGTCAGCGTCGGCAGCAGGTTGAACGCCTGGAAGATGAAGCCGATCCGGTCGCGGCGCAGCGCGGTGAGCTGCCGGTCGCCCAAGGTGCTCAGTTCGGTGGTGCCGACGCGCACCGAGCCGGAGCTGGGCGAGTCGAGCCCGGCGGCGCAGTGCATCAGGGTGGATTTGCCGCAGCCCGACGGACCCATGATCGCGGTGAACTCGCCCTCCCGGAAGGCGATGCTGACCCGGTCCAGGGCGACGACGCGGGTCTCGCCGCTGCCATAGACCTTCGACAGCTCGGTGGTGGCGGCCGCGGTGCCGGTCGTCGTACGCGGCTCGTGCGGGGCGAGGGAGTGGACGGTCACAGGGGACTCCTCTTCGGGTGCGGAAGGTGCACTTCGAAGGGTGTCCGGGGAACGTATCGGGGAGTGCGTCGCCGTGTATCGGCGTCCGCTTCGTCGTGCATCGGTTCTGTAGCAGCGAGGTGACCCCGTACGACAGCTTGGACCGCTCGTTCAGCGGCGGCGAGGAAGGTACCCGGGAACGTGTCGGGGTCTGGGCACCGCGTTTCGGCAGCCACTGCCCTTCGTATCGGTTCCGTGGCAGGGACCGGGCGGTCAGGCCGGCAGGCGCAGGGTGGCGACGGCGCCGCCGTCCGGGGCGTTGTCCAGGCGCAGTTCGGCGCCGAGGAGCCGGGCTTGGCCCAGGGCGATGGTCAGGCCCAGGCCGTGGCCCGCGCCGCGCTCCGTCGCGCCTGTGTGGAAGCGGCGCGGGCCTTCGCGCAGCAGGTCCGGGGGGAAGCCGGGGCCGTGATCGCGGACGACGACGGTACGGCCCGCGACGGTGACCCGTACCGGGGTGGCCCCGTGCCGGTGGGCGTTGACGACGAGGTTGCCGACGATCCGCTCGATGCGGCGCGGGTCGGTTTCCACGGTCTGCCCGGCCTTCTCGCTCGGTGCATCGGCGTCCGCGTCCGCGTCGGCGCCGGCGCCGGCGCCGGCGACGGTGACTTCGGTGTCGAGGCCGGTGCGGGTCACGGCCTCCGCTACGACCGCGCCGAACGGGACACGGGCGCGGACCGGCTGTTCGGCTCCGGCGTCGAGCCGGGAGATCTCCAGGAGGTCCTCGACCAGGCCGCGCAGGTCGCGCACCCGGGCCCGGAGCAGTTCCTCCGTCTCACCGGGCGGCAGCAGGTCGACGGCGGCCAACAGACCGCCGACGGGGGTGCGCAGCTCGTGGGCCACGTCCGCGGTGAACTGCCGCTCGGTGCGCAGACGTCGGCTGAGGCTGTCCGCCATGAGGTCGACGGTGGCGGCGATGTCCGCCACCTCGTCACGGCCCTTGGTGGGCCCGGTGCGGGCATCCAGGTCCCCGGCGGAGATCCGGACCGCGGTCTCGGAGACCCGCCGTAGCCGACGCCCCAGCAGCCCGGCTCCGTAGACCGCCAGGGGTACGGCCGCCGCGAGGGCGATCAGTGAGGCCGCCACCATGACCGCGTCGAGTCGGCGCAGCGTGTAGAACTCCGAGCTCATGTTGACCCGGACGGCCAGCACCCGGTTCCCGGAACCGTCGACCCGCTGGGCGCCCCAGACGCTCGGGCCCACGTTCCCGTCGACGCGCCCGTCGTAGGCGGTGTGCCGATCGCTGTCGGCCGGATGCCGCAGTGCGGCGGGCAGGTCGGCCGGATCGAGCTCGGCACCGTCGGTGAGGGTTCCGGTGCGCCGGTAGGTGTCCATGGCCGCGTACACGCTGTTGGTGGCCTGTGCCTCGGCCCGCTCGTGGATGTCCTGCGCGGTCCAGATGTGCACGAGCACGCCCACTGCCGCCGCGACCAGGCAGGCGGTGGCCGCGGCCAGCCCTGCGATCTTCCGGCGCAGGGACGCGCGGGCCGGTCGCAGCCGGTGGATCGGATGCACCGGCCTCAGCGCCTGAGCTTGTAGCCGAAGCCGCGGACCGTCTCGATCCGGTCCCGGCCCACCTTCCGGCGCAGCCGCTGCACACACAGGTCCACGACCCGGCTGTCACCGTCCCAGCCGTATTCCCACACGTTCCGCAGCAGGGTGTGTCGGTCAAGGACGATTCCCGGGTGGGCGGCGAATTCGAGGAGCAACTTCAGCTCGGTCGGGGTCAGCGCGACCGGGCTTCCCGAGACGGACACCTCCAGCCCGCCGGTGTCGATGGCCAGGTCCCCGAAGACCAGCACCTCATTCTCAGCCGGTGGCAGCTCGTCGGCCCGGGCTCGTCCGGGTTCCGGTGCGGATGGTGCGTAGGTCGCCCGCCGCAGCAACGACCGGATGCGGGCCACGAGCACTCCGGTCTCCACCGGCTTTACCACATAGTCGTCCGCTCCGGCCTCCAGACCGGCGACGACGTCGAGCCCGTCGCCGCGAGCGGACATCATCAAGACGGGCACCAGGCTGGTCTCCCGGACTCTGCGGCACAGACCGATCCCGTCCAGACCGGGCAGCATCACGTCCAGAATCAGCAGGTCGAAGTTCTCGTCGCGGAAGAGCTCAAGGCCCGCGAGACCGTCGGCCGCGGCCGCCATCTCGTATCCGTAGCGCTCCAAGGCGACGGTGAAGGACCGGCGCATCAAGTCGTCGTCCTCCACCAGCAACACGCGGACAGGGCGCGATGAGGGCGGAGCCGGGGCGGGCGAGGACACGGGCGGATCACTCCTGCTCGGATTGTTCGACGGTTCAGGTGCGGCATCGGTCCCTTACGCACCAAGCGCGCGACCGGCGACCTGAAAGGAACGATAAGGCAGACACCGGACCCGGCAACCGTGTCACACGGCGGACCCGCATCGCTCCCTCAGCATCCCTTCCACCAGTAAATCCGCAGGTCGGACGGGGTGGAGCGGCTCGGACAGGTGTCGGGTCCGCGGCGTCGGCCCGCGGCCTCCCGTCACCGGGGACGGACTCGTCGACCGATTCGACGGGTAATGAAGCGTTCCCTGATACCCGACGGATACCCGACTGATACAAATCCCGAATCCGGTCCATTACGAGGGCTGCGCGACGCCGGGCCGCTACCGGCTGCCAGTCCTGGAGTGAGGCGGCCTCGCGTCATTCACCACCTCGACACGGCAAAACGACCGGGCTGAGAGTGAGGGACGTGCTACCAAGCAGGAAGTACGGGCGTTGTGGTCGGATCACGCTGTGTCCGCCTCGCCTCTTGATGGCAACTTCTGACCGGTCACGAGAGCACCGACGAGTTTTCTCCGCCCGGCGAGTCTTACCACCATTGTCGACAGCACAGGAGGAGCAAGTGACTCAGCTACTGCGGGTCCAGAACTTCAACGTCTCAAGTGACGGGATCGGTGCCGGTGAGGAGCAGACCCTCGAGAAGCCGTTCGGGCATGTCGATCCCGCGAGGCTGTTCGCCTGGGCCGGTGCCACGGCGAGCTGGCCCATGCGCACCGCCCCTGGAGGGAGCCGGGGCCTGGACGATTACCTCACGCGCGACTATGCCCACAACATCGGCGCCGAGATCATGGGCCGTAACAAGTTCGGCCCCCAGCGCGGGCCCTGGCAGGACCTCGCCTGGCAGGGCTGGTGGGGTGACGAGCCCCCGTTCCACACTCCGGTATTCGTACTGACCCACCACAAGCGTCCTTCGTTCACGCTGTCCGACACCACGTTCCACTTCGTCGACGGCGACCCCGCCACCGTCTTGGAGCAGGCCCGCGAGGCGGCGCAGGGCAAGGACGTCCGGCTCGGCGGCGGCGTGAGCACCATCAGGGAGTTTCTCGACGCCGACCTCGTCGACACCATGCATGTGGCTGTCTCACCGATGAAGCTCGGCTCCGGACTACGACTGTGGGAGTCACCCACTCAACGCCGCACTGCGGCCTGAGTAAGCCGACAGCCCCTTCTGGACAAAAGCATGCCAAGAAGGCTGGAGAGCGCTCCAGAACGCCTACGATCCCGAGCGCAACCCAAGAACACTGTGTTCCACCACGCCCGAGGGAAGATCGCTCCTCCCCGAAGACCGCGCAGTCAACTCCACGAGACCGGCCCGGAGGTCGGCGGCGGGCTCTCCAAGGACGATGGCGCTGATGATCAGCTCCATCATCAGGCAGTCATACTCGTCGCCCATGGCCCGATAACGCTCACCATCGGCCTCCACCAGAGCAGCGGCGATCTTCTTCCCGCCGCCAGCCACGGGGGCAAAGGTCACTTGATAGACACCGTGGCCGGTCCAACTCCGATGCATGAACAGGACAGCGCCTTCAGCGAAGACGTTCCACTTCTCATCCATGTCCCGGGCTCGATAACCCTGCCGGATCCGGTCCCAATCCTCGTCAGTCCAGACACGATCCGGCAACTGAGAGACCGGGCTGGGTACGTTGATCGGCTGGAGCCGCCGGAACGACTCTCGGGTGAGCGGGACATCGGCAGTCATGACGCCATCCTACGGATGCACCGCTTCAACAGGACGGCGGCCTACCTCCAAGAGCAGGCTCCCTGGGCAAAGCGCGAACCTCAGGCCAACTTCCGGACGCGTCCGATGCGTCCTGAACAGCGAATCAAGTCACCGGTCACCCTCTGGATGTGGATCACGACTACCGGTCGCCTTGGCGATCGAGATAGTCGATCAGTTCCGCCTCGCTGCGGCGCAGTCGAACACACTCGTCCGCAGGCAGGGATACCAGCGCGTCGACGAGGACACGCGTTCGGGGAATCTGGACCATCGCACCGGAGTAGATCCGGCACCCGGAACACCATGCCAAGCCGACGCACCGCTCGAACATCGAGGACTCAGGCTCATAGAGACGGAACTGGTAGGAGCGGACGGGTGTCCCGCAGGCAGCGCAGATTCGGCGATCGCCGTGCCTGACCGTGTCCCAGGCCGCGACCTTGACCCAGCGCTGCCGCCCAGTCGGTGCTCTTCAAGTCGTCATGCGCAGCATTCTCACTCATAGCCACCATCAGGTGGGTCCGTGCACTGCCCGAACGGGCCGTCTCCGCTGAAGAATCCGACACGTTCGCTGGACGAATGCGCTGACAAGTCACCTGGACAACCATCAAAGCCGCAGGTCAGCGCAGCGCCAGGCGGCAAGCCAAATCGGAACCTACACCAACACTCAGATGACATGTCGTAACAGCTTGCTACTGTCCTGGCGAAGATCGCCGCAGCCCGTGGAGGATGAGAAGATGCGCACGGCACACGCAATGACCGCAGCAGCTCTGCTGGCGTTACTGGCCACAGGCTGCTCCAGTGGTACTGACACCGCGGGGAACAAGCCGCCAGGGTGGTTCGATGACACCAAGGCCACCGCACCGCTCACGAAGTTGAGCGTGCCGCCCTCCTTTGATGCCACGCAGGGATGGGACGAGGTGCTCTCGTGGGTACCGCAGTCCGTGACGACGCTTCCAGTGACGGTGGTACCTCGGTCCCAGACCGTCGCGTTCATGCAAGCCTCCTCCGCCGGCTACACCATCTCCGCTCGCGCAAGCAGCGGCAAGCTGGCCTGGCGGTCTGCTCCCTGGTCCGTACCGACCCCGGTAGCCGAAGCCCAGGCTTCCTCCGACGGGCCTGCAGAGATCCCGGACGTGACAGGCGTGGAAGTCGACGGCCGCGGATACGTTGTGGCCTATGCCCACGGCCTGCGTGGCAAGGATCAGTTACACGAGGGCGCCGAGATCGTGCGCCTCGCGATCTTCCCGGCGGACGCGAAAGGGGAATCGGTCAAGCCCCTGCGGGAGATCGACGTGCCGGTGTCGGCCGACCCCGGCGAGATCCACGTCCAGGCAACGGGCGGCCGGCTGCTCGTTGCCTGGGGGGAAACCGGGTTCTTTCCCAACCGGGGCGCGACCGTGAACGTGACCACCGGAGAAGTGGCGGTCCAGCAGGACGCCGACCGGCTGCTGACCCAGTGCCGCACCGCCCCCATGTGCAACACCAGCCGCGTCGTCGCCGCCACGGCGGACGGTCCTCTCGTCGCCATGGGCGGAGGAGGCTTCGGCATCCCCGGGCGCTACTTCAGCGACACCGTGACCCCTGAGGGCATCGGCGCCAAGGCAGGCTTCCTGGGCTTCTGGAACGGCAGCGTCTACGGCGTCGCGGCCGGACACGCCCTCATCAGCTGGCAAGCGGCGTCGGCCGGCGACACCCCCGTGTGGTCAGTCCACGGCCTGCGCACCGGAGCGCCTCAGGCCCGACTGGTCTGCGGCCAGGAGGTCGCCAGAAGCGACAAACCCATCCGCGACTACCCGTTGGTCTCATCTCCGAGCGGCCAGTACCTGGCCGCCGGCTCCGTAGCCTTCGACCTCAAGAACAAGCGGGGCATCTGCCTGCAGGGGGACGGCAACCGCAAGACGATCGCGGTGGCTTCTATCCAAGACAACGGCACCGCGTACGGGGGAGTGCCCGACGCCTCGGCGGCCGGCACAAACGTGCTCGCCCAACTGGACCTGAGTACCCCCAGCGGCAACGCGAAACCCCTTGAGGCGGGGACGGAGGTCCCCTACGCCCACACCGCAGACGGGGCGGGCGTGTTCCTCACCCGCAACGACAACAAGAACGTCCTCGTGTCCGTACGCAAGCCGGCCCGCCCCTGAATCGGCACCGTGGGACCTCAGCTACCGAGCCACCACCCGATGTGCCCGTTCTCCACCAGATGAACGAGGGAGCCCAGGCCGCCCACGAGGAGTTGAACCATCGGCGCGACCCCGGCGAACAACTGGCCGCGCTGGGGCCCGATGGCCTTGACACTGGCCTGCAGCCTCATATGCCTTCGCCGCCTACGCACTTCATTCTGAAAGATCGGTAGGGGGCGATATGCCGGAGTCGGTGGCAGGGCCCGAAGTCGGGTTCCTGCCCTTCGGGGCTGAGCTCAGGTGAGGTCGAAGGTGACGTTTACGGAGCCGTTCCAGTCTGGTGCCTCCGTGAGCGAGAGGGTTCCATTCTCGGCCTCGACGACTCGCACCACGATCCCGCCGCGATCCTCGCCGGGAAACGTAATGGAGAAGTGGGGATCCATCTCCATGAGGAAGTCCCAGCCCTCGTGCTGGGTCGTGTCGAGGGCGTTGACATGCCGACCGGTTGCCCGCCATGTGCCGACCGCGTCGACAGTGACGGTGATGTCGATGTCGTACATCTCGAGGCAAGTCGACTGATTGGCCCACCATTCGAGGCGGGCCTGACCAGCGAATCGATCCATGAGGTAACTATGCACGGTGCCCAGGTCGAGCGGGTGAGCCTGTGAGGCTGCCGGCCGTCGTGGGTCAGGCCGCAAGACGGAGCTGCATGGGGCAGACCGGACAGGCCCTCGCTTGAACCGGCTGCACCTCATATACCTCGCCGTCTCCAGACCTCATTGTGTAACGATCAGTTAGTCCCTGGCCAGGGCGTCCGCGGCGGCACGGGCGAAGCCGTCGGGGTTGTCGAGCATGATGTTGTGCCCGGAGTCCGGGATGGGGACGACCGCCACTCCGGCCGCCTCCAGAGCCTCGGTTCCGGGGAAGTGGCCGTCCTCGGCCGGGAGTAGGTAGCTGCGCGGGATCTTCAGCTCCAGTAGCAGCTCGCGCATCGTCGGCGTCGTGCCCGCGGCCAGGTGAACGGCGCTGCGGTGCAGGGCGATGCGGCCCGCCAGCCGCATCGTGGACCACCAGTGCGCGCCGACCCGGTCTCGTACCTCGGTCCAGCCGCCGGCCAGGAACTCCTGCTCGGTATAGGCGGCGAGTCCACTGCTGCCCTCGGCGGCGGGGTGGGGCGGGATCGGGTCCAGGTTGGCGTCGACCAGCACCAGTCGGGAGACGAGGTGGGGGTGCCGGTCGGCCAGTACGATCGCGACGGCTCCGCCCATGCTGTGCGCGATCAGTTCGGCGGCGCCGGTGCCTGCCTGCTCCAGCGCGGCGGCGAGAGCGTCGGCATGAGCTTCCAGCGTGTACGAGAACTCCTCGGGCCGGTCGCTGTGCCCGTGTCCCAGCAGGTCGATCAGCAGAGACCGTCGCCCGGTGAGCAGCGGATGTACTGCGCTCGCCGCAAAGTAAGCGGGCGAAGTGGCCCCCAGCCCGTGCACGTAGACCCGGGCCGGTTCAGCCCCGGGCAGTTCGACCCAGCGGATCCGGTCGCCTTCCGGCGTGACGACGGCACTTCGCATCCTGAACTCCCCCGACTCGTTGTGGATCACGAGCGTAATGCCTCCTTGGTTCGGCCCCAATGCCCGGCCGTTCCTGTTCGCCTATACCGGCACCCACCAGAGACCGGCGCGAGGTACGGGCAGCCGTGTGACTGGCCGTCGGCTGTAACGACCTGGTGCGTGATCGCGGCGCCGATGTGATGGCCTGAGGGATGGCCGTTGTCAGGGGGTGACGGTGCGGTCGGGGACGAGACGCCTTCGGCCTGGGCGTAGGCGAAGATGTCCGCCGGAGTTCGCAGCCGGACCCGGGGTGGTCGGGCACCGTGAAGCCTCGGGCGACGGGCAGACCCCTGACGTCGCCGATCTCCCGGCTGATTGTGGAGCGGTCGACTCCCAAGAGCAACGCCGGACCGCGTGCCGCAGGTCATGGCGCAACTGGATGCGTGTGGCGCTCACTCGGTCGATGAACACGAGCCGATGCCTGGCACTCACACCGGCCGGCCGCGTACAACACCACCGGTCAGTTCCATCGGAAAATGCGTGCTTTCATTCGGCATGTACGCATCCGCACGGGGCGTGTAGCGTCGCGATCATGGAAGAGCTGACTGGAACCTCCACTGACCAGGCGCCGGCCGATCCGGCCGCTACCGACGACATGCTGGCCACTCAGCCCGTCGGTTACTGGAGCGGCCTGGCTCATTCGGCCGTCACACGGCATCTGCGCGACGCCATGGCCAGGGTCGACGTCACGCAGCCGCAGTACTGGGTACTCAACCGCGTGAACGGTGGGCCGGCGGCGCCGAGCCGCGAGGAAGTGGTCGCCCAGCTGTCGCCCCTTGCGGACGGGCAGAACGAGATCACCCGGGTCGTCGACCAGTTGCTCCACCGTGGCTGGCTGCACATCGACGCCGAGCAGCGCCTCCACCTCACTGACACCGGGCAGGCCGCCAGGGTGGGATTGCGCGAGCTGGTGACCGAGCTGCGCACCGTGGTCCACATGGGCATAAGTGACGACGATTACGTGACAGCACTCAAGGTGCTGCGCAGGATGATCGCCAACGTCGAGGGCGACAGGCACTCCTAGCCTCGCGCGACAGTTCGACGAAGAGGCCAAGTGCGGACGCTGTGCGAACCTCGACCACGCCCGGCCCGGCTTTGCCGGTGGCGTATAGACAGGCTGCCGAAACGTCAGCTGACATAGGCTCGGACCGTGAACCGCACCGATCGCCTGTATGCACTGGTCGAGGAGCTTCGAGCGGTGGCGCCACGGCCACGCAGTGCTCCGTGGTTGGCGCGACGGTTCGAGGTCAGCGTGCGGACCATAGAACGGGATCTGGAGGCGCTGAGGCAGTCGGGCCTACCGATCCGCAGTGACGCCGGTCGGGCCGGGGGATACAGCCTGGACCGGGACCGCACGCTGCCGCCCGTGACGCTCAGCGCCGCTGAGGCCCTCGCCATCAGCGTCGCGCTTCGTACGGCGGGGTCCACGCCGTTCGCGGCAGCCGCACGCCGCGCCGGTCAGAAGGTGCTGGCGGTGCTGCCCAGCGACGTGCGACAGCGGGAGGAAGCGCTCGCGCGGCTCGTATACCGGGTCGGGGACCACGCGCCAGGCGGGAGCGATGTGACGAGCGGGATCCTCGTCGAGGCAGTGGTCTCCGGACGTGTCCTTCATCTCTCCTACGCCGATCGGGCCGGCGCGGTGACGACGCGCGACGTCGAGCCGTTGGGGCTGCTGTGGGGGCCGAGCGGCTGGTACCTGGCGGCGTGGTGCCGGCTACGATCTGCGGTCCGAGGCTTCCACCTCGACCGGATCGCCTCGTTGGAGCTGTCGGACGAACGAGTGGCGTCCCGGGAACCACAGTGGAGAGCCGAGTTGAGGCGCTTGGACGCCGAACCGTTCAGTCGGTGATCTGAAACACCGACAGGACGGTGTCGCGAGGGCCGGTGATGCTGTTCCTCATGGACAACGAGAAGCGCATGATCACGTGGTGTCGCATGTGGAACGAAGATCCCGCCCTGGCATACGGCCTGATGTCCGACGATTGCGCGCAGTGGTCGAATCGCAGCGCCGACTTGGACACGGTGATCGGCCCGGAGGAGCAGGAACGGTTCGTTGCCGGGTACCGCGCCCGGCATGTGAACGTCTTCAGCCCGCGGGTATTCGTCGACGCCGGTGACCGGTTCGCATACCTGTGGGACGTACGCAAGGCCGACGGTCAGGTACTGACCGGCATCGACGTCAACATTCTCAAGGAAGACCGCATCCGGGAGAACTGGACGTTCGTGGCGGAGCGGCGTTGTGAGCAACCCGATCCAGGATCCGAGGCGGCCGGTCGAACCGACCCTGCCGCGATCGATGACCTGTGCCGGCGCTGGGTGCAGCTCCGCAACGGCCGGGCCGAGCCGGTCACGGAGGTGGTGACGGACGACTTCCACCTGTTCTGGGGGGCCGGACCGGACGGCGACGCGCACGGCCCCGCCGAGTTGGCCCACCTGATCGAGCGACAGGCCGAATCCAACAGCCCAGCCGCCTTCACGGTGCATCGGCAGCCCGTCGTCGACCTCGAGCGTGGGCACATAGCGTTTCTCTGGACGGCTGAAACCGGGGCGGACGGTGCCTCTGTCGGCGGCGTCGACCTCCTGACAGTGCGCTCCGGCCGGTTCGTGCGCGGGTGGTCACTGACGGGCACTCGTCCATTCCGGTACTGAACAAGTGCCCCAGCTACCTGATGACTTGAATCAGTTCTGAAAGATTCGGAAGGGTTCGGCGGCCTGCAAGAGATCCTGCGGCAGGTAGGGGGATTCCACGCGGATGGCCCAGCCTCGGCGGCGAGCGTGACAGGCCAGGGCGAGGATGTCGAGGTTGACGGACGCATCCGGGTCATCGGCCCGGTCGGCGACCTGGTAGTAGTCGCGGTGGGCTTCGAGCGCGTCGGCCAAGGCGAGGTTGAAGCTCTCCTCGTCACCCTCCACGAGCTGCGACAGCAGCACGGCCGGCGGCATCGCGAAGCCCCAGTCCCTGGCCTTCTCGTCCTCTTGCAACGCCCGCTGCGCAGCCGCTTCGGGGTCGGCGCCCTTCAGGTAGGAGTGGAGGGCTTCGCGGTACGCCGCGAAGGCGGAGCCATCCGGGCGGGCGAAGGTGGGGCCGGTGAGGACCAGCGGGGCGAGGTCCTCGCGTATGCCGGTGATCAAGGCGAAGGCAACGGCCGTCTGCCAGTTCCCGGCACCGAGTTCTTCGCCCCGGTCGGCCGGATAGCGCAGTGTGCGCTCGGCGATGGTCACCTCGACCTCGGAATCCGGCTCGGCCAGAGCGATGCGGAACATGGCCGCCCCCGTTCGGGAGGCCAGCCGAAGGGTTGCGAGCTGGGCGTCCGTGTCGTCGCCGGGGTTCCCCGCCCGCCACTTGAACAGGCGTGCCTGATCGTCCATGACGCTGCCGAGACGCCAGACAGCAAGGGGCTTTCCCTCGACGGCAGCGAACGCCTCCCGAAGGTCTTCCTCGTACATGGCCTCGACCCGCGGGATCCCATCGCGCTCGCAGTCCGGCCGTTCCACCACCAGCGGGCCCGCGGCAAGCGCGGCGACAGCGTCCGGCCGCCGGTTTCGGCCGAATCCGGCGACCCGCGGGCCCCGGGTCTCGAAGCCGGTGATCAAGGCGTACGGCAGGTAGTGCGTGCGGACGGCGGGCGCCCAGCCCAATGTCCGGTACGCGAGGGCGGCGAGAGCAAGGGGAACAAGGGGCAGCAGCGTGCTGGGGGAGGCGGCGGGGCCGTGGAGGTTGGCGTGCCTGGTCAGGAGATCGGCGAGCGCGGCATCGAAGGCTTCGCGGTCCTCGGCGACCAAGGCCCGCAGCGCGTGGAGCGCCGCGCTGTCCGGCCGGTCCAGGAAGGGCTCGCCGGTCTCTGCGGCGCGGGCTCGGATGCGGTCCAGCGCAGCCTCGATGGCGGTGAGCTTGGCTCGCGCGCTTGGTGGGTACTCCTCGTCGTCGCCGGTGTCGTCCAGGACCACGGCCATCAATCCGGTGGCGAGTTCTCCGGCGGGCGTGCCCTGCGCCTGCGCGGCGAACTTGTCGCGGGCGAAGTGGAAGGCCTCGCCGTGCCACTTGGCCTTGTCCGTGAGGACCGTCAGGCAGAGCGCGTCGGTCCACTCCCCGGGCGTCACGCTCTCCTCAGGGGAGTCGTCACCCGGGTCGTAGCTCATACCGAAGTTCACGTACTCCAGGAAGACGTGGAAGCTGCAGTGCGGGTGGTAGGCGGCGTAGGCGACGGCGCCGGCCGCCGCTTCGGAGGCGTCCTTCAGCGCTGCCTTGGCCTCCGCGGTGTCGAGGTCGGGTGTCTCGACGGAGAGGGCGCCCAGGTAGCCGAGGAACTCGTCGGCGATCGACTGCCATTCGTAGGTGGTAATCCGGCCGGCCCTCGACATGGAACGCACCTGGCCCCCGATGCGGTTCGTGAAGTCATCGCGCGCTGCCGACACGGCGGCCCCGCCTACCTGGTGACGCTCTATTCGCACTGCCCGCTCCTTGCTCGATCTCTGCGACAAGCCTAGATGCGAGATCTGACAGACCAGCGCCTGCCTACTGTGACCGGGGTCCGGTGGTCACCCGGCAGACCCCGGCCGGACTTCCCCGGTGCGTGCGTGTCCGGTGGCCGACGTACGTATGATCTCGCTCTCTCCCCAGAGCGAAGGTCGAGGAAGCAGTGATGCCACCCCGTAAGTCCCATGGCCGCTAGGCCGGTTGGATCGCCACCGCAGTGGCGGTGGCCCTTTCGATTCCGGTGATCGGTTCCCCCGCCCAGGCGGCCCCCGGAGACCCGGCGACCGCGTCTTCCTTCAACCTCAAGTCCGGTCCGGACCTGAGCGGTCAGGTGGCCGATCTGAAAGCGGCGTTGCCCGCACAGGGCGTGCAGGACCTGCTCGACCAGGGCAACCGGGTCGCGCGGACGGGCGCGTCGTGCACCACGGACCCGTTCGGCTCGGGCGACGACGGCAAGGTGCTGGCCCCCGCGAGGAAGCTCTGCTGGGATCCCGGCGACTCCACCACCGAGGACTGGGTACCGCAGGGCATCACCGGTGTCTCGGACGCCCAGGCCGACGAACTGTGGGGCACCCGCAAGCCACTGGTCACCGCCTGGTACGACAAGGTCGGCGGCAAGGGCGTGCGGCTGTCGTTTCTCGACCCCGAGACCGCGGTACCGGGCGACCCCGACGGCCGGCGGTACCGTCACGTCCTGTTGGTGGAGCCGTACTACAACAGCTACGGCCATGTCTCCTACAAGGCGGTCGACGTCCACGCGGGCGGCATCGCCTGGTACAAGTAACTACCTTTACGTCGCGGACACCCTCAACGGCCTGCGGGTCTTCGACATGCGTTCCCTCCTGGACCTCAACCCGGACCAGAACGCATCGGTGGACGACACCACGCTGGACGGCCTGAAGAGCAACGTCCGGGACGAAACGCAGATCGGCCGACAGAACAACGTCTACTACGGCTACACGTACCGGTATGTGATGCCGCAGGTGGCCTCGTACAAGTTCGTCAGCGCCCAGGGCAATTCCTCCGCGGGGACCTGTGCGGCCACCGGAGCGCCGAAGGCGTCCTACATCTCCGTCGACCGCAGCGCGTCCGCCGCTCCGGCTCTGATCATGGGCGAGTACTGCGACTCAGACGACGCGCACCCCGAGAAGGGCCGTGTGGGCGCGCTGCCGATCGACGACGCCACCGGCCTGCTGCGGTCGACCAACGGTGTGGTCAGCGCGACGGGTGCGTTCTACCTGCCCCGTGACCTCACCCAGGGCGCGGCACGCTACAACGGCATGTACTACTTCAACCGCAGTTGGACCACCCACAGCGGCAGCCTGCGCCGGGCGACCGTCTCCGGAGGCCGGCTGGTGGACTACGGCGCCAACATCACCAACGCGGTCGGTCCGGAGGACCTGTCCTTCGAGCACGGGCAGGGCGTGCCGGGCGGCGGTACGCAATACCTGTGGTCGCTGACCGAGCACCGCATGGATTCCACGGACCCGACCTGCACGGACCCCGGCTCCCCATGCGGCCGGGTGATCTACGCGCACCGGGTGACCGACATTCTGGCCCGGCCTTGACCGGTGCCTCACCCACCACCGCGGCGGCCGGGACATAGGCGGCCCCGGTGTCGGGCGGGCCCTGGACGTGATGTCCCTGCCGGCCGTGGAGTCCCACCACGGGGTCCTCTGCTCGTCCCGCCGGAGCGGAGACGTACCGATCCGGCGCACCGAGCTGGACCTGCCCCGTCTCGCTGAGGGGGACAGGCGGAAACTGCGATATCGCCGAAGGGCGGCGCAGTTCGTCCGCCGCCTTGCGATCACCGCCGTCGCCCTGTTGGAACAGGGCGACGGCGATCGTGCCCGGCTTCCGCTGGGCGGTCGACCGGAACCCCAAACGGATATCTCATCCGATTCGTGCTACCTTCACGTTAAGCGGATGGGTCATCCGGATCTACCGGGATGGGGGCACGTATGAAGAAGACTGCTGTGGTCACGGCGGGAACGGCCGGCATCGGTCTGGAGACGGCGCTGGGGCTGGCTGCCGCCGGGTTCGCGGTCACCGTGGTAGGACGCAACGCCGACCGGGGTGCCCGGGCGGTCGACCGGATCAACGCCACGGATCCCGAACACCCCGGGCGGTTCGTGTCCGCCGACCTTGCCTCACTCGACGAGGTGCGGGCGCTCGCCGAGCGGATCGCCGGCGACCATGCCGCATCGGGTGAGCCGCTGACCGTGCTGGTCAACAACATCGGGGCGATGTTCGCGGATCGACGGGACATCGACGGTGTCGAGGCGTCTTTCGTCGTCAACCACCTCTCGCCGTACCTGCTGACCGAACTGCTGCTCCCCACCCTGGCGGCCAGTACGCCGAGCAGAATCGTGAACGTGACCTCGGGGGCGGTGAGAGTCGCGAAGCGGGCGTTCGACGCTGTTGAGCCGCCCGGTGGCTACTACGGCTTCCATTGGTACGGCCGCGCGAAACTCGCCAATCTCGCCTACACGTTCGACCTGGCCGCGAGGCTCGACGGAACGGGTGTATCGGTGTTCGCCGCCGATCCGGGAGGCGCCGCTACCGACATGACCAAGGGCACGCTGACGGACCCGAAAATCGTCTCGCCCGCCTTGCGGATGCTGTGGCCACTGGTGCGGCGCACATTCGAACGCTCGACGTCGGGTTCGGCTTCGGTGGCTGCCAGGCCCTCGGTCCTCGCCGCCGGCGACGAGGCCCTGACCGGTCGGACCGGCATCGTCATCGGCGCGCAAGCTCGCCCCGTGACGCCGTTTCGCGCGGCAACCGATCCCCGCGTCGCCGAGGCAGTACGCCGACTCAGCGAACGGCACGCCCCCCTCTCGGCCGCATGACCGCGCATACGGTCACGACGCAGGCCGCAGGACCATCCGGATGGGCTATCCAATTAGACTGCGCTCATGACGCAGACGCCATTGCGCAAGGACGCGGCTCGCAACTGGGACCAGATCGTCGCGGTCGCACGCGGCCTGGTCGACGAGGGCACGCCGTTGCAGCTGAACGACGTTGCCCGCCGTGCGGGGCTTGGCGTCGGCACCGTCTACCGCCACTTCGCCACACCCGAAGCACTGCTGGAAACTGTCGCCACCCCCTGCCTGGAAGCCCTGACCGCGTACGGCGAGAGGGCGCTGGCCGACACCGACCCCTGGCGCGCGCTGGAGGGATTCCTGATCCGCACCGTCGAAGCGCAAGTCACCGACGCCTCGCTGTCCCCGGTCACCGCCGCGGCCACGGACGCGCTGCCGCGCACTACGGAACTCAAGAGGTCGCTCGGGTCGGCCGGGACCCTCCTCCTCGAACGGGCCCGCGACGCCGGAGCGGTCCGCCCCGACCTGGCCGCCGCCGATCTCGTCCCGCTCATGTGTGGCATCGCCTACGCCGTGAACGTCCACAGCGGCTCTTCCGCCGACCGGCTCGACACCGCGCACCGCTACTTGGCCACACTGCTCGGCGGCCTGCGAGCCACACCGCCGAACGCGTGAGCTGCCTCCGCGTCGGCGAGCGGGAGCCGGTGCCCCGCCTTGGCGGCACCGGGCAGGCACCGGGCGGTCAGCGTGGGGTTCTGAGTTGGCCGGCCGGCTTCGCCGGCGGCGGGCTGAGCCGTCAACCACTCCGCATGCTGACCGACGGGCACGCGGCCGGGGTGGGCGTCCAACGGGCCGTCGCTGCCTGGTCACCGCAGCAGGCCGCCCGGAAGCCGGCCGTGCCTGAGGGGACGCGGAGATCGTTACGGGACGACCTCAGCCCGCAGGCCAATGTGGGTTCGGCATGCCGTCATCGCTCATGTGCGCCCG
This sequence comes from Streptomyces sp. NPDC058279, assembly GCF_042881255.1. Classification (NCBI taxonomy): domain Bacteria; kingdom Bacillati; phylum Actinomycetota; class Actinomycetes; order Kitasatosporales; family Streptomycetaceae; genus Streptomyces; species Streptomyces sp. NPDC058279. The sequence goes on along the minus strand of NZ_JBHVYA010000017.1, from coordinate 106,848 downwards.
CTGCCAGATCCCGTTCCAGCTGAACGGGATCTCCGGCACGAACCGGTGCCGCTGCCCGCACCGACATGGCGCCTGCACCCACGCGCACCCACGGCACACCTCGACCCAGCCGTGCCCGGTCGAACTCAGCCGCCGAGGCCCTTCATCCCCACAGGCCGGGCAGCCGGGGAGCTCGGCGCCGTCCAGAATCGCGTTCTGTCGCCGGACGTAGTCCCACAGCCGCAGCGACGGGTGGCGAAACGGGTCTTGGCGCCAGGCGTGGTCCGGGCCGTCCCACCTGCTCCGCAACCACCATGGTCGCGGGCGCGGTACAGCCTGCCGCCCGGCCCGCTTCTCCGCCCGGCGTTGCGCGGCGTACTCATCCGCTCGCGCGAGCCACAGCACCCGCGCCTCATGCAGTTCCTCCACCGCCCGCACCAGCGCGTCCGGATCCGCCTCCAGCCGCCGGGGGATCCCGGCGCTGAGCGTGACGTGGTGGTACGTCGCCCGGAAGCCGTACGGGGCGAAGAGGGTGATGCAGGTCCGCAGCGCGCTGTGCCGACGACGGAGGGGCAGGCGGGCGTCGTGCACGTGCGCTCGGTGGGTCAGGAAGCTGGTCATTTCGTGGGCGCCAGGTCCAGTGCCCGGGCCAGGGCGGCAGTGACGGCGGTGGCATGTGCCGGCAGGTGTTGTTCAGCCCAGGTTCCGGCAAGGCTGAGGAAGTCCTGCAAATCCTGCTGGGCACCGGTGACGAGCGTGCGTACCCGGTCTACCGACAACTCGATCACCGGGCTGCCGTCCGTCCCGTAGGCGTCGAGCATCAGCCGGACGGTGTCGCCAACGCGTTCGGCCACCGAGGACGGATCGTGGCCGAAGGAGGCGCAGCCGGTGCCGTCGAGCACCTCCAGCCAGTCCCGCCAGGTCTCCAGCCCGTTGCAGCAGCCCGGCTCGACAAAGACGGTGTTGGTGGCGTTGTCGGTCACCCGGAACCCGCCGGTGGCGAACGGATCAGGCATGGTGAGCAGCCCGTGCAGGAATGTGCCGAGCGGGTCGGTCGGGCGCGGCCCGGGCTCCTCCTCCGGCTCCCAGTTGTTGCAGCCGGCGATGCGCATGACCGCCGTGCCGACCTCCGCCGGAGTCAGCTTCCGGTCCAGAACGAGGTAGCCGTGCGACTCCTGCTCGCGAACCGGCCAGAGCGAAAAGTCGTCGGTGGCGAAAGTCTCCAGAACGGCTTGCATCACCATCACATGGGGATGATGCCGGCCCCATGTGCCACCCGGCCACGGGATTTGGCTGCGGTAGCCGGCTCAGGGTGACCGCTGCTGCCGGGGCGTGACTCGGGTGACGCAGCGGCTGTTGGATCTTCCCGCGATCGGAGGTCACGTTCCGCGGCAGGTCGGTATTGAGACCCGGCTGCACCGGTTCGCGGGCACGCGTTCAGCCCTTCGCTGTCGCCGTTCGGGTCCTGCGGTCGGGTGGGTGGTTGGGCGACGGGCCGCTTCGGTAGGGCTGTGCGGGCACGGGACCCGCACCGGGAAAACCGGGTGCGGCGGCTCGCTCCGCCCTGGGATCATCCCGGGATGGTCCACCGACTCGAACCCTTGGTCATCCGGCACACCCACCGCATCCCCTGCCCCACAGGACCCGTCGGGGAAGGCGCTGCCGCAGCGCGGCAGTTCGACGCCGCGCTGATGTCCGCGGGCTTCAAACTCTCGGCCGAGCTGCTCGCCCACCTCTCGGGGCTTTCCGAGGGCGCGGTCGTCGAGATCGCCGTACGGACGCTGGGCACCGTCCGTGAGATGGTCGGTGACCACGTCCGGCACAACGTGTACTTCATCGACTTCCCCGCCAATGTGCCGGACACCTACGACTTCTGGATGCGGTGCATCGCCGACGCGCTCGCCGACGACGGCACGCGCGCGAGCGTCCTGAAGCAGCTGAGCACCGGGGTGGTGAACCTGCTCACCCTCCCGTCCTACGGGAACTACCGGCACACCTACGCCGAGATGCTCGCGCACCAGGACGAGCTGATCACCGCGGCGGGAGACCGTGTGACGGTCCTCCACCTGGGTGGCGCCCTCGATGACGAAATCACCTCGCTCTACTTGGCTTTGACGGGCAGTGCCACCCCTCTCGGTGAGGACGGCCTGCGCGACCTGCAGGATCTCGCCGGCCACTGCGTCGACGGGCCGCAGCCCGAGGAGATCCCGGTACGAGAGAACCGGGCCGTGGTCAACCAGGCCCGGCTGATGGCCGGTGCGAGCCCGCTGCTGGACACGGTCACCGACGTGCTCCGCCTGGCCTGCGCGCTCGTGGGCGGTGACGTGACCCTGCAGGAGCCGACACGGCTGCGCACCCTGCCCCGATCGGTGCGCCGGGCGCTGCTCGCGGGCCTTGACGCGGTCGTCGCCGCGGCGCCGGCCAAGCTCGCCGACGTGCCCGCCGACCGCGAGATGTGGAAGCGGCTCGGCGAGCGGCTGCACCCGCACGAGTACCCGCAGTGGCCGCACGCGGCCGAGGTGTTCGCCGTCGCCCGTGGCGAGAAGACGGTGCGCTCCCTCGACGGCCGGGTCGAGGAGCTGCTCGCCCGTGGCGACACCACTGCCGCGGTCGAGCTGCTGAAGGCCGCGCCCGGCAAGCTCTTCCGCCGCCTGGACCAGCTACTGCGAGACTCCCTCACCCAGGACGAGCGCGACTTCGTCGTGGCCGCCGCCGAGCAGGTCGTAGCCGACGTCTCCGGCCGGGTGCTGCTGTCGGTGCGCCAGCACCTGCACAACCGTGAGCAGGAGACCGGCGAGCAGCGCGTGTTCGTCAACCGACTCGGCCGGGCCTGGATCACCGACGACACCCGCCGGCCGGTGTCCGCGCCCGAGCGCAAGCGACTGATCGCCGCGCTCGACACGGAGCTGCGCGGCCGGCTGCCGGCCCCGGACCACCTGCTGCTCGACCCGGACGTCCTGGACGTGGGGGTGCGGCGGGCCGGCGCGGCCCCCCCCGGAGGGGGTGGGGGTCGGGCCGCGGGC